>NZ_JBWCCJ010000003.1:0-727304 GCF_056279405.1 Pseudarthrobacter sp. TE3704
ACGGGAGCCGGGTCAGCCGGAACGGGAGCCGGGTCAGCCGGAACGGGAGCCGGGTCAGCCGGAACGGGAGCCGGGTCAGCCGGAACGGGAGCCGGCTGGGGTTCGGGGCCAGCAGGCGCCGGGTCAGCGGGCGCAGGCGGTCCCGGGTCAACTGGCGCCGGGGGTTCCGGATCCGACGGTTCAGCCGGCGCAAACTCAAAGCTGTTCGTCCCGGAAACGCTGAACCCATTCACAGTTTCCGCAGTAAACCGAAGCACCTCCCTGCCGTCAGGCGCCGGGAAGCTCCAGTTTCCTGCGGTATCAACCGGGGCTTCGAAAGGAGCCTCTCCGTCCAGCGTAATCCGGACTTTCGATCCCGCGGCGACGGCAGAGGCGGGAGCCGCCGAAACCGTCCCGGCGAGGGGCTGCCCCGGCTCGTAGGTGGCGCCAGGCGCAGGCGTGGTGACGGTGGGCTTGTTGAGGAAGAGTTCCAGCGCATAGCCGGGAAGGACGGCCAGGCTGTCCCTGAGGGTTGCGGCGATAGCCATGTTCTGGATGACGTTGCCGTTTTCGTCAGGGGTATCCCCTGCCGCATGTGTCCCCACCGCGTAGTTGCCGCTGATGTAAGGGCCGCCGGAGTCACCACCGCTGGATTGCACAGCGTAGGAGAGGAAGCCGCGGAAGGCACGAAGGTCTGTGGGGTCGGCCGCGTAGCCGGGGCCTGGAACAACAAAGATGCCCACAGCGTCGATCGTCCCGCAGGACCAGAAGGACGACCGCCCGGACCGGCACACCGGCATTCCCGCCACTGGATCCGCGCTGCCGATGATCTTCACGTCGGGACCGGGCTCGGACGGGTTGCCCCAGGTACTGGCCGCCGGCAGCGGGTCAATGTCCGGTCGCAGGGACTCGATCACGGAGATGTCGGTGCCCACGTTCCCGGGGTTATCCGGGTTCAGTGGATTTTCAAGGATGCGGGAATTGCCCGGGCCGCCGTACTGGCTGAACCCAAACCTGCCCAGCAGCCCTACCTGGTTGAACTGGAATTCCAGGGTCGCCGTTTCGGCTGCACCATCCGACGCGCAGTGTCCCGCGGAGAGGACGGCGGGCAGGCCGGCGGGGTCGAAGGCAGAGAAGCCCGTGGAGCAGATCCAGCCGGTGTCGGCAATATAGCCCACTCCCCCGAGAACGTCCGCTTCAGGCGCAAGGGAGGCGCCGCCGTCGAGCTCCACGTTGGCGTACCGTGCGACGAACTCCGCGGGCGACACCTTTCCGGAACCGGTGGCAGGGGCATTGGCGCCGGCGTCCGACGTTGATTCCGGCGTGTTGACGCCGCCGGTCCGGATGACAAATCTGCCGCCGGAGGCCACCACGGACTGCAGGCCCTGGGGGCCCACTTCGCGCAGGTAGGCCTGAAACAGCTGGTCGGCGCTCACGGCGAGCTCTGCACCTTCGGTGGAGCGGGACTCCCGCGAAACGCCAGCACCGGACTGCTCACCCTCCGCTGCCGGCGCAGGTGACGCCGCAGGGGCCGGCGCTTCAAGGACCAGCCCAGGGATCGTGACGGCAAGGGCCGCCACCTTCTCCAGCAGCTCTGGTCCCGACCCCGAAATCACAATCTGCCCGGATTCCAGCCTGATGCCGGCGTATCCCGTCACGCTACGCAACTGGGTTGCCGCGTCGGCGGCTTTGGTGCCCAATTCTCCGGCGGCAGTGAACTCCTCCGGGGTAAGCCCGAGGTCGCGCTGCACCGCCTCCGCAAGCGCGCGCTCCGACAGGCCGGAGCCCGAGGCGTGCGGACTGTCGGTGGTGGCACCGGCAGGCTGGCCGGTTGCGGGTTCGCCCGTTCCCCACGCTGGGGCCACGTACACGGAGGACGCCAAAACCCCGGCGACGGCGCCCAGCGAGAGGAACCGCCTGAGGCTGCCTGCCCTCATCGGGCCACTCCTGCTCCGCACAATGACAGGACGGCCTCCAGCTCAAGGGAAGCCAGGCCGTTCCGCAGGAGGAAGTTCCGCGTATCAAGGGTGCGCACGAAGTCCACCACCGCAAGGCCACGCTGCTCCAGCAGGGGTTCAAGCTCGGCGTCCTCCACGTACCGTTCCCGATCGTGCGGCGGGCCGTGGGTGCGGTAGCGCTCGTTGATGCCGCGGGCCGCCCGGCGGTAGCCCTCCGCGATGTCCTGGTCGGAGTCCCCTGCCAGGTCCTGCACCATTGCGGCGACCATGCCGCTGCGGTCGCGGCCGGCCGCGCAGTGCAGCACTACGTCGCCACGGCTTGCGGCTGCGGCCAAGGCCTGGAAGACGCCGACGAGCTTTTCCGGGAAGATCCGGGCATTGTCGGCGTAGTAGGCGGGGTCGTTGAGGTAGGGGCCGGTTACGGCGGTCAGGCGCGGATCGCTGGGCTCTTCGGTGGGCGCTGCGACCACGGAGATGCCCTGCCAAGCTGCCCGGGAGACGACGGGGTCGGTGTCCCGGCGCCGCGCTTCCACTGCGTTCCGAAGGTCAACGACGGTGCGGATGCCGGCGTCGTACGCCTGTTGCCAGCCCGCTTCCGTCAGCCATTCCCGGCGTCCCATCCGAAAGACACCACCGGCCACGTGCCAAGCGTTGACAGCGCCATCCCAGTCCATGGACCTGCCCGGTTTGCTCATTCGGACAGCTAATCACATCAGTCACAGGAGCCGCACGTCACAAACAGGTACACGTTCGCAAAGATGAGTACGTGGGCCCGGTGACCGGCGCGGAGGGTAAGCGTACTCTGGCTCCTAGATGATGCCTGAGCCCACAGTTGATGTTCAAAGGAGAACCCCAATGGGAAACACAGCAGTACGACGGCGTCGCGCAGGTTTTGCAGCCGGCATCGCCAGCCTGGCCATGGCACTTGGGTTCACTGCAATCCCAGCGGACGCGGCACCCCCGCCCCAGCTGGACTACGTTGCGCTCGGGGACTCTTACGCGTCTGGCCACGGCGCGGTTCCGTACAGAGACCCGAACTGTTTTGTCAGCCAAAAGGGCTATCCTGCCATCGCGGACAAACTCCGGGACGTACAGCTGACAGCCAATGCCGCCTGCTCTGGATGGACCATGGACCTGGTCTTGGCCAATCTTCCCGTCGTTGCTCTGCAGGAAGCGGAAATTGTCACGCTCACCGTAGGGGCGAACGATATAGACTCGACCGGCCTCCTTTTCGCATGCCTTCCAGCTCCGACATCCAAAGAATGCATCGCCGAGCGTACGCGTGTGGAGACCATGCTGACGGACAATAGCTTTGCAACGGAGCTGGCGAATTTGGTGACTACAATCCATGCGATCGCACCTGACGCGAAGATTGTCCTCACGGGATACCCCTTACCCTTGGATCCAAGTCATCCCTTAGCTGCCGAAGTGAATTCCTTGGCTGGTGCACTTAATGCCGTGATTGCCGGCGTCGCTAATTTCACCAATGCCCAGTTCGACGATGTCCAGTACGTGGATGTCACGGGGGCCTTCGCCGGACATGGGGTGGGGTCAGCTGACCCATGGATCAACTTCAACCCGGAAAATCTGCGGGATCCTGCGAACTTCCATCCCACTGGAGAAGGCTACCGGCACGGTTACTTTGCCTCGTTGGTCAGCCAGGATGCATTCGTCCTGACGTAATGCATCACAGCCTTGCCAGACAGCCCTACCCCCGCTTAGCCAGCCGGTACTCCAGCCCGGCGCGAACCATTGGCCATTCGTGCTCGAGGATGGAGAACACGACGGTGTCCCGCAGGAGTCCGTCGCGGGTTCGGGAGTGGTTGCGCAGGACGCCGTCCTGCTTTGCCCCAAGCCGGGCGATCGCCTCCCGCGACTGGTGGTTGAGCCAGTGCGTACGGAACTCGACTGCCGGGCAGCCGATGGTTTCGAACGCGTGCCGCAGCAGCAGAAGCTTGGAATCCGGGTTGGTCCCGGTCCCCTGCACAGACGCCGCGTTCCAGGTGGAGCCGATCTCCACCCGTGGCGTGCCGGCGTCGATGTTCATGTAGGTGGTCATGCCGATGATCCTGCCCGGGCCGCCGGTTGCCGGGTCGATCAGCCTGGTGGTGAACGGCAGCATGGAGCCCTCCTCCTGCAGCGCGAGCCGCCGCCGGATTTCGGCAGCCATTTCTTCCGGGGCCGGAACGGACGTGTACCAGAGCTTCCACAGTTCGCCGTCCTTGGCGGCTTCCACCAGGCCGTCGTGGTGTCCGGCGGCCAGAGGCTCGAGGATTACATGCCGCCCGGTCAGGGTAAGGGGTTCAAGGAAAGTCACTGCACCAGCCTAGGCCCCGCAATCAGGGCCGGTTACGCTGGGGGCAGCACCAAGACGGCGAGCAAGGGAGTTGACGTGTCAGGAACCAACCCGGATCCGGAGGACGACAAGATCACAGGCCTGGAACCGGGCGGCGGAGTACCTCCCGGCGAAACGCCACCGGGTGAAGGTTCGGTGGCAGGCACCCAGGAGCCCAGGCAGCCGGGATCGGGAAAGGCCCAGCAGGTCTTCTGGATGGGTGCCATCGGAGCCGGCGTCCTGCTCTTCCTCCTGTACTTCATCGGTTACATCGTGGGCTTCTTCGACTAGGGACTGCTCAGCCACGGGAGTGCAAGAACCGTTCCAGGACGGCTTCTCCCGGCGACACCCCAAGCTGGACCAAGTCCGGGTAGCCGCCAACGGCATCACACAGCGTTTCCGGCCAGTGTGGTGGTTCCCAGTCCTGGTGTTCGCTTTTGTACCGTCTGCCTGAGGGTGAGATCCAGCCGGGTGGTTCGTTTTTTGTGGCCGGGGTGGGTGTCCAGCCGCTGGTGTGCCTGAGGCGGTGGTGCTTCGGGCAGGGCTGGCCCAGGTTGCTGACCCCGGTAGTTCCTCCGTGATGCCAGGCGAGAATGTGGTCTGCCTCGTTGTCCAGGGAGTTGTTGCTGCAGCCGGGAAAGGGGCATTTGCCGTCCCGCATCCGCAGCCAGCGGCGGATAGCCTTGGTGACCCGGTAGCTGGTGCGGCCGATTTCCAGCGGCGCCCCGTCCCGCGGGTCCACCAGCACCCGGTAGAACGAGCCGGCCCCGTCCGCCACCAACTTCCGGGCCATTGACGCCGGGATCGGGCCGTGCCCGTCGAGCATCGCCGGTTCATCCGTCAGACCCATGAGCGAGAACACGGGCACCGTAACCAGGACCTCCGCGTGCGGGGTGCGGACCTCCGCCACCATACCGCCGGGGCTCTGCCCGTTGCGCCCGTCCTGCCCGATCTGCCCGTTGCGCCCGTTCTGTCCGTTGCTGAGGACGGCGTCGGCGAAGATGTCGGCGCAGAGCTGGGTCAGGGTGCGGGACTCGTCCGGGCCCTGCAGTCCCCGGGCCAGGGCAATGGTGCGGTTCCACATCGCCGACGCGGTGTCCGCAGGGAGGTAGGCGTGGAACCAGGCCATCCCGTCCATGTCCGGACGGTGCTCCACCCGCCGCTCCGCAACACTCCTCGCGTGGCGTTTCTCAAGGGATTCGGGGTGGTGGCGTTCGCGCCAGGTCCGGGCCTTGTGCCGGAACCGGTGCGGCACCAACTCCCCCGGCCCCGCACACCCGCGGGCCGGGTTCGGTGCGTCCGGGCCCAGGAAATGCGCCTCCAACGCGGCGGCCCCGGCAGGATCCAGGGTGGCCGTTTCCTCGACCATCGCCTTCGCGTGCGCCCACGACAGGCTTCCGTCCTGCAACCCCGCCAGGGTCAACGGCAAAACATTGGCCAGCACCTGCGACTCGTTCAGCAGCACACCGGCAGCCCTCGCACCAATGGTCAACACACCGGCGACCTCGGCGACCATCGACGCTTCCTGCGCCATCGCCCCGGACGGCGCCATGGCCCGTGACGCCACAGCCTTGGCAGCTTCTGCATACCCTGCGGCCAGATGCACCTTCAACGCAGCAGTCCCGGCCTCAAGCCGGGCGACCCCGGCCAGCCCGTCCAGGCTCCGATCAGCCTGCGCCCGCAACGGATCAAAACCCTCACCGCTCCCACGAAGCACAGCACCCAGCTCAGCAAGGGACGCCTCAAGGACCTCCAACGCTTCCAATGCCGCCCTGCTCGCCATAGGAAAACTATGACAGTGGGGTCTGACATTGTGCGGCCGAGGGTCAGACCGCGGCGACGGAAAGCCTAGCTGGGCCAGTCAAAAAAGCCCTTGCCGGTCTTGCGGCCCAGCTCGCCCCGGGCCACCTTGTCCTTGAGGATCTGCGGCGGGGCAAAGCGCTCCCCCAGGGTGGAGTGCAGGTATTCCGCGATCCCCAGCCGCACATCCAGCCCCACGATGTCGGTGGTCTTGAGCGGCCCCGTGGGGTGCTTGTAGCCCAGGACCATGGCGGCGTCGATGTCCTCCGCAGAGGCCACACCCTCCTCCACCATGCGCATCGCCTCGAGGGCGATGGCCACACCTAGTCGTGAGGAGGCGAATCCGGGGGCGTCATTAACGACGACGGCGGTTTTGCCGAGTGCCTCAACCCACCCCTTTGCCGCGATGGCGAGCGCGGGGGACGTCCGTTCGCCGAGCACCACTTCGATAAGCGTGGACGCCGGCACCGGGTTGAAAAAATGCAGGCCCAGGAAGTTCTCCGGGCGTTTCAGCTCCCGGGCCAGGCCATTAACGGAGAGAGACGACGTGTTGGACGCAAGGTACGCGTCGTCGGCCAGCCGCTCCTCGATGCGGCGCAGGGCAGTGACTTTGAGGTCCCAGTCCTCCGGCACGGCCTCGACCACGAGCTGGCGCCCGGTAAAGGCGTCATAATCTACGCCCACGTTCAGCCGCGAGACCATTTCATCCAGATTGGCGTCCACCACGCCGCGCTCAATGCTCTTCACGGCCGCCGATTCAACCCGTTCACGCGCGGCTTCGGCGGACTGTTCGTCGCGCTCGATCACCAGGACGTCGGCGCCCTTGACCAGGAAGGCGTGGGCGATGCCGGCACCCATGCGGCCGCCGCCCAGGACACCCACCGCTGCGGGCAGGCCGGAAGGAGGGATGGAGTTGTTCATCAGTTCTTCTTTCCAGGCGTCTTGTCGGCTTTTTTGTCCAGGAATTTCTGCATCCGGTCGAACTTGGCCTGTGACTCAAAGAGGATGCCCTGGGCCAGCTGGTCGATCAGGGGATGGGCCTCCGACGGGGCATGGAACACGGACTTGGTGATCCGGACAGCCAGCGGGTCCTGCCGGCCAATCCGGTCCGCCAGGCTGTGTGCCGCATCCAGGAGGCCGGCGGCATCGTGAATTTCGGTAATCAGGTTGACCTCCAGCGCCTCGTCGGCGCCAAGTACCCGCCCAGCCAGGAGGATCTGCTTGGCGACGGGCTCCCCCACCAGTTCCTTGAGCCGCCAGCTGGCACCGGCGGCCGCGAGAATGCCGAGCCCGGTTTCCGGGTTGCCGATGCGGACATCGGGCGTGCCGATCCGGAAATCTGCAGCGTACGCGAGTTCGGCACCGCCGCCCAGGCAGTACCCGTCCAGGGCGGCGATCACCGGCATGGGCAGTTTGGCGATCCGCACGAAGATGGTGGAGTTGATGCCCTGGAGCGCGTCATCCCTGCGCCGCTCGCGCAACTGGGCGATGTCAGCACCGGAGGCAAAAACGCCGTTGACGCCTGCCAGGATCAGCACCTTGGGGTTCTGCTCCAGGGCGGCGCAGACGACATGCAGTTCATCCACCATCTGCTGGTCGATCGCGTTGCGCACCTCGGGCCGGTTGAGCAGCACCACCACGCGGTCGCCGCGTTCCTCCACCAGGAGGGCGTGGAACTTCTCCGCCGCCAGGTCCACGGCGCCGGGCATCAGACTTTCTCCAGCAGCATCGCAGTGCCCTGGCCCACGCCGATGCACATGGTGGCGAGGCCCACCTTGGCGTCCTCACGCTCCATCCTGCCCAGCAGGGTGATGGCAATCCTGGCCCCGCTGGAACCCAGCGGGTGCCCGAGGGCGATGGCGCCGCCGTCGAGGTTCACAATGTCCGGTTCCAGTCCCAGCCGGCGGATGCACGCCAGGGACTGCGTGGCAAAGGCTTCGTTAAGTTCGACGGCGGCAAGGTCGCCTACGCTGAGTCCGCTCCGCTTGAGGACTTTCTGAGTGGCGGGCACGGGGCCGATGCCCATGATTTCCGGTTCGCAACCGGCGGAGGCGCCGTCGATGATGCGTGCCCGGGGCGTCAGGCCGAGACGCTCAATGGCTGCTTCGGACGCGACGATGATGGCGGAGGCGCCGTCATTGAGGGACGAGGAATTCCCCGCGGTGACCACCGAACCGCCGTGCGCCACGGGCTTCAGCCCGGCGAGGACATCCATGGTGGTCCCGGGACGTGGGCCCTCATCGGTGTCGACTACGGTTTCCGACTTGCGGCCCTTAACGGTCACGGGCACGATCTCGTCCCTGAACCGGCCTGCTTCAATAGCCGCCAGGGAACGTTCATGGGAGCGGACGGCGAAAGCGTCGGCGTCCTCCCGGGAGATGTTGTCCACGCGGGCCACTTCTTCCGCGGTTTCCGGCATGGAGTACGTCATCTTGCCGTCGCGCGACAGCCCGCCGTGCTGGAACTGGGGATTGGTGAAGCGCCAGCCGATGGAGGTGTCGAAAATCTGGCCGGGCTTGGCGAAGGCGCTGGTGGGCTTTTCCTGCACCCACGGGGCACGGCTCATGGATTCCACGCCGCCGGCGATCACAATGTCCGCGGCCCCGGCCTTGATCATATGGCTGGCCTGGATGATGGCGCTGAGCCCAGAGGAACAGAGCCTGTTGACGGTGATGCCGGGGATGTGCAGCGGCAGCCCGGCCAGCAGGGTGGCCATGCGTGCCACATTGCGGTTCTCTTCGCCGGCACCGTTGGCGTTGCCCAGGATGACTTCATCGATGCTGTCCGGATCAAGGCCCGCACGGTGCACTGCCTCCCGGACCACCAGGGCCGCAAGGTCGTCGGGGCGGACCGACGACAGCGCGCCGCCGTATTTGCCCACCGGCGTTCGGACCCCGCCAACAAGGAAAGCCTGCGGACCTGCGGTTGCAGCCATGGAAACACCCTTCACGCGATAAACAGCACTGTCATCGGCGCCCGGCACAGCGAATTCCTCCACTTACCGACCGTTCGTTCTGTAAATAGTACACGGCAGGGCTGCCGTTGCGTACCTCCGGGTGAAGGCCGGCTACAGGACCGTCACGCCAAGGTGCGCCGCGAGCAGGGGCGCCAGGAGGCCCAGCTGGTAGTCGTCAACGACGATCCCGGCCATGCTGCCGAGTCCGCTGATGGTGCGGAAATCGGTGCCGCGGACGTCGAAATCCTTGAGCTTGGCTCCGTTCAGGTCCAGGGCGCCGATGGTGCAGTTCTTCAGTGCTACCCGCGTTCCGGCAGCCGAACCGAGGTCCAGTTCGTTGATGATGCAGTCGCTGATCAGGACATCCGTCAGTTTCGCGCCCCGAAGGTTGAGGAAATCGAGCTTGCCGCCGTCGATCCGGACAGACTGCCAGCCGCTCTCGTAAAGTTCGGCAGACCCCAGCCGGGGATTGCGGAATTCGACGTCCCGCCACGTGGTCCTGGCTGCCCGAAAAACCGGGGCATACAGCTCACCCAGGATGCAGTCGCGGAAACCTGCCCCGCGAAGTTGGGAGTCATTGAAGGACACGCCCGCGAACTCACACTCGGCGAAATCTGCGCCGCTCAACTCCAAACCGTCGGCGGCCGCACGGCTGTACCGCCCGCCGTCGTACTTTCCACCACGCTCGAAGTCCGGAGCCGGCCGCTCCGCCAGGTCCTCCAGCACCACCGGCGAAAGCCGGGGCGCGGCCACTTTCGGACCGCCACTTTTCCCCGTCCCCGCCCGCGCGCCCGCCACTACAGCGATTCCGCTTTGGCAGCGATTTCCGAAAGGTCCTTCGCGAGTGCTTTGCGCGTGGCCGCCATGCCCAGCTTTCCGAAAAGTGCCATCATGATGCGGCTCGCGGCGGTGGGTTTAATAACCTCAGCCCCGAACGTGAGGGTCAGATCGGTTCCGCCGTCGCGCGGGGCAAGGCTGAAGCGCGTGCTGTAATCCGCGCCGCCCTGGACTGCCTTCACGGTGGTGCTCTGCGGCGGGTCAGCCTGGGCCACCCACATCTCCACGGTCTCCGACCGGCCCAGCATTTTCCGGGTCTCCTTCCACCGCGTGCCCTCCCCGTACGGGCCGTCCGTAAGGAGCTGCACCGCCTGCACGCCGGACAACGTTGCGGGCGAACCGGGGATGTCAGTGATCACGGTCCAGACCTTTTCGGGTGGAGCCTGGACATGCTGGGTGAGGCTTGTGCTGTTCTCCATGAATTCGAGCCTAGCCGCGGCCACCGACATTCAACAGGCGCCCGCCCGCCCACCGCCAGCCCCGCCGGCAGGATCAGTGGGCTTGAAATAGTAAGCAAGCTTCGTGTTATGGTGAAAAAGCATTGTTTGATCAACGGAAACGAAAGGAGGCCACCACCATGGGCCTCGGAGACAAGATCAGTAACGCAGCAGAAGATATGGGCGGCAAGGCCAAGGAAGCTGCGGGCAACGCAACCGACAACGACCGCCTGAAGGCAGAAGGCCAGACCGACCAGGTCAAGGCAGATGCCAAGAAGGTCGGCGAAAGTGTCAAGGACGAATTCAAGCGCGACTAGTCCTTCCTGATGCAGCCGCAGCGAACGGCGTGCTGCAACAGTCAGAAATGGCGGTGGATCCCACGGGATCCGCCGCCATTCTGGTTTTCAGCCACTTCACCATCCACTGCGGGTGGGCGTATGCCCTTCCCGGGACTCTGCGGGCATGGTCATTTCTGCCCTCAGCCCAAGGAGCCGGATGGGACGGTCCGGCTCGATTTTCGCCACCAGGTCAAGGGCGCGGGCCAGCACCTCCGCCGGATCCGACGTTTCGGGGATCTTCCGGGCGTACGTTTTGGTGATGAAGGGGGCGTAGCGCACCTTGAGCGTCAGCCCGATGACCGGCCGGCCCTCTCCTGCGACATCCTCCAGGACGTGCGCTGCCAACTCCCGGACGGCGTCGTCAATCTGCCCGGGCTCCGTCAGATCGTGCTGGAAGGTGGTTTCCCGGCTGTGCCCGCGTGCCACCCAGGGCGTGTCATCCACTGTCCGTGAGCCGTCGCCCCGTCCGAGCTGCGCATACCAGGGCCCCATCTTCGGCCCGAATTCGGGGACCAGGTCTTCAGGATTGGCTGCTGCAAGCTGGGCAACGGTCTTGATGCCGAGCGTGGCCAGGCGCCGCGACACCTTGGTTCCCACACCCCACAGCTCGATGGTGGGCCTAGT
This sequence comes from Pseudarthrobacter sp. TE3704, assembly GCF_056279405.1. Lineage (NCBI taxonomy): Bacteria > Bacillati > Actinomycetota > Actinomycetes > Micrococcales > Micrococcaceae > Pseudarthrobacter > Pseudarthrobacter sp. TE3704. The sequence goes on from NZ_JBWCCJ010000003.1 coordinate 11,265, forward strand.
CCCCATGACGTCCAGCCAGTTGTCTTCGGTAAGCCGGAAGACGCCGGCGGGCTTGCCGAACGTGGTGGCTACCTTGGCGCGGACCAGGGTGTCACCGATGCCGACGCTGCAGTGCAGCCGGGTTTCCTCGAGGACGTCCTGCTGCAGTTGCCGGGCGTAGGCCTCCGGATCCGCCGCCTGCACGCCAATGAACGCTTCATCCCAGCCGAGCACCTGGACCGTGGCTCCCGGCTGCGAGCGCAGCACCGCCATGACCTGTTCGGATGCAGCGAGGTAGGCGTCCTGGTCGACGGGCAGGATCACGGCGTCGGGCACTTTCCGCGCGGCGACGCGCAGCGGCATTCCCGAGCCGACACCGTACGCCCTGGCTTCATAGGACGCCGTGGAGACAACAGCCCGCTCGGTCGGGTCGCCGCGGCCGCCAACGATCACCGCCTTGCCCGCAAGCTCGGGCCGCCGGAGCACTTCGACGGCCGCAATGAACTGGTCAAGGTCCACGTGGAGCACCCAGGGTTCGGTCACATGCCCCAGTCTGCCTCCGTCGAACGCTTCGGCACCACCATTTCCGCGTGCCTCCTCTTCAACGGATTCCCCTAGCCAGGAAAACGACGACGGCGGGCCGCCCTCCCCAGGGGCGACCCGCCGTCGTCGTGGTTTCGACAGGCTCAACCAGCGGCCTGCCGCAGGAAGCTCTAGCTGTACAGCGCGTTCTTAGGCTCGTTGGTCTTGACCTTCTGCCAGCCCAGCCACAGGACGACGGCGAAGAACGGGATGGTGGCCAGGGTCCAGAGGCCCAGATAGAACACCTCGCCGCTCTTGCTGGTCATGGTGTCGAAGCCGATCAGCACGGTGATGGCCAGCAGTCCGATCAGGCCGGCCCAGCTGGTCCACGGCGAACCGGGCATGGGCAGGCTGGAGGTGACGCCCTTGCGGTGGCGCAGCGCGATCTGGCTGGCGAAGATGGCGCCCCAGGTGAAGATCACGCCGATGGAGGCCGTGTTCAGCGCCAGGTCGAATGCGTGGGAGCCGCCCAGCCAGATGTTGAGCAGGATGCCCACCAGGTAGAAGGCCGCGATGGCGAGGATGGCCGCGTACGGAACGTGCCGCTTGGACATCCGGGTCAGCCACTGGGGTGCGTGGCCGTTGTTGGCCATGGTGCGGAACACGCGGCCGATCGAGTACAGGCCGGAGTTGCAGGAGGACAGGGCCGCCGTGATAACGATCATGTTCATCACGTCGCCCACCCATGCCAGGCCCATCTGGCCGAAGACCGTAACGAACGGCGAGGTTCCCGCCACGTACTGGTCGGAGGGCAGCAGCATGGCCAGCAGGGTGACCGAACCAACGTAGAACACCACGATGCGGAGGACGACGGCGCGGATCGCCTTGGGCACTTCGCGTTCCGGGTTCTGCATCTCGCCAGCGGTGATGCCGACGAGTTCGATGCCGTTGTAGGCGAAGATCACGGCGTTGAGGACCAGGACCATCACCAGGGCACCCTTGGGGAACATGCCGCCTTCCGCGGCGAACAGGTTCGCCACGGATGCGTTGCCGTCGCCCACCTGGGCGTTTGTGATGACCATGAATGTGCCCACGGCCAGGAAGATGAGGATGGCGCCCACCTTGAGGCAGGAGGCCCAAAATTCAAACTCACCGAACGCCTTGACGCTCAGCAGGTTCACTGCCACCAGGAGGGCCAGCGCTGCGATGGCGGAGGCTTCCACGGGGACGTTGGGGAAGAAGAACTGGAAGTAGAGGCCGATCGCGATGAGTTCGGCAATGCCGGTCATGCCCCAGTTGATGAAGTACATCCAGCCGGACAGGAAGGCGCCCTTCTTGCCGAACATTTCGCCGGCGTAGCTGACGAAGGAGCCGGAGGTCTGGCGGTACATGATGAGCTCGCCCAGGGCCCGCATGAGGAGGTAGGCGATGACGCCGGCAATGGCGTAGGAGAAGATCAGGGCCGGGCCGGTGGAGGCAAGGCGGCCGCCGGCGCCCATGAAGAGGCCGACGCCGATGGCGCCGCCCATGGCGATCATGGTGACGTGGCGCCTGCCCAGCGTCTTGCTGTAGCCCTCGGCGCTGAGGGAGGAGTCGGCGACGGCGGTGGATGGTGCCGTGCTGTTCTGGAGATCTGTGGGGGTACTTTGAGGCACAACGGTTCCTTGTGGGTTGGGGGTTGGCCGCATCCGGGATACGAATGATCTAGCTCACAAAATTCGGCCTTTTGCCTCCGGGGCAACCGTTTGTGAGCGTAATTCTTCGTTCAGCCGAAGCTTCACGCGGCTCGTCCATCCTACAAGACGCCGAGGGGTGCTACGTGACGTGCACTACACGGCCCCCGTCTCCAGGACCAGATTCTGCTCGCCATCCAGGCTGACGCGATAGGTGGCGAGCGGTGCCGTCCCGGTGGTTGAGCACCCGCTGAGCAGGTCGAAGGCATGCTGGTGCAGCGGGCAGATCACCACCTGCTGGTCGATGGTGCCGTCCGCGAGTGGTCCTCCGCTGTGCGGACAGACCGCAGACACTGCCCGCAGGGACCCGTCACGCAGCCGGAAGACGGCCACCTGTTTCCCGTCGACGGCGAAGGCCCGCCCCTCCCCCGGCGGGATCTGGTCAGCCGGGCCCAGGTTGTGGGACTGGACGCTGCCCATCCCGCTCATCATCCCGCTCACCGGACCGGAACCTGCGGCAGGACCGTCAGCGGCAGCGAGGTGCGGAACTGGCCGGGCGTCAGCGGGTCATCGCGCTCCCGCCACGGATCCACGTAGCTGTCCACGGAGGCCTGCATTGCGGCGTCCAGTCCGGCTGCAAGGCCTTCCGCATCCTGCACGATCACGGCGCGAAGGTGCTCGATGCCCACCCGCGGCACAAACGCGTACGTCCGCTCCAGCCAGTTGGCGCGCTCGCGGTAGTACTGCATGAACCGTCCGGTAAGGACCTGGACCTCTTCCGGGCTGTCCACGGTGGCCAGCAGGTCCCCCTTGCGGATGTGGGCTCCGGCCGCTCCCCCTACGTAGATTTCCCAGCGGCCGCCCTCCACGGCCACCACGCCCACGTCCTTAACCAGGGATTCGGCGCAGTTCCGCGGGCAGCCGGACACCGCCAGCTTCAGTTTGGCCGGTGACTCCAGGCCCTGGAAGCGGGACTCGATCTCGATGCCGAGCTTTGTGGAATCCCCTGTGCCGTAACGGCAGAAGTCCTGGCCCACGCAGGTTTTGACGGTACGGAAGCTCTTGCCGTACGCGTAACCGGAGGGCATGTCCAGGTCCGCCCACACCTGCGGCAGGTCTTCCTTCCGGATTCCCAGCAGGTCGATCCGCTGCCCGCCGGTCAGCTTGATCAGCGGAACGTTGTGCTTCTCGGCCACGTCAGCAATCCGGCGGAGCTGCTGGACGCTCGTCACTCCGCCCTTCATCTGCGGCACCACGGAGAACGTGCCGTCACGCTGGATGTTCGCGTGCACCCGGTCGTTGATGAACCGGGCGTCGCGTTCGTCGATGTACTGGTCCGCCAGCATCATCTTCAGCAGGGACGCCAGGCCCATCTTGGATTTGGCGTCCTCGGCGCTGCCGGGAGCCAGTGCCTGGAACACCTGGGAGACCGACCGGAGCCCGCGTTTCCGGATCTCGGCCATCAGGGCCGGCTTGTCCAGCGCGATACCCGGGACGTAGTAGCTGGCGGCCGGGTCTTCCTCCACTGCTCCGCCGGCCGCCCATTCCACCACCTGCTGCACCAGCAGCTTGCAGGACCCGCAGCCCTTCCCGGCACGGGTGGCATCCATCGCTCCGGCCACGGTGGTGCACCCGCCCCGTACGGCTCCGGCGAGCGCCTTCTTGCTGACGCCGTTGCAGTTGCAGACCTGCGCGTCGTCGTCGAGCTCTGCCACTCCCACGTCTTCCCCGGGGGTGCCGAGATCGAACATCAGGCTCAGCCGTTCCTCCGGCAGCGGCAGCCCCCGGTCGAAGGCCTGGGTCAGGTAGGCCACCTTGCGGCTGTCGCCCAGGAGTGTGGCGCCCACCATTTTGTTGTCGCGGACCACGATGGATTTGAAGACCCCGCGGCTGGGCTCGGAGAAAACAATGTGTTCGTCGGTGTCCAGTTCGGGCCCGTGCAGGCCCATGGAGGCCACTTCCACGCCGGCCACCTTCAGCTTGGTGGCTGTCCGGGAGCCGAGGTACGCGGCACTGGTGTCGGCACCGGTGACGTGGTTCGCCAGAACCACGGCCTGTTCCCAGAGCGGTGCCACCAGGCCATACACCTCGCCCCGGTGCTGGACGCACTCCCCCACCGCGTAGATGTCGTCCTCGTCCTGGACCCGGAGCTGGTCGTCCACCACGATGGCGCGTTCCACCGGCAGCCCGCTGAGCACCGCCAGGTCCACGTTGGGCCGGATTCCGGCGGCCACCACCACCATGTCGCAGGCGATGTCGGGCTTATCCCGAAGCCTCACCCCGGTCACCCTGTCGGTTCCCAGCACAGCCGTGGTGCGGCTGCCCGTGTGCACCCCGATGCCAAGGGCCTCCACGCTCCTGCGGAGCACCGCGCCGCCGTCGGGCCCCATCTGCGCACTCATTAGGTGGCCGCCGGAATGGACCACCTCCACATCGATCCCGTGGCTGCGCAGGCCGTACGCGGCCTCAAGCCCCAGCAGTCCGCCGCCGATCACGACGGCCCGGCGGTGGTGGTCCTCCTTCGCGTGGGCCACCATTTTGCGGGTGTCGTCGATGGTGCGGAACCCGAACACCCCGGGTTTGACTGATCCGGCCGGCGTATGGAGCCCGCCCATCGGCGGCATGTGCGAACGGCTGCCCGTGGCGATGATGAGAGTGTCGTATGGCGTCACCCGGCCGTCGCTGGAAAAGATGTGCTTCGTAAAGCGGTCGATCCGCTCCACCCGCACCCCGGCGTGCAGGTCGATGCCATTGTCCCGGTACCAGGGAAGGGAGTTGAGGAAAATGTCGGCGTCGGACTCCTCGCCGGAGAGGACGTGGCTGAGCATGATCCGGTTGTAGTTTCCGTAGGGCTCGTCGCCGAACATGGTGATGCTGAACTGGTCCGCGCCGCCCCGGGCCAGTATCTCCTCCACCGCCCGGGCTCCTGCCATCCCGTTGCCAATGACCACGAGGCGCCGGCGGGGATCCCTGCCGGTTTTCCGTGCCCGGGGACTGTCCAGGACGCTGGTCATCAGTGTTCCACCATGCCCAAGTCGATCACCACGGAACCATGGACACCTTCCGGCGCCGCCACATACAGCTCGATGACGGACCCGCCCTCGATGTCCTCCACCACCCGGAGCGGAACGTGCACCTCGCTCTTGGCGCCGATGGGAAAGTACCGCATGGGAACGCCGTTGCGCAGGAGCACCACGGCAATCAGCTCCGCACTGGAGTTGCCGCCGCGGAAGTAGAGCGTCTGGTTGACGACGCCGTCGGGGACGTAATGCGAGAGCTCACTGTGGATGGGCACGGGCTTTTCCATCCCCACGCCCTGGAAATGGTAGATGCCCTGCAGGAAAAGGTTCTTGGTGAGCACGGGGCGGGATCCTTTCGGCCGGCAAACAACTGGCACAGCCCATCCTGCGCCGCCGATGTTTCCGCACGCCGGTTCCCCGGTAAAGATCCCTTAACGCAAACCTCACCGTCTGACTGGGCTGCTAAGCCGCTGCGACAGCGCGTCTCCGCCGGGCCTTGGCCATGCGGGTCCCGATCAGGCCCTGCCGGGGGCTGAACAGGTAGACGAGCGCGAACACCACACCCTGCGTCAGCACCACCATGGCGCCCGAGGCCGTGTCCAGGTAGTAGCTGATGTAGATGCCGGCGATGGAGCACACGGCCGACACCGTGGGTGCGATGACCAGCATCCGCGAGAACCGGTCCGTCAATAGGTAGGCCGTGGCACCGGGAATGATGAGCATGGCCACCACCAGCACCACTCCCACGGTCTGCAGCGCCACCACCGATGTAAGGGCGAGCAGGCCGAGCAGCAGCGCTCCGAGCCGTTTCGGGGAAAGCCCAATGGCGTGCGCATGTGTGGGGTCGAAGGCGTAGAGGGTGAGGTCCCGCCGCTTCAGGATCAGGATGGCGAACGCCACCACACCCAGGACCAGCACCTGGATGAGGTCCGGGACGCTGACGCCCAGCAGGTTGCCAAAAATGATGTGGTTGAGGTCCGTCTGGCTGGGCGTGACCGAGATCAGCACCAGCCCCAGCGCGAACAGCGAGGAAAACACGATGCCGATGGCGGCGTCCTCCTTCACCCTGCTGGTGTTCCGGACCACCCCGATCAGGGTCACCGCAATGAGGGCAAAGACCAGGGCCCCCAGTGCGAAGGGGGCGCCCACGATGTACGCCAGTACGACGCCGGGAAGCACCGCGTGTGAGACGGCGTCACCCATGAGGGACCAGCCGATCAGGACGAGCCAGCAGCTGAGCACGGCACAGACGACGGCGGCGAGCGCGGTGGTGACGATGGCCCGCACCATGAAGTCGTAGCTCAGCGGTTCAAGGAGCAGTTCCATCAGACGGCCCGCTTCCTGTCGGCAGGCACGTCACGGTTCAGCACGTCCAGGCCGAAGGCCATGGCCAGGTTTTCCGGCTGCAGGACCAGTTCCGGCGGCCCGTGCATGAGGACCCGGTGCATCAGCAGGACGGCTTCGTCGCACAGCTGGGGCAGGGCGTGCAGGTCGTGGGTGGACACCAGGATGGTGCAGCCGTCGGCGGCGAGCTCGCGCAGGAGCCGGGTGATGGTGGCTTCGGAACGCTTGTCCACGCCGGCGAAGGGTTCGTCCAGCAGCATGGTGGTGGCTCCCTGCGCGATCCCCCGGGCCACGAACGCACGTTTCTTCTGGCCGCCGGACAGCTGGCCGATCTGCCGCCCGGCATACTCCCCGAGCTCCACCCGGTCCAGTGCTTCGTCCACGGCTGCGCGGTCCGCCTTGGAGGCGCGGCGGGTGAAGCCCTGGTGGCCGTACCTGCCCATCATCACCACGTCCCGGACGGACAGCGGAAACTGCCAGTCCACGTCCTCGCTCTGCGGCACGTAGCCGATGCCGCCTTCCCGGCGCGTCCGCGAAGGCGACTGTCCGTTAATGCGGACGGTGCCGGCGTCGGGCCTGATCATTCCCATGATCACCTTGAACAGGGTGGATTTGCCGGAGCCGTTCATGCCCACCAGCCCGCAGATCCGCGCCGGGTCCAAGGACAGGGATGCGGCATCGAGGGCCAGTACCTCGCCGTAGTGCACAGTGACGTTGTCCACCAGGATGGCCGGGGTGGTCATGACCCCGCTCCGGTCAGCGCCTTGGTGATGACCTCCGCGTCGTGGCGGATCAGGTCCAGGTAGGTGGGCACGGGGCCGTCCGCTTCAGACAGCGAATCGACGTAGAGCGTGCCGCCGAATTTGGTGCCGGTGGCGCCGACCACCTGCTGCATGGGGGCGTCGGAGACGGTGGATTCGCAGAAGACGGCAGGCACGTTGTTCGCCTTGACGTATTCGATGGCGCGGGTGATCTGCTGCGGCGTGGCCTGCTGCTCGGCATTGACTGCCCAGATGTAGAGCTCGTTCAGGCCGGCGTCGCGGGCCAGGTAGGAGAAAGCCCCTTCGCAGGTGACCAGGGCGCGCTGGTTTTCCGGAACACCGGCAAGGCTGGACGTCATCTGGTCCTGCACAGCCTGCAGCTCGGCTTTGTAGGCCTCACCGTTGGCCTTGAAGGTTTCGGCATTGTCCGGATCCAGGTCGGAGAATGCCTTCACCATGTTGTCCACGTACACCTTGACGTTCAGCGGCGACATCCAGGCGTGCGGGTTGGGTTTGCCCTGGTAGGCGTCCTCGCTGATGGACATGGGCTCCACGCCCTCGCTGACCACGGCATGGGGCACGTCCAGGCCCTCCACGAACTGGCCAAACCAGGCTTCCAGGTTCAGGCCATTGTCCAGGATCAGGTCCGCCTTGGACGCCTTCCGGATGTCTCCCGGAGTCGGTTCGTAGCCGTGGATCTCGGCGCCGGCCTTGGTGATGGACTCCACGGTGAGCTTGTCCCCCGCAACGTTGCGGGCGACGTCGGCCAATACCGTGAAGGTGGTCAGGACTACCTTCTTGCCATCGTCGCCGTTGCCCTCAGCCCCGCCTCCGCAGGCAGTCAAAAGGAGGGAAAGCACGACGGCGGCAACGGCTGCGGCGCGGAAGCGCACCGTCCGCGCGGCGCTGGTCCGGGCGGCTACTTTGGCGCACCGAAACATAGATTTAGGCATACCGAATATTCTAGGCGAAGCACGTTTTCTTGACCAACGTCCCGCGCATCATTCGCGTCATCCCGTCACACGACCAACCCTGCCCAACTAGGTAGCACCAACTGTCGTTATGAGGCCCCATAACGACAGTTAGTGCTACCTGGTTGGGAGGCTAGGCTGAAGTATGGCCACCGTCCACCGCGTACCGCCCGCACCGCAGCCACACCTTTACCGCTTCTCGCCCCTGGATTTCGCCACGCTGGCGATGTACGTGGCAATCGCCGGGTTCTTCACCGTGGCCGGGAACCTCCTGGCACCCTTCCTGCGGCAGGTGGCCCCGAGTCCGGCGGCTGCGTCCTACGCCGTGAACCTGCTCTTCTACGGCTCGGTGGGCATCCTGGCGCTGCTCGCCGCGCGCCGGGTCATGGCCCGCGACCTGAAGGTCCTCGCCACCCGGCCGTGGTTCACGTTGATGATGGTGCCCGCAGCGGTGGTGGCCATGCTGATCCTGACGGCCATCGTGGTGGCGATCGGCGGCGAGGTGCAGACGTCGGAAAACCAGGCCGGACTGCAGGAACTGATGCAGCAGGTCCCGGCCTGGCTGATGGTGCCGGTGGTGGTGGTGGTTGGCCCATTCGTGGAGGAGTACATCTTCCGGCACCTGCTCATCGGCAAGCTCAGCCGGCGCATCAACATCTGGGTGTGCTGCGCCCTGTCCGTCGTCCTGTTCGCAAGTATCCATATTGCGGGACAGGAAGCTATCACGCTGAACGCACTGCTCCCATACCTTGCCATGGGTGCAACCCTGGTGTTCGTCTACGTTTGGACCGGCAGGAACCTGATGTTCTCCTACTTTGTCCACGCCGCCAAGAACCTGCTGGCCGTCGTCTTCATCTACGCCATCCCGCCGGAACTCTTCGAGCAGATCCAGCAAGTGCCCGCCTAAAGAAGGCAACGGCGGGACCCACATTGCTTCCGCACCCTATCGCCGGAGCACCTGCCGCCGTACCTTGGGTGGATGGGACTGAACATCCAGATTGTCATCGACTGCAAGAAGCCGCATGAGCTTGCCGACTGGTGGGCCGAAACCCTGCAGTGGGCGGTGGAGCCGCAGGACGCCACGTTTATCCGCTCCATGATCGACCAGGGCTTCGCCACCGAGGACCAGACCATGACGCACCGGGGAAACCTGGTGTGGCGGGACGGTGCCGCCATCCGGCCGCCCGAGGAAATCGAGGCGAAAGCCCCGGCCCGGCGCCTCCTGTTCCAGACCGGTGAGGACGAAAAGGTGGTCAAGAACCGGGTGCACTGGGACGTGAACCTGGCGGGCCGGGACAAGGACGAGGTCCGCAGCGAGCTGGAAGCGAGGGGCGCCTCCTTCCTCTGGACGGCCAACCAGGGCCCGCATTCCTGGCACACCATGGCCGACCCCGAGGGGAACGAGTTCTGCATCAGCTGAGCCCGATTACTAGACTTGGACGGTGAGCAACCAAATCCCCACCCCGGTGTCCGACGTCTTCGATCCCACCCGCTGGCGCGTGGTGTCCGGGTTCGAGGACTTCCAGGACATGACCTACCACCGCCAGGTGGAGCGCGACGCCGACGGCTCCTGGGTGCGTGACCTGCCCACCGTGCGGATCGCGTTCAACCGGCCGGAGGTCCGCAATGCGTTCCGGCCGGGCACGGTGGATGAGCTCTACCGGGCCATGGACCACGCCCGCATGACCCCGGACGTTGCCACTGTGCTGCTCACCGGCAACGGCCCCTCCCCCAAGGACGGCGGCCACTCGTTCTGCTCCGGCGGCGACCAGCGGATCCGCGGCCGGGACGGCTACCGCTATGCCGACGGCGAGACGCAGGAAACCATTGACCCCGCCCGCGCCGGCCGGCTTCACATCCTGGAAGTCCAGCGGCTCATGCGCACCATGCCCAAGGTGGTCATCGCCGTCGTCAACGGCTGGGCTGCCGGCGGCGGCCACTCCCTGCACGTGGTCTCCGACCTCACCATCGCCTCCCGTGAACACGGCAAGTTCAAGCAGACCGACGCCACCGTGGGCAGTTTCGACGCCGGCTACGGCTCGGCGCTGCTGGCCCGGCAGATCGGGCAGAAGGCTGCACGGGAGATCTTCTTCCTGGCCCGCGAATATTCCGCGGAGGACATGGTCCGGATGGGCGCAGTCAACGAGGCCGTGGACCATGAGCGCCTCGAGGAGGTGGCCCTGGAGTACGCCGCCGATATCGCCCGGCAGTCGCCCCAGGCCATCCGGATGCTGAAGTTTGCCTTCAACCTCGCCGACGACGGCCTGGCCGGCCAGCAGGTGTTCGCCGGCGAGGCCACCCGTTTGGCGTACATGACCGACGAGGCGGTGGAGGGCAAGGAGGCCTTCCTGCAAAAACGCGACCCCGACTGGTCCAGCTTCCCGCACTACTTCTAAGGCAGGAACGGCATTGAATAGCGGCCCCCTCAACATCGAACCGGCCCTGAAAGCCCTCGCGGCCGCCCTCCACGGCGAGGGCCCCGCCGTCGAACTCTCCATCGGCGCGGACGGCGCCCTGGTGGTGGGCCACATTGAAACGCCCGGCTGCGACGACGCCGTGGCCGTGGTCCGCACCTCCGGTTCCACCGGATCACCCAAGGCAACCGTCCTGACCGTGGAGTCGCTGGCCGCGTCCTCCATGGCCACGGCACTGGCGCTCAAGGGCGAAGGGCAGTGGCTGCTGGCGTTGCCCGTGCAATACGTCGCCGGGATCCAGGTCCTGGTCCGCTCCCTGTTCGCCGGCACCCGCCCCTGGGTCATGGACATGTCCGGCGGATTCACCCCCGAGGCCTTCACAGCCGCGGCACTGGAACTGACGGACAAGATCCGCTTCACCTCCCTGGTCCCCACCCAGCTGCAGCGGCTCCTCGACGATCCTTCCCCGGAGACGCTGGCTGTGCTCCGCCGCTTCAACGCCGTCCTGCTGGGCGGCGCCCCGGCACCGGACTCCCTGTTGGCAGCAGCCCGGGACGCCGGCGTGCGCGTGGTCACCACCTACGGTTCCGCCGAATCCTCCGGCGGCTGCGTCTACAACGGCTACCCGCTGGAGGGAGTCTCGGTCCGCGTGGACGGGGACGGCAGGATCCTGCTGGGCGGCGACACCATCGCCGCGGGCTACCTGGAAGCCCCGGACCAGGAAACCGGCACCTTCTTCGAGGAGGACGGCGTGCGCTGGTACCGCACCAGCGATCTGGGCAGCATCGACGACGACGGCCGCCTCAACGTGCTGGGCAGGCTGGACGACGTGATCATCACCGGCGGTGTGAAGGTTTCCGCCGCCCACATCCAGGAAGAGCTGGAAAAGTCCGACGCCGTCGCGGCGGCTTTTGTAGCCGGGGTGCCGTCAGCGGAGTGGGGCCAGGCCGTGGCGGCCTACGTGGCGCTGGCGGGCGAAGGCGCCGCGCAGTCCGGCGGCGGTCCGGGCGCAAGCGGGGACCACGCCGTCGTGCTTGAACAGGAGTGGCGCCGCGCGTTGGGGATGCTGGCCCCCAAAACCGTCCTGGCCGCGTCCTCGCTGCGGATGCTGCCCAACGGGAAACCCGACCGGCTGGCCATGACCGCCGAACTCAGCGCCCTGCACCAGGGAAAGTAGAGTGGACGTGCACCATTGCGGCGGGCGCGTGCTTTTCGCCCCGTCGAACTCCCGAACCAACATGAGGTACTGACCGTGGCCACAGCCGCACAATGGATCCAAGGCGCACGACTCCGAACACTGCCGGCTGCGATTGCGCCGGTGCTGATCGGCTCTGCCGCCGCCTACGAGATGGATTCGTTCCTTCTGTTCAACGCCATCCTGGCAGCGCTGGTGGCCCTCCTGCTCCAGGTGGGCGTGAACTTCGCCAACGACTACTCGGACGGCATCCGCGGGACGGACGACGACCGCGTGGGGCCGCTGCGCCTCGTCGGTTCGGGGGCGGCCAAACCGGAGCACGTCAAAAGGGCCGCGTTCGGCACGTTCGCCGCGGCCATGGTGTTCGGGCTGGTCCTGGTGGTCATCACCCAGAGCTGGTGGCTGATCCTGGTGGGACTGGGCTGCGTCATGGCGGCCTGGGGCTACACGGGCGGCAAGAACCCTTACGGCTACATGGGCCTGGGCGACGTTTTCGTGTTCGTGTTCTTCGGGCTGGTGGCCACCCTGGGCACCACCTACACCCAGGCGGGACAGATCAACCTGCCCGCCATCATCGGCGCCATCGGCACCGGGCTGATCGCCACCGCCCTGCTCATGGCCAACAACGTGCGGGATATCCCCACGGACATGCAGGTGGGCAAGAAGACGCTGGCGGTACGGCTGGGCGACAAGCACGCACGGGAAAGCTACGTGCTGATGCTGGCCCTGGCCATCCTGCTGGTGATCATCCTGGCTCCGGGCCGGCCGTGGATGCTGATCGTGCTGCTGCTGATTCCGGCCTGCCTGATGCCTTCGTGGCTGATGATCAACGGCCGCAAGCGCAAGAGCCTCATCCCGGTGCTCAAGCAGACCGGCCTGATCAACCTCGGCTACAGCGTGTTGTTCTCACTGGGCCTGGTGCTCGGCCACGGGTTCTAGGGCTTTGCGTTAGCCGCTTCGGTCAGCCGCGCGCCCTGGGGTCCTTGGCGTCGTTGCTGATGGCGACGTCGGGGTTAGCGTCCAGCAGGGAGTCCTCAGCGTGGGCGTCCTGTACTTCGCCGGCTGAGCGGAGCGGCTTGGCCTTGCCGGAGAACCGGTGGTGCAGGGCGGCGGCTGCCGCGTCCCGCTGCTTCTGGAAAAAGAGGTAGCTGACGGCAAAGGCAATGAGTGCTGCGCAGATGACGGACATCAGCACGCCCAGCTGCAGGAGGGTGAAAAGCACGAACAACGGCACGAAGAGTGCCAGGCGGATCAGGGAATATTTCAAAAAGGCCACATTCAAGTTTAGCGGCCTCCCGCCCGAGGTTCCGTGGGCCTCCTGACGATAGACTTAATGGCATGCTCCTCCGTGTGGCTTTGGCCGTGGCAGTCCTCGTCATCTTTGTGTATGGCCTCGTGGACGTGATCCGGACCGATGGCCGCCTCACGCGTGGGATCTCAAAGCCCGCGTGGATTGTGGTCATGATCGTCCTGCCCGTGCTGGGCGCCATCCTGTGGCTGCTCATCGGGCGGCCGCGCGGGACATCCCCGCAGCAGCAGAATTATCGCCATCCCGCGGCTCCGGATGATGATCCTGACTTCCTCCGCAACCTCGAGGTCCGGCGCCGCCAGGAGGCCGAGGCCGCCAGGCTGAAGAAACTCGAGGAAGATCTGGATGCCAAGGCCAAGGACGGCGACGGCGGGAAAGACAAGCACGAAACTGACGAGCACGATACCGACGGACTGAAGTAGGACGCATGGCTCACGAATCTGACGGACAAGAACGGCTGCGGACCGACCCCTCCGGGACCGCCTCCCCGCCAGACGGGCCAAGCCCTACCCAATCAGATTCCCCAGCCAGCCAGCCGGTACCGCCGCCGCCCACGCAGCACGCGCCGCCGCCCCGGCCCGGTTTCTCGTATTCCGCCCCGGCACCGATCGCCGTAATCCCCCCTGCGCCCGGAACCATCCGGCACGGCAGGACCCTGTGGCTTGTCAGCTTCGTAGCAGGGCTCGCCGTACTGGTGGGCTCCTTCCTCACCCGCGACGGCCATCTGGAGCGCCTTCGCAGTGTGGTGGAGGAGATGGCTCCCGGCGGTGACGCCGAGGCTGTCACGACGGCCACCGGCATCGTCTTCTGGGGAAGCGGCGGCGCACTCCTGCTGGTGATGCTCCTGGAGGCCGTCATGCTGGGCGTAGTGCTGGGCCGCCAGGGCTGGGCCCGGTGGGCCCTGGTCCCGCTGCTGGCCGGCCATGCCCTGGTCATGCTGGTGGCCACCGCGTTCCTGGTTCCCGACGGCGAGGGCGGCAGCTACGTCATGCTGCTCTGGGGCGCCGAGCTGCTCCTGGCCCTGATCGGGCTGGTGCTGTTCTTCCTGCCCTCATCCGGCGCCTGGCTAAAGTCGAGCCGGCCCGCTTAGGCCAGCTGGCGGTGGCGCTGACGGGCGGAGGATTCCGCCAGGATGCCCTCGCAGCTGCGGATGACCACGCGGCAGGCGTCAAGGGCTGACCTGTCCGTCAGCGGGTTTTCGGCCACGGCGCGCCACCGCAGCAGGAAGCGGCGCGCCTCATCGGACAGTTCGTCCGGCGTGGCGTCCGCATCCAGCCCCAGGCGCACGTGGGATGCGGCGCCCCACCCCCCAATCAGGCCCTCGGCCTCGTTCGCCAGCTCGGAGCTCAGCGGCACGCCGGTGGTCCGGAGCGTTGCAAGCAGCCGCAGTTCCCGGAACTCGTGGGCGTTTGCCTGCAGCCGTTCCAAGGCGGCAGCCAGATGCTCCGTTCCCGGGCGGGGTGAGGTGCGCAGCAGGGATTCCACGCCCACCAGCGCGGTCCGTGCCTTCAGCGCCTCGGCGCGGGCCTGGAACTGGCGGCCCAGCAGGTCCAGCAAGGGATCCAGGCCGCTGCGCCGGGCGAGCTCGTGCGCCAGCGGTGTTGGTTCGTCGAAGCCGTTCCGGATCAGGACCACGGCCAGCCGGATGCCGAACAGCCCGTACCTGGCCAGCAGGGAAGCCCTTGCTTCCGCCGTGAGCGTCTCCGGGCTCGTGGACCGGAGAAACCTGTCGGCCGAGAGCAGCATCTTTTCCCGGTCTGCGCGGTCCAGTCCGGCCAGCTGTTGAAGCGACACAAAATCCTGCTGGCGCATGGCCCGGGCGCTCTGGGCGAGGAGCCCTGCCACCGGGACAACCCCCAATGCCAGTTTCCGCAGGTTATGGTCCCGCCGGTACCTTTCGGCGATCTCGCCTGCGGACAACAGCGAATCAATCCGGCCGGCGCCCACCTCGTCGGCCCTGGACAGCACGGCGAGTGCGTTGACCGTGCCGGAGCGGCCCGCTTCCGTGTCCCGGAAGGATTCGAGGAAACGCAGGTCGGATGCGTGCATGTGGCGCATCAAGTAGATGACGGCATCCGCCTCCGATGGGGTGTCCTCGGGCGTGAGAAAGCTGGTGGACCGGGCGGATACATCCTCGGACAGTGAGGCGATGCCGGGGGTGTCGATCAGGGTCATGGTCTGCAGCATCGGTGACGGCCACTCCACATCCAGCCGGTCCACGTCCTCGGCCTGCACATCCCCCAGCACGAATACCAGCCGGCCGTCCACGCGTTTGAGCGGCAGGTTCCGTGGTTCGCCTGCCTTCGGATACAGCGTGATCCGGGGCGTGTGGCCGTGGCGGTACCAGGTGACAATGCGGGTGCATTCCCCGGTGTCCGTGGGGGCTATCTCCTCGCCGATGATCGCGTTCAGCAGCGTGGACTTTCCGGCTTTCACCATGCCTGCGATGGCAATCCGCAGCGGCTCTGCCAACCTCCTGGCATAACCCCGGAGCACGGCGGCTGCTGCGTCGTCATCCCCGTAGGCCTTCAATGCCTCCTGGACCAGGCCGGCGGCTCCGGAAACGGTTGCGGCAGTCATCAGACCGCCACCGACGACAGTTTCCTGCTGCCGGCCACTTCGGCCGCAACAACTTCCGCTGCCCGGTGGAGCGCGTCCACCTTCTTCAGCTCCGCCTTGATTTCCCGGATCCGGACGTCCTTCTTCAGGGCATAGGTGGTGGCTGCCTTTTGCGCCACTGTCACCGAGTCCGTCAGGGAACGGTGGTGTTCCTCCGCGATTTCGGTGAAGTGGTCGCGGATGGAACGCTGGACCAGCCGCAGCCGGTCCTTCAGCTGCTTGCCTACCTGGAAGGTGACGTCGTCGATCTGGCGCCTGACCAGGGCCTTGGCTTCGCCCTGCCGGCGCTTGAGACGGGCTTCCTTGTCCTCCCGGTATGCCTTGCGGCCCAACAGCAGGCCGGCGCCCACGGAGAGCGGGTTGATCAGCGCCATGCCGAAAATGCCGGTGAGGAGGCCGAACATCAGCACGCCGCCGTAGGATCCGCGCATGCCGATCAGTACCTTCTGCATCGGGTTGATGCGTCCATCCTCCATGCCCGGCATCGCGTCCACGGGGTCCAGCGCGTCACCGGAGTCGGACACCCGCATCACCGGCAGCGACACTTCGTCGGCTGCGAAGTGTTCAGCCACCTGGGCTGCCAGCCACTGGGCCCGCTCGTTGGTCCAGACGAAGGTGTCGGAGATTGCGGCGGCCGCGCATTCCTCCAGCCACTTTGAAAACTCGTTCCAGCTGGGGCCCGGGTCACCCTGGTCGATGGCGGTCTCGGCTTCCCGCTGGATGCGGCGGAGGCGGTCCCTGAGGTCGTACTCCATGTCCGCAATGAGGTCGCTGATGCCGTCGTTGAGGGTGATCTGCCAGCGTGCGGACCGTTTCCGGAGGTCGTCGGCTTCGGCGCGGGCCAATTCCAGCTGCGCGATCATCTGGGGCGTACCGGCGGGGTTTTCCAGCGCCTCCAGCTCGGTCTGCAGGGAGAGGCGCAGGTTCTCGGTGACGGACAGCAGATCCTGGCTGACGGAGCGCCGCTGAAGGCGCTGCGCGTTACCCACGATCTCGTTCCGGAGGTGGCTGATCAGCCCGGGAAAGCCGGATTCGTTATTCAGCTCGTTGTCCTGCAGGCGTGCGGCCTCAAGGCGGAGGTCCGACGAGACCGGGAACAGCGGAATATCGGGAGCTACCTTGCTCAGATGGACCCGGTCCGTCTCCTCCACCCGCCTCCAGTCCGGGTACAGGTCGATTTTGGACAGGACACCCACAACGCTGGGGGTGATGCGCATGGCCTGCCGGAGGAAGCGCAGTTCCGGTTCGGTGTACTCCTGGGAGGCGTCGGAAACCAGGAGCATGGCATCGGCGGTGGGCAACGCCGTAAGGGTGGTGAGGGTGTGGGAGGAGCCCATGCCCCCAACACCGGGCGAGTCGATGACGGTGAGCCCGCCGGTGAGGACCTTGCGGGGAAGGTAGACCTCGGCGGCGACGAGCTTTTTGCTGTTCCCGGGGTTGCCCTGCTCGGAAACGTAGGCCGGGAGGTCGGCCATTGGGATCTGCTGGCGTTCAACGGTGCCTTCGTCCCCGGCATCCCCATCGGCTTTCGGGACCAGGATGGCCGCCGAGGCCGGATCACCGTAGCGGACCACGGTGGGGACCGATGTGGCAATGTCGTCGTCTACGGGGCACGCCGGGGCGTTGACCAGGGCATTGATGAGCTTGCTTTTGCCTTGCTTGAATTCACCCACCACGATGACGCGGATGCTGGGATCCTTGAGCCGTCCCATGGTCTGGTCCAGGCGCTTGCGGAGGTCTGCCCTGTCGCCCGTGCCAACCAGTGTGAGTCCATGCTCCACCAGTCTGACCAGTTGCCCGGCGGTGGCCGGTGTTGTGGGTTTTGCCGGTCCTGCTTCTGCCACAGCGTTTCCTTTTGCGTTGAGCCCCGAATTGGAACGTGGGATGGGTTGGGAAGAGCCCGGCAGGAGGCGGGTGCCTCCTGCCGGGCTTTTCCTGTCCGGACTGCTGCTAGCCTGCCGTGGCCTCGGCGTCGTCCGCGGCGAGTGCGAGGTTGTTGTCCTCCACGTTCACATCGGTGTTGACCGAGTTGTCCTCAGTGAACTCGAGCTCGTTGTCGGCGACAACAACGTTGTCCTCGACGACGACCGGGTTGAAGGAGTCCTCGACAACGACATCGGTGGTCTCGGAGTTGTCGTTGAAGGAATCTTCCAGTTCCACGTCGACCTCGGTGGAGTTGTCCTGGAAGGAGTCCTCGATGTCGACTTCGGTCGTCTCGGAGTTGTCCGTGTTGAAGGAATCCTCGAGCTCGACGTCAACCTCGGTGTTCGTCGAGTTGTCGTTGAACGAATCCTCAACCTCGACCTCGGTGTTGGTGGAGTTGTCCGAGTTGTCGTTGAACGAATCCTCGACGTCGACCTCCAGGTCGTTGTTGGTGGAGTTGTCCGAGTTGTCGTTGAACGAGTCGTCGATGTCGGCATCGATGTCAACGTCGGTGTTGAAGGAGTCCTCGATGTCGGTCTCTTCGTTGCCGATGTTGACGTCGCCGCCGGCGCGGATGGAGTTGTCCGTGGAGTTATCCGTGGAGTTGTCCGTGTTGTAGGAATCCTCGATGTTGTTGGAGTCCTCGACGTCGGCGTCGTCGCCGGCTGCAATGGCACGGTCGCCGGAAGCAACCACGGAGTCGTTGTCGAACCACTGCTCAACGTCACCGTCGGCCCAGATGTTCTGGTTCACGGACTGGTCCGTGATGGTGTCGCGGTCATCCACCGTGGAGGTGTAGGAGTAGTTGTTCACAACGTGGTGCAGCTGCTGGACTGCGTGGGCGTGGTCGTCGCCGCCGTGGTTGTTGCCGCCGCCGTTGTTGCCCCCGCCGTGTCCGCCGCCATGGTGGCCTCCACCATGGTTGCCGCCACCGGTGCTGCCGCCGCCGCCGTTGTCGTCAGTGCGGGCGCTGTTGCCACCGGTGTTGTACTCCCGGTCGAAGCGGGAAGCGTTGACGGTGACCGGAGCGTAGTCCAGGACTACCGGCATTGCGGCGTCGACGTCTGCCGAGCAGACCTTGCCAAGTCCGTGGTCTTCAAGGACCTTCTCCGGGTCATCCAGGAAGTCCTGGGCGGCCTGGCGGTCTCCGAAGAGGTTCATAAGGAACTGGACGAGATCGTTTGCGAGTGTCATTTGAAGGTCCCCTGCTTTTCTATGAGTTGCGGTTCGCCCGGCGTCGCTGCTGGGCATGAATCAAACGTATGGGCCGGGGGTAGGACCGGGCATCGGGCCGGTTCCCCCTACCGGCAGTCCCCCCTGTGGGGAACCGCCGGGCCCCCGATTAGGGGCATTAGGGGCTTACTCCTGAGGGGGATTTTCTGAGTTCAGGGCAAGGCGCAGCCGGGCCAGCAGGTCCGAGCGGTTTTCCGCACCCAGGCGGCGGCGCATCCGGGCTATGTGGTGTTCCGCAGTCCTCGGGGAGATGTAGATGGCCTCGCCGATCTCCCGGTATGTCTTGCCCTCAAGCACCAGCCGGGCAACCTCTTTTTCCCGTTCGCTGAGCCCTGAACCGTCCGGTTGCATTCCGTTGCCGGTTTCAGCGGTGGGGGCATTGCGCGTCTCGCCGGAACCCGAGGTTCCGTTGCCCGTGGACGTTCCCTGTGGATGGAGGTCCCGGGCGCAGGACAGCAGGCGCACCATGTCCTTGCGCTCATCCGCCCGGGCAGCCGCGTGCCCCGCCAGCCTGGCACCTTCCCAGGGCATCCCCACCCTGCCGAGGCCGCGCGCGGCGGCCTCGACGTCGGCGGGCTGGAACCTGCCGGCCAGCACCGAAACCCATGCCTTGCCCGCGGTAGCCAGCACGGCTGCCAGGTGGCTGTGGTGCGCGGCACGGGCCAATGCTGCGGCATGAGGTGCAAGATCCGCGGGGCTTTCACTGAGCAGGGCGGCCTGGGCAGCTGCCCAGTGGAAAGGCACCGCCCACAGGGGCGGGTTGCCGAGGCGCTCCAGGAGCTGCTTTGCCTCGTCCAGGTAATGCGCCACCCGCCGGGTTTCCCGTAGCCGGGCTGCCGTGATCATCAGCTCACCCCACGGCAGCAGGCTGTAGAGGTCCACGGACGTGTGCAGCATCGCTTCGCGGGCGCGTTCCCACGCCACGATAAGTTCGGGAATTTCGCCGTTCCGCCGGGCGAGGCCCACTTCCAGCGCCGCCCGCAGGAACTCGTCCCGGGGAACCAGGGGCCAATGATTGGCCTTGGAAGCCTCGTTGATGGACAGCCGCGCGTCCTCGAGCTTGTCCTGCTGCATCGCGGACCATGCCTGGAGCAGGTGGAGCCGCGGCTTCGCAGCATTTCCGCCCTGGCCGGCGGCAGTGGCTGCCCGGCAGACAGTCTCGGCGAGATGCGGCTCTCCGCTGTGCAGCGCCGCAAGGGCAGCCAGGGCTGCCGGGGTATCGGGAAGCGGAAGGGCTGCACCTGCCGCGTTCAGCATGTCCGACGCGTGGATCAGGACGGGCAGCGCCTGGTGCGGATCGCCGGCCAGTGACTCGAGGATTCCCTTGCCGGTTTCCGTCATTGCGGCGGCCAGGAGGGTGGGCGATGCCGGGGGTGCGTCAGCTGTGAACACCGCATCGGCTCCCGGCCGGTTGCCGCAGCCCACCATGGCTACGGCGGCCAACGGCGCCGACGGGCCCAGCCGGGAGGCGCCCAGCCAGCTGAAGGCGTCCGCACCGCGTGCCAGCATGCCGCGCTGCGCCCAGACGGCGGCGGCTACATTCACGCCGCGGCGCACGTCCGGCGGATCGTCCTGCACCAGGAGGGTGTCGATGATCCGGGTGGCTGCGTCCAGGTCCCCGTCCCCGGCGGCGGCCTGGGCGCGCCGCGCGGCCGTGGCTATTTCGTCGGCTCCTGCCAGCAGGGCTTCGTCGTAGAGCTGGCAGGCCAGGCCGGGATCGTGCTCCAGGGCCTTGTCCGCCGCATGCTCCAGCTCCGCCGCCACGCGCTGGTCCGCCAAGCCCCCGCGGGCCAGTTCGCGGGCGAAGTCGCCCAGCGGCTGGCGGTCCGTGACGTACACCGTGACGAGTTCCCGCTGGAGCGCATGGACTTTCGTGGTGGGTGCCACGGTGAGCAGGGCGTGCTGGGCCGGTCCCACCACGGTGCCGTCGGGTGTCAGCAGGCCTGCCTTTTCGGCCCGTTCGACCAGCGCAGCGAGGCTTTCCACCACGCCGCCGTCAATCTTTCGCTGCAGGTCCGCGGGCAGCGGTCCCGGCAGGGCAAAGCCCACTGACAACGCCAGCAGCAGCTCGCGGACTGCGGCGTTCTCACCCTTGAGCTGCCGGGCCATGAGCTCTGCAGCGTGGGGTGACTGCCCCGGATGGTTCAGTTCCGCATGAAGGAAGGCCGGCTCTTGCGCGCGCATCTGGTGACCCACCATGCTAAACCGCCGGTTCAGTCGCAGTAGTCGGCGCCGGCTCCACAGCAGTTACTGTCGGCGCCGGTTCGGCGGGTGGTGGTGGAGCAACCGTTTCTGATGGCGCCGGCTCCACGGGAACCGGATCACTCGGCGGGGGGTCCGACGGCAAGGGATCGACCGGAGTGGGGTCGACGGGTGTCGGATCCACTGGAGTGGGATCGACCGGCACCGGATCCACTGGCGTGGGGTCAACCGGAGCCGGGTCAACCGGAGCGGGGTCTACAGGGGTTGGGTCCACGGTGGGATCCGGAACCGGCGCGCTGGTGCCGGGAACAGCAGGATCAGTGGTTCCAGTACCCAGCGTGGGGGTGCCGTTGGGCTCGGTGGTGCCGCCCGGCGTCGTACTTCCGGTCCCTGGTGCAGTGCCCGCGGCACCCGAATCCGCTGCTGCACTGCCCGTGGATCCTCCGCCGGCTGCGGCCTTGTCCGCAGGTGTGCCCGCCGACGGCCGGCTGGTGGGCGAGGCTGCCACGTCAAGGCCGGCCTTTTGGGCGGGGGCAGCCTTGTTCACGCCGGCTTCGATGCCTGCCAGCGGTGCTGAGCCATCCCCTGGAGCACCCGCGGCCGGTCCCCCGGCACCGTTCCCGCCACCTCCGGAACCTCCTGCTCCGGGTTCCGGGGCGGCACCGGCTTCGGGGACGAACATGGACGTGAGGCTGGTGAAGCCTTCCGGGCTTTGGGCTGCGGTGGCGGTAAGGACAGTAAAGAGGGCAGCGGCGGCCGCAATGGCGGTGAGCCGCACCGTGGGCTTCGGAGCATGTGCTCCGCCATGGTGCCCGTGTCCCGGACCGTGGCCCGCTGCCGGGGCGGCGGCCGCCTTGCGGGACCAGCTGGCCAACCGTACGGGCGCGTGCCCATCTTCCGTTGCGTCTTCACCGGAGGAAGGCGCGACGGCAGCTCCGTCGGCTTCCGCGGCGGCCTCACCGGCAGCAGCGGCTGCGGGAGCAGCTTCGGGCTGTGCCAGCACCGCGGACACGGCAGCGCCCAGGCAGATGGAGGACTTGGGATCGGCGTCCACGGCGATGGGCCGGTCAAGCTGCTCCGAGATCAGCTGCGCCACCAGGGGAATGCGCGAGGATCCGCCGATGAGCAGCACGGCGGTCAGGTCCGACGGCTCGAGCTCAAGCTGTGCCAGGGATTGTTCCAGGGCGTCAACGGTGTCCCGGATGGGTTCTTCGATGAGCTCTTCGAATTCGGAACGGACCAGGCGGATCTGCTGCTGGATGCCGGGGAGGAGCACGGAAATGCTGGCTTCGCTGTCCGAGGAGAGGGCTTCCTTGGCTTCCACGCACTCCCGCCGCAGCCGGGTCAGCGCTGCGAGAACGCCCGGCTCGGCGGTGTCGAGGCCGGCCAGGGCGCCGCCGGTGTTTTCAGCGACGTAACGGAACACGGCAGCGTCGAAGTCGGCGCCGCCCAGGTTTTCAATCCCTTCCGGGCGCCCCAGGAGTTCAAAGTGGTTGGTGCCGGCTTTGCGCAGCACAGCGGTATCGAAGGTTCCGCCGCCCAGGTCGTAGACGGCGATGGTGCTGCCGTCCTCCACCCGCACCTGGGATGCGTAATGCAGGGCGGCGGCTTCCGGCTCGGTCAGCAGGGTGACATTCCCAAGGCCTTTCGCGGCCAGGGCGTCGCTGATGACGGAGGTCCGGTGGCTGCCCCATGCGGCGGGGTGGGTCAGGATGATTTCCGACGGCGGTGCGCCCTCGCGCTCGGCCGCCCGGTCAGCCACCCAGCGGGCCATGGTGGCGAAGACGTCCTCGGGAGGAAGGGACAGCGTGCCAACGGAGATGGGCACGGCATCGCCAACCCGGCGTTTGAACTCCCGGACGACGCGCCCGGGGGAATCGAGCCCGCGGCGTTCCGCGGCCTCCCCCACCAGGATGGGGCCCTCTTCCGGGTAGTACACCACGGAAGGCACAGCTGACCCGCGAAGGCCCAGCGGCAGGCTCTCCGGGACTGGTGTAACTCCTTGGTGAAAGCGGACAACGGCAGCAGCCGTAAAACTTGTCCCGACATCGATGGCGAGAACGTAACTCATGGAAACCCCAGGAAAAACTTGCGTTTCGCCAGC
This sequence comes from Pseudarthrobacter sp. TE3704, assembly GCF_056279405.1. NCBI lineage: Bacteria > Bacillati > Actinomycetota > Actinomycetes > Micrococcales > Micrococcaceae > Pseudarthrobacter > Pseudarthrobacter sp. TE3704. The sequence goes on from NZ_JBWCCJ010000003.1 coordinate 34,534, forward strand.
AACTTCATTACGGGCGAACCTCACCAACGTAGCACCACCCGGGGACCGGGAACACCCCCATTGCTACATCGATTTGTTATTTACCTTAGGTCCATCAGGCTTTCACATGAAAGCCCTGCTCAGAGGCCTGAGTAGGAGTGAAGACCGTTGAAGAACTGGTTCACGATGGTGAAGTTGAAGATGACACACAGGTAGCCGACGATCGAAAGCCAGGCCGCGCGGGTGCCCGTCCAGCCGCGGGTTGCCCGGGCGTGCAGATAGCCGGCGTAAACCACCCAGATCACGAACGTCCAGACTTCCTTGGTATCCCAGCCCCAGAACCGGCCCCAGGCCTTCTCAGCCCAGATGGCGCCGAACATCAGCGTGAAGGTCCAGCCGATGAAGGCAATCGCATTAATGCGGTAGGAGAGGTTCTCCAGGCTGAGCGCGGACGGCACCAGGCGCATGAAGCCGAGCATGTCCGCGCCTCCGGCCGCCACGGTCTTCTGGCGGTGGGACTGGACCAGCTGCAGGGCGGACATGGCGAAGGTCAGCGTGAACAGTGCCGATGAGAGCACGGCGATGGAGACGTGGATGATCAGCCAGTAGCTCTGCAGGGCGGGAACCAGGTGTCCCACCGGCGTCCAGTACGCCACGGAGGCGGCTACCAGCATGATGATGGCCAGGCCCACCACGAAAGTGCCCAGGAAGCGGAGGTCGCGGCGGATCAGCACCAGGAGGAATACTGCAATGGCAACGAAGGCGCCGGTGGTGAGGAACTCGTACATGTTGCCCCAGGGCACGCGTCCGGCGCCGAGGGCGCGGGTCACGACGCCGGCGCCATGGATGAGCGCACCCAGGACGGTCAGGGCCACCGCCACCCGTGCGGGAGCGCGGCGTTCCGCGGCGTACTTCATGTCGGCGTCGGCGGTGGCAGCTCCCCCGGCCGCTGCGGACTTCGCCGTGGACGACGACGGCCGTTCAGCCCGGTCCGCGGGCCCGGCAACGTAGGACTCGCTGCGCGCCCCCGTCCCCGCGGCTACGGGAACCTTGGTGGCCTCTTCGGCCTGCGCGGCTTTGAGGTCGATGACCCGCAGCGCTTTGCTGCTCTTGGCAAGGTCCCAGGCGAACGCGATGAAGGCGACGGTATATGTGCCTGCGGCCAGCAGCATAAAGAGCTCGCTGTACTGGCCCATGGTTTCGTTGATTCCAAACGGCATTACTGGTCCTTTTCGGGCCCTTGCGGGCCTGCTGGGGTTGGGGTGGGGGAAGATTTTGCAGCCTGGTCATCCGCCAGCTGCCACTCTTCGGAGAACAGCTTCCGCAGGGCGGCTGCCTCCGCGGCCAGGCGGTGGTCCTCACCACGGGCGAGGAGCCCGTATTCCACCATGGTGCGGCCGTCGTCGTGCGTGCCGGTGCGTACCCAGGCCCGGCGGCGGTTGACGTAGAGGGAGAGGATGAGACCGGCAACGGCGAGGAGCGCGAAGACCAGGGCGTAGAGCTGTCCGGGGTTGTGGTGGATGTCAACGCCGATGTAGCGCTTCACGCCGTCGAAGCTGATGGTGCCCTTGCCGTCCGGCAGGGTGTAGGAGGTGCCGGGGGCAAGGGTGATGCCGCCGGCGTCCAGGTTCCGGGCATTGAGCGGCGTCAGGTCCTGCACATCCAGTTCGAACACGTTCTGCGGGGCGCCGTCATTCAGGCCCAGGTCCCCGTAGTAGGAGTTGAGGGTCAGCTGCGGGTTGAACAGTTCGGGGTCCCCGCTGAAGGACACGCCGTCGTTGGACACGAAGGCCGTGGGCAGGAAGAAGCCGGCGAAGCCCAGCTGGTCCGGCTTGGCATCGGGAACCTTGATCACCACGGAGGAGTAGTAATTGTCCCCCTGCAGCTTGGCCACCACCGGGCCCTGCATGGCCACGTTTCCGTCGCCGTCGCGGATGGTCACCACGGGGGCGTAGCCGTTGCCGGTGAGGTAGATGCTGGTGCCGCCCAGGGTGATGGGATCGTTGACCTTCAGCGTTTCCTGCTTGGCCGGCGCGTCCGGGTTTTCCTTGGTGGTCACGGCAGCGGAGAAGTCGATGGGCTGGCCGAACTTGCCCTGGGACTCACGGTCGAACGTGATGTCGAACTTGTCCAGCTGGACCGAGTACGGCTGCAGCTGGCCCGACTGGAAATTGGTGCCGGGGTTGAACTGGTCGTAGCCCACCAGGGTGTTCACGAAGGTGTCGCCCTCCACCAGGATGCGCTGGCCGCTGTAGCCGAACAGTCCGCCGACGGCCACCGACACCAGCACGCCGATCAGCGACGTGTGGAAGACGAGGTTGCCCACTTCCTTCAGGAAGCCGCGTTCGGCGCCCAAAGACGGCCGCGCGCCGTCGTCGTCCCGTACTTCAACGCGGTAGCCGCGCTTCTTCAGCAGCCCGGCGGCGCTGTGGATGGCATCCGACGCCGGGATGCCGGCGCCGGCGGGAATCACCAGCGTGCCGTACTCGGGAAGGCGGGAGAGCCGCTTGGGAGTCCGCGGCGGCTGGGAGCGCATTGCCTTGTAGTGGGCGATGGCGCGGGGCACCACGCAGCCGATCAGGGAGATGAACAGCAGGAGGTAGATCGCTGAGAACCAGGCCGAGGAGTAGACGTCGTACAGCTGCAGGGAGTCCAGCAGCTTGCCGTAATCCGGGTTGTCCTTGATGTATTGCGTGACCACGGACGGGTTGGCCGGGCGCTGCGGGAACAGTGACCCCGGGACGGCAGCCACCGCGAGGAGCAGCAGCAGGAACAGGGCCGTCCGCATGCTGGTCAGCTGGGTCCACGCCCAGCGCAGCATTTCCTTCGGTCCCAGGGCCGGCAGCGCGGCGTCCGCCTTTGCCTCGGCCACTGTGGCGCCGGGCTCGTTTCCGCCGGCCGGTGCGGAAGACTTTTTCTTTACGTTCACACGCTCGCTCATCAGATTGGCAATTTCACGTCGGTTTGAAACCAGTACTGCAGCCCTGTCACCCAGGTTCCCCAGACGCCGCTGGCCATCAGCAGTCCTAGGACCACCAAGATGCCGCCGCCGGTGCGCTGGATGGCGAGGCGGTGCTTGCGGAAGAACGCCATCACGCCCATGCCCCGGCGCAGTGCCAGGGCGATCAGGAGGAACGGGATGCCCAGGCCCAGGCTGTAGACGAACGCCAGGAAGGCGCCCTTGGCGGCCGACGATCCGCCGGAGAGACTCAGCAGCTGGACAGCGGAGTAGGTGGGACCGATGCACGGAGCCCAGCCCAACCCGAAGGTCAGGCCCAGCAACGGCGCACCCCACAGGCCCGCCGGCGGCTTGGCATGGATTTTGGCGTCGCGCTGGAGCCAGCTGAAGCCGCCCATGAACACCACGCCCATGATGATCACCAGGATGCCCAGGAGCTGGGTGATCCAGGCGTTCTGCGAGCCGGTGATCAGGGTGCCGAGTTGTCCGAAGGCACCGCCCAGCAGCACGAAGATCACGGAGAAGCCCAGGACGAACAGTCCGATGCCCACCAGCATGCGGCCGCGTTTCTGCTTCTGCAGGTCCACGCCGCTCAGCCCGGTCACGTATCCCAGGTAGCCGGGAACGAGTGGCAGGACGCAGGGCGAGAGGAAGGAGACCAGTCCGGCGAGCAGGGCCACCGGGATGGCAAGCAGGAGCGAGCCGTTCAGGATGGCTTCGGCGAAGGGGCTGTTCACGGTCCGGGCCCGCCGCTACTCTGCCACGGCGGCAGCGATAAGGGCTTTTAGGGTGCCCTTCTGGATTTCACCGAGGACGCGGGAAGCCACGCGTCCCTGCTTGTCCAGGACCAGGGTGGTGGGAACTGCCCCGGGCGGCACCAGCCCGGACACGGACAGCAGGACGCCGCCGTCCTTGTCATCGAAGCTGGGGTAGGTCAGGTTGAAGGTCTTGTCGAAGGCCTCGGCGGTGGCTTTCTCGTCGCGGAGGTTGACGCCGAAGAACTGCACGCCCTGGTCCTTGAACTCCTGGTGGAGCTCCTCGAGGATGGGTGCCTCAACGCGGCAGGGCGCGCAGGCGGCGAACCAGAAGTTCAGCACGGTTACCTTGCCCTGGAAATCGGCAGGGGCCACCGTGGTGCCGTTGAACAGCGTGCCGCTGACCTGGACGGGGGACTTGCGGTCCGCCGCTGCGAACTCGGTGACCGATCCGTCGCCGGCCACATAGTTCTTGTTGTCCCCGGCTTTGGCCTGCTGCGCCAGGGCATCCTCCTGGGCGCAGCCCGAGAGTCCCATGGTGAGCGCGGTGAGGGCCACTCCGCCTGCAGCCAGGAGGCTGCGGCGGGAGCTGACGGGCCCCTGGCCGGCACGGGTATTCCTGAAATTACTGTCGGTCACTACTAGGCTCCAGGGGTGCTGGCGGCACCGGGAAGAAGGGACGCCGCGGGCTCGCTGTACTGGACGCGCAGGAGGGTGCCGTCGTCGTCGAACACCAGGGACGTGATGGAGGTAAGGGTGCATTCCCGCTTCCGCGGGTCATGCCACAGGGGCTTGCCTTCGGCGCTGAGGCGGGTGGCCCAGATGGGAAGCTGGTGGCTGACCATGATCGCCTCAGGGCCGGCCGTCCCGAAGTCGCCGTTTGCCAGTTCGATGGCGCGTACCCGCGCTTCCTGCACCGCGTCCATCACCCGGGACGCCTGCTTCTTGTAGGGCTCGCCCCAGGAGGGCCGCAGGGGGTTGACCAGCATGGGCCAGTGCTTGGGCCGGCGGAGTTCCGCCTTGGTGACCTTCATGCCCTCGAAGTAGTTTTCAGCCTCGATGATCCGCGCATCCGTGTGGATCTCCAGGCGCAGGGCCTCGGCAGTGGGTGCGGCGGTTTCCTGCGCACGGTCCAGCGGCGATGCTGCCAGGTACGTGATCCTGGCACCGCTGGCAACGCGCTCGCGGAAGTGCTCCGCGAGCATACGGGCCATCTCCCGCCCCAGTTCGGAGAGGTGGAATTCGGGCAGCCTGCCATACAGGACGCCGTCGGGATTGTGTACCTCGCCATGGCGGAGCAGATGGACAGTGGCTTGGGGCATGTTTACCAGTTTCTCAAAGATGGCGTGCGATCCGAAATCTTCTACACCCAGTAGAACTGAACTTTATGAAGAAATGTTCCGGGATCGGGAACAAAAGATGCAAATGCATGTTTATAGTAGATGCAGCAGTTAGTTGATACTTCAACATATGAAGCTTCAACAGCAGGACCATCAACAGGCACGCACAAACAAGGAGCATCATCATGGCACTTCCCGCAGACGTCACCACCGGCACCTGGACCCTCGACAACTCCCACAGCGAGATCGGCTTCACCGTCCGCCACGCGGGCATCAGCAAGGTCCGCGGCCAGTTCACCGAAGCCGCCGCCACCTTGGACCTCCCCGGAGACGTTGCCGACGCCAAGATCAGCGCCACCATCAACACCGCCAGCTTCGACTCCGGCGACGCCAACCGCGATGGCCACGTCAAGGGCGAGGACTTCTTCGACGTGGAGAAGTTCCCCGAAATCTCCTTCGTCTCCAACGGCCTCGTCGCCAAGGGCAACAGCTACGAACTGACCGGCGACCTCACCATCAAGGGCGTCACCCGCCCGGTCACGCTCGAAACCGAGTTCAACGGTGTAGCCGTTGACCCGTTCGGCAACACCCGGGCCGGCGTTTCCGCTGAAACCACCATCAGCCGCAAGGACTTCGGCCTCACCTGGAACGCAGTCCTCGAGACCGGCGGCGTCCTGGTCAGCGACAAGGTTGCCATCAACCTGGAACTGGCCTTCATCGCCCCCGCTGCATAGTCATTACTTCCGCCGGAACCCCGGCACCGGCTTTCACGCCGGTGCCGGGGTTCTGTCTTTAAAGGCGTCAGGCTTTCGTGGCGTCCGTCGTCCCGGCCTGCGCGCTGAAGCCGCAGCCCGGTGCGCAGGGGGCAGTTCCTGCAGACCGAGCCTCGCCATGGCGCCGCCCGGGCGGGACTACAGTGAACGCCATGAGCAACTCCCCCAGCGCCCGGCCCGGCGGTTTAGCCGCGCTGTTTTCAGTGGCCGGCCGCCCCACGGAAATCAAGGTCTCGTTCTGGATCTGGTTCGCCGGCGGCATCCTGAGCGCCATGGGCGGACTGCTGGGGATGCTTGCGTCCCTGGTGCTCTTTGCTGCGGCACCTGCAGCAGCCGCGGCCGTGGTCACCCTGATGCTGCTGGCCTCCGCGGTGGGCGTTGCGCAGATGGTTTTCGCGGTGAAGATGAAGGCGGGACGGACGTGGGCACGGATGGCCCTGACCGCCCTCGCCGCCGTCACGTTGGCCCTTGCCGTGATGAACATGCTGACCGGCATGGGCCAGGGCGGAAACTGGGCAGCCTTCCTGGTCAGCCTGGCGGCAACGGTCCTGATGTGGCTGCCGAATTCCGAGGCATGGTTCGCCGCCGGCCCGTCCCGGAATACCTCCCCGGAATGACCCACAACGCGGCGGCCCGGGGGTACGGTGGACTTAAGCCATGCTGGGGGCAGGCTACAGGACCGCTCCCGGCAGCCTCCCTGGAAACCGACATGCAGAAGGACCGCTCATGAGTACTCCTCCCGTCCCGCCTCCCGTACCCAATGACCCGCACTCCAATGGCTCGCAGGGCGGCACCAATCAGCCCGGCAATAACCAGCCCGGTGACCAGCCCGGTGACCAGCCCCGCTACGGCGAGAACGCGCCGCAGTACGGACAAAACGCTCCGCAGTATGGCCAGAACGCACCCCAGTACGGACAGAACCCGCCGCAGTACGGTTCGCAGCCGCCGTCGGCTCCGCAGTACGGACAAAACGCGCCCCAGTACGGCCAGCAGTTTGGCCAGAACCCGCCGCAGGCTCCCGGCTACGGGCAGCCGCCGTTCGGCCAGTCCTCATATGGCCAGTCGCCGTATGCCCAGTACCCCTCGGAACAGCCGCAGCCTTCGGGAAGCGCCGGCGTCCCACAGCTGGTGAACATCTCCTTCTGGCTGCTGATCGCGTCAGCAGCGATCTTCGTGATTTCCCTGTTGACGGGCCTCACGCAGCTGGATGACCCGCTGTTCCGCCAGACGTTTGAGGACCAGATGGAGGCCGGTGGCGCCACCGGCGTCACCTACGAGGACATCAAGGGCGTCATTGCCGGCACCCTGGTGGTGTTCGCCATCCTGGGCGCCGGGCTGTACCTGCTGGTGGCCTTCTTTATCCGCAAGGGCAAGAACTGGGCCCGCATCCTGGGCACGGTGTTCGCCGCCCTGTCCATCTTCGGCCTCTTCGGACCGCCCTCGATCGGAACCCTCGGAACCCTGCTGGGGATCGCCGCCATCGTGCTGCTGTATCTTCCCGCCGCGGCCCCCTACTTCCGGAAGCAGCAGCCCTTTGCCAACCCGTACGGCGGCGGCATGGGCAACCCCTACGGCCGGTAGGCACACATTTCCACACCTGCGGGCGTGGGTTCCGGGAACTGCCGAAATCTAGGCGGTCTGCCCCGGGGCCTGCGCCCGCTGTGCGTGGTAGGCCAGGATCTGCAGTTCGGTGGCCATGTCCACCTTGCGGAGGTTGACGCCCTCCGGGACCTGGAGCATGACGGGGGCGAAACTCAGGACGCTATGGACACCGGCCGCCACCACGCGGTCGCACACGTCCTGCGCCACGGCCGCCGGCAGTGCCAGCACCACCATGTTGGCTCCGGTGCGGTGCAGCACGGTTTCCAGGTCCGCGACGTCGCTGACCCGCAGCCAGCCCACCTCGTTGCCCACCACCATCTGGTCGGCGTCAAAGATCGCCACGACGTCGAAGCCCCGGGACTCGAAGCCGCCGTACCGGGCCAGGGCCTTGCCCAGGTTGCCGGCACCGACAATGGCGACTTTCCAGTCGTGCGTCAGGCCCAGGGCGGCGGCGATGTGGCGGCTGAGGTACTGCACCTCGTATCCGACGCCGCGCGTGCCGTAGGAGCCCACGTGGGAGAGGTCCTTGCGCAGCGTGGACGAGCTCACTCCGGACGCTTCCGCGAGGGACTCGGAGGAGACACGCTCCACGCCGTCTGCAAGCAGTGTGTTGAGGGCACGGAGATAGAGCGTCAGCCGGGCCACCGCTGCGGGCGGGATCTGCTTGGCTGGCGTGCCCGTGGCGCCCGGAAGATCCGGAACAGCCTGGGGGGTTGAGTCCAGCGAAGTCACCAGCCCCTCCCTTGAGTCGCGTTGTGACTCCACTCTAGAGCCCCATTGCCGGTGCCAACAAAGCAGGCGTCATCACCGGAAACCACTCCCCTTGTTTGCGCCCATCCTTGCTGAACCACTGCGCTTACTGGAACACTGCGCTTATTGGGCCATGGCGCGCTGGAGTACGCGTTCCAGCCGGGTTTCGTCGATTTTCCAGAAATCGCGCTGGACGCCGTCCACCAGCACCACCGGGATTTCCTCGGCATAGCGTTCCCGCAGCTCCGGCTGGTGGTCCACCCGTTCTTCGGTCCACTCCAGCCCCAACGCAGCGGTAACCCGCCCGACGGCGAGGCGGGCCTCCTCGCAGAGGTGGCAGTCAGCTTTGGTGATGAGGACGACGCGCGGTGTTGCCATGACTTAACCGTAGCCCCGTCCGCGGTGCCCGGCACGCCGACGGTTTCCAGGCAGGGCATTGACTAGACTCAAGTCCATGCCCCAGGAGAAGTACGTCGCCGTAGTCACCAAGCCGGTTGCTGCGCCGCAGCCCGGCGAGGCGGCGTTCTTCGATGTGGACAATACCCTGATGCGCGGTGCCAGCCTCTTCCACGTGGCACGGAAGATGTACCAGCGGGGCGCCTTCACCATGGCCCAGGCCGCCGGCTTCGCCTGGAAGCAGTTCAAGTTCATGGCGCGGGGCGAGAACATCGACGACGTCCATGCAGTCCGGGACTCTGCCCTGACCCTGGCTGCCGGGATCACCGTTGACGACATCAAGGCTTTGGGCGAAGAAGTCTATGACGAGATGATCGCCTCCCGGATCTGGCCGGGTGCCAAGGCCCTCGCCGAACAGCACCTGAGGGTGGGCAGGCGCGTCTGGCTGGTGACGGCCACCCCCATCGAGGTGGCCACGGTGATCTCCACGCGGCTCGGACTGACCGGAGCGCTGGGCACTGTGGGGGAAATTTCGGAAGGCATGTACACCGGACGGCTGGTGGGCGACATCCTGCACGGTTCCGCGAAGGCCGTGGCCGTCCAGGGCATTGCCGACGCCGAGGACCTGGACCTCAAGCGCTGCTGGGCCTACAGCGATTCATACAACGACATCCCGCTGCTCAGCCTGGTGGGCCACCCGGTGGCCATCAACCCGGATGCCCGCCTCCGCCGGCACGCCCGCGACAACAACTGGCCCGTGTACGATTTCCGCGCCGGCCGCCGCGCAGCAACTTTCGGTCTCAAGGCAGCCACCGCCGGCGGCGCCGTTTACGGCCTCTGGAAGGGCTTTGCAAGGATCCGCGGCCCGCGGGCATAGGAATCCGTCGGATCCTAAGCTTGTCCGCGAATCCGAACCGTGACGGTAAGGATCTGCGAACAAGGCCAGGAAGCTGCACCAGCAAAAATGAAATGCCCGCCGCCTGCAAGGCGACGGGCATTTCTACGCTGTTCGAAGTATCTCTACTTCTTATTGCGGCGCTGGTGACGGGTCTTGCGAAGCAGCTTGCGGTGCTTCTTCTTGGCCATACGCTTGCGACGCTTCTTGATAACTGAACCCACGAAAGTTCCTTACAAACTAGATGCAGTACCTGTCTGATGGAAAAGGTTCGTGGACAGAGCTACGAACTGAACAACTGACAGATTCTTACAATGACGTAAAACGTTCCTTAACAGGGTACCGCTTATCGGGAGGGGCTACTGACCGCGGGGCTCCCCCCGGCTCAAATACAGGGCATTGCGACGGAATGAGTGCGTCAGGCGGACTCGGTGTGGCCGTCCACCACAGCACCTTTGAGGTACTGCTCCACGGCATTCTCCGGAACCCGGTACGAGCGGCCGAAGCGCACAGCGGGCATTTCGCCGGAGTGGACCAGCCGGTAAACGGTCATTTTGGAGACGCGCATGACCTGGGCTACTTCAGCCACGGTCAGGAACTTCGCGTTGGAGAAGTTCTGTTCTGACGACATTTCCCTATTCCTTTGCTGACGGATGGACAACAGTGACCCCAGGTACATGCCAATGCGGTGTTCCGATGCTGAGCCATCCACCAACCACCTACCTAGATACTCTAGATGTTCCTGTTGCAGATGTGAAAGTAGTCCGCTCCCCTATTTGGCTCCCCTACTTCACTGCGCGGCGCTTGCGTGCGGACGCTGCCAGCTGGTCCAGCACGGAGACGGAAACGTCCCATTCCATGCATGCGTCCGTGACGCTTTGGCCGTAGACGAGTTCCGCGCGGCCGGCTGCGTTCTCGGCGACGTCCAGGTTCTGGGCGCCGCCCACCAGGAAGCTTTCCAGCATGACGCCGGCAATCGCCTGGGCGGAGGTGCCGCCATCCTCGAGCTGGGCGCCAATTTCCAGTGCCACCTCTGCCTGCCGGTGGTGGCTCTTACCGCTGTTGGCGTGGCTGGCGTCCACGATCACCCGCGGGTTGAGGTGCTTGCCGGCCAGCTTGGTCGAAGCAGCCTCGACGTCGGCCGCGGAGTAGTTGGGCCCCTTGCGTCCGCCGCGGAGGATCACGTGCGTGTCCGGGTTTCCGGCGGTGGCCACCAGCGCCGCCCTGCCGTCGCCGTCGATGCCGAGGAAGGCCTGGGCTGCCCCGGCGGCACCGCAGGCATCGATGGCAACCTGCAGGTCGCCGTCGGTCCCGTTCTTGAATCCGATGGGCATGGACAGGCCCGAGGCGAGCTGCCGGTGGATCTGGCTTTCCGTGGTGCGGGCCCCGATGGCGCCCCAGGAGATCAGGTCCGCCATGTACTGCGGACTGATCGGCTCCAGGAATTCGGTGGCGGTGGGCAGTCCCAGGGCCGTGACCTGCTGCAGGAAGTGCCGGGCGGTCCGGAGGCCGGTGACCATGTCGTGGCTACCGTCCAGGCGGGGGTCGTTGATCAGGCCCTTCCAGCCGACCGTGGTGCGGGGCTTTTCGAAGTAGGTCCGCATCACGATGAGCAGGTCTTCCTTGTGCTTTTCGGCCTGGCTGACCAGCCTGCGGGCGTATTCCAGCCCGGCCTTGGGGTCGTGGATGGAGCACGGCCCCACGATGACCAGCAGGCGGTCGTCCACCCCGTCCATGATGGCGCGGACTTCATCGCGTCCGCGTTCGACGACGTCCGTCACCCGGGCGTCCAGCGGCAGTTCGGCGATGAGTTCAGAGGGCGTGGGCAGCGCTGTGAATTCGCTGACGCGCAGGTTCGAGGTGGTTTTGGCGGCGGCGGTGCTGGCTGCTGATGCTGTTGCGGTGCTCATGGTGGGTCCTGTTCCAGATGGGAAGCGGGCCCAGTTCAGAACCCGCCGGAGAAACGGCGAAGGGCAGAGAATGATCTCTGCCCTGTTGGCTCTGAAGGAAAGTTGGATGCGTGTCAGTTAGACGCGGGCCCCTCCAGAGCCAACGAAAAATACGCATACCAACGGTTAGTCATGCCTCAGACCATAGCCGCGGTATGTCCCCGGGCGCAAACCATGTCCGTCACATGACTTTTTGGACGCCGCCGGCTCCCCGCTACCCGGCTGCCAGCTATCGGCTCGACTGCAGGCCGGCCACCAGCTCGGCGTGCCTCTTGTCCGTCAGGCGGTACCAGTACATGATTCCGGCGGCGGCCAGCACCAGGGCTGCGGGCAGCAGCCCGGCAGCGGCGCGAATGGCCAGGATGGCGGACTCGGCCTGCGCCGGGGCCGCGGACGAGTATCCGCCCCAAGCCAGCGAGAAAGCCACCACCCCGCCGCCGAACCCCATTCCCAGCTTCCGGGTGGCGGCCAGGAGGGCGTAGTTGATGCCCTGGACCCGGACACCGGTTTTCCACTCGCCGTATTCAACGGTGTCCGCGATGAGCGCCCAGGTGAGGATGCTGACCGAAGCAGACGAAAGCATTGCCAGTACAAGGCCCGTTACCGCAAGCCAAGGCAGCCCCGCCGGAGCGAGGAACACAATCATTCCGCCTGCCGCACCGGCGCAACCGCCGGCCGTGTAGGCAGCACGTTTGCCCCAGCGCGCCACGAGGCGCGGCATAACGACGGCGAGTGTCAGGGTGATTGCCACCTGCGCGGCGGCCATGACGGGAAACAGGTCCACCCGGGAGAGGACATCCCGCAGGTAGAAGAACTGTGCGGCGCCCGTGGCTGACGTGCCGGTGACGAAGAGGACGGAGCTGATGCAGAGGACCACGAGCGGCGAGTTGGCCTTCAGCGCATCCGTGCTTTGGCGCAGGGTGATTTTGGGGATGCTGCCGCCGATCTGTTCCCGGCAGGCAACAGCCGTGAACAGATAGAGGGCGGACCCCACGGCGGCAAAAACCAGTGTCATCACGGTGAAGATCTGCTGCATGTCCCCTCCGGCGCCCAACAGGGGGGCGATGAAGAAACCCAGGGTTGCCCCCACTGACAGTCCGCCGATGGTCCGGGCGCCGCCGAGCCGGGCGCGCTCCCGGGGGTCCTGGGTCATGGCCCCCACCAGGCAGCCGTAGGGCACATTGACCAGGCTGTAGGCCAGGCAGACCAGCCCGTAGGTGCAGTAGGCGTACAGCAGCTTGGAGGACGGGTCCACGTCCGGAACGTGGAACACCGCAGCGCCCAGCAGGAGCGGAACGAAGCCGAACATCAGGAAGGGGCGGAACTTGCCCCACCGCTTGCTCTGCACCCGGTCCACGATGCGGCCGGCGGCAATGTCGGTAAACGCATTGAACACCCGCGCCACCACCAGCAGCGTTCCTGCCGCCGCTGCCGCGATGCCGGCCACATCCGTGTAGTAGACGAGCAGGAACATGTTCGCTGTACTGATGATCATGCTGTTGGCTGCGTCGCCGGCACCGTAGGCCACAACGCTGAGCCTGCTGAGTTTCTTCATTGGTTCCTTGTTTGCCTGGACCCGGAAACCGTTTTCTCAAGCCCGCAACAAGGAACTTACCCCAAAATTTTGCGGAGAAACAGCAGCTGCCGGATCCAGTGGTGTTCCTGGCCGCCCTCGTGGTTGTTGAACCGGTACACCTCGATGTCCTTCGCGGCGCCGGTGGGAGCGGTACCGGCCGCCCCGGAGCCGTAGGCGTTGAAGCTGGCAAAAACGGTGGACGGCGGGCAGATATCGTCCATCTGGGCTGCCGAATACAACGCTGGTGCCGTCGCCAGGCGCGCCAGGTTGACGCCGTCGAAGTAGCGAAGGACGTCAAGCACGGGCTCGTAGCGGTCCCGGTGGCGCGCCAGGAACTGGGCGATCTCCGGGTACGGGCCGCGCGGGGTGATGTCGATGGCGCGGGGGAAGTCCTGCAGGAACGGAACATCCGGCAGCGCGGCGATGACGCCGTCGAGCCGTCCTGCCGTCAGCCCTGCAGTGGCAACCACGATGCCGCCGCCCTGGCTGACACCTGCCAGCACCACCTTCTCAGGATCGACGCCGGGGTGCGCCTGTGCAGCCTCCACCGCGCGGAAAGCGTCCACGTACACCCGGCGGTAGTAGTAGTCTTCCCGGCTTGCGATGCCCCTGGTCATCAGGCCTGCGTGGGCCACGCCGCCGGCGGAGGGGTGCGGGTCGGGCGTCTCACCCAGGGTTCCGCCGTAGCCCTAGCCGCGGGTGTCCATGGTGAAGTGCGCGTACCCGGCCTGGGCCCACCGGGTGTCCTGGTTGACCAGGCCGCGGCCGCCCTAGTATCCGACATAGTGGACCACCACGGGCAGCCTGGCCCCGGCTTCCCGGTGCGCGGGGAGGTGCAGCCAGCCCTTGACGGGGGCGCCGCCGTAGCCGGAGAACGTCACGTCGAAGGTGTCGATGACGGAGAGGTAGTTCTCTGCCGGCTCAAAGGACGCATTCAACGGAAAGGCCCGGGCTTCGGCAATGGTGGCGTCCCAGAAGGCAGTGAAGTCGGCGGGCGACGTCACGTCCGAGGTATAGCTGCGCAGCTGGGCCAGGGGAAGGTCGAAGAGTGGCATGGGCTATCCGGTCCTGTCAGGTAGTTGGCTTGTCTACGGCCCTGCTTCCAGGCCGGCGAGACGCTTCTCGAAGATCTTAGGGGCCGCCGCACCGTCCCGGCATGGACGCATGACGCCACGTTCAGGAACGTGGCGTCATGCGTCCGCACGTTGCGGATCCTTGCTGCGCAGGACCTACAGGCGCGACAGCTCCGGCGTGAACGCCTGCAGCTGGTGTGACCGCACCACCAGGCTCCGCAGCTCGGTCAGTCCGCCGGACACCGCACCGGCCGCCCGGGCCTGCACCAGGACGTTGCCCAGGGCAGTGGCTTCCACCGGTCCTGCAATCACCTTCTTGCCGGTCACGTCCGCGGTGAGCTGGCAGAGCAGCCGGTTCTGGGAGCCGCCGCCCACCACATGCACCACGTCCACGGAGCGGTCGGCCAGGCGTTCGGCGTCACGGATGGTGCGTGCGTAGCCGGTGGCGAGGCTGTCCATGATGCAGCGGGTGATGGCTGCCGGATCGTTCGGCAGCACCTCGCCCGTGCGGCGGACGGCTGCCCGGATCCGGTCCGGCATGTTGTCCGGCGCAATGAAGTAGGGATCGTCGGGGTTGATCTGAGGTCCGCCCGGCGGCAGCGCGGCGGCCGCTTCCAGCAGCGCCGGAAGCTCCGGCTGGAATCCTTCGGCCGCCCAGGTGCGCTGACACTCGGACAGGAGCCACAGTCCGCCCATGTTGCGCAGGTAGCGGATGGTGCCGTCCACGCCGCGTTCGTTGGTGAAGTTGGCTTCCCGGCTGGCCTCGGTGAGGACGGGATGCTTCAGTTCCAGCCCCACCAGGGACCAGGTGCCGGAGGAGATGTACGCGAAGTCCTCTTCCTGCGCCGGGACGGCGGCGACGGCGGAGGCGGTGTCGTGCGAGCCGACGGCCACCACTGTCGTGTCCTGCGGGAGCCCCAGCTGGGACGCAATGACCGGCAGGAGGGTCCCGAAGGATTCGCCGGGCTGGATCAGCGGCGGGAACAGGTCCTTCCGCAGGCCCAGGGCGGTGAGGAACTCGGTGGCCCACTCCCCCGCGACGGCGTCGAACAGGCCGGTGGTGGAGGCGTTGGTGGCCTCGGTCCGGCGCTGTCCGGTCAGGAGGAACGCGATCAGGTCCGGGATGAGGAGGGCCTGGAGGCCCTCCAGGTCCTGCTCGGTGGCGAGCTGGTAGATGGTGTTGAACTGCAGAAACTGCAGTCCGGTGGTGCCGTAGAGCCGTGCCGGGTCCAGTTTCCGGTGCACAGGCTCGACGGCGGCGCGGCTGCGGTCGTCCCGGTAGCTGAACGGCTGGGCCGTCAGCTTCCCGTCGGCGTCCACCAGGCCGTAGTCCACGGCCCAGGTGTCGATGCCGATGCTGGCTACCTGCTCGCCCTGGGCGGCGGCGACGGTTGCCGCGGCCCGGAGCCCCTCAAGCACCTCCGCGAAGAGCGCATCGAAGTTCCAGCGGAGACCGCCGTCGATCTCCACAACACCGTTGGGAAAGCGGTGGACCACCTCGAGCTGCACAGCCGCTTCCGTCGCGGCGCCACCGCCGGCCAACCGGCCCAGGATGACCCGGCCGGAGGAGGCGCCGATGTCGACGGCGGCGAACACCTTGCCGCCGTCGACACCCTGAACCTGCCCGCTCATCGCAGAAAGGCTGCGGCCACTCCGGCGTCCACGGGGATGTGCAGGCCGGTGGTGTGGGACAGTTCGTTGCTGGTGAGCACGGCGGCGGCGTTGGCCACGTGCTCGGGCAGGACTTCGCGCTTGAGCAGGGTGCGCTGGGCGTAGTACTCGCCCAGTTTCTCCTCGTCCACGCCGTACACGGCGGCGCGCTTGGCGCCCCAGCCGCCGGCGAAGATGCCGGAGCCGCGGACCACGCCGTCGGGGTTGATGCCGTTGACGCGGATGCCGTACTCGCCCAGTTCGGCCGCGAGCAGGCGCACCTGGTGGGCCTGGTCTGCCTTGGTGGCCGAGTAGGCAATGTTGTTGGGGCCGGCGAACACGGAGTTCTTGGAGGAGATGTAGATGATGTCCCCGCCCAGGCCCTGCGCGATCATCACCTTGGCGGCGGCCTTGGCCACCAGGAAGGAGCCCTTGGCCATGACGTTGTGCTGCAGGTCCCAGTCCTTCTCGGTGGTTTCCAGCAGCGGCTTGGAGATGGACAGGCCGGCGTTGTTGACCACCAGGTCCACACCGCCGAATGCCAGGACGGCGGCGTCGATGGCGGCCGCCACCTGGGCTTCGTCCGTGACGTCGGCCTGGACACCGATGGCGACGTCCGGGCCGCCGAGCTCTTCGGCCACCTTTTCGGCGTTCTCGAGGTTCAGGTCGGCGATGACCACGCACGCGCCTTCCGCGGCGAGGCGGGTGGCGATGGCCTTGCCGATGCCGGAGGCGGCGCCGGTGACCAGGGCGATGCGGGTGGCGTGGGACTTCGGCTTGGGCATCCGGGCCAGCTTGGCTTCCTCCAGCGCCCAATACTCGATCCGGAACTTCTCGGATTCCTCGATCGGGGCGTAGGTGGAGATGGCCTCGGCACCGCGCATCACGTTGATGGCGTTGATGTAGAACTCGCCGGCAACGCGTGCGGTTTGCTTGTTGGCGCCAAAGGAGAACATGCCCACGCCTGGCACCAGCACAATGGCCGGGTCAGCGCCGCGCAGGGCCGGGCTGTCCTGGTCTGCGTGGCGGTCGTAGTAGGCCTGGTAGTCCTCCCGGTAGTCCGCGTGGAGCTCGTGCAGCCGGGCGATGGAGTCCTCGATGGATGCGTCGGCGGGCAGATCCAGGATCAGCGGCTTGACCTTGGTGCGCAGGAAGTGGTCCGGGCAGGAAGTGCCCAAGGCACCCAGGCGCGGGTGCTCGGCGGCTTCGAGGAAGTCCAGGACGACGGCGTCATCGCTGAAGTGCCCCAGCTGCGGCTTGTCCGTGGAGGCCAGGCCGCGGATCACGGGGGCCAGCGCTGCGGCCTTGGCGCGGCGCTCCGCCTCCGGCAGGGCAGCGTAGCCGGGCAGCTTGGGGCCGAAGGGTTCGGCCTTGCCGTTGTCCCGGATGTACTTCTCGGCCTGTTCGATGATCCACAGCGAGTTCTGCTCGGCTTCCTCGCTGGTGGCGCCCCAGGCGGTGATGCCGTGCCCGCCCAGGATGGTGCCGATGGCCTGCGGGTTGGCTTCCTTGATCGCGGCGATGTCCAGCCCCAGCTGGAAGCCGGGGCGGCGCCAGGGCACCCAGACCACCTTGTTGCCGAAGATCTTGGTGGTCAGCGCCTCGCCGTCCACCGCGGTGGCGATGGCGATGCCGGAGTCCGGGTGCAGGTGGTCCACGTGCGCGGCGTCCACCAGGCCGTGCATGGCGGTGTCGATCGAGGGAGCGGCGCCGCCCTTGCCGTGCAGGCAGTAATCGAACGCTGCCACCATCTCGTCTTCACGCTCCACGCCCGGGTAGACGTTCTTCAGCGCGTTCAGGCGGTCCAGCCGAAGAACGGCAAGGTTTTCGGCTTTCAGGGTGCCAAGGTCCCCGCCGGAGCCCTTGACCCACAGCAGCTGGACATCCTCGCCAGTGACCGGGTCTTTTTCGGTGCCCTTGGCGGAGGTGTTGCCGCCGGCAAAGTTGGTGTTCCGCTTGTCCGCGCCCAAGCGGTTGGAACGGGAAATCAGGTCTTCAACAGTCTTGTTGCTCATGCTGGTTATGCGCCCCATCCGGCTTGCTGGCCGCCCACGCGGTCCTCGTTGATCTTCTTCTGGTAGCCGCTGGCCTTGAAGGCAGCCAGCGGGTCCGCGGGCAGCCCGCGGGATTCACGCCACTCGGCCAGGACCGGCCGGACGTCCGTGTAAAACGCGTCGTTGAAAACTGCGTTCGCTGCCAGGACATCCCCTGCGCGCTGTGCTTCATTGAGTGCGGCAGTGTCCACCAGCAGGGCGCGGGCAGTCATTTCCTGCACGTTCAGCACCGAGCGGATCTGGCCCGGGATCTTTTCTTCCAGGTTGTGGCACTGGTCCAGCATGAGGGCCACACCGGAGTCCTTGCCGTAGCCGCCGCCCCGGATGACCTCGTGCATGATGCGGAAGAGCTGGAACGGATCCGCGGCACCCACGATGAGGTCGTCGTCGGCATAGAATCGCGAGTTGAAGTCGAAGGAACCCAGCTTGCCCAGTCGCAGCAGCTGCATCACGATGAACTCGATGTTGGTGCCCGGCGCGTGGTGGCCGGTGTCCAGGCAGACAAACGCCTTCTCTCCCAGGGCCAGGGTCTGGGCGTAGGATGTGCCCCAGTCCGGAACATCGGTGTGGTAGAAAGCCGGCTCGAAGAACTTGTACTCCAGCACCAGGCGCTGCTCGTCGCCCAGGGCTGCGTAAATTTCCTGGAGCGATTCGGCCAGGCGGTCCTGGCGGCCGCGCATGTCATCCTGGCCCGGGTAGTTGGTGCCGTCAGCCAGCCAGATCTTCAGGTCCTTCGAACCCGTGGCGTGCATGATCTCGATGCAGTCCAGGTGGTGGTCAATCGCGCGGCGGCGCACCGTCTCGTTGGACGAGGTCAGGGAGCCGAACTTGTATTCATCGTCCTGGAAGGTGTTGGAGTTGATGGTTCCCAGGCCAACGCCGAGGCCTGCCGCGTACTCCTTGAGCGCCGCGTAGTCATCCACCTTGTCCCACGGAATGTGCAGGGCCACGGTGGGGGCCAGGCCGGTCAGTTCGTGGACCTTGGCGGCATCCGCCAGCTTCTCCTGCACGGTGCGCGGAGTGCCGGGGGTACCGAACACCTTGAACCGCGTGCCTGAATTTCCATAGGCCCACGAGGGGACCTCGATGGCAAGCTCCTCGAGCCTGCCCAGCGCCGTTGCTACGTCATTCATGATGGTTCTTTCCGGTGTCTGTGATGGGTCTGTTGTTGGTCGCCCCGCTGCTGGAGCCTGTTTGGGTCAGCCCGCGTGCTTCAGGAGGAAGAAGTTCCTGCGGCCGCGAGCTGGCTGTCGAGATTGAAGACTTCCTCCATGACCTGGAACCCTTCGTCGGGCGCCTGGCCGGAGTCTTCGAAAAGTGTTGCCATTTCGGCCTGCCACCGGGCGTTCACGTCCGTGAGGGCCATGCGTGCCCTGGCCGCTTCGAAGTCGTCGCACTCCAGGTAGCCCACCAGGAGTCCGTCCTCCCCCAGGAACAGCGAGTAGTTGTTCCAGCCGGCGTCCTTGAGGGCGCGGAGCATCTCCGGCCAGACGGCAGCGTGGCGGCGCTTGTATTCCTCCAGCAGCGCCGGCTGGACGGAGGAGCGGAAGCACACCCTCATCTGGAACTCTCCTGAACTCGCGAATCTTTGAATCGTTTCATTGTTACGATTCAAAGTACTCTTGAACGTGAGTAGGTGTCAAGCATTCCGGCGCGCAGTTTCGCAAGCTGCCGGAAGCACGGCACGCAGCCCACCAGCACGGAGAATCATGAACCGCTCAGCCAGCATCAAGGACGTCGCCACCCATGCCAGCGTGGCCGTAGGCACCGTCTCGAATGTGCTGAACTACCCGGACCGGGTATCGCAGCGCACCAAGGAGCGGGTGCTGAAGGCCATTGATGAACTGGGGTTCGTCCGCAACGATGCTGCCCGCCAGCTGCGCGCCGGCCACAGCCGCACCGTAGGGCTGATTGTCCTGGACGTGGGCAACCCCTTCTTCACGTCGGTGGTGCGTGCCGCGGAGGATGCCGCGGCACTGAACGGCAGCGCCGTCCTGCTGGGCGACAGCGGCCACGACGCCGCGCGCGAAGCCAACTACATCGACCTCTTCCAGGAGCAGCGGGTCCAGGGCCTGCTGATTTCCCCCGTGGGCGATGTCACCGAGCGGCTTGACCTGCTGCGGGAGCGCGGCGTGCCGACGGTCCTGGTGGATCGGCTGGCCGATGAGTCCAAGTTCAGTTCCGTGGCGGTGGACGACGACGCTGGCGGGTACCTCGCCGCCCGGCACTTGCTGGACACGGGCCGCCGTCGGCTGGCTTTTGTGGGCGGGCCCACCTCCATCCGGCAGGTGGCCGACCGCCTCCAGGGAGCGCAGCGCGCCGTGAAGGAGGAACCGGACGCCACGCTGGAGGTCCTGAACTCCGACGGGCAGAGCGTCCTGGCCGGCCGCAGCGTGGGCAACATGCTGGTGGAACGCGGCCGGGAGAATTTGCCAGATGGCATTTTCTGCGCCAACGACCTTCTGGCCCTGGGCGTCATGCAGTCCCTCACCATGACGCACACCTTCCGCATTCCGGAGGACGTGGCGCTGATCGGCTACGACGACATCGATTTTGCCGTCTCGGCGGTGGTTCCGCTGTCCTCCATCCGGCAGCCCACCGAAGCGCTGGGACGCACGGCCATCGAGCTGCTCACGGAAGAAGTTGAGTCGCAGAATCCGACGCACCGTTCGGTGGTGTTCACGCCCGAGCTCGTGGTCCGGCAGAGCACCGCTGCCGCCGGGGCGTCAGTGGATAGCTGAGCTTCCCCAGGCCGGTCAGGCCGGAATCAGTCCCCGCTCCTGAAGATCCTGCCACAGCTCACGGGGAACCTCTGCGGACATGCGCTCCGCGCTGTTGCTGATTTGCTCCGGCCTGCTGGCGCCCACCGTGACGTTGACGACGGCGGGGTGGCGGAAGGGAAACTGGATGGCTGCGGTGGGAAGCTCAACGCCGTGTTCGCTGCAGACGCCTGCCAGCAGCCGGGCGCGCTCCAGGATCTCCTCGCTGGCCTGGGAGTAGTTGTAGTGGACATCCGACGGCAGGTCGGGCTTGGCCAGGATGCCGGAGTTGTAGACGCCCACGCTCACCACTCCGGTTCCCAGCTCCAGGCAGCGGTCCAGCAGCCCTGCGCCCGGGCGGCCATCAGATCCCGGCTGCTCCAGCATGAACCTGCCGGCCAGCATCAGGAAATCCAGGTCCGCCGCTTCCACACACTCGATGGCGGCGCCCGCAGTATTGGTCCCGACGCCGATGGCCCGCACCAGGCCTTCGGCCCGGAGCTTCTCCAGGGCCGGCAGCGCCGTCTTCACCGCATCTTCCATGCTGTACACATCGGGATCGTGCAGATAGGCGATATCGATGTACTCAAGGCCCAGCCGTTCCAGCGATTGCTCAATGCTGCGCCGTGCCCCGGCTTCCGACGGATCCCATTCACGCCGGAACTCGGCGGGGACGTCAAAGCCCTCCGGATCCCGTGCGTCCTTTGTTGCCGGCGACGGCACGAGGACCCTGCCCACCTTTGTTGAAAGAACGAATTCTTCCCTTGGCTTGCCGGCAAGGACCTGGCCAATCCGCCGCTCGGACAGGCCCAGGCCGTAGTGGGGCGCCGTGTCGAAGTAGCGGATTCCCGCATCCCAGGCGGCCTCCACGGTGGCGGCAGCCTGCTCATCGGAAATAGCGCGGTACAGGTTCCCCACTCCGGTACCTCCGAAGCCAAGACGGCCAAGCTGGTCCCGCAACTGCCCTTTGCCCTGGTTCATGGCCCTTCTTCCCGGTTCGGCCCACAATGGCAGGAGCTTAAAGAGCGGGCATTGGTACTGTCAACGAATGCCCGGGCCTCAGCTGATCCTGCGGCGGTAGATGGAGATCGCGAACGCACCATGGCCACGGCTGGCGCTCCAGGCCTAAAATTGTTGCGTCGGCCTACCCCGTCCGGGTGCGCCGTATTCCGGGAAGGTCGCGGTCGCCGTGGTCAAGAATCCGTTCCATCACACCCCACGCACCGGCGCCGGGGAGAAAAAGCCCGGTGGGCACCACCGTTCCTGGCTTCAGCAGGAAGATGCCGGAATCAGCCACGGCAGGAGCAGCCTCTTCTTCATCGCCCATGACACCCCTGTCCCGCCTTTAGTTACATGCCTTTAGGGGCACGACATCCTGCCGGGCGAAAGCACCTGCAGGGAGGGCCATCCGATCGGCTGAACACGGAATTGCCACAACAGGGGCAGAAGCGTGCTGGGGCTCAGATCATTGCAGCAATGTCGTCCACTGCTGTGGTCAATGCCGCCATGGATGCAGGACCGCCGTGCCCTTCGTCCTCGATAACGACAAGCCGGCTCGACTTCCAGCCTTGGTGCAAACGCCACGCCGTAATGGCTGGGCCGCTGATGTCCCGTCTGCCGTGGATAAGGTAACCGGGGATGCCGTTGAGCTCATCAATCCGCGGGATGATTCCCTGGTCGCCGGCCAGGAATCCGTCGTTGGCCCAGTAGTGCGTCACGAGGAGCGCGAAGGTCATGCGCTCGCGTTCGTCGTCAAACAGCGGGCCTGGCTGCCAGTTCGGATCCAGCGAGATGTGCGTGGATTCCCAACGCTCCCAAGCCAGTGCAGCAAGCCGGGCATCTTCGCGGTCCTGGCCGGCCAGCCGCCGGGCGTAAGCCTCCACCACGCGTTCGCCCGGGGCAGCCCGGGCAGCATCTGAGAATTCGGCCCACGCTTCAGGGAAGATGCGCCCCACGCCGTCGGTGATCCATTGAACCTCTTCCCGGCTGCCTGCTGTCACCGCAACCAAGGCGATGCCGAGGACCCGGGAGGGATGCTTCAGGGCATAAGCGAGGGCAAGCGTGCTGCCCCAGGAGGCGCCGGTGACGATCCATCGGCTTACACCCAGGTGCTCTCGGACGGCCTCGATGTCTTCGATCAGGGCGTGGGTTGTGTTCTCCTTGAGGCGGCCGAGATCGTCCTGGACCAGTGGCGTGCTTTTGCCACAACCGCGCTGGTCCAGGCCGATAACCCGGAATCGGTTGTGGTCGTGGCGTTTACGGTAGCCCCCTTGGCCGAGGGAACCGCCGGGGCCGCCGTGAAGGTAAAGGACAGGGATGCCAGTGGGTGCGCCGGTAGCTTCCCAATAAATTCTGGCATTGGGCACGTCCACCCAGCCGCTTTCTGTCTTCGAATGCCCGTCCGTCACCCCTCCACCGTATACGGCTGGATCTCCATCGCCCCAGGGCGGATGCCCTCCGGAAACTCCCAGCAAGGTCAAGCGCGCTTTTGAATCGTTACATAGCTGGACGGGGGGCCGCTGCGTGGCGCACACTAGTGGAGGGAAAGCGCTTGCCGAAACCCGCAGGCCCCCACACTTTTGGTGCCCCCACCGGGCAGAATGGAGAACCATGGGAACGCCAGCTGGCACCGGCTTGCCGGATGCACCCGCAGAAACTCCGGCGCCGGCAGGAGGACCGGCTGCCGCTTCCGCCGGGGGCAACGGCGGAATTGCGCGTGTTGCCCTGGTAGGTGTGCACGGCTTCGGCACCCACCACCTACGGAACCTGGAGCGCCTTCAGGCGACGGGCGCCGTCGAACTCGTTGCCGTGGCGGATCCGCAGCCGCCGGCACCCGGATCGGTTCCGGCGCAGGCCGCCGTCTTTCCGGGGCTAACCGAGCTGCTCGCGGAAACACCTGCCCTCGACGTGATCATCGTGGCCACCCCCATCCAGACGCATGCCCCGCTGGCGCTGGCCGCCCTGGCCACGGACGCCGACCTGTACCTGGAAAAGCCTCCCGTGGCGTCCCTCGCCGACTTCAACAGGCTGCGGGATGCTGCGGCCCTCGCCGGCAGGGGCGTCCAGATCGGCTTCCAAAGCCTCGGCTCGCATGCCCTTCAGGCCATCGAGGACCTGCTGGAAGCCGGCACCATCGGCACCCTGCAGGGCATCTCGGCCACGGGCCGCTGGGTGCGCGACAAGGCCTATTTCAAGCGCTCACGGTGGGCCGGAAAACGCAGCATCAACGGCGTTGACGTGGTGGACGGCGTCGCCACCAACCCCTTGGCGCACGCGGTGGCGACGGCGTTGAGGATTGCCGGTGCGCGCACCTTGGCCGACGTCGCCTCCGTGGAGACCGAACTGTACCGCGCCAACGACATCGAATCGGACGATACCTCCGTCATCCGCATCCGCACTGCGGCCGGCCTGCCCATCACGTGCGCACTCACAATCTGCGCCACCGAGTCCGTGGAACCCTACGTGACCCTTCAGGGATCGGCCGGGACGGCGGTGTTCCACTACACCCAGGACCGTCTCACCATCGAGACGCCGTCCGGCCGGGCCGAAGAGACATTCGGCCGGGACGACCTGACGGAGAACCTCCTGGCACACCGGAACAGCGGCGCCCCACTGATCAGCTCCCTCGTGGACAGCGGCGCTTTTATGCTCGTCCTCGAGGCCATCCGCACCGCGCCGCTGCCCGCACCCATTGACGACGCCTACGTGCGGTGGGAGGGCGACGGCGAAGCAGCCCACGCCGTCGTGGTTGACATCGAAGAGGCCCTGGAGCGGGCAGGCCGGCAGCACGCCACCTTCAGCGAGCTCGGGCTGCCCTGGGCCGTCTCGGCCCCCACCGCGTTCGAGGTCCCGATTTCCTGATGGTTCCGATTTCCTGATGGTTCCGACGCCCGACAGGACGCCCGCGCCCGGCAATGTGCACCTCGAGTGCACTGTCCCCGCTGGGGTCGCCGCGGTTGTCCGGCTGCCATGTGGCACGTATGGAGTCAAGGGCCCGACGGCGGATGCCGCCGTCGTACGTTCCGCGGCGGCAGGCGGGGCTGCTGCCGCGGGGAATGCTCCGGATGCGCACACTGTGCGGGATTTCAGGCTGCACGCCGGGAACTGGACTTTCACGCCCAAGGCGGTCTTGGCCTAGACAGTCGGGCCGCGAGATGGCACTTCGGGGCAGTGTTGCTGGCGGACACTGCTGCGAACTGCCATCTCGTGAGTCAGAGCAGGGGGCGGGACCGCCGGCCGTGCCACCAGAGAAGCAGCCCGATGACGGCGGCGGAAAGCATGCCCAGGCCGCCGGTGACCACCAGGCCGGTACGCACCCCGAACTGTTCCGTGAGCCACCCGGCCAGGAGCCCGCCCAAGGCGTGTCCGCCCAGCAGCAGGGGCAGGTACAGCGCCATAACACGCCCGCGGATCGCAGGGCCGGCTTCAAGCTGGACCGCGGTGGCGGCACTGGTCAGGAACAGGAGCGTCATGAGGCCCACCACCACCAGCATGGCAATGAAGAGGATGAGGTTGGGCATCAGCGCGGCCACCAGCTGGGATAGTCCGAAGAGGCCTGCGGCCGCCACGATGCCCTTCCGGCCGAGGCTCCGGAGGCGGGCTGCGAGCAGTGCGCCGGCCAGAGCCCCGATGGCGCTGACGGTATTGAACAGGCCGAACCCTTCAACTCCGTTGTGCCACACGCGTTCGGCAAAGGCCGCCAGGACCACCGGCCCGTTCATGCCGAACATCCCCAGGAGCCCGGCCAGGGCAATAATCAACAGCAGCGAAGGGCGCTCCCGGACGTAGCGGAACCCGGCCAGGAGCTGGCCCCGCCCGCGTTCTGCAGGGATGCTCGGATGCAGCTCGGCGGGGCGGATGGCGGCGATCAGGCAAAGCACAAGCAGGCACAGCAGCGAGTTGGCTGCGAACGCTGCGGCCGACCCTGCCTGGGCGATGACTGCCCCACCCACCGCGGGTCCCGCCATGGCGCCGAGCTGCCCGATGGCATTGTTGATGCCGATCGCGGGCCGGAGGGCGGCGTCGCCCACTACTTCGTTGACGAACACCTGGCTGGCGGGCTGGTTGATGGCTGAGGTGACGCCGAGCGCCACGCAGCTGGCATAAATCGCCCAGACGGTGATGGTCCCGCTCGCGGCCCAGGCCGCCAGGCCGAGGGCCAGGAAGGCAATGACTGCCTGGCAGACCAGCATGATGCGCCGTTTCGGAAACATGTCCACCAGCAGGCCACTCAGGGGCCCCACAACCAGCATCGGCAGGAACTGCAGTGCGACGGCCACGCCCACGGCGGCGGGGCTGCCGGTCAGCTGCAGCACCAGCCAGTCCTGGGCCAGGCGCTGCATCCACACACCCACGCTGCCGGTGAATACGAGGGCAAGGAAGAGCCTGTAGTTGCGCTGCTTCAGCGGCTGGTGCCAGGGGGGCTGGCTCTTCGAAGAACGGAGGGACTGTTCGGAACGCTGGCGGTCGGAAGACACGTCGGACTCAACTCAATAGCGGGCGGAAACCAGGGGAAGTTTTAGCGGGTGGAGCGCAGTTTGACCGCTGCCGCGGCGAGGATCAGGGTGCCGGGGACCACCACGAAGAGTGCCGCGAGCATCCAGACGAATACGACGGCCCCGAAGAGCGCCGCGGCGAGTAGGAGGGACCCTGTCCAGTCCTTCAGGGACAGGGTTTGGCCGGTTTCCAGTGCCGAGCGCCAGGCACCGCGGCCGTCGGTGTGGGGGCCGGTGAAGTCGGACCAGGCAGCCGTGGTGCGCAGCAGCAGGACGGCCCCTGCGGCGGCAAGGATCAGGGTGGCCGGCAGCACCACTTCCCGGCCGGGCAGCTGCCCCACCCACGCAAGCAGAAGGTTGAGGACAATCACGACGGCGGCTGCCGCCGTCGTGATTCCCAGCTTCCAGCTGCCCGGCAGGGCAGCCTTGAACGTGCCCCACAGGCCGCGGACCGAATCGTCGCGGCCGGTGAGGTGCCGTTCCAGATGGGCGATCCCCGCCGCGTAGGCGGCGGGGATCGTCACGAGGGGGATGGACAGCACCAGCACCAGGACCCCTGCCAGGAGGGTTTCGGAGAACAGCGCGAAGCGGTTCACCGGAACGGGCTCGGGGTGGTTGGGGGCAGGTGTGGTGCGGTCCATGATGCTCATTTTCTGTCTGGCCTTCCGGGCCGTCAGCCCTTGAGGCCCTGGGTGGAGACGCCTTCAACAATGTACCGCTGGAAGACCAGGAAGAAGATCAGCACCGGCAGCAGGGCCAGGACGGACATTGCGATCATGGCGCCGTAGTCCGAGCTCTGCGTCTGGTCCACGAAGAGCCGCAGTGCCAGGGGCAGCGGGTACTTTTCCGGGGTGTTCAGGTACAGCAGCGGTCCCAGGAAGTCGTTCCAGCTCCAGATGAAGGAGAAGATCGAGGTGGAGATCAGGGCCGGCTTCATGAGCGGCAGCATGATGGAGGTGAAGATCCGGACGTGGCCGGCACCGTCGATCCTGGCGGCCTCGTCCAGCTCACCGGGGAGGTTGCGCATGAACTGGACCATCAGGAAGACGAAGAACGCGTCGGCGGCGAGGAACTTGCCGATCAGCAGCGGTACGTAGGTGTCCACCAGGCCAAGCTGCTGGAACACGATGTACTGCGGGATGATCACCACGTGGAACGGCAGGAGCAGCGTTGCGATCATCATGCCGAAGAAGATGCTGCGGCCGGGGAACTTGATGCGTGCGAAGGCGTACGCCGAGACGCTGGCCGAGAGGATGGTTCCCACCACCGCACCCAGCGCCAGGACCAGCGAGTTGGTGAAGAACTGCAGCGTGGACACGCCGCCGATGCCCTCCATCGCCGTGACGAAATTGTCGAAGCTGAAGTTGTTGGACCACAGCGACGTGTTGGCGCCGCCGATCTCCGCGTTCGGTTTGAACGCCGAGGCGATCATCCACAGGCCCGGGTACAGGACCACTGCCGTCAGAGCGAGGGCCACGACGTGGAAGATGGTGCTCTTGGCACGCTTGGCCCCTGCCGACTCGGACTTGGGGTTGTAGTTCAGCACCTGTGCGTCCGGGGAGGACTGCGTGGGGGTTGCCATGGTTGTCATTTTGCATCACCGCTGTAGTGGACCCAGGACTTGGACGTGCGGAAGATGATCAGGGTCAGGATGCCCACAACGATCAGGAGCAGCCAGGCCATTGCCGAGGCGTAGCCCATCCGGAAGTCGCTGAAGCCGCGCAGGTACAGGTAGAGGGTGTAGAAGAGGGTTGAGCCGGCCGGGCCGCCTTCACCGTTGGAAATGATGTACGCCGAGTTGAAGATCTGGAACGCGTGGATGGTTTCCATCAGCAGGTTGAAGAAGATCACCGGGGAGAGCATGGGCCAGGTGATGTTGAAGAACTTCCGCACCGGGCCGGCACCGTCCATGGACGCAGCCTCGTAAAGATCGGCCGGGATCTGCTTCAGGCCGGCCAGGAAGATCACCATGGGGGCGCCGAACTGCCACACGGTCAAGAGGATGAACATCGGCATGGTCATGCCGGGGTTGCCCACCCAGCCGCCCAGGTTGATGCCGAAGAAGGAGAGGCCCTGGTCCACGGGGCCGGAATCGCCGAACATGGCCTTCCAGACGATGGCGATGGACACGGACGCGCCGATCAGGGACGGGGCGTAGAAGGCGGAGCGGTAGAAGCCCTGGCCGCGGCGCTTGCTGTTCAGCAGCATGGCCACTGCCAGTGCGGCGGCGAGCTTGAGCGGGGTACCGAACACCACGTAGCTGACGGTCACGCCCACGGACTGCAGGAACCGTTCGTCCTGGAAGAGGGATGTGTAGTTGTCCAGGCCGATCCACTTGGGCGGATCGAACAGGTTGTAGTTGGTGAAGGACAGGTACAGCGAGGAGATCATCGGCCCAACAGTGAGGGCGATGAATCCCAGCAGCCAGGGCAGCAGGAAGGTGTAGCCGGCGCGGGCATCCACCCCCTGCTGCCGCGACTTGCGCGGCAGCGGGGAGGTGGACTGCGTCGAACGCCTGCTCAGAGTTGGGCTTTGAGTCACGAGTTCATTCCGTCAGTTGTGAAGCCTGGATCAGACAATGTGCCTGATCAGGCGTTCTGCTTGATGAGGTCTTCGGCTTCCTTGAACCACGCGTCTGCAGCACCGTCGACGGTGAGCTTGCCGAAGTTCAGGTCCGAGGCGACGCGCTTGAAGGAAGTTTCCAGCGTGCCGAAGCCGACGATGGGCGGCTCGGGGGCGTCCTTGAGGTACTGCTCGATGGACTTTTCGTAGTCCACCACGAGCTTGTCGGTGCCTTCGAAGGTGGTGCCGTCGCGCTGGGTCTTGGACGCCGGAACGCCGCGGGAGGTCTTGAAGATCTGGCCCACCTCGGGGTCGTTGACCATGAAGTCGATGAACCGTGCTGCCGCGTCCTTGAACTTGGTCTTGGCGCTGGCCACCATCAGCATGGACGGTTTGAGGAACAGGCCCAGGTTGTCCGGGTCGTCGGAGGGGACCGGAACCAGCTTGAGCTCCTTGGCGCCGCTGTCCGCCAGGTAGCCGGCCATGAAGTTGTCCCAGGTGACCTCGGTGGCCGTGACATTGGAACCGAACGGAGACTTGGGCGCCAACTGCGTGACGCGCTCTTCGGAAACGATGGCCGGGGTGCCGCGAAGGCCGGCGGGGAGGTTCCACCACTCCTTCAGGTCGTCCTTGGTGAAGCCGAGCTTGCCGTCCTCGGTGAAGGCTTCGATGTTGTTCTGGCGGAGCCAAATGTTGAACATCCACCAGACACCGGTGTAATCGGTGGAGCCGAACAGGGCGCCGGAGCTCTTGGTGCCCACCTCGGTGAGGAACTCGTTGAACTCCTTGTAGGTCCACTTGCCGGTGGGCTCCGCGATGCCGAGCCCGGCCAGCTTGGCGGGGTCGTAGTAGACGGCGAACGCGTTGGTGCTGGTGGGAATGCCGTAGGTCTTGCCCTTGATCTGGCCCGACGGCAGGAGGGACTTTTCAAAGGCGTCCGTGTTGATGTTGACGGTGCTGAGGTCCAGGAGCTGGTTGCGCTGGCCGTAGTCGCGCAGGTAGGACAGGTCCCACTGCATGACGTCCGGCAGGCCGCCGCCGGCGGCCTCGGTGGCACGCTTCTGCCAGTAGCCCGCGAAGTCGGTGAAGTTGCCGTTGACCTTGATGTCCGGGTTCTTGGACTCGAACAGGGCAATGGCCTTGCGGGTGCGCTCGGCGCGGTCGTCGTTGCCCCACCAGGTGTAGTTGATGGTGACGGGGTTCTCCGCGGAACCGGTCTGTCCTGCGGTGCTGGATCCGGTGCCACAAGCGGCCAGTGCGGCGGCAGATGCGGTACCGACGGCAACGGTAGTGAGGAAATGCCTTCTATTGATCACGGGAGCCTCCTTGCTCGATGTGTGCAATCCCTGGTCTCATCTACAACGTGAGTAGTGAGCTGGCTTACACGGCTTCTGAAACGATACAATATCGGCATTCCCTGATTTGGGCAAGCGTTTTCCAAAGTTCCCATTTATGACCCAGGTTTCACCCTTCCAGCAGACAAAGGAGTCCCATGACCACGCAGGAAACCACCGGCCCGGCGAGCGTTTGGAACAACGTCGAAGGCATCGCCTTCGGCGGAGACTACAACCCTGAGCAGTGGCCCGTCAGCGTCCGGCTTGAGGATCTGGAGCTGATGAAGGAGGCCGGCGTGAACTTCCTCAGCGTCGGGATCTTCTCCTGGGCTCTGCTGGAACCGGCGGAAGGGCAGTACGACTTCGGCTGGCTGGACGAAGTACTGGACAATCTTGCCGGCATCGGCGTCAAGGTGGCCCTGGCCACCGCAACGGCCGCCCCGCCGGCCTGGCTGGTACGCCAGCACCCGGAAATCCTTCCCGTCACGGCTGACGGAACCGTGCTGGGACCGGGCTCGCGGCGGCACTACACGCCGTCGTCGGCCGTCTACCGCCGGTACGCGAAGGGCATCACGCGGGTCCTCGCGGAGCGCTACAAGGACCATCCCGCACTGGCACTGTGGCACGTTGACAACGAGCTGGGCTGCCACGTCTCGGAGTTCTACGGTGAGGAGGACACCGCCGCGTTCCGGGCCTGGCTGGAGCGGCGCTACGGCACCATCGATGTGCTCAATGCAGCCTGGGGAACAGCCTTCTGGAGCCAGAATTATGGTTCAGTCGAAGAGATCCTTCCTCCCGGAGTTGCTCCCAGCACGCTGAACCCGGGCCAGCAGCTGGACTTCCAGCGGTTCAACTCCTGGGTCCTGATGGACTACTACCGGGACCTCGTCTCCGTACTCCGCGAAGTAACGCCAGGAGTTCCCTGCACCACAAACCTGATGGCGTCCAGCGCCACCAAGTCCATGGACTACTTTGACTGGGCCAAGGACCTGGACGTCATCGCGAACGACCACTACCTTGTGGCCGCCGACCCCGAACGGCACGTGGAACTCGCGTTCAGCGCGGATCTCACCCGGGGAATTGCGGGCGGTGACCCGTGGATCCTGATGGAACATTCGACGTCGGCCGTTAACTGGCAGCCCCGCAATCAGCCGAAGATGCCCGGCGAGATGCTCCGCAACTCCCTGGCGCATGTGGCGCGCGGCGCCGATGCCGTGATGTTCTTCCAGTGGCGCCAGAGCTTCGCGGGCTCTGAAAAGTTCCACTCGGCCATGGTCCCGCACGGCGGGCGCGAGACACGTGTGTGGCGCGAGGTGGTGGACCTCGGGGCTGCCCTCAAGCGGCTTGAGCCGGTCCGCGGTTCACGGGTGGAATCCCGGGCGGCCATAGTCTTTGACTACGAGGCATGGTGGGCCAGCGAGATCGATTCGAAGCCCAGCATTGACGTCCGGTACCTGGACCTGCTGCGGGCCTTCCACCGCTCGCTGTACCTGCGGGGTGTTTCCGTTGACATGGTGCACCCGTCGGCACCGCTGGAGGGGTACGACCTGGTCCTCGTCTGCACGCTGTACTCCGTGACTGATGACGCTGCGGCCAATATCGCGGCTGCCGCTTCCGCCGGGGCCACCGTCCTGGTGAGCTACTTCAGCGGGATTGTGGACGAGAAGGACCACGTCCGGCTGGGCGGCTACCCGGGCGCGTTCCGGGAACTGCTGGGCGTGCGGGTGGAAGAATTCCACCCCCTGCTGGCCGGCTCGCAGCTGAAGCTGAGTGACGGCACCGTTTCCTCCGTCTGGAGCGAACACGTCCACCTTGCCGGTGCGGAAGCGGTTCAAACATTCACCGGGTACCCGCTGGAAGGTGTGCCGTCCCTGACCCGCCGCGCCGTGGGCAGCGGAGCCGCGTGGTATCTCGCCACGTTCCCGGACCCCGACGGCCTTGAGGCCCTGGTGGACCGGCTCCTGGCCGAATCCGGTGTTGCTCCGGCGGCCGTTGCGGATCCCGGCGTGGAGGTGGTTCGCCGGCGTTCGGATGATGGGCGCAGCTTCCTGTTCGCGATCAACCACACCCGCTCCAACGCTTCTGTTGAGGCTGCGGGTACCGACTTGCTGACAGGTGAGCCCTTCGCCGGCACTGTTGCGGCCGGGAGCGTGGCGGTGATTGCCGAGGACTGACCGCCGTTTATTGGGGCCGCCGCTTTAGCGCGGCGGTGTGCGTACGACGGCGGCGCCTCCCTTGGCGCCCCGTCGCGCCTTATTGCTGCTGGGCACCTTTGCCGCACCAACGTCAGGCTTCGCTGTTTCCGGCTTGGCGAATTGCTGCCGCCGGGTTTTCCACATAGGAGCTTTGGCGGCGGTTTTTGTCAGTCCCTGCTGGAAAACTTTGTTTATGAAAGCGGTTGGGGCATTGGCAGAGGTAGGCGGGGCGGTCATCCCCGGTGTGCCGCCTGCCGCCCCTGTCCCTGCTCCTGCCCCAGGTGTTGCTCCTGTCCTGTCTGTGGCGGATGCCTTGAGAATTCTGGCGTCTGTGCCTGTGGCACTTGACGGGCCGGGCATGATCGATCAGCTGCGGGAGCTGGAGGATTTGAAGTCGGCTGCGGCTGCGAAGCAGGCCGATATCGCTGTTGCTTTTGACCTGCA
Organism: Pseudarthrobacter sp. TE3704; assembly: GCF_056279405.1. Lineage (NCBI taxonomy): Bacteria > Bacillati > Actinomycetota > Actinomycetes > Micrococcales > Micrococcaceae > Pseudarthrobacter > Pseudarthrobacter sp. TE3704. The sequence goes on from NZ_JBWCCJ010000003.1 coordinate 67,074, forward strand.
GCAGCGGCGGGAGCAGGCCGCGGCCGGGGTCCCTGCCGATGAGCAAGGTGCCGGGGTTGGCGCCCAGGTGGCTTTGGCGCGGCGGGAGTCACCGTCCCGCGGAGGGAGGCTGCTGGGCCTGGCCAAGGCCCTGGTCACCGAGATGCCGCGAACGTTCGCCGCGTTCCAGGCGGGGCAGCTGAATGAATGGCGCGCCATGTTGGTCGTGCGGGAAACAGCCTGCCTGTCGGTCGAGGACCGGGCCGCGGTGGACGAAGAGCTTGCCGCGGACACCGGCACCCTTGACGGGGCAGGTGACCGCGCCATCGTTGCCGCTGTGCGTGCCGCGGCGTACCGGCGCGATCCACGCTCAGTTGCGCGCCGGGCATCCCACGCGGTGACCGAGCGGACCGTGTCGTTACGCCCGGCCCCGGACACCATGACTTACCTGACCGCGTTGCTTCCGGTCGCACAGGGTGTGGCGGCGTACGCGTCCCTCACTCGGGACGCTGACGCCGCCCGGTCCTCGGGTGATGAGCGTTCCAAGGGTCAGATCATGGCCGATTCCCTGGTCGAACGCGTCACCGGGACCCCGGGCGGGATCACCGGGATCGATATCCAGCTCGTCATGACCGACCGCACCCTTTTCCAGGGCGACAGCGAACCCGCCCGCCTCACCGGCTACGGCACCGTCCCCGCACACTGGGCACGCGAAACCATCCTGAACAGGACAACCGGCACCGGGTTCAATGCCGGTGCCGGTTCTGGTTCTGGTTCTGGTTCTGGTTCTGATTCTGATGTCAGTTCTGGCACCGATGTTGGTTCTCCCGGTCAGCATGAACTGTCCGTCTGGCTCCGCCGGCTCTACACCGCTCCCGGCACCGGCGAGCTGGTCGCGATGGATTCCAAAGCCAGATTCTTCCCGGCAGGGCTCCGGCGGTTCCTTCAAGTTCGGGACGATACCTGCCGGACCCCATACTGCGACGCGCCGATTCGGCATGATGACCACATCATCCCCTGGCACAACCAGGGCCCAACCACCGCCGACAATGGCCAGGGGCTCTGCGAAGCCTGCAACCACACCAAGGAAAACCCCGGCTGGACCGCCAAACCCATCCCTGGAGCCCGCCATACGGTCGAAACCCGCACCCCAACAGGCCATACCTACCACTCCACCGCGCCCCCACTTCCCGGGACGCCGCTGATGCGCGGGCCCGTCAAGGCTCCAACTCCAATACCGCTAACCAGTGTGGGGTGTGAAGTCGATCCAGCAGCAAGGGAAAGTGCGGAGCACGCCAGCCGTAAGAAATCGGGTGTCATCGTGTTGGGCCGTGTCGTGCAACACCACCCACCCCCAGTCCGGCCTAAAGACGGTCCGCTCAAAAGGGTCCCCTTGAGCAGCTCCGTTTAGGCATCTCCACTTAGGTAGCTCCGGCTCAGGCAGCTACGCCTTAAGTAGCTTTAAGCAGCTCCGGCTTAAACAGCTTCGTCCCGGGAGGAACCGATTGGTTCCCGCCGGGACGGAGCTGCCACCCGCCGTCGGACGTTAGGGGGCGGAGGAGGCGTCCACCCGATCTGTCCGGAGCCGTTTTGGCGGTGTGAAAACTAGCTGCTGATCGCTGACTTCATCTCGTCGTGCGCCTTCTTGCCGGCTTCCTCCGTGGACAGCCGCTCGAAGAGGACCTCGGAGGTGTACCGCTTGATGATCTCCTGGATGGAACCGGCGCCCTTCGGCGGCGGGGCCGGAGCCTCACCAAGCTCGTCCTTGATCTGGTCGATGAACTTGACCACCTTGACGTCGGCCGGGGTCAGCTTGGGTTCGATGGCTGCCCGGACCTCGGAGTTCGGGTAGACGCCACGGTCGGCAAGGAGCGTTTCGCCGGCCTTGACGTTGTTGGCCAGGAAGTTGATGAACTTGGCAGTTTCCTCAGGGTGCTTGGTGCGCGAGGAGGCTGACCAGAACTGTGAGGCCTTGTACCAAAGCCCGGCGTCAGCGGAAGACCCTGTCTTGGTGGGGAACCGCAGGATCTTCAGGTCGCTGCCGGAAGCCTTTTCCAGTGCAGGGGCCTGGTTGGACCACCAGAACGCCATGCCATTCTTGCCGGTGGCGAGGCCACTCTGGTCCAGCGGGGCAGCCTCGGCTTCAACAACCTCGGATGCCGTGGGAACTGCCTTGTTCTCGCTGAGCTGCTTCAGGAATGCCCACCATTCGGCGATGTCGCTGGGCTCGAAACCCAGCTTGCCGTCGGACGTGTACAGTGACTTGCCGTTCTGGCGGAGCCAAACGCCCAGTGAAGCCTCGTCGGTGCCGTAGGCGGCGGCGCCGTAAGTACCCTTGGGGGACTTTTCCGTGATCTCGGAGGCGATCCGCTCGAAGTCATCCCAGGTCCATTTTGAATCATCCGGCAGCGGGACGCCGGCTGCCTCGAAGACGGCCGGGTTGGCCAGGATGGTGGCGGCGTTGATGCCTGCGGCGATGCCGGTCAGCCCGTCCTCGCTCTTGCCTGCATTCAGCGCGGCTTCATCGAGCTTGGACGTGTCGATCTCGTACTTGGACAGGTCCAGCAGGGCACCGCGGCTTGAGTATTCGGTGATGTACTTTTCGTCCATCTGGATGATGTCCGGGGCGTCGTTGGCGGCAACCTGGGTGGCGAGCTTGTCCCAGTAACCGCTCCAGTCGCCGAACTCCGGCTTGATCTTGATGTTGGGGTTCTCGGCCTCGAACTGCTTGATGGCCTCCTGGGTCAGCTGGGCGCGCTTGTCGCCGCCCCACCAGGAGAACCGCAGTTCTACAGTGCCGTCGGCGTTTTGCGGAGCGGCTCCCCCGCCGCAGGCACTAAGGGCCATAACGACGGCGGCTGCAGCGGCAACCACGCCTGTCTTACGGATGCGGCGGGCTGCGCCACGGGATGGAGTCTCTGCCGATTGCTTTGCAGCAGACGCAGAACGGGGGAAAAGCGGCACTGGGTACTCCGATCTTCTTTGATCCAGGTGCTGGGGATGGTTTGCTTCGGATGCTTGTTTGTGCAGGTCGGTATTTATTGAAGCTGAGGCAGTTAGCGGGAAAGCGCTTTCTGCACCTAATACTACAAGTGAAGAACTTGTATTACAAGGACTTGGCGAGGGCAAATTTACGGGTAGTTTCGTTCAGGCAGCCCAACGGCCCGCCGCGGAGACGGGCCGTTGGGCTGTGCTGCAGGTGCCCGGAAAGCCGCCTGGTCGCGGCGCCCGGCAGGTCCTGCGCAGTGCAGGTTACTTGATGCCGGTGGTGGCGATGCCCTTGATGAGGAACCGCTGGCCGAAGAGGAAGACCAGGAAGACCGGCAGCAGGGACACGATGGACATCGCGAACAGCGATCCCCAGCTGGTGGCGGACTGTGAGTCAACGAAAGCGCGCAGTGCCACGGGGACGGTGAACATGTCCGGGTCCGTCAGGTAGATCAGGGCGCCGAAGAAATCGTTCCAGGTCCAGATGAAGGTGAAGATGGTGGTGGTGGCCAGGGCCGGGACCATCAGCGGCAGGATGACCCGCAGGAAGATGCGCGGGTGGCCGGCGCCGTCAATCCGGGCGGCTTCATCCAGTTCGCGCGGGATGCCGCGGATGAACTGGACCATCAGGAAGACGAAGAATGCTTCCGTGGCGAGCAGCTTGGGCACGATCAGCGGCCAGAAGGTATTTACCCAGCCGATCTGCGAGAACAGGATGTACTGCGGAACGATGACCACGTGGAACGGCAGCATGATGGTCAGCAGCATGATGCCGAAGAACAGCTTCTTGCCGGTGAACTGCAGCCGGGCGAAGGCGTAGGCGGCCATCGAGCAAGAGATCAGGTTTCCCAGGATGGAGCCGATGACCACGATGGCCGAGTTGATCATGTAGTGCCCGAACGGGTGGGTCAGGGCGGACCAGCCGTCCGTGTAGTTGCTCATCTCCAGGCTGTCGAGCCAGAGCCCAGGTTCGCGGAAGATCAGTTCGTTTGCCCGCAGCGAGGAGACAATCATCCACAGCAGCGGGTAGATCATCAGGCCGCCGGCAATGATCAGGATGGCGTGCTTCATCAGTGCTTTACCGCGCTGTGCCCTGCTGAAGGCGAGGGTGCCGCGGGACTCGCGGACCTTGGGCTTGCGGTGGTTCGTAGGCTTGCCCGGCCCTGACTTCTTGTCCGGGGTGGGCAGCGTCTCCAGCTTAGTCGTCATAGAAAACCCAATACTTAGAAGCGATGAAGTTGATGGCGGTGAAGACACCGATGATGACCAGGAGGAACCAGGCCATGGCGGAGGCGTAGCCCATGTCGAACTGGCCGAACCCCTTTTGGTAGAGGTACAGGGTGAAGAACATCGTGGAGTCGGACGGTCCGCCGTTGCCGCCGGAGACGATGAACGCCTGGGTGAACGACTGGAACGAACCGATGATCTGCAGCACCAGGTTGAAGAAGAGGATGGGGCTCAGCATTGGCATGGTGATCCGCCAGAACTGCTGCAGCGTGGTGGCGCCGTCGACCTTGGCGGCCTCGTAGTACATGACGGGAATCTGCCGCAGGCCTGCCAGGAAGATGATCATGGGGGCGCCGAAGGTCCACACGTGGAGCAGGATGATCGATCCGAGCGCGGTGCTGGGATCGGAGATCCAGCCCGGGCCCTGGATGCCGAACATCGCCAGGACCTGGTTGACCAGGCCGGTGGTGCCGAAGATCTGCTTCCACAGGATGGCAACGGCCACCGAACCGCCCAGCAGGGACGGCAAGTAAAACACGGAGCGGTAGAACGGCAGTCCGCGCAGGCCCTTGTCCAGGACGAGTGCGATCAGCAGCGCCACGGCCAGTTGCAGCGGAACGCCGACCAGGACGTAGGTGAACGTTACGCCGAGCGAGTTGTGCAGCCGGGCATCGGTCAGCATCCGGGTGAAGTTGTCCAGGCCCACCCATTCCGGGGGCTGGAGCAGGTTGTAGTCCGTGAAGGACAGGTACAGGGACATGATCATGGGCCCGATGGTGATGGCCACAAGGCCCACCAGCCACGGCAGAAGGAAGATATAGGCGGCCTTGTTATCACGGCCGTTCGCCTTCTTTTCCTCGGCGGAGAGTTTGCCCTTGCGGCGGGAAATCGAGCTGAGCTCGCTGATGGCGCTCACCGCAGTTGCCCCGTCCCGTTCAGGCCCGCTGCTGCCGGCGCATGCGCCGGGCGCGGTGTCCTGGGTATGTGTTTTGCGGCCATGTTGTCTCCTTTGGTCATCGTGGCCTCCACGTTCTTGGTTATCGCCGGGGCGATGTGTTCGAGCACCTTGCGGCTCCGGGGTCCCGCCGCAACAGCGTCAGGAGTGCGTGGTCCGGATGCCGCCGGTGGTGTTGGTGAAAAAGCGGCTCCGTACCAAAGTAAACGGTTTCTTGACTCCTGTATAGCCCTTTGTTAGTTTTTGAGAAAACGCTTTCTTGTTACGCGCATCACCCAACACTAGATCACACAACCTGAGGGGCAGGACAATGCGGTTTCGTCTCAAAAAGTCAGTAATGGGGGTGGCCGGCGCAACAGCGGCGATGGCCCTGGTTCTCACCGGATGCGGCAGCAGCCCGGAGACGGGAAAGGTGGGGACCGTCGAAGATCCGGTCACCATCCGGTTTGCCTGGTGGGGCAACGACTCCCGCGCTAAAACCACCCTGGAGGTCATTAAGGACTTCGAGGCCGCGAACCCCACCATCAAGGTCCAGGGCGAAAACACCGAGTTCAGCTCCTACTGGGACAAGATGGCCACCCAGATCGCCGGCGGCACCACCCCGGATGTTTTCGCCATGAGCGGCGCCTACCCGAGCGAATATGCCACCCGCGGCGTCCTGCTGGACCTGGACGACGTCAAGGACCAGATCGACACCTCCAAGTTTGCCGAAGGGACTGTGGACCTCGGCAAGATCGACGGCAAGCAGTACACCATCACGGCCGGCGTTAATGCCATGTCCATGGTGATTGACCCGAAAGTCTTCGAGGCTGCCGGAGTGGAGCTGCCCGACGACGAGACCTGGACCTGGGACGACTACGCGGACATCGCCGCCGAGATTACCCGGAAGTCTCCTGCCGGAACGTTTGGAACCACCCCGATGACCAACGACTCGTTCCTGGCGGTGTGGGCACGCCAGCACGGCGAGGACCTCTACACAGACGACGGCAAAAAGCTGGGCATCAGCGAGGACACCGCCACAAAGTGGTTCGAAATGAACAAGAAGCTGATGGAAACCGGCGGCGCGCCCTCGGCTTCCCAGACTGTTGAGGACAACTCAGCCCAGCCCGAGCTGACGCTGATGGGCCAGGGCAAGCAGGGCATGAAGATCTCCTGGAGCAACCAGATGAACTCCTACTCGGGTTCACCCCTGGTCATGATGAAGCTGCCGAACGAGAGCAAGCAGCCCGGCACCTGGCTGCGGTCCTCCATGGAATACGCCATCTCCTCCAAGTCGGCGCACCCCAAGGAAGCAGCCATGTTCATCAACTACCTGGTGAACAACGTGGACGCGGCCACCAAGATCAAGAGCGACCGCGGCATGCCTGCCAACACCGAACTCAAGGCCGCTATCACGCCCCTCCTGAAGGAATCCCAGCAGAAGGAAGCGGAATACCTGGACCGTATTGCTGAGATGAAGATCGAACCGCCGCTGCCCTTCCCCGCCGGGTCATCGGCCACCATGGAGGTCATCAACCGGCTCACCACGGATGTCCTGTTCGGGAAGACCTCACCGCGGGACGCCGCCAAGGCCTTTATCCAAGAGGTTAATTCGAACCTGGGCTGATCCCCATACGACAGATCAGAGCAGGCAGGCAGCAGCCGGCCCCCCCACAAGCAGCTTCAACCAACCACAACCAGAGGAGGCAGGCCAGTGAGTGCCGATACGCGCCCTGCACGCCCCAGTGCCATTGCCGGTTACGAGGACTGGCCTGCCTACGTCCGCCAACACCCGCGTTACCGTGCCGCCACCACCGCGGCCCAGGAACTCTCGGACGCGTTGGGCGTGCCCGCCGTGTCCCGCCTTCCGGAGGTGACGGCCCAGTGGGAAGAAACGTACGACGGCGTCACCACCTCCCAGCTCAGCTGGCAGTTGGGCTTCGGGCCGGCAACCACCGCCTGGCTGGTCACGCCTGTGGACCCCGCGGGCCCGCTGCCCGGAGTCCTCGCCTTGCACTGCCATGGCGGGAACAAGTTCGGCGGCGCGGACCGGCTGGTGGAGCTTCCAGTGAACCATCCCTCTGCCGAGGCGGCCCGCACCGGCCACTATGACGGCCACGCCCTCGCCACCGAGACGGCCCGCAGGGGCTTTGCCGTCCTGGCCCATGACAGCTTCGCCTGGGGCAGCCGCCGCTTCGACCTCTCCACTCCCCCGTGGCGGACTGCCTCCGCACTGGAGGCGCGGCGGGCGCAGTGGCGGGAGGACGGCGTCGTGCCTTCCGAGGCGGACGATTACAACGCCGCGGCCGCGTTCCACGAAGACACTGTCGCCAAAACAGCCGGACTTCTGGGCACCAGCCTGGCCGGCATGGTGGCCCACGACGACCTCGCCGCGCTGGACATCCTGGCCGGACTGCCGGGAGTCGACGCGGACCGCCTGGGCTGCGTCGGCTTCTCCGGCGGCGGGGGCCGGTCCCTTGCCCTGGCCGTGCTTAGCCCACGGATCCGGGCGTCAGTGGTGACGTGCATGATGACCACGTTCCAGTCGCTCCTGCCTGCCTACCTGGACGCCCACTCCTGGCTGCTGCAAACGCCCGGGCTATGGAAACTGGGCGACTGGCCTGAACTGACTGCCCGGTCAGAAGCCGCCTTCCTGGTGCAATACGCCCTCGCCGATGAGCTGTTCCCGGAGGACGGGATGCGGCAGGCCCACCGGGTGCTGGAATCGCTGCACCGCGACGGGAAGTACACCGGAGCGTTCTGGCCCGGCGGCCACGTCTTCACCACCGCAATGCAGGAAGAAGCCATCGATTTCCTGGCCGGCGCCCTGCACCTCAAGACTCCATCCACGACAGCCCTTTAGCCTCAAGGACCTTTGATGACTCAGCAATCCGCCACCGCGGAACACGGCAGCAGCCCCCGCCACGCCGCGCCTTTACCGGCCGCCGTGCCGCGCATCGCCCTGGTGGGTGTCCACGGCTTCGGCGAACGGCACCTGGCCAACCTCGCCCGACTGGAGGAGGCCGGCGCCGTCGAACTGGTCGCCGTCGCTGACCCCAACCCTCCGGAGCCGGGCAAACTCGCGGAATCCGTTGCCGTCTTCCCCGACCTGGACGGGCTGCTCGCCGCCCAGCCGGGAGCCGACGTCGTAATCCTCGCCACCCCTATCCAGACGCACGCGCCGCTGGCCGTCGCAGCCCTCCGGGCGGGCATGGACGTCTACGTTGAAAAGCCTCCGGTAGCGTCGCTGGCCCAGTTCAACGAGGTCCTGGCAGCCGCCGAGGCAGCAGGCAAACTGGTCCAGGTAGGCTTCCAAAGCCTGGGGTCCCACGCCCTGCCCGCCATCCGGGACCTCGTTGAGTCAGGCGGCATCGGGGATGTCCTGGGCCTGAGCGCCAAGGGCCAGTGGGTGCGGAACAAGGCATACTTCAAACGCTCGCGCTGGGCCGGGAAGCGCAGCCTGGACGGCATCGACGTGGTGGACGGCGTGGCAACCAATGCGCTGGCGCATGCAGTGGCAACGGCGCTGCACTTGGCCGGGGCGCACACCGTGGCAGACCTTGCCTCCGTGGAGACGGACCTGTACCGGGCCCACGAGACTGAAAGCGACGATACGTCGGTGATCCGGGTCCGCACAGCCCACGGGGCCACCCTCATGTGCGGCCTGACCCTCTGCGCTCCCGAACAGCTGGACCCCTCGGTCACCGTGCACGGCAGCCGCGGCGAGATCACCCTGTTCTACACGAAGGACGAGGTAGTCATCACCACCCCCGACGGCGAGCGCCGGGAAACCTACGGCCGCACCGACCTGCTCGAAAACCTCCTGGAAGCGCGCAGCACCGGCGGGCGCCTGCTCTCCCCGCTGCAGCGCATCGGCGCTTTCACGCTAGTCCTGGAAGCCATCCGTACGCTGCCGGCGCCGCAGGCGATCAGCCCGGACCACATCAGTTGGGAGGGCGAAGGCGACGAAGCCCATCCCGTGGTGCATGGCATTACCGGACTCATTGACAGGGCATGCAAGGCGCAGGCCACGTTCGCCGAGCTTGGTGTCCCGTGGGCCCGCACCCTTCCCCCGGTCCGCTCCCTGACCGTGGACGGGCAGGCCGTGGCGGACTACCAGGACGGCAGCCGCATCCGCGCCGTTTCCTCGCCGCGGCCCTACCTGCACCCCGTCCGCACGCTGGCCGGCACCGTGGTGACCGACCATCAGCCGCTTGACCATGTGTGGCACCTGGGCGCGGGCGTGGCACTGCAGGACGTGGACGGCATCAACTTCTGGGGCGGCAGGACGTACACCCGCGAAGCCGGGCAGTACGTCTGGCGGCCCGACCACGGCAGCATCTCCGTCACCGAAACGGTCCTTGAGCAGACAGCGGCCGTTTCCGGCGGCTCCGCCGGAAGGCTGCAGGAGACGCTCAGCTGGAACGGACCCGACGGCACACCCGTCCTCGCGGAGGACCGGACCTGGCGCTGGCAGGGCATCAGCCCAACAACCTGGGGCCTGTCCCTCGAGTTCGACCTCTCCCCCGCCGGCACCAACCCGGTCAGCCTGGGCAGCCCCGGCTCCAACGGCCGCCATGAGGGTGGCTACGGCGGCTTCTTCTGGCGGCTGCCGGAGTGCCGCAGCGCTGCTGTGTGGACCCCCGCGGGCACCGGCGAATCGGGGGTGCACGGCAGCGTGGCGCGCTGGCTCGCCTGGTCTGGAAAGTTCGGCCCGGGAACGGCGGACGGCGAGGCCACCCTGGTTTTCGTCGCTCCCCGCGGTTCCACGGACCCCTGGTTCGTCCGTCTGGAAGGGTATCCCGGCGTGGGCCAGTCGCTCGCCTGGGACGCCCCCGTCGTCGCCGAACCCGGCAACCCGGTCCGGCGCAAAATTTCCGTCTTTATTGCCGACGGCATCCTGAACACCACCGACATCGAAGCTTTGATCAACCAACAGGGGGACCTCTCATGACCCAGACAACAGCCGCCGCTCCGCCGGCCCTCCGCGTATCTCCGGCATCCGTGGCGGACCGGGAGGTCAAGCGCCGCCGGGTCCTGGACATCCTTGACGCCGCCGGCCGGGACTCGCTGCTCCTGACCACGCACACGGCACTGACCTGGTACCTGGACGGCAGCCGGGTCCACATCAGCCTCGCGGGCGATCCCATCGCCGCGGTGCTGGTGGACCGCGGCGGCGACCACCTGGTGACCTTCAACAACGAAGCCGGCCGTATCGCCGCCGAGGAGCTCCCGGCCGGGGTCTCCCTGCACACCGTTCCCTGGTACGGAAACCTGCACGAGGCTGCCGCCGCCGTCGGCTCTTCCCCTGCCGGAGCCCAGGCTCCGCTGGTGGAAGCGGACGTCGCGTCCGAGCTGCGCGCCGCCCGCCAGCAGCTGCTTCCCGCCGAAAGCGCCCGCTACGCCCTCCTCAGCGCCGAACTGGCGGCCATTATGACCGATGTGCTGTCCACCGCACGGCCGGACACCACGGAATTTGAGCTGGTGTCCGCCCTGGCGGAACGCGTGGTGGCGGCAGGAGCGGAACCCCTGGTCCTGCTGTGCAACGGCAGTTCCCGCAGCACGTTCCGCCACCCGCTCGCCACCCATTCCCCCCTTGGCCGCCGCGCGATGGCCGTGGTCTGCGCGCGCCGGGACGGCCTGGTCGCCAACATCACCCGCTGGGTGCGGTTCGACGCCGGCACCTTGGAGGAGCGGGACGCGGAGTCCCGGATCGCCGCAGTGGAGGCGGACATCTTCGACGCCACCGTCCCCGGCGCGCGGCTGGACCGTATTCTCGCCGAAATTCAGGCATCGTACGTCCGCCACGGCTTCGGCGCGGACCAGTGGGAACAGCACCACCAGGGAGGTCCCGCCGGGTATGCGGGCCGGGACCCCAGGGTCACCTCCGCCGTGGCGGACACGGTTGTCCTGGGCCAGACCTTCACCTGGAACCCCTCCGGCCCCGGAGTCAAGATCGAGGACACCGTGCAGCTCACGGAGTCCGGCCTGCAGGTCCTCACGGTGGACCCCCGCTGGCCGGTGGCCGCCGTGAACGGGCTGCAGCGCCCCGTCACGCTGCAGCTCTAGCCACAACGCTCTCGCAGATTCTGCGGTAAAACGCAAAACGCTCTCTCAGTTGTAGCCGTGGTCCGGCAACAACTGAGAGAGCGTTTCGGTTAAAGCAACATGAAGTGAGAGAGCGTTGCTACGGCAGCACGAGTTCACCGTCCACGCGACGCGGGATGCGCAGCGGGTTGGCCTCGTGCAGCGCTGGGTGCAGCACCGTTTCCGGCGCGTCCTGGTAGGCGACCGGGCGCTGGAACCTGCGGACCGCCGTCGCGCCCACCGAGGTAAAGAGGGACGTGGTGGCCGGGTACGGGCCGCCGTGCTGCTGGGCCCAGTTGACGGCGACGCCGGTTGGCCAGCCGTCGAACAGGACCCGGCCGGCCAGCCCGGACAGCTGCTCCACGAGCGCTGTGATGTCCTCGCCGGACTGGGCGTGGAGGGTGGCTGTCAGGCTGCCCGGCACCTTGGCCAGCACGGCCGACAGTTCGGCCTGGTCCGTGTATTCGATCAGCATGGTGGTGGGTCCGAAGCACTCTTCGAGCAGTTGTTCCGGGTTCTCCAGCACCTTCACGGCGGAAGTTGAGAAGACCACCGGCGCTGCACCGTTGGCTGCAGCATCCTGGTCCACGCTGCCGCTGACCACGTCAACCCCGGGCACGGACGCAAAGCTGCGGAGCCCGCCGGGGTACGCCTCGGCGATCCTGCTGGTGAGCATACCGACGGCGGACTTGTCCTTGCTGGCCTCCGCCACTTCCGCGGCAAAGGAGGTTCCTGCCGGAATGAAGACCAAACCCGGCTTGGTGCAGAACTGCCCCGCACCAAGCGTGAACGAGCCTGCCAGGCCCGCCGCGAGCTGGCCGCTGCGTTCTGCCAGTGCTGCAGCGGTGATGACCACTGGATTGAGGCTGCCCAGTTCCCCGTAGAACGGAATGGGATCGGGGCGGGAGGTTGCGAGGTCGAACAAGGCACGGCCGCCGGGGATGGATCCAGTGAACCCCACGGCCTTGATGGCCGGATCCTGGACCAGGGCGGTGCCCACCTCACGGCCGCTGACCAGCGCGAACAGGCCTTCCGGCGCTCCTGCGGCGCCGAGGGCATCAGCCACGATTTCCGCTGTCCGCTCGGACAGGCGCAGGTGGCCGGAGTGGGCCTTGACGATGACCGAGCAGCCCACGGCCAGGGCCGAGGCGGTGTCACCTCCGGCCACCGAGAAGGCGAACGGGAAGTTGGAGGCGGAAAAGACTGCCACCGGACCGATGGGCCGCAGGATGCGGCGGAGGTCGGGCTTGGGCGGGGTGGAGGCCGGGTCCGCGTGATCGATGATGGCCTCGAGGTAGGAGCCTTCGGTGATCACGCGGGCGAAGAGACGCAGCTGGCCGGAGGTCCGGGCCACCTCGCCGGTCAGCCGCGGGGCGCCAAGGCTGGTCTCCGAATCCGCAATGTCCACCAGTTCGGCCGCGTTGGCATCCAGCGCGTCAGCTACTGCCGTGAGCCAGGCAGCGCGTTGGGCATCCGGCGCGGCGGCGGAAATCGTGGCTGCCTGGGTGGCAGCGGCGGTGAGTTCGGACAGGGAAAGCGTTGCAGTTGTCACTCAGGTACCTGTTCTTCGTCTGTAGTTTAGAGTTCGTCCCGGAACCGGAAGCCGAGGCCCGGCTGGCCGGCCAGGGTTACCCGGCTGTCGCTGAACCGCACGGGAGAGGGCCCGTCCAGGATGCCCAGCTGTTCGAAGGATGCTTCTTCCACGTCCTCCACGAGCGTGGGCTCCGCCAGGGTGAGCGCCAGCTGCCCGGAAAGTTCCGGCAGCAGGTGGGGCATCACCCGGATGCTGTTGGTCCGGGCCAGCTCGACGATCCGCCGGAACGGGGTGATCCCGCCCACCCGGATGATGTTGGGCTGGATGATGTCCACCGCCTCGGCCTCGATGAAATCGCGGAAGCGGTAGATGGTGTGCAGGTTTTCGCCGAGCGCGATGGGCACCGGTGAATGCTTGCGGAGCCTGCGGTATGCCCACAGGTCGTCGGCGCGGATGGGTTCCTCCAGCCACTCCAGCCCGAATTCGGACAGGACATCCAGGGCGCGGAGGGTGGTGGGGAGGTCCCAGCGCTGGTTGGCGTCGATCATCAGCTTCCGGTCGGGCCCCAGAACGGAGCGGACCGCGGCCACCCGCTCAGCGTCCTCCCGGATATCGGGCTTGCCCACCTTGATCTTTACCGCCTGGTGCCCGGCCGCAACCCACCGCTCAACCTGGGCAACGAGCTCTTCAAGGGTGTAGTGCAGGTTCACCCCGGACCCGTACACCTCCGCCGATTCCTGCCGCTGGCCCAGGAGCCCGGCCACGGACGTCTGGGAACGGCGGGCCTGCAGGTCCCACAGGGCAAGGTCGACGCCGGCCATGGCGATGGTGGTCAGTCCCCCGCCGCCGGCCTCGTGCAGGCGCTTCCACAGCGCGTCCCAGACCGTCTCCGGATTGGCAGGCAGCCCGGTGACAAACGGGGCGATGTCGTAGTCCAGCAGTGCCTTGACGGCTTGCGGGCCGATGGTGGGCGTCCACGAAAAACCGTGCCCCGCGCCGCCGTCGTCCGTGTGGATTTCGGTGACGATCACGTGGTTCTCGGGTGCCTCGACGCCCCAGCTTCGGCGCAGCGGGACGGTGATGAGCCGGGAGGTCAGTCCCGTGATGCGGGGAACGGTGCGGACGGCTTCGGCCGCCGGGGCGCTCATCAGCGGCCGGCCAGCTCGTAGCCCTTGGCGAGGATGGACTTCAGCTGCACCAGCTGCTCCTCGGTGGGGTCCACCAGCGGCGGCCGCACGGAACCTACCGGCAGCCCGCCCAGGCGCAGGCCGGCCTTGATCAGCGAAACGCCGAAGCCCGGGGTCTGGTCGCGGAGGCGGACCAAGGGCGCGTAGAAGCCCTCCAGCAGGGCGCTGCGGCGGTCCTCGTCGCCGGCAATGTAGGCGTCGTAGTAGGCCTTGGCGATCTCCGGGGCCATCGCGAAGGCGGCCGATGAGTAGAGCGGGATGCCGAGGCCGCGGTAGGCGCCCTGCGTCAGTTCCGCGGTGAGCAGGCCGTTGAAGAAGGCGAAGTCCTCCCGGCCGGTGGCCTTGACGGCGGACACAATCTCCTGGGCCAGGCCCACATCCCCCAGCCCGTCCTTAAAGCCCACCACCTTGGGGTTGGCCGCCAGGCGGGCCATGGCAGCGGCCGTGAACTTGGCGTTGCCGCGGTGGTAGACGATTACCGGCAGACTGCTGGCGGCAGCGACTGCTTCGATGTAGGCCACCAGGCCGTCCGTGGGCCCGGTGACCAGGTACGGCGGCAGGACCAGGAGGGCGTCCGCGCCGGCTTCTTCCGCGGCGCGGGCGGCGGCAAGGGCGTGGCCAAGCGGTCCACCGGCGCCGGCTACTACCGGGACCTTTCCGGCCACAACCTCGACGGCGGCAGTCACCACGGTGCGGACTTCCTCGATGCTGAGGGCGTGGAATTCGCCGGTTCCGCAGGCGGGGAACACACCGCCGGGCCCGAACGGGAGCCGGGAGCTGATGTGTTCCTTCAGCAGCTCTACGTCAACGGCACCTTCGGCGGTGAACGGGGTGACGGGAAAGAACAGTACGCCGTCGAATTTCATGATGTCTCCTTGGTTCCGCTGCCGGCACTGACCAGCGCGGAGGTCTCGTCGTTGAGGGTGGGATGGGACTTGAGTTCCGTGCGCCAGCTGCGCGTGGGCTGCCAGCCCAGGAGTTCCTGGGCTTTGGCGATGGAGAAGGCGGGGCTGGTGCCGGTCAGCCCGGCACTGAGCGCTTCACTTCCGGGCAGGAACCTGGGCATCAGTTCGGCGAGGGGTGCCGTGGCCAGGGCGTCGGCCGCGCCCACGAAGAAGGTTTCCCCGTTGGGAATGGACTCCATTTTCTGCAGCAGCAGGTCCAGGAAATCCGCCACGTCCCGGGCATCCACGTAGTTGAACAAGGCCGGGGCGGACAATGCCGGATCGGCCAGCCGCTCGGCAAGGGTGTGGCCCTGCTGCGTCGGTGCGCCGTCCCACTCCTCCGGCGAGATCACGTAGCAGGGGCGGAAGGCTGCGTAACGGATCTTCTCCCCCTGCGCGGCAGCGAACATCTGCACGGTCTGCTCGGCGATGAGCTTGGACAGGGCGTAGGCATTCCACGGCCGCGGCGTGGTCCGCTCGTCAAGCGGGAACGCGGCCGGCAGCCAGCCGGCGGGCGAACCGTAGCCGAGGACCGTGGGGCTGCTGGCCGTCACGATCTTGCGCACTCCCAGTTCCGTCGCGGCGCTGACCACGGCGAAGGCGAGCCGGGTGTTGGTGGCGAAGATGACATCCTCGGGCGCGCTGAACGGAACCGCGATCGCCGCAAGGTGGATGACGGCGTCGGGCCTGGTCTCGCGAAGGAGGCGCAGCGCCTCCCCCGGGGCAAGGAGGTCTGCCGTTTCCTGCACCACGCCGGCCGGCAGCTGATCGGCCGGCACGGCGTCCCGGTCCACCGAGATGACGTGGTGGCCGGCCTCTGCAAGCCCCGCCACCACACTGCGTCCCAGCCGGCCGGAGCCGCCGGTGACGAAAATCCTGCTCATATTGGTTCCTTTAGGTTTTCAGGCCGCGGACTAGGCGCCGCGTCGGAGGTCGACGCCGAGGTCCAGGTCCTCGATGCGGACGGGCAGGGACGATTCAAGCGAGCGGTTCCCGGCGATGCCCACGGAGACGGAGCGCAGTCCGTCCAGGTAACCGGACGGGCGGCCCAGGGGGTCCTCGCCCGGCCCGTTGAAGAGGTCCGAGAGGAGGAGCTCGTCCCCGCCGCCGTGGCCTCCTTCGCCGTTGACGATCGGCACCTCGTAGGCGGCTTCCCAGTGGCGCTGGACCACGAGGCGTTCACCGTTGCGGCGGATGGCGTCGTCTTCCTCGACGGGGGTAGCACTCGGGTCCACCACGGTCTTTTTGTCCGTGCTGCTGGTGACGGCGGCGCGTTCCACTACCTCGAGTTCGGCGCGGCCTTCGGTGCCGTTGACCGCGACGCGGTAGCCCTCCCAGGGGCTGTGTGCGTTCAATGAGTAGCTCAGGCGCGGGCCGCCCTGGTATTCCACAACCAGCGCGAGGTTGTCCTCAATGGTGATGCCGCCGGTGAAGACGTCCTGGTCCCGGCGGTATCCGTCGTAGTGCTCGTTGTCCAGGAAGAGGGCCTTGAGCCGCTCGTCCTCGCGGAGGTCCAGCGTGAACGGGTCCTTCTCGGCCGTGGCCGGGGCGTCCGCGCTGGGGGTGCCGCGTTCGGGACGGGGGCCCAGGCCGCGTTCCGCCGCGTTCTTGTCGCCGTAGAACTTCAGTCCGCCGGAGGCGAAGACGCGCTCGGGGACGTCATCAATCCACCAATTGACCAGGTCGAAGTGGTGGGAGGCCTTGTGGATCAGCAGGCCGCCGGAGTTCTTCTTTTCGCGGTGCCAGCGGCGGAAGTAGTCGGCCCCGTGGACGGTATCGAGGACCCAGCTGAAGTCGATGGAGGTAACCTTGCCGATCACACCGCTCTGGATGATTTCCTTGAGGGCGCTGTTCCGCGGCGAGTAGCGGTAGTTGAACGTGACCACCACGTTGCGGCCGGTCTCGTGCACGGCCTGGGTGATGCGCCGGCAGCCCTCGGCGTCGATGGTGAGCGGCTTTTCCACCACAACGTCGGCCCCTGCACGCAGCGCTTCCACAATGTAGTCGGCGTGGGTGTAGTCCGGCGTTGTCACCACCACGCGGTCGATGTTGTTGGCCTGGATGAAGGCGGTGAGATCTGCGGGATCGAAGGCGGCGACCGGTCCCGGCGCGCCCAGTTCCTGGATGAGCTTCTGGTAGAACTCCACGCGCCCAGGGTTAACGTCGGAGAAGGCCACCAGCTCTGCGGTGTGGGCATAGTTGCCGAAGACTGCGCGGATGTACATCTCGGAGCGGCCGCCGGTGCCGATCAAGGCAATGCGGGCTTTACCACCGGCCGCGGCAGCAGCGCCCCCAGTTGCGGCGGTGTCCGGAGCAGCTGTTGCCGCCCCTGCAGCAGTACTTGACTCGGCTGTGTTGACCATGAGGGTCCCTTTCGAAAGCTGATACCCGGCCGCCCGGCGGCCTCTGACGTTCGACGTTGGGTGCAGTGCTGCACCTTGCCCAAGAAAGCGTTTTCTCAGGTTGCTATAAGATTTGTACCAAGGCGAATGTGCATCCGTCAACCATTATCAGCGTTGAGAGAAAACGGTTTCCAGTGCTGCTGCGGCTTTGACTCCGCCGAATGGACAAAAAAGTTGCGGGAAAACTTGGGAAAATGGAAGAAATCGCTTTCCCGCAGCGGTATATGCTGTGTTGGAAACGCCGTCGGGCAAAGGCGGCAGGAGCCTGCCATCGGGTAGCAGTACGCGCAGGGACACCGTCCGCTGCGCCAAGGAAGGGACCAGCATGGTCAGGAAATCGGCAACCGGCCGGATTGGCATCGCGGATGTCGCCATCAAGGCAGGGGTTTCGCACGCCACGGTTTCCCGCGTAATGAACGGCAACTTCACGGTGGACCCGGACATCGCGGCCCGCGTCAGGGCAGCGGCGGCGGAACTGAAGTACCAGCCCAATCCCGTAGGGCGCAGCCTGGCCCTGGGTAAGACCGACACCATCGGGATCGTTGTGCCGGACCTGGCCAACCCCACCTTCCAGGCAATTCTTCGCGGCCTCAGCCGTGCCGCCGCGCAGGACAGCTACCGGGTCCTGATCGCCGATTCCTTCGAAGTTTCCAGCGAGGAGGCCATCCTCGCCGGTGAGGCCCGCCGCCGCTGTGACGGCCTGGTCCTCTGCGCACCCCGCATGAGCGACGCCGAACTGGAAGAGATCGCACCCTCGCTGCACCCCCTGGTGCTGATCAACAGGACCACCGCAGCCGCTGGCGTGCCCAGCCTGGTAGTGGACTACGGCCAGGGCGTACAGGACATCGCGGAGCACCTGGTGGACCTCGGACACACGCGCCTGGCGTTCCTCGCCGGTCCGCCCCGCAGCGCCTCGAACGGGCTCCGGCTCGAGGGGCTGGAGGCCTTCAAGGCAGCCCATCCCCAGGTGGAGGTGACCATGCTGGAAGGCGGCTCCGACTTCGACACCGGACACGGGGCAGTGGATGCGGTACTGGAGAGCGGCGCCACGGGAATCCTGGCCTTCAACGACCTGGTGGCCATGGGCCTGATGAGCGGGCTGCATGAACGCGGCCTGGACGTCCCGGGAGACATCTCCGTCACGGGTTTCGACGACATTCCGTTCGCGAAATACACGACGCCGGCACTCACCACCGCGGCGGTGCCCATCACCGAACTGGGCGAGCAGGCGTGGCAGCAGCTGCGGGCGCTCATCCGCAAGGAGGAGAATGAGGCCCCGGGCAGCCGGTACCAGCCCCGGCTTGAAGTGCGCGCGAGCACCGGCCCGGCCAAGGCCCCCCGCACGGCAGTCCACGGCTGATGGGCCCGTCGGACGCGCACGCGCGCTACTTCCGGGCCGGTTCCGTTCCGCCGGAAGCCAGCCCGGCCTCTTTGTAGTACCCCTCAATATGCGCGGCCACCAGCTTTGCCGCCTGCCCGCCGTCGTCGTTCCTGATGGCCGCCAGGATGTCCTGGTGCTCGGCCCGCAGGCGCGATGCCGTGGCCTCCCAGTCAGGCAGGCCGGACGTCAGCTCCGCCGCGTATCCCTGGATGGATTCGCGGAGCGATCCCATCATCGCGCTCACAACGGCGTTGCCAGCGGCGTCGGCCAGCGCCAGGTGGAAGCGGACGTCCAGTGCCAGGAAGTCGCTGACCGCGAGGTCCTCTGCGGCCATGGCGTCGAGGAGCGCCGAGGCCTCCTCCAGTTCCGGCGCATCCGGACCGGCTTTCGCCACGGCCCACGACTCCAACAGCACGCGGGTTTCCACGATGTCCGCCACCGGCAGGTGCTGGGTGGCCACGTGAAGCCGGAGGGCGGAGCCAAGCGCGGCCGTCGGATCCGAAATGACAACGGTTCCCGCTTCCGGGCCCGACCCTACGCCAGCCCGGACCACACCCATGGCCTCAAGGATGCGAATCGCTTCCCGGACTGAGGTCCGCGACACCTTCAGCTGTTCCGCCAGGGTGCGCTCGGCCGGAAGCCGGCCGCCCACGGTCAGCCGGCCGCCGGAAAGCTCGTTCTCGATCCAGGACAGGACAAGCTGGTGGGTACGCATACGTAAATAGTAGTTGATGTGGTTGGACCACATGGCCTAGAGTGTGGTTAGACCACAGAAGGTTCCGGACACGGACCCGCCTGCCCAATGGAGGACGCCATGACCCACACCATCCAGCCCAACAACCCGGAAACGACCCCCGCGCCGGATGCCACCGACATTCCCGCCGCGCCGGCACCCGCTAAAGCACCGGCGTCGTCCGCTGTTCCGGCGGCACTGAAGCGGCGCATCCCCAAGTACTCGGACCTGGCTCCCCTGATGCAGTTCAAGAAGCCTGAGTTCAGCAAGGAGGCCCGGCTCAAGCGGGCCAGCACCATCTGGGAACTGCGGGACATCGCCAAGCGCCGCACCCCCCAGGCTCCGTTCGACTACACGGACGGCGCAGCGGAAGAGGAAATCACCCTCGGCCGCGCGCGGCAGGCGTTCCTGGACATCGAGTTCCGGCCCGGCATCCTGCGGAACGTCTCCACGATCGACCTGGGCACCGAAATCCTGGGCAAGCCCTCCCGGCTGCCCGTGGGCATCGCCCCCACCGGCTTCACCCGGATGATGCAGTCTGAGGGCGAGTACGCAGGTTCCCAGGCGGCCGAAGCTGCGGGCATCCCCTACACCCTTTCCACTATGGGCACCGCCTCCATCGAGGACGTCGCCGCCGCCGCCCCGAACGGCCGCAACTGGTTCCAGCTGTACCTCTGGACGGACCGCGACCGCTCGCTGGAACTGATCGAGCGCGCTGCCAAGGCCGGAAACGACACTTTGATGGTCACCGTGGATACCGCCGTCGCCGGCGCCCGCCTCCGCGACGTCCGCAACGGCATGACCATCCCGCCGGCACTGACCATCAAGACCGTGCTGGACGCTTCCTACCGCCCGGCCTGGTGGTTCAACTTCCTCACGCACGAGCCGCTGACATTCGCCTCGCTGTCCCGCTACACCGGCACCGTGGCGGACCTCATCAACTCGATGTTCGACCCCACCCTCACCTTCGAGGACCTCGACTGGCTGCGCGAAACCTGGAAGGGCAAGCTGGTGGTCAAGGGCATCCAGACCGTCGAGGACGCCCGCCGGGTAGTTGACCACGGCGCAGACGGTGTGGTGGTGTCCAACCACGGCGGACGCCAGCTGGACCGGGCTCCCATTCCGTTCCACCTGCTCCCCGAGGTCAAGCAGGCTTTCACGGCGGACAACACCGACGCCGCGATCATGCTGGACACCGGCATCATGAGCGGCGCTGACATCGTGGCAGCCCTGGCCCTCGGTGCGGACTTCACCCTGATCGGCCGCGCCTACCTGTACGGTCTGATGGCCGGCGGCCGCGCCGGTGTGGACCGCACCCTCCAGATCCTCGAGAAGGACATGGCCCGCACCATGGCGCTCTTGGGCGTCAGCAACATCTCGGAGCTCACCCCGGATCACGTCCGCCTGCTGAACAAGTAAGGGCTATTTCTTCCGGCCGAACTTGGGCAGGTTGGGGAGGTTGGCCAGCAGGTCGGCCGCACGGGTAGCCGCCCGGCCCACCGTGCGGCCGATTTGCTGGGGAACGCTGTCATCGCTCAGCGGCAGGGTGGTCCCGCCCGGAATAACGACGGCGGGACTCAGCTCCGCCCCGTCCGGCGCCAGGACGCCTTCGGAGACTGCTTCGGCAGCCACTGCCTGGGGTGTCTCACCGGCGTGGGCGGCGGCAGCGTCCCGGGACGGGGCGGAGTCCGCGGCGGCGCGGCCTGCGGGACGGGCGGGTGCAGCAGCGGGAGCCGACGAGCCGACGTCGAACGTTTCCAGCCAGCTGGCAATCCCTTCCAGCGGCTTGCGGTTCAGCGCGTAGTAGCGCTTCTGGCCCTGCGCCCGCATGCTCACCAGCTGCGCCTCGCGCAGGACCTTGAGGTGCTTGGAAATGGTGGGCTGGCTTGCTGCCAGTTCTTCCACGAGTTCCCCCACGGCCTTGTCTCCGGAGCGGAGGGAGACCAGGATGTCCCGCCGGGTTGATTCCGCAATGACGGCAAATACGTCGTCTGTCACCATGCCTCCCACCCTAACGACATATACGCCGAAAGGCATCAACTATTTCGTCAGCCAACTGGCTATTGCTGCCCATGCGGCGCAGGTGTTACAACGGTTGAACTGTGCCCCGGCCGGCCCGGCCGCCGCCACCTGAGACAAGGGGGTGGGCCATCATGGATGCCCTGCGCCGGCAACTGTTCAACCTCATCGCTTTTGTGTTCCTGGGCCTTTTCGTCGCCGTGTGGGGCAGCGTGCTGCTCCGCGTCGGGTTCTGGGTACCGGACGGAAGGACTGCCGCTCCCGCCCTGAACGGCGCATTGGTCACGGCGGCGGGTGTCCTGGCCACGTCGCTTAGCTCGCTGACAGCCTCCGCCCTGGGATTTACTATCGCCGAGGTGCGGCACGCTGAGGGGTCTGGCGGCACCGAAACCCCCTTCAGCCCCGGCGACGTCACCGCCAGGCTGTCCGGACGGATCGTCGCGGCCATTGTGGTCTACATGGCGGTGGGGCTGCTGGTCCTGCTCCTCTGGCTGGCCAAGGGCACGGCGTCCACGGACCTGATCGGAGCGTTCGCCCTGTCGCTGCTGGGGTGGCTGATCGGCGCGGCAGGCGTGGTCTTCCAGACCGAGAAGGCCGCATCCTGATGCGGGCCGGGGGTTCGACGGGACACTAGTCGAACCAGGGGTCGAGTCCGTGGAGCGGGAATACCGCTTTGCGGGTGGCCATCACGGTACGGTCCACGGCGTCGTTGGGATCGAAACCCACCTCCCACGACCGCCACCACAGCTCCACGTCGTCGCCCATCAGGCCGGGCGTGGACGTGCCGAATTTCCCTTCCACATAATCGCGCCAGTCCTGCGGCACGGGGGTACGCAGCGGCACCGGCCGCCCCGCGGCGATGGCCACAAGGTGGCTCCAGGACCGGGGCACCACGTGCAGGACGTTGTACCCGCCTCCGCCGGTGGCGATCCAGCGGCCGGCACAGTGGCGCTCGGCGAGATGCCCGACGGCGGATGCCGCCTCCCGCTGGCCGTCAACACTGAGGTTGAGGTGCGTGAGCGGGTCCGTCCGATGTGAGTCACAGCCATGCTGGCTTACGATCACTTCGGGTTCGAAGGCGGCCACGAGCTGCGGGACCACGGCGTAAAACGCCCGAAGCCAGCCGGCGTCGCCCGTTCCGGCCGGCAGGGCGATGTTGACGGCGGTCCCCTCCGCCCGGGGACCGCCGATCTCGTTGGCGAATCCGGTACCGGGGAACAGCGTAAGGCCCGTTTCGTGCAGGGAAAGGGTGAGGACCCGGGGGTCGTCCCAGAAAATGCTTTCCGTGCCGTCGCCGTGATGGGCGTCAACATCGATGTACGCCACCTTGCGGATGCCGCCGTCGAGCAGCTTCTGCACGGCGAGTGCGGCGTCGTTGTAGATGCAGAAGCCGCTGGCACGGTCCCGGGCCGCGTGGTGCATGCCGCCGCCGAAGTTCACGGCATGCAGGGCTGACCCGTCCAGGATCCGGGACGCAGCCAGCAGGGATCCGCCCGCCAGCCGCGCGGCGGCTTCATGCATCCCGGCAAAGGCGGGGTCGTCCTCGGTGCCCAGGCCGCGGGATTCATCCGATTCGGACGGGTCCTCGCTCACCCGCCGCACCGCCGCGACGAACTCGGCCGAATGCACGGACTCCAGGTCGGCGTCGACGGCCACCTCAGGGGCTTCCACCGAAACATGCTCAAGATCGAACAGTCCCAGGCTCCGGACCAGGCGTGCCGTAAGGTCCATCCGCTCCGGCGCCATGGGATGGCCCGGCCCGAAGTTGTAGGCGGTCATGTCAGGGCTCCACGCCACCGTCGTTGGCGGCGCGGGCTTGCTGAGACCGGGCAGGTATGTCATCAATCACAGGCTACCCGAGCCAGGGCACCCGGCGGCCCGGCCATTACGCGGGCATTAGTGGTTTACTACTGAGGGAAGCAGATTCGACCGAGGAAAAGCCACACATGACGCAAAGCCAGTCGAGGCCCCGGAATTCGGCCAGCTGGCACCCCGCGCAGGAGCGGGAGGGCCTCTGGATCCTAACGCGGCTCCGCGACTTTATTGACGACATTGCCAACACCTCCCCCGCCCGGCTTGCCCTGAGCGCGTTCGCCGCCGTGTGCCTGGTGTTCACTTTCCTGCTGTCTTTGCCCGTTTCCTCTGCCACCGGCACCGCAACCCCACTGCACCAGGCAATGTTCACCGCAGTTTCCGCCGTGTGCGTTACGGGCCTCACGGTAGTGTCGACGGCGGTCCACTGGTCCTTCTTCGGCCAGCTGGTGATCCTGGTCGGCGTGTTCATCGGCGGCCTGGGCACGCTGACCCTGGCGTCGCTGCTGGCCCTGATGGTAAGCAAACGGCTTGGCGTCCGCGGCAAGATCATTGCAGCGGAGTCCATGAACAACGCAGGCCGCCTCGGTGAAGTGGGCACCCTGCTGCGGATCGTCATCACCACGTCCGTGGTCATCGAAGGGATCCTGGCGCTGGCCTTGATCCCACGGTTCCTCACCCTGGGCGAGCCGTTCTGGCAATCCGTGTGGCACGGGATCTTCTACGCCATCTCATCCTTCAACAACGCCGGTTTCACCCCACACTCGGACGGCATCGTCCCGTACGAGACTGACCTGTGGATCCTGGTCCCCCTCATGCTGGGCGTCTTCCTGGGCAGCCTTGGATTTCCCGTGGTGATGGTCCTGCAGCAGAACGGGTTGAACTGGAAAAAATGGAACCTGCACACAAAGCTCACCATCCAGGTCTCGTTTATCCTGCTGGCGGCCGGCACCTTCCTGTGGGGGCTGATGGAGTGGGAAAACACCCGGACCATTGGTTCCATGGATTTCGGCGACAAGATCACGCACTCGCTCTTCGCCTCCGTCATGACCCGGTCCGGCGGGTTCAACCTGGTGGACCAGAACCAGATGGAATCCACCACCATGCTCCTGACGGATGCACTGATGTTCGCCGGCGGCGGTTCAGCGTCGACGGCGGGCGGCATCAAAGTGACCACCATCGCCGTAATGTTCCTTGCCATCGTTGCCGAGGCACGGGGTGACGCCGACGTCAAGGTGTACGGCAGGACCATCCCGGAGGGCAGCATGCGGGTGGCCATTTCGGTCATCGTTGCCGGTGCCACCCTGGTGTCCGTCTCCGCGTTCCTCCTGCTGCACATCAGCGGCGCGTCCCTGGACCGCGTGCTGTTCGAGACCATTTCCGCGTTCGCCACGGTGGGGCTGAGCACCAACCTGAGCGCGGAGGTTCCGCCTGAGGGCGTCTACGTCCTGACAGCGCTCATGTTTGCGGGCCGTGTAGGCACCGTAACCCTCGCCGCCGCCCTGGCCCTGCGCCAGCGCAGCCAGCTCTACCACTATCCCGAAGAGAGGCCCATCATTGGCTAGTTCCCCAGACGCCCCCAGGCGCCCCGCCCATAATGCTCCGGTGCTGGTGATCGGGCTGGGCCGCTTCGGTTCATCCACCGCCGAGCAGCTGGTGAAGCAGGGCCGTGAAGTGCTCGCGATCGAACGGGACCGGACCCTGGTGCAGAAGTGGGCTCCCCTGCTGACCCACGTGGTGGAAGCCGACGCCACCAACATCGACGCACTCCGACAGCTTGGAGCTCAGGAGTTCAGCTCCGCCGTCGTGGGCGTGGGCACGTCGATCGAGTCTTCCGTGCTGATCACAGTCAACCTGGTGGACCTGGGCATTGAACACCTGTGGGTGAAGGCGATCACGCCCTCGCACGGCAAGATCCTCACCCGGATCGGTGCCAACCACGTGATTTACCCGGAAGCGGACGCCGGCGTACGCGCGGCGCACCTGGTGTCCGGGCGCATGCTCGACTTCATCGAGTTCGACGACGACTTCGCCATCGTCAAGATGTACCCGCCCCGTGAAACAGTTGGTTTCACGCTCGATGAATCCAAGGTCCGTTCCAAGTACGGCGTGACGATCGTGGGCGTGAAGTCACCGGGTGAGGACTTCACGTACGCGCGGCCGGAGACCAAGGTGTCCTCGCGGGACATGCTGATCGTGTCCGGCCACGTGGACCTGCTGGAGCGCTTCGCCGCCAGGCCGTAGTCCCCAACCGCACCCTAACCTCGCAAGCTCGGCCAGGGAACCCTGCGGCCGTGGGCCCAAATTAGCCGAGCTGCCTGGTGATTTCGGCTGCCCTGTCCGCTGCGGCCTTTGCGCCGGCAGCGATGATGGACGGGATGCCCTGCTCATCAAAGGTGGCGATGGCGCGTTCCGTGGTGCCGTTCGGGCTGGTGACCGCCTTGCGCAGCGCTGACGGGTCGGCACCGGGTTCGGCGAGCATGAGCCCTGCGCCGGCTACAGTTTCGCGGGCCAGGAGCAGGGACAGTTCATGGTCCAGGCCCAGCTCCACCCCCGCGGCGGCCATTGCTTCGGCGAGGTAGAACGCGTAGGCGGGTCCCGAGCCGCTGATGGCCGAGAGCGCGTCCACCTGTTCCTCGGGTACTTCAACGACCGTTCCCGCGCCCTGCAGGATGTCCTTGACCTGCTGGAGCTGTTCAGGGGTGCAGTTGGTGCCGGGCGACACGGACACCACGCCGCGGCCCAGTTTGGCCGGTGTGTTGGGCATGGTCCGGATGACCGGCTGCCCGGCGGGGAGCGCGGCTTCGAGCTGCGCGATCGACACCGCGGCGGCCACGCTGACCACCACGGTGTTCGGCGAGAGAGCGTTGCTGATTTCGCGGGCGAGGTCCGCGATGCCCACCGGCTTGACGCCAAGTATGACGACGGCGGACCCCTTGGTGGCCTGCCTGTTGTTGTCCGGTTCCTCCTCGCCAGCGATGGCGGTGATGCCGTGGTACCGCTCGGCCAGTTCGGCGGCACGCTCGGCGCGCCGGACCGTAGCCACGACGTCCGCGGGATCCGTGCCCGCTTCCAGCAGGCCGCCGAGAATGGCTTCGTTCATGGATCCACAGCCAAGGAATGCGATTCGGTTGCTCATGGCTCCATCATTGCAGTTAGCCCCGCCAGGCGCCGACTTCTTACGGAGTTGGCCTGAAGCATTCACAGCTGGCTCCCATGTTTACCGCAGGTCCCTCACAAGTTGCGCCCCTACTGTGGTTATTACCTCATTGAGGGTGCGAGTGATGCGGCAGGCATGGGGATGCCTGCCAGGGCACCGGCGGCTGGCAACAGGTTTTCCCCCATTTTCCTGTTGCCGGCCCCGGTGCTTCCGCTTTTAACGGCCAATCCTAGACGGGTGCCTCCACGGCCTGCGGGGCGGCGATATGCGGCGCGGGTTCAAGAGGCCCGGAGAAGACCAGCTGGTCAAGGCGGCGCAGGATGAGGCCTTCGCGCAGGGCCCAGGGACAGATGCGGAGCTTCTTGAATTTGAACAGCTCCAGGGCGGCCTCCGCCACCAGCGCGCCGGCCAGGAGCTGGTGTGCGCGCGCCTCGGAAACACCGGGCAGATGCAGCCGGTCTTCGGCTTTCATTGCCGAAATGCGCTGCGCCCAGATCCCAAGATCGGACGCGTGCAGTTCCCGCTTGACGTAGGGGCCGCCCGCGCTCGGTGCCGCCCCGGCGATCCGGGCCAGGGACCGGAAGGTCTTGGAGGTTCCGGCCACCAGGTTGGCCCTGCCCAAACCGTCAAACTCCCGGACCGCGGGCTTCAGGGTGGCCTGGATGTACCGCCGCAGTTCCTTCACGCTCTTGGCGGTGGGAGGATCCTCCGCGAGCCAGTCCCGGGTGAGCCGGCTGGCGCCCAGGGGCACCGACGTGGCCACCTCGGGGAGCTCGTCCTGGCCAAAGGCCATCTCGAAGGAACCGCCGCCGATGTCCAGGTTCAGGATGGGGCCGGCACCCCAGCCGTGCCAGCGGCGGACGGCGAAGAAGGTCATGGACGCTTCCTCACTGCCGGTCAGTTCCTGCAGCGTCACGGTGGTTTCATGCTTGACGCGGGCCAGGACCTCGGGACCGTTGGTGGCCTCGCGGATGGCCGACGTACAAAACGCCAGGAGGTCCTCTGCCTTGTGCCGGGCCGCGAACTCCCACGCTTCCAGCACGAATTCGGTGAGTTCGTGCTGGCCGGCATCGCTGATGCTGCCGTCAGGTTCCAGGTACTGGACCAGGGACAGGGGCCGCTTGTGCGACGCAAAAGGAACCGGGCGCGCACCAGGGTGGGCATCCACCAGCAGAAGATGGACAGTGTTGGACCCGATATCGAGGACGCCTAGCCGCATCCTGCCATTATTCACCGGCGCAGCCGGTGGATTCCAACCGCCACCCGGTCAAGGGGTGCAGCAGCTCAATTGTTGCGGCGTCAGTTCGTGGACGGGTCCGTCGGGGCATCGCCGGGGAGTTCGTCCGCGCGCTTGAAGTCACGCTTGATGTTGGCGACGCCCTCGGGGTTGATTTCGAAGCCGTAGGCAGCACCCGGGTTGATCACCATCCCCAGCTCCTCGCCGATGTTGGCGATGATCGCTGCGCCCTGGGTGCCGAGCACGTTGGGTGCCGCTTCCAGGTACTGCTGGTCCACCCGGCTGGGGTGGGAGAACACAGCAAGGACGGGGTCGCCGTCGGAGTTGGCCAGGACCAGGGGCTCCACCTGGGAGTCCTCGCCCTCGATGCCGTCCGAGCTGACGATGTACACCTCGCTGTTAAGGAAGGACAGGATGACGTCCACAGGACTCGCGTCAGGCTCTCCGCCCTTGGCGAGCTTCTCCTCGAGGTCGTTCAGCGGAGTCGGGTCGGCAATTCCGGGCTGTTCAGTCATGCCTCTACCCGATCACGTTCCGGTGCCCCGTGCAAACGCCGGTGGCTGAGCTGTTCGAAACATAGGTTTCGACAAGCTCAACCACCGGAACAGATTATTTCTTGGCCGTTGCCTTCTTTTTGGCCGGCGCCTTGCGGGTGGCGGTGCGCTTGACCGGGCCCTTGGCGCGCTTCTCGGCGAGGAGCTCCACGGCCTGTTCACGGGTGAGTTCCTCCAGCGAGGTGGCGCGCGGAACGGTGATGTTAGTGATCCCGTCGGTGATGTACGGGCCGAACCGGCCTTCCTTCACCACGATGTTCTTCTCGGACACCGGATCCGGTCCGAACTCGGCCAGCGGCGGAACGGCGGCACGGGCGCCGCGCTGCTTGGGCTGGGAGTAGATCTCGAGGGCCTGCTCCAGCGTGATGGTGAAGATCTCCTCCTCGGAGCCGATGGACCGCGAGTCCGTCCCCTTCTTCAGGTACGGGCCGAACCGGCCGTTCTGCACGGTGATGAGGTTGCCTTCTGCGTCCTCGCCCAGGACGCGCGGCAGGCTCATGAGCTGCAGCGCCTCGTCAAGGGTTACGGACTCGACGGTCATGGACTTGAAGAGCGAGCCGGTGCGCGGCTTGGCCTTGACCGGCTTCTTGGGCGGCTTGGACTTGCCGTTCTTGTAGTACTCCACCGGCTGGTTGGCGATCTGTTCCTCGGTCATCTCGGGGATGACCTCGGTGACGTAGGCGCCATAGCGGCCGTTCTTGGCAACTACGGTGTGGCCCGTGTGCGGGTCGCTGCCCAGCACCCGCTCCTCGGGGGCCGCCGTCTCCATCAGCTCGATGGCTTTGGCAGCCGTCAGTTCATCCGGTGCCAGGTCCTCCGGCACATTGGCGCGCGCCGACTCCACGATTTCCCCGGTCTTGGGGTCGACGGTGGCAGCGGAACTTTCCAGGTACGGGCCAAACTTGCCAACCCGGAGCGTGATCTCGTCCGTGATGGGGATGGAGTTGATTTCCCGGGCGTCGATCTCGCCCAGGTTGTTGACGATGCTGAGCAGGCCCGGATCGGAGTCTTCCCCGAAGTAGAAGTGCCGAAGCCAGGAGGCGCCAACGGCCTGGCCGTTGGCGATCTTGTCCAGGTCGCCTTCCATGTCCGCGGTGAACTCATAGTCCACGTAGTCGCTGAAGTGCTGCTCCAGCAGGCGGATGACCGAGAACGCGATCCAGCTGGGGACCAGGGCTGAGCCCTGCTTCCGGACGTAGCCGCGGTCCTGGATGGTGGAGATGGTGGAGGCGTAGGTGGACGGGCGTCCGATGCCCTTCTTTTCCAGCTCGGCCGTCAGCGACGCTTCGGTGTAGCGCGGCGGCGGGGAGGTTTCGTGGCCCACGGCGATGATGTCCGAGGCGTTGAGGGCATCGCCCTTGGCAACGTTGGGAAGGCGCCGGGCTTCGTCGGAGTCCTCGTCGCCGCGGGTTTCGTCCTTGCCTTCCTCATAAGCCGCGAGGAAGCCGGGGAACGTGATCACGGTGCCGGACGCGGAGAACTCGGCGTCCCGCCCGTCCGAAGCCACCGCACCCAGGCGGATGGTCGCCGTCGAGCCCTTGGCATCGCCCATCTGGGACGCAACGGTCCGCTTCCAGATCAGTTCGTACAGCCGGAACTCGTCGCCGGAGAGCTGCTTGGCCACCTGGGCAGGCGTACGGAAGGAGTCACCGGCGGGACGGATTGCCTCGTGGGCTTCCTGTGCGTTGGCCGACTTGTTGGCATACACGCGCGGGGACTGCGGAACGTACTCGGGGCCGTACAGTTCGGCAGCCTGCCGGCGGGCAGCGGTCACGGCTTCGTCGCTCAGCGCGGACGAGTCGGTACGCATATAGGTGATGTAGCCGTTTTCGTACAGGCGCTGGGCAACCTGCATGGTGCTCTTAGAGGAGAACCGCAGTTTGCGGCCCGCTTCCTGCTGCAGCGTGGAGGTGGTGAATGGCGCGGCCGGGCGGCGGGTGTACGGCTTGGTGTCCACGGAACGGACAGTGAACGAAGCGTCCTGCAGCCCTGCTGCCAGCGACGTGGCCAGCTCCTCGTTAAGGTGCGCCACGTTCTTGGAGGTGAGGACGCCGTCGTCGTTGAAGTCGCGGCCGGTGGCCACCTTTGCGCCGTCAACAGCGGCGAGCTTGGCTTTGAAGGAGCCGGAATCCGCGCCGAACTGGCCGGTGAGGTCCCAGTAGGAGGCCGCCTTGAAGGCCATGCGTTCGCGTTCCCGGTCCACCACCATGCGGGTGACCACGGACTGCACACGGCCGGCAGACAGTCCGCGAGCCACCTTGCGCCACAGGACGGGGGAAATTTCGTAGCCGTACAGGCGGTCCAGAACGCGCCGGGTTTCCTGGGCGTCCACCAGCGCCGAATCGACGTCGCGCAGGTTGCCCATGGCACGCTGGATGGCTTCCTTGGTGATTTCGCCGAACGTCATCCGGTACACCGGGACCTTGGGCTTGAGCACTTCCAGCAGGTGCCACGCGATGGCTTCGCCCTCGCGGTCCCCATCGGTTGCGAGGTAGAGTTCGTCGGCGTCTTTGAGCGCCGCCTTGAGCTCGGTCACCTTTTTCTTCTTGTCCGCGGACACCACGTAGTACGGCTTGAAGTCGTGATCGATGTCGACGGCGAACTTGCCCACCGAGGTTTTCTTCAGCTCTGCGGGGAGCTCGGACGGCTGCGGCAGGTCGCGGATGTGACCAATGGAGGCCTCAACGATGAAGCCCTCGCCGAGGTACTTGGCGATGGTCTTGCTCTTGGCCGGAGACTCCACAATCACGAGTTTCTTGCCGGTTTTGGCCTTGCTTGGCACGGTGCTCCTACAGAAAAAGGTTGCTGGGGCAGATGAGCCCATATTGGCCTAGTTCACCATATTTTGGAGAATTGTGCGCATTCCTGTGGAAAACCGGGGGCTATAGGCAGGTGCCGGGGACGCCTAATCGGCAGCAGGAATAAGGAAGCCGTCGCGGACCAGGTTTTCCACGTCGGCGAGCAGCGCACTCCGGAAGGTACCGGCGTCAAAACCGCCGTCCGGGCCATCTTCGACGGTACCCATACTGCCGCCCAGCAGGGCCTCCAGCGCACCGGCGATCTGCCCGGCGGACAGGTCGCCGTCGCACGCCGACACAAAGCCGGCCAGTTCCGTACTGAGCAGGTTGGTGCGGCGCAGCCCTGCCCCTTGGCGGAGCAGGATGACGCCCGGGTGCTCGGCGCCCGGCCGCTGGTGCCGCTCCTCGGTGACGTCGTCCGCCACCAGCAGGTGCGCGTCCTCGATATTGTTGGCCGCCAGCCAGTCGCTGCGTTCGACGGCGGCGCCCAGATAGGGACCGATGGGCTGCTCGATGGGATAGGTGATTTCCTCAAAGCGGCTGACCGCGACGTGTCCGCCAGTAACTGGACGCCGCAGCCAGACCATCCCGAAGCCGATCCCCTCCACCTGCCGGGATTCAAAGTCCGCGAGGTAGGCCTCATAGGCTTCCCGGTAGTGCTGCCGGTCCCGGCCTTCCGACGCGTCCTGGAGCCACGTCTCGGCGTACTGTTCCGGGCTGACCTGTTCCCGCTGAATGAACCAGGCGTCCACGTCCGGACCGGCCCAGCTTTGCGGCCGTTCCTGCCACTCGGCGCCGGCCGGTACTTCCCAGTTGCCCAGAAGCTGGGCTGTTCCGGCAGGGGCGAGGACCGACGGCAGTGCCCTGACCAGCGAGGAGACGATCTCGTCGCCCGGCAGGCCACCGTCCCGGTAGGTGAACTGCTCCGCGGCCTCCTCCCCCGGACGCCGCGGGGTGATGACGAAGGGCGGGTTGGACACCACCAGGCCGAATTCCTCGCCGGCCACCGGATTCAGCAGCGATCCGAGCCGGAGACTCACCCGGTCCTCCAGCCGCGCCGGGTCAACAGAGAGGGCCTCGGCGTTGAGCAGGATATTGAAACGCGTGAAGGCCAGGGCCCGCTCGGAAATGTCCGTTGCCGTCACGTGCTCGCAGTGGTGGAGGAGGTGGAACGACTGGATCCCGCAGCCCGTACCGAGGTCCAGCGCCCGCTCCGTGTGCCGCCTGATGGTGGTCTGCACAAGTGTGGTGGACGCCTGGCCGATGCCCAGGACGTGGTCATGCCGCAGCACGCCCGGCTGCTGGTGGGCAGCAAGGTCACTGGCCACCCACAGTTCGGCCCCGCCGCTGCCGTCCTCGTTCGCATCCCAGCCGTAGGGCCGCAGGTCCGCCTTGGCGGCCAGCCGCCCCGAGCCGGGAACGGGCTGCAGCAGCCCCAGCTCCAGCAGGCCCCCGGCGCGGATGCCCGGCAAGGCGGCGTCGAGCGTTTCCCGTTCCTGGGGTTCGGCCAAGAGCCACAGACGGACGACGGCGGCAAGCGCCGCTGCGCCCTCGTCCTGCCGGACGGCGCGCTCGGCAGCGAGCAGGGCAGGGATGGTCTGGTCCCGGTTCAACGCCGCCGACGCGGAAGGCCCGAGCAGCCGGGCGACTCCGTCGAGCGTGTAGCCAAGCCGGCGCAGGTCAACGGCGAGCGCCGTGAGCAATTCGGGAAGGTCGCTGCGCGGGGCGTCGGGGGTGTTGCCGGCGGTGAACTCGTATGGGGATCTAGGCACCGGACAAGTTTAGTCCGGGCAGGATGCGCCGCCCGGGGCTGCGAGCGGTGCAGCCGTGCCACGGCCAGCCGGTAGCGTGGAGGCATGCCTTCCCGACTTTCCTTCCTTCCGCGCGCCCGCCGCGGAACTGCTGTGCTGAAATTCGGCGCCCTGGCAGCCGCAGCCCTTGCCTTGGCCGCCTGCGCACCCCTGGTGTCCATCGAGAACGCGGACGTTCCGCAGTGGCGGGCCACCGCGCTGCCAACGGCTTCGGGCACGGTCCTGGCGGACGCCGGCAAGATCCTCAACCGGGACCGCATCATCGAGGAAGCGGCCAACGTTCCCGCGGGCCGCTACACGTTGACGGCCACCTGCGAAGGCGGCGGCAAGGCCTTTTTTGCTGTATCGCTGAACGGCGCCCAGCTGGCGGACCACGGCGCCGCCTGCAACGGCAGCAGGGAAACAACCCGGATCACTCTGCCCGAGGCAGGCACCCTGAACATCAGCACCTCCAGCGTGGACGCTCCGCTGATCTACGCCTACCACCTGGTGCCTGCCGAATAGCCAGCTGTGGAGCTATGGCCCGCCGGCGCCGGCAGGCATAAAGTCGGATTATGCCCAGCGTGCGGAAAACCTCCGCGCCCCGTCCCGTACGGACAGCACGGGCGCCGCTGGCACGGAAGCCGGCGGCCGCCGTCGTCCTCGGCCTTGTGCTGGCAGCGGGGACGCTGGCCGGCTGCGAATATACGTACGACGACGGCCGGGACTGGTCTGCCCCGGCGGAAGCGACGGCCGCCCCGGGGCCGGTCTTCACCCGTGACCCGCTGCGCCGGGATCCGGTGACCGAAGCCGAGCTGGAAGGGTGGATTTCAGAGACCCTGCCCGACACCCCGCAGACGGTGGTCCACGCGGGCGCCGGGCTGCTGGGCGCCGGGGAAGCCCGAACCGAAGCCACGCCGGTCCTCGGAACCGGCACCTATGCACTGGCCCTTGCCTGCCGGAGCCAGCGGCGGGTGACGTTTACCGTCCGCAGTGATGCGCTCACGCTGGTGGATCTTGGCCTCAGGTGCGGCGTCAACCGCGAAAACGTCATTTACCTCTCCACGGAGACGGCCCTGACCATCACCGTTGAGGCCCGAACCGGAGCCAACTTTGCCTACCGTGTTCGGCGCCTGTGATTGCACGCGGGAGGCAGCTCCAGGGGTGTTCAGGCGGCACAGCCCTCGGGACACCGCAGCGTTTCCGGACTGGCGGCGCACTCGGCGCAGTAGAGCGTGAGGGTGCGGCAGCTGGGGTTTGAGCAATTTTCGAACTTGCTGGTGGGCGCTGAGCAGCGGGTGCATTCGCCGATGGTCTTGGCGTCTTCGCTGAACTCGAGGTGCATGCGTTTGTCGAAGACGTAGAGGGAGCCTTCCCAGAGGCCCTGGTCCTTGAAGGTCTCGCCGTACCGGACAATGCCGCCGTCCAGCTGGTAGACCTCTTTAAAGCCGCGGTTCACCATGAGGCTCGAGAGCACCTCGCAGCGGATCCCGCCCGTGCAGTACGTAACCACGGGCTTGTCCTTGAGTTCGTCGTATTTGCCGGACTCAAGCTCCTTGATGAAGTCATGGGTGGTGGCAACGTCCGGGACCACCGCGTCCTTGAACCGGCCGATCTGGGCTTCGAACGCGTTCCGCCCGTCGAAGAAGACCACCTCTTCCCCGCTCTGTTTCTTCGCGTCCACCAGCTCGTGCAGCTCTTCCGGCTTCAGGTGCTTGCCGCCGCCCACAACACCGTTGGCGTCCACCGTGAGCTCACCGGGAGCTCCGAAGGAGACGATCTCGTCGCGCACCTTGACGCTGAGCCTGGGGAAGTCGTCTGCGCCGCCGTCGGACCATTTAACGTCGATGCCGTGGAAGCCCTTGTACTCCCGGGTGGTCTTGACGTACTGCTTCACGGCACCAATTTCACCGCCGACGGTGGCGTTGATGCCGTCCTTGGAGATGATGATGCGGCCGGTGAGGCCCAGCTTTTCGCAGAGGGCACGCTGCCAGAGACGCACCGCGTCCGGGTCCGCGATGGGGGTAAAGCCGTAAAAAAGGACAATTCGGTTCAAAGCCACGTATTTAAGGGTACCGGCTGGGGTTCCTGGACCGGATCGGCGCCTCCTGCATCACGATTGCATAAGCACTCCGCCGCCCACTGTTGCTGGCGATCGGGCTGGATTAGTGTTCAGTCATGAGCCCGGAAACCATGATTGAAGACATCACAGGCCTTCTTGAAGTGTGGGTGGCCGGCTGGGCCGGCTGCCGCGGATACCAGACGTCCACCGAGGGCCGCTTCCCCGCTGCGCTCCGTGCCGACACCAGCGGGGAATGGGAATTTTTCGCCTCCGACCCAACCCCGGAAGAGTTCGCGGCCTTGGCGGCCAAGACCGCCGAGGTCCCCGCCCGGGTGCTGACCATCCTCACCAACGACGTCGAGCGCTACGCGGAACTGGCCCGCCAGCACGGGCTGAACGTCACCTCTGACTCGCAAACCATGATGATCGTGGACATGGAAACGCAGGACGCCGAGGACCCGTGGCTTTCTGACGATGACCTGAAGCTGTACCTGTCCGAGCACAACCACGTCCACTATGCGGAGGTGCGCTCCGGCGATACTGTTGCCGCAAGCGGCCGGGTGTTCGTGGTGGGCGATACCGCCGTGTTCGACAAGATCATCACCGAGCCGGGATTCCAGCGCCGCGGACTGGGCAGTTTCATCATGCGGGCCCTGGCTGCGCAGGCCTTCGAGCATGACGTGGAGACCGGGTTGCTGCTGGCATCCATTGACGGCCAGAAGCTGTATTCCCATTTGGGCTGGAGCACGGTCTCGCGGGTCCTGATGCTGTCGGCCTCCCACGACGGCTCCGACCTTTCCCTGAGCTGACCCTCCTTCTTCGGCAGATCCAGCCGGACCGGTTACCCCTTGGGCGAACCGGGCCGGCTGGCTCCATGACGGGTGAAACAATGTTGGGGTGAACCCCCATGACTCCCTGATTCCCCTGCTGGGCCGCGGCCCGGATCCGGAACAGCTCCGTCATGTCCGCACCATCCCGGCCCGCGCCGCCCTGTACGAGCCGTGGCCTGGCTGGCTGCACCCTGATGTGGCCGCGGCGTACGGCTCCCTGGGCATCCAGGAGCCGTACCGGCATCAGGTGGAAGCGGCGAACATCGCCCACGGCGGGGAACACGTGGTGGTGGCCACGGGAACGGCGTCCGGAAAGTCGCTGGCCTACCAGCTGCCTGCGCTGGATGCGATCCACCGCTCGGAACTGCGTGTCCTGGCCGACCCCGGCAAGATCCACGACGACGGTGCGGTCACCCTTTATCTCTCCCCCACCAAGGCGCTGGCCGCCGACCAGCTGAACGCTATCCGGGCACTGAAACTGCCCACGGTGAGGGCGGAAACGTACGACGGCGACACGGACCCTGCCTCCCGGCGCTGGATCCGGGACCACGCCAACTTCATCCTGGCCAACCCCGACATGCTGCACTTCGGCATCCTCCCCAACCACGCCTGGTGGGCCGGGTTCTTCCGCCGCCTCCGCTATGTGATCGTGGACGAAGCCCACAGCTACCGCGGGGTGTTCGGCTCCCACGTGGCCAACCTCATGCGGCGGCTGCGGCGCATCTGTGCCTACTACGGAGCCGGTTCGTCCTTCCCCGAACCGGTGTTTATTGCCGCGTCAGCCACCGCCTCCGACCCTGATGCCTCGTTCTCCAGGCTGATCGGCGCACCGGTCAGGGCGGTCTCCCGGGACTGTTCGCCGCACGGTGCCACCACCGTGGCGTTCTGGGAACCTGCCCTCACCGAGGTCCGGGGTGAGAACGGTGCCAAGGAACGGCGCACGGCGGTGGCCGAAACAGCTGACCTGCTGGCCAACCTGGTGTCCGCCCAGGTCCGCACGATTGCCTTCATCAAATCGCGCCGCGGGGCCGAAACCATCTCCTCCATCACCAAGCGCCTGCTGGACGAGGTGGACCCGAGCCTGCCGCAGCGGGTGGCCGCCTACCGATCCGGTTACCTCCCGGAGGAGCGCCGTGCGGTAGAGAAAGCCCTGCGGTCCGGCCGGCTCCTGGGAGTCTCCAGCACCTCCGCGCTGGAGCTGGGAATCGACATCTCGGGACTGGATGCCGTCCTGGTGGCGGGGTGGCCCGGAACCCGGGCTTCCCTTTTCCAGCAGATCGGGCGGGCCGGCAGGGCCGGGCAGGAGGCCATCGCCGCGTTCGTTGCCAGTGACGACCCCCTGGACACGTTCCTGGTAAACCATCCGGAGGCGATCTTCGACGTGTCCGTTGAGGCCACCGTTTTCGACCCTTCCAACCCCTACGTGCTGGGTCCGCACCTGTGCGCCGCCGCGGCGGAACTACCGCTGGGCCCGGGCGAGCTGGACCTGTTCGGCGGGACGGCGGAAGGGCTCCTGGACAAGCTGGTGGCACAGGGCTACCTTCGACGGCGGCCTGCCGGGTGGTTCTGGACGCATTCCCAGAGCGCCGCTGCCATGGTCAACCTGCGGGCCGACGGCGGCGGTCCGGTCAGCATTGTCGACGCGGACACGGGTTCCCTCCTCGGCACCATGGATTCGCCGCAGACCCACTATCAGGCGCACAACGGCGCGGTGTACATCCACCAGGGCGACAGCTACGTGGTGGAGGACCTGAACGAGGACGACCACTGCGTGGTGGTGCGCCGGGCCAACCCCGACTACTACACCACCGCGCGGGACGTTACCCAGATCGAGGTCCTGGAAACCCAGCGCACCATGCAGTGGGGCGACATCACAGTCCACTTCGGCGACGTGAAGGTGACCACCCAGGTAGTCTCGTTCCAGCGCAAGGCACTGATCTCCAACGAAATCCTGGGTGAGGAACCATTGGAGCTCGGTGCCCGGGAACTGTTCACCAAGGCGGTGTGGTTCGTGGTGGACAACCGGTCCCTGACGGCAGCCGGGCTTATTGAAGCCCAGTTCCCCGGTGCCCTGCACGCGGCTGAACACGCAGCGATCGGGCTCCTCCCGCTGGTGGCGTCCAGCGACCGGTGGGACATCGGCGGTGTCTCGACCGCCCTGCACGCCGACACCGGAGTACCCACCATCTTTGTGTACGACGGGCACCCCGGCGGCGCCGGTTTTGCTGAACGGGGCTTCGACAAGGCGAAGGTGTGGCTGGCCGCCACCCGGGATGCCATCAAGGCCTGTGAGTGCGAATCCGGCTGTCCGTCCTGCGTGCAGTCCCCCAAATGCGGGAACAAGAACAATCCGCTGGACAAGGACGCTGCCGTGACCCTCCTGGACGTCCTGTTGAGGGACGCGACCGAAAAGACCGCAGCCACCGAACCAAGCGCCGGCATCCGGCCGGCATAGGACGGCACATCCAGGACAGGCACATTCAGGACGGCGTGTACGCCGAGGACAGTGTGTATCTCCAGGGCGGGGCTACATCCAGGGTGGGGAATCCGGCCAGGACCTGATGTCCGGCTAGGGCGGCGGTCCGGCCCGGGCATGGCCGCTTGCCGGGCCCAGCATGGACCGCTCCCTCAGCTCTGTCCTGACCTCGAGGATCTGTCCTGGGCCTTCCGCGCAGCTGAGGACGGCCGCCGAGTGCCGGGCAGCCACCTCAGCTGCCACCGTGCAGGGTTCACCGTCGGTGATGCCCCGCAGCGCATCAGCTCCGGCAAGGGCGGCGAGGTCGGCGGC
Source organism: Pseudarthrobacter sp. TE3704 (assembly GCF_056279405.1). Lineage (NCBI taxonomy): Bacteria > Bacillati > Actinomycetota > Actinomycetes > Micrococcales > Micrococcaceae > Pseudarthrobacter > Pseudarthrobacter sp. TE3704. The sequence continues at coordinate 105,520 of NZ_JBWCCJ010000003.1, forward strand.
CGAGGCTGCCCGGCTGGCCAGCACGGCGGACTGGGCCAGGAGCAGCATCATGGCCATCACCATCATGACCACCAGTGCCAGGCCCGCGGCCAGGACAGTTCCGGAACCCCTTTCACGGGAATCCTCCTCCAACCCGGCCAACGACTCGTGCGCCCCGCACCTTAGGGCAACCCTCCTCGGCGTCGTCTTCCTCCGGGCCGTCCTCGAACCCGGCAAGGGAACACAGGCCAGGCATCCACCGGTCACGTCCGATCCTTTCCATCAGCGGCCACGCCAACCTCGAGCACGTCGACCTCAAGCACGGCGGCCGGGCGCGCTGTGGCGGTCTCGCTCCGGGTGGAAGCGCGGGCGGTGAGGGTCCACGGAATCGAGGAACCCAGGGGCCCACCCACCCGGTCGGTGACCGTGATGCTGAACCAGCCGCCGTCTGCCGCGATCGAGGCCGATGCGGTGCCACCGGCCAAGGTCCGGACTGTCCTTTGGACAGCGGCAGGATCCTCACCCCTGGCGAGGGCGCGGGCGCCGGCCCGTGCCCCCTCCTCAATCCGCAGCTGGGTGACGCCTGCAGCAGCACCCGCCAGGAGCATGGCGAGCAGAGCAACGACGGCGGGCAGGACGACAGCAAACTCGGCGGTTACCGCGCCGCGCGAATCATTAGCGTTCCTTCCGCCGGGCATCCCAACTGTGGGGATTCCCCGGCTTCCGCGGCCCATGACGAGCTTTCGGCCCCTCAACGGCTCGCCTGCACTGGTCACGGCAGCGCCAGGGCTGTACGGATCAGTGTCAGCAGGAAGCCGCGGACCTCGTCACTTCGGAGGATAAAGACCAGGAGCCCGGCAAGGCCCACGGCCGCGAGCGTGGCGATTGCGTATTCCGCTGTAGCCATGCCGGCCTCGGAGCCCATCAGGCGCACGGCGCGGCGGCTGTTCGGTACCAGGCTTGCGCCCGGATAGAGTTCCACGACGTTGGCCGGCAAGGTGCCCTCCGTCCGGCCGGGCCCCGTGGTGCGGTTACGGCTGCCGCCATGTCCCCTGCGAGCAGGCATGGAAGCGGCGGGAACGGCAGATCCGGCAAAGTAGCGGCGGTGGTGGTTCATGGACATGGGGTGTTTCCTTTCCTGGGGCCGGTGGTGTTGCCGGCTGTACCGACTCTTCCGGGCCCCGCCTGGCGCGGTAAGGCTCCTGCTGCGCTAAGTGGATAAGCCCGGCCGCTGCGCTGGTGTGGAGGACAAGACCGGACGGCGGCCAGGGGTGGGCGGGGCCGCTGCTTAGAGCGGGAAGAAAGTGCAGGAGCCGGAATTCAGCTCAGGAGCCGGAAGGAACCAGTGCCAGCAGCACGGGAACCACGCCCAGGCAGATGAAGGCCGGAAGCGAGCACAGGCCAAGCGGAACCACCAGCTTCACCCCCAGTGAGGCCGCGCGCTTCTCCGCGGCCCGGAACCGTTCGCGGCGGAGCCGGGCGGCTTGGGCGTACAGGATGGCCGACGATGGCGCGCCGGTCAGAGCAGCAAACCCCAGGGCATCGCGCAGTTCAAGGATCTCGGGAAGGCGGACGGCAGAGCTGCGCCAGGCGGTGTCCCAGTCGGCGCCGATGGCCAGGGCTGAGACAACAGGCCGGAGCGAATCGCGGTACCGGGCCGAAGCCGAGGCAGCCACCAGTTCAAGGCTGCGCCCGATGCTGGAACCTGCATCAAGCATCGCGGCGACCAGTTCGAGCATCATGGCGGTGTCCTTCAGACCGGGCCCTCCCCGGTTCCGCGTGGCCCCGGCCGCCTGTTCCACACGCCCAGCCCCGTCCCCGGCCAGAGGCAGGCTGCGCAGGCGCTTCCTTGCCGCCCCGGGTCCGGCACAAACGAGGCAGGCAGCTGCGGCGAGCACCGGGAAGACGGCCAAGGCCAGTGCGTAGTTCCCAGTCATGGCACCCCAGCGCCGGCGGCCGCCGCCACGAGCCGCGCCGACCAGACCCTTCCGGCCACGGTGAGCGCGACCCCGGCTGCCAGTGCTGCCAGCCCGAGGGGTGTGCCGAGCAGGATGGCGAGCGGATCCACCCCCAGGGCTGCTCCGAGTCCCAGCCCCATGAGCGGAAGCCAGGTCAGGAGGCTGACTGTGGCCTTGGGGCCCGCGAGCGCGGTCTGCCGTGCGGCGTCGGCGTCGTCCTCTACTTCAAGCTGGGCCGCGAACCGGGTGAGCACGTCCGCAAGGGGACATCCGCTCGCTTCAGCGATGTCCAGGCAGGCAGCCAGCTCCGACCAGATCCGGGTTTCCCGGTCACCGCCGACGGGCGGAGCGGGCAGGGTCCGCCGGATCGCTTCCGATACCGGAGTGCCGGCAGCCGCGGCCGCGCGGGCAGAGCCAAGCACGGCGACTGACCCGGGTGACAACCCGCCGGACGGGTGGTGCCGCACGGATGCTGAGAGGCGGGGCGCCGTGGATGCGGGCGGCAGATGCGATGGATGTGCATGCTGGCCGGCAGCCCCGTACACCACCCACAGTTCGTCCCACAGCCGGGCAGGGGTCCGGCCGCCTTTAAGCAGCGCCGCGAGTTGCTGTACCACGAGGGTCATGGGCGACCCCCGCATCGTTCTCCCTTTCCTGGCTGCAGGCCCGGCCCGCGAAAAGATCCGCTTTCCCATGAGAGCGGATCCGGGAGCCGGGCCCTGGCCTGCGGCACGCCGCAGCCGGCCCGGAGCTCCGTACGGCGGCTTGAGCAACAGCACCGCAGCGAGGCACAGGGCCGCGGCCAGGAGGAGAATCACGCGAGACTCTCCGGGTCCAGTCCCAGCCGTGCTGCGAGCGCGGGCCACGCCGGACCAACACCGGGAGCGGCAACCCTAGGCCCGGGAATCCCTGCCGGCCCGGCAACGCCCGCAGCCGTTCCCAGCGCCGGGACGACTGCAAGCCCGTCTGGACCATCGCCGATAAGGCCCAGGCAGGATACCTCCCGGCCCCGGCGTGTCCGTTCTACGTGGATGACCACGTCGAGGGCGCTGGATGCCTGGAGCCGCATGGCGTCGGGACCCAGCCCGGCCAGGGCGCCCAGGGCTGTCAGCCGGGCCGGAACAGCGGTGGCAGTGTTGGCGTGGATTGTTCCGCCCCCGCCACTGTGTCCGGTGTTCATGGCAGTCAGAAGCTCCCGGACCTCCGCGCCGCGGCATTCACCCACCACCAGCCGGTCCGGGCGCATGCGCAGGGCCTGCCTGACCAGTTCGCCGAGGTCCACCTCGCCGCCACCTTCCAGGTTCCCGTGGCGGGATTCCAGGGACACCACATGCGGATGGACGGGGTTCAGCTCGGACGCGTCCTCGATCAGGACCAGGCGCTCCTCCGGGGAGCACAAGCCCAGCAGGGTGGAGAGCAAGGTGGTCTTCCCGGATCCGGTGGCGCCGCTGATCAGGAAACTCAGCCTGTGCTCGACCACCCTCTCCAGGACAGCCTGCAGCTGCGGGCCGAACATTCCGGCCGTGCCGAGTTCGTCCATGGTGAACACCCGTTCCCGCCGGATCCTGACGCTGAGCAGGGTCCCCGCCGTGGAGACCGGCGGCAGAACGGCGTGGACGCGGTAGCCTCCTGCCAGCCGCACGTCGACGCAGGGTGAGCCGTCGTCCAGCCGGCGCCCGCCCGCCGCGACCAGCCTGCAGGCCAGTGCCCGCAGCTGGGTTTCACTGTCGAAGACCACTGGCGTCCGCTCGATGCCGCGGCCCCTGTCCACCCAGACGGAATCAGGAGCGTTGACGAAAATGTCCGTGGTGGCAGGGTCCCGCGTGAGTTCCTGCAGCGGCCCCAGCCCGTTGAGTTCGGCGCTGATCCGTTCGGCTGCAGCGAGGGAACCGGCGGTGCCCAAAAGCTTGCCGGTGGCCTGCACCGCGGCAGCCACCCGCGATGGCGTCACCGCCCCGGCCTCCGCCATCATGGACTCGCGAACCGATTCCAGAAGGCCGGCGTCCACGGCGCGCCTGCTGCGGAAATCCTGCTCGCGGCCGTCCCGCCTGCGGCCGCCCAAACCCGTTTCCAGTCCGGGCTGCTGTTTCATGCCGGACCTCCCACCGGCATATCGTCGCCGAGCAGGTCAAGGACCGACGCGGCAAAGTGGCGGACGCCCCGCCGTTTGCCGAGGTCCAGGAGCCGCCCGGATTCCGTGGCTGCGGCCACTCCCCGCAGTTCGGGCACGCGCCCCTGGACAGGCAGGCCAATCGCGTCGGAGAGCAGTGAGCCGTCCAGCGCTGCGCCGGGTTTCCCGCGGACCAGGAGGGCAGCCTCAACCGGCGGAAACTCCTGCAGCAGCCGCACGGCCGCCACGGCTGCCTTCAGCTGCGCGGGAACCACGAGCAGGATACGGTCGCAGTCCCAGGCAAAGGCCTGCAGCGGTTCTGTCCTGCGCCCGATGTCCACCACCACCAGTTCATAGCCCCGCCGGGCTGCGTCGAGTACTCCCACAGTGGTGGCAGCGGCCACCGGAGGCGGCTGGTCCCTGCTGGCAGGCCATGACAGGAACGAGAAACCCCCGGCTACGGGCAGGGAATCCGACAGCTGTGCCGGGTCGATGCTGCCCCTCGCCTCGGCGAGATCGGGCCAGCGCAACCCCGGGTTTTCCTCCGCAGCGATGGCGAGTTCCAGGCCGCCGCCCCAGGGATCGCCGTCAACGAGCAGCACACGGACTCCCAGGCCTGCCGCTGCCTGCGCTATCCAAACGGCAGCAGTGGTTGCGCCGGCACCCCCGCACCCGCCGGTCACGCCGAGGACCAGCCCTCCCGGGCCGGGCGATTTGGACCGGCTGAGGTGGTCAGCCAACCACGCCGCCGCGTCCGGCAGGACGGCAACCCGTTCTGCTCCCAGGGCTGCGGCGAGGTGCCACAGGCTGTCGCCTTCACCGTCGAGGCCTACCAGGACCGCGGGTGCCCGGCGCCGGGGCGGCAGTTCCCGGATATCGCTCCCTACCAGAACTGCGCCGGCCGCGTCCCAGTACCTGCTGGCTCCGGCAGCGTCAGCCGCGACCCGCAGATGCGCTCCAGCGGCGGCAACAATCCGCTCCACCTCAGCCCGGAGAAATGCCGACGACGTCACCAGGAGCACGTCATCGGACCCCTCCGGCAGCCATGAATCGGCCCTGTCCCCTGCACCTGCCTCACCGGGCCCTAATATTCCCGGCTGTCCCGCCCCGGAAGGCCGCAGCTTTCCGCCGCCGGAACTGCCCTGCTCGGTGTGGGAAGGGGTCAACTGGTGCCTGCTCATGGGGCCACTCTTCACTGCCGGCCGAAGCCACGTAAGGGATCACGGCCGCTATGTGGAAAAGCCCGGCGGGGCAGCCAGTCGGAAGCCACGCCGTCAGCGGGGCCCCCGGAAAACACGGCACAATTGGATCATGTACCTGCTGCTCGCCGCCCACCCCGACGGCGTGGCCCTGCAGGAGTTGACGCAGGCCGGACTCCCCCAGCCAGCCAACCCCGAACCCCGCCTTGTAGACCGAAGCGGCCTGGCCGCCGTCGTCCGCGATCTGGAAACGAGGCGGCCCGGCGGGCAGGCGCCCCGCTGGATCTGGCACCGCACCCGGGACTGGTACCCGGACCTGCTCGCGGCCGGCGTGGAGCTGGAGCGGTGCTACGACATCAGCCTCTGTGGGAACATCCTGGCCTTTTCGCAGTTCACTGCCCATACCGAATACGCGCGCAACGCCGTCACGATGCCAGTGGATGATCCGCTGGTCCCGCCAAAGGCGCTCCTGCCGCCCCGTCCGCCGGCTGAGCAGGGCGCCCTGTTCGACGAACCCGACACCGGCCCCGCCCCCCGGTACACCCCGGACGAACTCCGGTCCGAATACGCCGCCCAGCAGGATGCCCTGGCGGCGGTGGACACCGGGGAGAACAGGCGCAACCGGCTGCAGCTGCTGCTGGCCGCTGAATCCGCCGGCGCCATGATCGCCGCGGAAATGCAGCACGCCGGCGTCCCATGGAGGGAGGATCTGCACGAGAAGATCCTCGTTGAGTACCTGGGGCCACGCCCACCTGCGGGCCAGCGGCCGGCCCGGCTGGAGGCGCTGAACTCGGAGCTCCGGGAGCTGCTGAACTCGCCCACGCTGAACCCCGATTCCCCGCAGGACCTGATGCGCGCCCTGCACCGCAACGGAATCGAGGTGAACAGCACCCGGAAGTGGGAGTTGAAGGAATCGAACCACCCGGCCATCGGGCCGCTGCTGGAGTACAAGAAGCTGTCCCGGCTGCACACCGCCAACGGCTGGGCGTGGCTTGACGCGTGGGTTGCCGGCGGCAGGTTCCGGCCCGAATACGTGGTGGGCGGGGTGGTGTCCGGCCGCTGGGCATCCCGCGGGGGCGGCGCCCTGCAGATCCCCCGCCAGGTCCGCGGTGCCGTGCACGCCGATCCGGGCCACAAGCTGATCGTCGCGGACGCCTCCCAGCTGGAGCCGCGCGTGCTGGTTGCATTGGCCAGGGACTCCATCATGGCTGAGGCTGCCCGGAACCAGGACCTGTACGCAGGCATCGCCGCCAAGGGTTTCGGCGGTGACCGGGCGAAGGCGAAGGTGGCCCTGCTGGGCGCCATGTACGGCGCCACCTCGGGCGAATCCGGCCGCCTGATGCCCCAGTTGGCAAGGACCTATCCGCGTGCGGTGGACTTCGTGGAGCGCGCGGCGCGCGCCGGCGAATCAGGCGGCACCGTGACCACGCGGCTGGGCCGCAGCAGCCCGCCGCCGTCGGAGCGATGGTTCCAGAGCCAGCGCTCCACCACCGCGGAGGAGCAGCGCCGCGCGGAGTCCATTGCCCGGTCCCGGGGCCGCTTCACGCGGAACTTCGTGGTCCAGGGATCGGCCGCAGACTGGGCGGCGTGCTGGCTTGCCGAATTACGACGGCGGCTGCGCAGTCTCCGCACGGAAGGCAGCGTGGGTGCCGAACTGGTTTTCTTCCTCCACGACGAGGTGATGGTTCACGCGCCCGCAGAGAAAGTGGACGCCTGCATCAAGGCCATCGAAGACGCGGCCAGCGCAGCCAAGGAATTGCTGTTCGGCCCCATCCCGGTTGAGTTTCCCATCAGCGTGGCCGTGGTTGATTCCTACGACCACGCAAAGTAACTGGCTGCACGGCCCTCAGTTAAGGAAAAGTAACCTACCCGGCAGTAGCTCGACGGGCAGCGTGACGGACGTTACAGTTCATACCGGCGACTGAGGCAGATCGGCGCCAAAGATGATGCAAAGACGCATACCCAGGGGAGGTCCGACATATGGCGGGCAGGTTTGAAATTCATCGAGTAGGAGACGAGTCGTACCGGCTGCGGCTCACAGACGCTGAAGGCAACATTGTTGCCGTTTCACCCAACTTCAAGTCGCTGAACACACTGGTCGACGGCATCAAGGCGATGCGGGAGAACGCAGCAACAGGCGTAGTGGTGGACCTGCGGCAGCAGGCCTAAGCCTTGAGTTTTACGGGCGCCCGGCACCAAAACGGGCGCCCGCACCAGACCGGGCAGCCGCGCTCAAAGGCGCGCGTGGCTCCCTTACTCTTTACACCCCCATCGGATGCAGGCGGTTCCGGTCCCACGGAACGGACCAGCCAAGCTGGTCGAAAAGCCCGCTCAGGACAATCCCGGTAAACCCCCATACCACCACGCCGTTGACGGTGAAGGCGGGGCTGTCGAAGATTCGGCCGGCCCGGTGGACGGTAGCCATCACGCGGTTGTCCGGGTCCAGCAGGTCCCGGACGGGAATCCTGAAAACCTGCGCGGATTCCGCATAGTCCACCACCCGCACAGGTGACGGGGACCGCCACCAGCCCAGCACCGGGGTCACCAGGAAATTGCTGTGCGCCAGGCCGAGTTGCTGGAGCGTTCCCAGGACTTCGACCCCGCGTGAGTCAAGCCCGGTTTCCTCTACTGCTTCCCGGAGCGCTGCCTCCACGGCAGTTTCGTTGGCATCGATGCTGCCGCCGGGAAACGCCACCTGCCCCGGGTGTGATCCCAAAGTGTGGGCCCGTTCCAGGAGCAGCACATCGAGGTCGGCGGGCGCCAGCGGCTTGCCGGAGGCAGCGGGAACATCGTCCAGCGCGCCGAAGAGCATCAGGACGGCGGCCCTGCGCGCCCGCTCCTCGTCCACCGTCAGGGCAGCCCACCGGGGATCAGGGGCGGCGGCTGACCCGGATTCGGCCCGGCGGGCCAGTTCCAGCAGGTCTTCGCGGGCGCTCACAGGGCCCGCTTCCGGGAGGCCATCCGGATTTCGGCGGCACGGTGGGTTTCAGCCCGCAGCTCCGCCAACAGCCCCTCACTGCCGGGTGCGAGCTCGTACTTGAGGAGTTTGGCCGCCTTCACCGGATCCGTTTCGCCCATGCCGTAACTGGGGCACCAGTTGGCCACCGGGCACGCCCCGCACGCCGGTTTCCGGGAGTGGCAGACCCTCCGGCCGTGGAACACCACGCGGTGCGAAAGCATGGTCCAGTCCTTCGGCTCGAAGAGTTCGGCCACGTCAGACTCGATCTGCACGGGGTCTTCCGATTGCGTCCAGCCGAACCTGCGGGCCAGCCGTCCGAAATGGGTGTCCACCGTGATGCCGGGGATGCCGAACGCGTTCCCGAGCACCACGTTGGCGGTCTTGCGCCCAACCCCCGGAAGGGTGACAAGGTCCTCGAGCCGGCCGGGCACCACGCCGTTGAACTCGTCCACCAGCCGGGTGGCCAGTGCAATGAGGTTCCGGGACTTGGCCCGGAAGAAGCCGGTGGGCTTGATGATCTCTTCCAGCCGGGAGGGATCGGCCTCGGCCATGGCCCGCGCATCCGGGTAGTTCTGAAAGAGCAGCGGCGTGATCTGGTTGACCGTCACATCCGTGGTCTGGGCCGAGAGCACGGTAGCCACCAGCAGCTCGAAAGGGTTGGTGAAATCCAGCTCCGCGTGCGCGTACGGGTACTTTTCGGCCAAAGCCCTGTTGATGCGCCGCGCCCGCCGCTTCAGGGCGAGCACCGACTCGGAGGAAACCACCGGCATGCCGGCGGCCTGGCCGGCAGCCTTCCCTCCGCCGGCCTTGGCCCGGGGCGCGGCCATGGGCGTTAGCCGCGCTCGATGTTGCTGAGGTCCCGCAGGACGCCCAGCCGCCCGTCGGTGTGCTGGACCAGGAACTCGTGGCCGCGGTCCTCAAGGGCAAGGACCCACCCGCCCGGTTCAATGACGAAGGCCGGGGCCCCGGTGCGGGGGTCATAGGCGGTACGGTGCTGGGCGACAGCGAACCAGAACGCCTCATGGATGGGCAGTTCGTCCGATGCGTCGTGCCGGCTGGCAGGGTCCACGGTGGCCCCAATGGGTTCCTCGGAGCGGACCTGCTGGTGGACGGCAGTTGCCGCCGGCGGTTCCCACGTGCTCCTCGCCGCGGAGGCAGCCGGCTGCGCGCCGCCGTCGTGATGGGACGTCGCGGACGAACCGCCCGCCCCCGCACCTACGTGCACATCCCCGAACTGCGTCTCTTCTGCGGCAGGCGCGGAGGCGGGACGGACGACGTCGGCTGCCTGGGTTGGCGGACCGGCGTCAACCTCGGGCGCCCGGTCGGACACTTCGGGGGCGGTGGATACAGGACCACCGGCGGCGGGCCCGCCGGCCGCAGCGACGCCGGTGGATGGGACGTTGGCGGATGGGACGGCGGCTGTAGCAGGTGAATGCGGCGCGGCTGCCGTGGGGACGGCCGCAGTGGCCGGCGCGTGGTGGGAGGGTCCGGGCTGGACCGCCGAGGATCCGGCGCCGGCACCGCCGAACAGCTTTCCGCCGGCAGCGCCCAGCAGCTTCCCGCCGCCGGGCTTGGATGCGGACTCGGGCTTGGGCTGCTTGGGTGCACGGGGCTTCTGGACCGGCGCGGCCGCCTCACGGGCCACCACATGCGCCGGCACTTCCGTGCGGTCCTTGAAGTCACCCGAAAGATACGGCAGGAAGCGGCCCAGGACCGTTGCAGCGAACAGGATCAGGGAGCCGATCAGGCCCGCCAGCAGGCTGGGCACGTACGCGCCTGCCACGGACAGGAAGAAGAAAGCGACGGCGAAGCAGGCCACTACCGACGCGAACTGGTCGATGGAGAGGGAGCCGATACGGATTTTGGTGGCGGGGGCCAGCCTGCGCGCGGCGAAAAGGGCGCTGACGATGAGGGGAAGGATGATGCCCAATCCCAGGAAGAAAAGGTTGTTCAGGTTCCACAGGTTGTAGCGGCCGCCGAAGATGGGCAGCAGCGAAGCGATGAACAGGATGAGGGTGGCGGCAAACACGGCCAGGTCCCGCACAGTGAACGGACCGAGCACTGCCTGGTTGGCGTCCTTGGCAAGGCCTGCCGGCTTCCCTGCGAACGTGGCCTGCTCGCCTGCCCCGGTGGCGGTTCCGGCGGCGCCGGAACCTGCCGCGGTATCGGGGCCGGTCTTCTGGCCAAAGCTTTGCTGGTTCATTCTGTTCTCCTTAGCGTGGCGGCACCGGGGCCGGCATGGCCCCGATATCGTGCCGTCGTAACACCGGTTCCGCCGCGGCCACGCGCAGTTGCGCCTGCCCGCAGCGGTCCGAAGTGAAGTCACAATTCCATTTCAGCCTAGTCAACAGCCGGGCTGATCACTAGCTGAACGGCGCCGCCGGGGGCGTCCTCCCGACGGCGGGCCCAACCATTCACCGCTTAATGGACGCCGCTCGCGGGTACGTCTGTGACAGGGCACACATGTATGTCCGGGCAAGCATTAGTCTTGATTCCGGAACAGCTCTTTGCGGTATGTCCGTGATCGGCCGGTGCCCAACGTCGTGCGTGCGGCGGAGCCCGGCCGGCAGCCAACATGCCGCGCAGCAAAGATCGATGAATGATGAGGTTCATATGTCCCAGGACACTCCAAGCTCCACGGCCACCGTTCCCGCAGGCTCGGCACAGCAGGGCGATGCCTTTGAAAACCTGCTCCATGAGACCCGGACCTTCCCGCCTTCGCCGGAGTTCGCGGCCAACGCCGTGGTCACCGCGCAGGAGTACCAGGAGGCCGACGCCGACCGGCCGGCTTTCTGGGCGAAGCAGGCGCGGGAGCTGCTCACCTGGAGCAAGGACTTCGATGAGGCGCTGGACTGGTCCAACCCGCCGTTCGCCAAGTGGTTCGTGGGCGGCGAGGTCAACGCGGCCTACAACGCGCTGGACCGGCATGTGGAGAACGGCCGGGGCGACCGGGTGGCCATCCACTTCGAGGGCGAACCCGGCGATACCCGCTCCTACACCTACGCGCAGCTGACCGAGGAGGTGAAGAAGGCAGCGAACGCCTTCGAATCCCTCGGCGTGACCAAGGGCGACAGGGTGGCCGTCTACCTGCCGATGATCCCCGAAGCCGTGATCACGCTGCTGGCGTGCGCCCGGATTGGTGCTGTGCACTCGGTGGTGTTCGGCGGCTTCTCGGCCGACGCGCTGCGGTCCCGCATCGATGACGCCGAGGCCAAGCTCGTGGTCACCGCCGACGGCACCTACCGCCGCGGCAAGCCCAGCGCCCTGAAACCCGCCGTGGACGAGGCCCTCGCCAAGGCCGGCCACACGGTGCAGAACGTGGTGGTGGTCAAGCGCAACGGCCAGGACGTGGACTGGACCGAGGGCCGGGACCACTGGTGGGCCGACACGGTCGAGGCAGCCTCCACCGAGCACACCGCCGTCGGGCATGACTCCGAGCACCCGCTGTTCATCCTCTACACCTCCGGGACCACCGGCAAGCCCAAGGGCATCCTGCACACCACCGGCGGCTACCTCACCCAGACCGCCTACACTCACAAGGCCGTGTTCGACCTGCACCCCGAGACGGACGTGTACTGGTGCACGGCCGACGTCGGCTGGGTCACCGGCCACTCCTACGTCACCTACGCCCCGCTCATCAACGGCGCCACCCAGGTCATGTACGAGGGCACCCCGGACTCCCCGCACCAGGGCCGCTGGTGGGAGATCATCGAAAAGTACAAGGTCTCCATCCTCTACACCGCGCCCACCGCCATCAGGACGTTCATGAAGTGGGGCCGGGAGATCCCGGACAAGTACGATCTCACCTCCCTCCGCGTGCTCGGCTCCGTTGGCGAACCCATCAACCCCGAAGCCTGGATGTGGTACCGGAACGTCATCGGCGGGGACGAGACCCCCATCGTGGACACCTGGTGGCAGACCGAGACCGGCGCCCAGATGATCGCCCCGCTGCCCGGCGTCACCGCCGCCAAGCCCGGCTCGGCCCAGGTGCCCCTGCCTGGCATCGCCGTGGACGTGGTGGATGAGATGGGCGAATCGGTGCCCAACGGCCACGGCGGGTTCCTGGTGATCCGCGAACCCTGGCCCGCCATGCTCCGCGGCATCTGGGGCGACCCGGAGCGCTTCAAGGACACCTACTGGTCCCGCTTCGAAACCATGTACTTCGCCGGCGACGGCGCCAAGAAGGACGAAGACGGCGACGTCTGGCTGCTGGGCCGGGTGGACGACGTCATGAACGTCTCCGGGCACCGGCTCTCCACCACCGAGATCGAATCGGCCCTGGTCTCCCACCCCGCCGTGGCCGAAGCCGCTGTCGTCGGTGCCGCGGACGAAACCACCGGCCAGGCCGTCGTCGCGTTCGTCATCCTCCGCGGCGACGCGGTCAACGGCGGCGACGACACGGTCCAGGAACTCCGGAACCATGTGGGCAAGGAAATCGGGCCCATCGCCAAACCGAAGAACATCCTAGTGGTCCCCGAACTGCCCAAGACCCGGTCCGGCAAAATCATGCGCCGCCTCCTCAAGGACGTCGCAGAAGGCCGCGATCCCGGCGACGCCACCACCCTCTCCGACCCGACGATCATGCAACAGATCGCCCAGTCGCTCAGGAAATAGAAGCCCGCGACGACGGCGCTGCCCACTTGGTGGGCGGCGCCGTCGCCGTATGCTGGGAGCAGCCCCGTCACCTGCCCGAAGGAACCGCCCAGATGCTCGCCGTCGCACGCCACCAGGCCATTTTGGACGCCCTCCAGCGCGAACGGGTGGTCAGGGTCTCGGACCTGGCCCAGCAACTCGGCGTTTCCCTGATGACGGTGCGCCGCGACATTGAGGTGCTTGAAGAGGGCGGGCGCCTTGAGCGCATTCACGGCGGAGCTAAGGTCCCGGGCGACACCAGCACCCATGAGCCGGGATTCGACCTGAAGTCCACCCAGTTGACCGACGAGAAAAAGGCCATCGCAGTTGAGGCGGCCGGCTTGGTGCAGGAAGGCATGGCGGTGGGCCTGAGCGCCGGAACCACCACGTGGGCGCTGGCCAAGGAACTCACCGTGGGGCCTCGAATCACTGTTGTCACCAACTCGGTACGCATCGCGGACCTGTTCCACCACGCCGCGTCCGCCGGCTCCGCCCGCTATGCCTCCACAGTCATCCTGATAGGCGGCGAGCGAACGCCGTCGGATGCGCTGGTGGGCCCCATCGCCACGGGCGCGCTGAAGCAGCTGCACCTCGACGTTTTGTTCCTCGGCGTCCATGGGATGGATGCCGACGCCGGGTTCACCACTCCCAACCTGCTGGAGGCGGAAACGGACCGCGCCTTCGTAGCGGCTGCGCGCAAGACAGTGGTCCTGGCCGACCACACGAAGTGGGGCCTGCTGGGCATCAGCTCCATCGCTTCCCTGGAGGAAGTCGACGAAGTCATCAGCGACGAAGGCCTGGGCGTGGAGGCCCAGCGCATCCTCGAGGAACGGGTGGGCCGGCTGAGGCTCGCCGGCCTCTGACGAAAACCTTCAGGGGCAGCCGCAGGATTGGCGGATGTGCAGTTTCGTAGGGAAGATCCGGTGCTGCGGCTTTTCCCCGCGGCTGGCTCCCACCAGTGCCGCCACCGCGGCTTCCGCCATCACGGCCACCGGCTGCTCCACCGTGGTCAGCGGGGGCCAGGAGTATTCGGATTCGGCGGAACCGTCGAAGGAGGCTACCGCAATGTCGCCGGGGATGGACAGCCCTGCTTCGTGCACTGCCCGCAACAGGCCGATCGCCTGCATGTCGGACGTGGCGAAGATCGCCGTCGGCCGGTTGACGGAAGCCAGCAGCCGCTGGCCGGCGAGATAGCCGCCGGGCCGGGTGAAGGCATGGTAGACAATCGGCCCTTCGGGCAGGCCCGCGTCCTGCAGAGCCTCCCGCCAACCCACTTCACGGCCGTCGGTATTGCCGGAAACGTTGGTGCCCATGGCCAGGCCAATATTGGTGTGCCCGTGGCTGATCAGGTGTTCAACGGCCATCCTGGCGCCCGCCGCGAGATCCACTCCGATGCTGTTGAACCCCGGCGCATCCCGCTCCTGGTTGAGCAGGACCGAGGGAATGTCCGCCGTTTCCAGGACCTCCAGGTCCGGCTCGAAGAGGACGCTGGCCAGGAGCACGCCGTCCACTTGCCGGGCGGCAAGGTTGCGGATATTCCGCCGCTCCTTGGCCAGGTTCCCGTCCGAGTTGCTCAACACCAGGGCGTATCCCAGTTCTGCCGCGGCATCCTCCACGGCATGGGAGAAAAGCGAGAAGAACGGGTTGGAAATATCCGGAACCACAAGCCCCAGCGTCTCGCTGGAGCCCAGCTTGAGCGCACGGGCCGCCGCGTTGGGACGGTAGCCCAGGACGCGGATGGCGTCCTGGACCTTGGCTTCGGTGGCAGGCGCCACCTTCTTGGGCCCGCCGTTGACAACGTAACTGACGACGGCGGTGCTCACGCCGGCGTATCGCGCCACGTCCTTACGGGTCACGGGGCCCCGTGTGGCCTGCGCTGCCGGAGAAGTCATGCTGTCCATGTTAGGTACAAGTACCCGGCGCATCGCCGAAGTCACGGATGGGAAGCCGTGCGCCGCTCTGCAAAGCTGACTGGTGCGCCACGATTCCGGGGAGGGTGAAGCGGGCCGCCACCCAGGCGTTCACCGGCGGCAGGGTGCGGTGGTTGACGGCTGTGACGAAGTCATCCACCAGGAAGTGGTGGCTTCCCTCGTGCCCGTTCGGCGCGCCGCGGAACTCCTGCGGAAGCCGTTCCGGGTCGTGGACCGGTGCCAGGCCGGAGACGAAGGCATCCCTCAGCTCCGGCGCCACATTGGCGAGCGAAGGATCGTCCAGGGAAATGCTGGGCCGGGTCTCGAGTTGCTCGGAGATGTCGTGGACGTTGCGCTTGTCCTGCCACACAGTGACTTTTGCGAGCTGTTCGAAGCTGGCTTCAGTGCCGAAGAAACGGAACCGCGACTCCCGGATGTGAGAGGGGTAGCCCACCCGGCGCATCTCGTTGGTGCGCATGACCCCGCCGTCGTTCAGCTCAAACAGGGCCGTGGCGTTGGAGAAGTCATTGCCGAACATGCTGACGTCCTTGTCAAAGACGCCGTCGTTGCGGTCATCCTTGACTCCGACGCAGCTGACGCTGACGGCATGGGCGGGAACGGCACCGAGTACTCCGCCCACGGCGTGGGTTGGATAGAGCATGGGCGGGTAGCTGGCCGTTTCCTTCCAGCGGTCCCCGCCGCTGTACTGGTAGGCCTCGTAGAAGCCCAGGTCCATGTCGTGGACGTAGTCGCCTTCGGCATAGAAGATCCGGCCGAACTTCCCCTCAGCGAGTTGCTTGCGCGCGTAGACGGTGGCGGGGTTGTAGTAGCTGGTCTCCCCCATCATGTAGACCAGCCCGGTGTCACGGACAGCCTCGATGATGCGGGCAATCTCGTCCTCGGAAACAGCCATAGGGACCGCGGAGTACACGTGCTTGCCGGCGCGAAGCGCCTGCTCCACCAGGGGACCGTGCGTCCAGCGCTGCGTAAAGATCGCAACGGCGTCGACGTCGGAGGCCAGCAGCTCTTCAAAGCTCGCCTGTGAACCCGCCAGCCCATAGCGGTCCACCGCTTCCGCAGCCCGCTCCGGAAGCTCGTCCACCACGTGCACGGCACTGACGCCGGGGTGCAGGTTGAACAGGTGGGCGAACTGGCAGCCAAACTGGCCGGCTCCTACTACGCCGATTGAGAACGTCATTGTCTTCCTTCCGGGAAGTCCTGGCAGCGCCGGGCAAGCGCTGTCCTTCGGGAAGGCAAGTGTTTCACCCGGATCTACTCGAGTCAACAGACCATCGAATGGAAAATTCCTCTTACTTCCGAGAAAAAACAAAAGCTTGCCCCTCCAAATCTACTCGTGTAGATTACGTGGCAGTTGTTACTCACATCACAGTCAGGAAAGGGTCGAAGATGACCACCCTTGCCAAACACCCCAGATCGGCGTCGCCAGCATCGGCTTCGCCCAAGCCGCAAGGCAGCTACCGCCGGTTCGGGGACCTCAGGATCGCGCTGCTCTTCATCGCCCCGGCATTGATCGGCTTCGTCTTTTTCTACGTTGTGCCAACCATCCGCGGCATCTACCTGAGCTTCACGGAATACAACATCCTCGGTGATCCGGAATGGATCGGCCTGGACAACTACACGGGCATCGCCAAGGATCCGCTGTTCTGGAATTCACTGGCCGTTACAGGACAGTACGTCTTCCTGAACATCCTCCTCCAGACGGCCCTGGCCCTGGGCCTGGCCCTCCTGATGCACCAGGTGGCAAAGTCCACGATCATCCGCGGGGCACTGCTGCTGCCCTACCTGATGTCCAACGTCATCGCCGCACTCTTATGGTTCTGGATGCTGGACTACCAGATCGGCGTGGTGAACCAGTTCATCGAGTGGAGCGGGCTGCCCCGGGTCGCCTTTTTCGGAAGCGAAGGGTGGGCCATTCCCACCCAGGCCCTGATCAATACCTGGCGCCATATGGGCTACACGGCGCTGCTGATCTTTGCCGGGCTGCAGGCCATCCCGGGCCACGTTTATGAGGTGGCCAAACTGGACGGCGCCTCAGCATTCCAGACCTTCCGGAAGATCACCATCCCGCTGTTGCGCCCGGTCCTGGTCCTGGTCCTCGTGGTGACGGTGATCGGTTCGTTCCAGGTCTTCGACACCGTCGCAGTGACCACCGCGGGCGGCCCTGTCAACGCGACCCGCGTCATCCAGTACTACATCTACCAGCGCGCCTTCACTGAGTCGGACTTCGGCTACGGATCCGCCATCGCCGTCATTCTCTTCCTCATCCTCGCCCTGGTGGCCTTCATCCAGATGAAGTTCCTCAAGGGCAACGAATCGGACCTGGACTAGGAGTCCCGCATGACCACCACCGCAAGCCGCGCAACGCTGCCGGCCGGAACCCGCCGCCGTCGTCCGTTCAACGCCCGCCGCGCCGGCGCCTGGGCCCTCCTGGTCCTCGCCATCGCCGTCTCCGTCCTGCCCTTCCTCTGGGTGCTGAGGACAGCACTGTCCACCAACAATGCCCTGGCTTCCAGCGCCGCCAGCCTGCTGCCGGCGGAGTTCACCTTCGGCGCCTTCAAACGGGTCTTCGGGCTGCAGTCACCGGCGGAAGCCGTGGCCGAAGGCGGCTCCGGTGCCGCCATCGACTTCTGGCTCTACCTACGGAACTCGATCATCTTTTCCTCCATCACCACCGCCGGCGCCGTGTTCTTCAGCGCGATGGCCGCCTACGCCTTCGCCCGGCTGCGCTGGAAGGGCCGCAACGCAGTCTTCAGCCTCTTCCTCGGTACCATGCTGGTCCCGCCGATCTTCACGGCGCTCCCCAACTTCCTGCTGATCAAGAACCTGGACCTGCTCAACACGATGCTCGGCATGGTCCTGCCGTACGTCTTCATGACGCCGTTTGCCATCTTCTTCCTGCGCCAGTTCTTCCTGAACATGTCCCGCGAGGTGGAGGAAGCGGCCATGCTCGACGGCGCCAAGCACCTCCGGATCTTCTTCCAGATTGTGCTTCCCAACGCCGCCGCCCCCATCGCCACGCTTGCCCTCCTCACCTTCATCGGCCAGTGGAACGAATACTTCTGGCCCCTGCTGGTCGGTTCCCAGGATGACGTCCGTGTCCTTCAGGTGGGGCTCGGCGTGTTCAAGTCCCAGTCACCGCAGGGCGCACCGGACTGGTCCGGACTCATGGCGGCAACCCTCATCTCAGCCCTGCCGGTGCTGATCCTGTTCGCGGCCTTCGGCAAGAAGATCGTCAACTCCATTGGATTCTCCGGCATCAAATAAGCACTCCCCCGATCCCGCAAGTAACCTCCCCGAACGGAAAGTAGAACCATGAAGAAATCCCTCGGCGCCGTTGCCGTCGCCGCAGCCGTGGCACTCTCCCTGTCCGCCTGCAGCGGATCCTCCTCCTCCGAAGAAAGCGCCAAGGGCGAGATCAGCTACTGGCTCTGGGACGCCAACCAGCTCCCCGCCTACCAGCAGTGTGCCGACGACTTCACAAAGGCGAACCCGGATATCCCGGTCAAGATCACCCAGCGCGGCTGGGACGACTACTGGAGCACCCTCACCAACGGCTTTGTCGGCGGCACGGCCCCGGACGTCTTCACCAACCACCTGGGCCGCTACGGCGAGCTGGCCGAGAACAAGCAACTGCTGGCCATCGATGAGGCCGTCGAAAAGGACAACGTGGACCTTTCCGCCTACAACGAGGGCCTCGCTGACCTCTGGGTCGGCCAGGACGGCAAGCGCTACGGCCTTCCCAAGGACTGGGACACCATCGGCCTGTTCTATAACAAGGCCATGCTGGCCGGCGCCGGGATCACCGAGGACCAGATGAAGGACCTCACGTGGAACCCCGAAGACGGCGGCACCTACGAGAAGGTCATCGCCCACCTCACCGTGGACAAAAACGGAAAACGCGGCGATGAGCCAGGCTTCGACAAGAACAACGTCGACGTCTACGGGCTGGGCCTGAATGGCGGCGGCGACTCCTCCGGCCAGACGGAGTGGAGCTACCTGACGAACACCACCGGCTGGTCCCACACGGACAAGAACCCGTGGGGCACCAAGTACAACTACGACGACCCCAAGTTCCAGGAGAGCATGGACTGGTTCGCCGGGCTGGCCGAGAAGGGCTATATGCCCAAGCTTGAGACCACCGTGGGCGCGGCCATGGCGGACACCTTCGCAGCCGGCAAGTCCGCAATCAACGCGCACGGCTCCTGGATGATCGGCCAGTACACCGGCTACAAGGGCATTGAGGTGGGAATCGCTCCCACCCCCGTTGGCCCCGAAGGCGAGCGCGCGTCGATGTTCAACGGCCTGGCCGATTCCATCTGGGCCGGGACCGAGAAGAAGGACGCAGCCATCAAGTGGGTCGAATACCTCGCGTCCGCCGACTGCCAGGATGTCGTCGCGTCCAACGCCGTGGTCTTCCCCGCACTCAAGGCGTCCTCGGACAAGGCCGCCGAAGCTTTCAAGGCCAAGGGCGTGGATGTCACCGCGTTCACGGAGCACGTCAAGGACAAGACCACGTTCCTGTACCCCATCACGGACAACACCGCCAAGGTCAAGGGCATCATGGAGCCCGCCATGGACGCCGTGGTCTCCGGCAAGGCGCCGGCCAGCTCCTTGACCGCAGCCAATGAGCAGGTCAACGCCCTCTTCAAGTAAGCCCTCCCCCGAAGCGTGGCTGCGTTTGTGGTCGCAGCCACCGGGCCGGATGCCGCCGTCCCATCCTCGCGGCGGCGGCATCCGGCCACCCCTTCCCGGCTACCAAAACACTCCGTACCGCGTCTTCCGGCGCACAGCACAACGACGAAAGAGACTTTCCCTATGGATCCCCTGCACCTCCGTTCCGCCGGCACCAGCCTGGTGATCAGCTTCGACAGCGGGGAGGCTGAGGTCATCCATTGGGGCGCGGACCTCGGCGCAACCCTGCCGGACCTGGCCATCCTCACCAGCCCCGTTCCCCACTCCGCCATCGACGCCCGTGTCCCCGCCGGCCTCCTCCCCCAGGCCTCATCCTCCTGGCGCGGACGTCCCGCCTTCCGCGGCTCCCGGATCACCGACGGCGGCTCCGGCCTGGACTTCTCCTCCCGCCTCCGCACCATGTCAGTCACCGCAGAAGGCGCCCGTGCACAGATTGTCCAGGCCGACGCTGATACCGGCATCAGCGTCTCGTCCAACCTGACGCTGCACGACGGCGGCCTGCTGGAACTGCGCCACACCGTCACCAATGACGGCACTACCCCCTTCCAGGTGGACGAACTGGCCACCGTCCTCCCGGTTGCGCCGGACGCGGTCGAACTCCTTGACCTGACCGGCCGCTGGTGCCGCGAGCGCCACCCGCAGCGGCGGGCCATCCAGCAGGGCACCTGGGTCCGCACCGGCCGGCACGGCCGCACGGGCCACGATTCCTCCCTGCTGTTCGCCGCCGGCACACCGGGCTTCGGCAACCGCCACGGCAAGGTGTGGGCCACCCACCTGGCCTGGAGCGGCAACCATGAGCAGTTCGCGGACACCATCGGTGACGGCCGGACCATGATCGGCGGCTCGGAACTCCTGGGACCCGCCGAGGTGGTCCTTGCACCGGGCGGCAGCTACACCACCCCGGCACTGTTCGCCGCCTACTCGGAATCAGGGCTGGACGGGATCACCGAAGCCTTCTATAGCTGGTTCCGGTCCCGCCCGCACCACGTGCTCCCCGCCGCGTCCACCGGCCTGCCTGCAGGCAAGCCCCGCCCGGTGGTGCTCAACACCTGGGAAGCCGTCTACTTTGACCACAACCTGGACACGCTGATCGAGCTGGCCGAATCCGCGGCCGATCTTGGCGTGGAGCGCTTCGTCCTCGACGACGGCTGGTTCCGCGGCCGCCGCGACGACCAGGCCGGCCTCGGCGACTGGTACGTGGATGAAACCCTGTGGCCGAACGGCCTGACGCCGCTGATTGATGCGGTGACCTCCCGCGGGATGGAGTTCGGCCTGTGGGTGGAGCCGGAAATGATCAACCTGGACTCGGACATTGCCCGGGCGCATCCGGACTGGATCGTTGGCCCCTCAGCCATCCAGCACAAGGACGGCGGCCGGCTGCCCCTGGAATGGCGCAACCAGCACATCATCGACCTGGTCAACCCTGAGGCCTGGCAGTACATCTACGACCGCATCGACGCCCTGCTGGCCGGCAACAACATCAGCTACCTCAAATGGGACCAGAACAGGGACCTGCTGGAGCACGGCCACGCCGGCCGCTCCTCGGTCCACGAACAGACCCTCGCCGCGTACCGACTGTTCGATGAGCTCCGCAAGGCGCACCCCGGCGTCGAAATTGAAAGCTGCTCCTCCGGCGGCGCCCGGGTGGACCTGGGCATCCTGGAACGGACCGACCGGATCTGGGGGTCGGACTGCAACGATGCCCTGGAACGGCAGACCATCCAGCGCTGGACCGGGGCCGTGGTCCCGCCGGAAATGGTGGGCAGCCACATCGGCCCCACCACGTCCCACACCACTGCCCGCACGCACGATCTGTCCTTCCGCGCCATCACTGCCCTGTTCGGCCACTTCGGCATGGAGTGGGACGTCCGCAGCGTGCAGGGCGAGGAGCGTGAGGAACTGCGGCGCCTGGTGGGCCTGTACAAGGAGCACCGGGACCTGATCCACAGCGGCCGCCGGGTCCACGCCGACGTCGCTTCCGACGCGCTTCTGCTGCACGGCGTTGTTGCGGGCGCACCTGCCACAGAAGGCACACCTTCTCCTGAAGGCACGACGGCGGCCCTGTTCGCTTTGGTCAGCACCGGCACCTCCGCGGCCGAGGAACCCGGGCGGATCGGCCTCCCCGGCCTCGACGCGGAACGCAGCTACCGGGTGGAGGCAATCTTCCCCGCGCCGGGCGACGTCGACTACGTGCACACCTTCACCCAGGTCCAGCCGCCGGCGTGGCTGTCCGACGGTGCGGCGGCAAGCGGCAGGTTCCTTGCCGAGGTGGGCCTTCCCATGCCCATCCTCAACCCTGAGCACGCACTGCTGTTGAAGGTCACCGCCCTCTAGATGTTGGCACCGCCTGCCGGGCGTTCTGGACGTAAGAATGCGCGGCAGGCGGACCCAGCCGATAGATTTGCCTCCATGACTGAAGCCTCCTCCGCCGTCGACGCCGGCCGCGGCACCATCCTTGTAATCAATGGCCCCAACCTGAACCTCCTGGGCACCCGCGAGCCGGAAAAGTACGGCACCTCAACCCTCGCAGACGTGGAGCAGCTGGCCGCCGCCGCAGCGAAGGCCCATGGCTTCGACGTGGAATGTGTCCAGTCCAACCATGAAGGCGTCCTGCTGGATGTCATCCACGCGGCCCGGGGCACGGCCGCGGGTATCGTGATCAACGCCGGCGCTTTTACCCACACGTCCGTGGCACTCCGTGACGCCCTCGCCGCCGTGCAGCTTCCCGCCGTCGAGGTGCACATCACCAACGTGCACCAGCGCGAGGAATTCCGGCACCATTCGTACCTCTCGCCCGTGTGCGCGGCGGTCATCGTGGGGGCAGGCGTCACCGGGTACCGGCTGGCCATCGACTACCTGGGCGAAGTCCTCTAGCTGCGTGTTGCGGTCCGTGCGGGCCAGAGCCGTGGTGTCCTGCCGGCGGCGAGGTCTTCCACCCAGCCCACGCACAGGATGGCCACTCCCAGGAGCGGCCAGACCATGAGGAACAGCAGCCAGTCGCTTTCCAGCAGCCAGGGAAAGGCCTCGCTGAGGACCGGGTTTTCCCAGCCGAGGTCAATGAGCGGGACCGCGGCGACGAGCAGCAGGTTATGCCACAGGTAGATGGTGATGGCCCGGTTGTTGAGGAGCGTTACGACGCCGTCGAGGATCTTCATCCGCCCGGGCAACGCCGGCCACACCGGGGAAAGCCGCAAAAGCACCGCGCAGTACCCCAAGGACCACAGGGCCTGGGCGAGCGGGATCTCGTTCAGGTTCCAGCCTTCCTCACTCGGGTGGGTGGCCGCCCAGGCGAGTCCGAGCACCATGAGGGCCAGGGCAAGGACCACCACGACAGGGAACCGCAGTTTGCGCAGCAGGCCATCGTGGTGGGCGAAGCCGAGGATCCAGCACGAACCGAAGGTGATGAAGTCGGTGACGGGATTGTTCGCCCATTCCGGCAATGCCGCGTTTTCAAGGGTCAGGACAGCCAGAAGTCCAAGCGGGGCCAGCAAGGTAACCCAGGGAAACCGGCGGAACGCCTTGAGCAGCAGCGGCGAGAGCAGCATGAACCAGAAGTAGGCCCGGATGTACCACAGGATCTCCTCGGCCTGGAAACCCCATGTGGAGTCCGTCAGGACATCATTTGTTCCCGCGCTTTCCGGGAACGGCGGGGTGCCCACCGGGACGAACCACAATGCAAGGTCCAGCCAGTAGCCTTCCTCCTCCTGCCATGGCCGCCAGCCCGTGAGGAACAGCAGGCCCAGCACGGTGACGGCGTAGAGCCAGAGCGGAAGCAGCAGCCGCCGGGCCCGGCTTTTCAGGACCCCCGCAGCCGGCCGGTCCAGCGAACGGGCCATCAGGGCCCCTGCCAGGGCGAACATCACGCCCATTGAGGGAAACACGAGGCTCATCCACACGGCACCCGAGAAGCTGTGGAAGGCAACCACCCGGGCCAGTGCCACCGCACGCAGGGTATCCAGGTACCGGTCCCGCCCGGGTGCCTGGATACCAGTTGACATGGGTTCCTTCCTCCCGGTTGCCACCTTGCCTCCGCACAACAGTAGAAGCACCGGCGGACACGGGCATCTGTAGGAAGTACTCGAAGTTTTCCCTTGCCATACCTGCATCTCCGGCCATGCGGCGCAGGCGGGCGGGAACTCCCCTTCTTTGGGATTGGGTAGCCCAGGCCCTCGATCCCAAAAGCACGTGCAGAATACTATTTGTTTACGCCGGGCAGCCGCCGGTGCACATGTCAGGCCTTCGGGGTACCCCATGCGAAAACTGCTTGTTCTGCTGACGTCCGTGTTTTTGGTGCTGACCCTCGGCGGCTTCACCGGGGATGCCGGCTTCAGCCGCGGCATGGTCAGCGTCACGTTCGACGACGGCTGGGCCAGCCAGCACCGGAATGCGCTGCCCATCCTGGACAAGTATGGAATTCCGGCCACCATGTACATCCACTCCGGAGCCATTGACGAACAGCCCACGTACATGACGCAGGAGCAGATCCAGGACTTTGCGGACCGGGGCCATGAGATCGCGTCCCACTCGGTGACGCACGCGCACCTTCGAGAGGTCCCGGCCGGCCAGCTCGACGCGGAGCTGAGGGAAAGCCAGGCTACGCTGCGGCAGTTGTTCGGACCGGCGGCGGCCACCAGTTTCGCCTCGCCCTATGCCGAATACAACGACGCCACCTTGGCGGCCATCAGGCAGGTCTACTCCAACCAGCGGGCCTATGACGACGACGGGACGGACGACTCCGGCTTCAACACCCGCCTCAACTATGACCCCTATAACTTGAGGGTGAAGTTCGTTGACGCCACCACGACCACGGCAACCGTGCAGGGGTGGATCGATTCCGCCAAGTTCTACAACGCCTGGCTGATCCTGGGCTACCACGAAGTGGGCGAGAACATCGGCGGCGGCGTCTACACCACGGACACCGCCGTACTCGATGCCGACATGAAAGCCGTCAGGGATAGCGGCCTTGGCATCGTCACGGTCGCTGATGGCGCCGCCGAAGCCTTGCCGCAGGCATCAGTAAACCTACCAGGCTGACCCGCCACCTGCGCGGGCTGGCTATTTCTGGATGCACTGCCCGGAGGAAACAGGCGACGTCAGCGCCGAGGCCTGCGCGACGACCGGATTCAGGTCATCCATGGTGATGGCGAAACCCATGTCCGTGTCCGAGGTGGCCTTGGCGAAGATGACGCCCGCCACCTGGCCCTCCGTTGTGAGCAGCGGTCCGCCGGAATTACCTGGCTGCACGTCGCCGGCCAGCCGGTAGATCTCCTCCGGGGTCGGGTTGCTGCCGTAGATGTCCGGGACCAGCACGGTGGTGATGTCCTGCACAGTGGCCGGCTTCGATTGGAAGGGACCGCCGTGCGGGTAGCCGGCGAAAGCCGCCGGGCTGCCGCCGGGCAGGTCGGTGCTCAGGGGCAGCGGCTGCGACGGCAGGTCCTCCACGGCCAGTACCGCGAGGTCATGCTTGGTGTCGAAGTAGACCACGCGGCCCGGCATCGCGCCGCCGTCGGGCAATTCCACCACCGGCTGCGACACGCCCGCCACAACGTGCGCGTTCGTCACCACGCGATCCTCGGAAACCACGAAGCCCGTGCCGGTCTGGTTTTGCCCGCATTCGTAGGCCGTGCCCGCAATTCTGAGGACGGACTCGGCCGCCCTATTCAAGGCAGGGGTGTCGGTGCTGGCATTGGGCACGGGAACTACAGGGCCCTGTTCCAGCCCCTCAATGAGGGTGGGAATTCCGTTGCCAATAACTGCCGAGCGCAATTGCGCCATGGTTGCCTTGACCGGGGTGGGGGTCAGCCCGTCGATGAACCGGATGACCTTGGATTCCGCCAGCTGCTGGGAAACGAGCGGCACACCCAGTGAACTGATGCTGAACGCGAGCATGGACATGACCAGCGCGGAAACCACAACATTGGCGGCGCCGCCCACCAGCCGGTCCGCTGCCCGCAGGGGCCGGATCCGCATGGCGCCGCGGATTTGCCGGCCCACCATGGTGCCCAGGCCATGTCCCAGGACCACCAGGACGACGGCGGCCGCCACGATGGCGGTCAGCCTCCATCCGGAGTCCTCAACGAAGCCGCTGACCAGGGGAACAGCGAAAAAGGCCGCCACGGCGCCGGCAGCAAAACCGGCGATGCCGCCCGCCGTCACGAGGAAGCCGTTGCGGAGGCCGTAGACCAGGTAGGACAGCAGGGCCAGGATCAAGATCAGGTCCAGGACAGTCAAGCCGACCACGAAGGCTCCTTATAAACAGTTGAAACCTCATTCTAATGGCGGTGGCTGACAATCATCTGTGGGTTCGCTTCTGCTGCCGGGCACCCGCATGGCGCTCCCGGACGGGCCGTAACGGGTCAGTGAAAAGCGTCCGCTCGCACCGTTTGAGCCCGTCATAGGGGCGTTTCGGCTGCCAAGTTCGTCACAGAACCTTGAAAATTCTGAAACAATGGCACAAGCGCCACAGCCGATACTTTTACTCAGGAGATTTTATGGACATCGAGGTACTGCGCCGAGCACCCCTTTTCGCCACGCTCGACGACGACGCATTCCGTCTGCTGACGGACGAGCTCACCGAGGTGGACCTTTCCCGCGGCGCATCCGTCTTCCGCGAGGGCGACCAGGGTGACCAGCTTTACTTCATCGTTTCCGGCAAGGTGAAGCTGGGACGCACCTCCCCGGACGGCCGCGAATCACTCCTGGCCATCCTCGGCCCGGGTGAACTGTTCGGCGAAATGGCGCTGTTCGATCCCAGCCCCCGCACCGCCACGGCAACCGCGGTCTCCGAGACCCGGCTGGCCGGATTGAAGAACGAGAGCCTGAACAACCTGCTCCGCACGCGCCCCGAGGTTTCGGCCCAGCTCCTGCAGGCTTTGGCCCGCCGCCTGCGCCGCACCAACGACTCCCTCTCGGACCTGGTGTTCTCCGACGTTCCCGGCCGCGTCGCCAAAGCACTGCTGGACCTGGCCGACCGCTTTGGCCGCCCCGCCACCGACGGTGTCCTCGTGGCCCACGAGCTTACACAGGAAGAGCTGGCGCAGCTGGTGGGCGCCTCCCGCGAAACCGTGAATAAGGCCCTCGCCGAGTTCGTCCAGCGCGGCTGGCTCCGCCTGGAGGCCCGCGCCGTAGTCATCCTGGACATGCAGCGCCTCCGCCAGCGCTCCCGCTAAGCACCGCAAGAAGGCCGCCCCTCGGGGCGGCCTTTTGCATGCTGTTCGGTGGTTGAGCCTGTCGAAACCCAGAACCGGTGGTTGAGCCGACAAGCTCAACCACCGGAACGTACTTCGGTTTCGACTGCTCAGCCACCGAAGGGGCGGTAAAATTGAGCCTAGAGGTGCATGGCGATGTCTGTGGCTCTGGCGGTCTTCCTGATCCTGCTGGGCCTGGCGTCCCTGGCTGCCATTGCCGGGACGGTGGCCCTGGTGATCCGCGACGGCCGCGGGCAGATTCCGCTGGAGCCTTCTATCCGGCCCTGGACTGCGGGGGGTGCTTCCCAGCCGCCCCTACTCCACGCTCCCTAAGATCTAGCCTCGGCGGGACCTAGCGTTCGCGTTGGGGATCGCCGGGCGTGGTCTTCGCGGCCTCCACCTCCAGGAGGAGCCTGCCGTCCTCCTGGACAAGGCTGGGCTGGTACACGTGGGCTTTGCGCTTGTAGCTCAGGTAGGCGATGCAGCCGTTGGCCGAGGCCATCTTTTCAAGCATGATCTCGGAGCCCGGCACCAGGAGCTCGCCGAGGGTCCTGCGCACCGTGTTCTCCTGGCCCACTTCATCGCCCAACGCGGTGCTATCACGGTCTTCGATGATCCTGGCGGCGTTCACCCACCTGCCCCAGACGCCCTTGCCTTCCAGAAGGGTGGGCTCCTGGCTCAGCGGCACGGTGGCCGCGAAGTAGCGGGTGTCGAACCTGCGGTGCGCGAAGTCCGGGCTGCGCCAGTTGACCAGGGACTTCAGCAGGTCGGTCCGGAGCAGGAGGCCCCGCTTTTCCAGGACCTGCGCGAGCGTCTTCTCCTGTTCGGCGACGGCGATGCGGGCACGCATCCAGTCAGCCGTGGATGTGGCTTCGACGGTACTGGACATGTCCGGCCCCGCCAGCAGCACGCCCGTTTCTTCGAAGAGTTCCCGGATGGCGCCCACCACGTGGCGCCGCGCCAGCCCAACGTCGTCCGTTCCCATCTGCTCAGCCCAATGCTGCGGGGACGGGCCCAGCCAGCCGATGGGGTCGTCGTCGGCGGCGTCAAGCGAGCCGCCCGGGAACGCAAGAACCCCCAGCGGCGAGGAACCGGGCCGGTAGGCCAGCCAGGTTTCCAGGCCCGTGGGGGAATCCCGCAGCAGGACCACGGAGGACGCGAGGCGCGCAGCCCGCGGGGTCCGTTCGCCGTGTTCAAGCCAGCTGTGCGCTGCCCCTTCGAGATCCTGGGGAAGTGCAAAAAGGCGTCGGGCGAGTTGAGGCAAGGGAAGCGACCGGCCTTAGCTGAATTCGGCGATCAGTTCGACTTCCACAGGAGAGTCGAGCGGAAGGACAGCAACGCCGACGGCGGAACGGGCGTGCTGGCCTGCGTCGCCAAGGACGCGTCCCAGCAGTTCGGAGGCGCCGTTGATGACGGCGGGCTGGCCGGTGAAGGACGCCTCCGACGAGACGAAGCCCACTACCTTGACGATGCGGGTGATGCGGTCCAGGTCCCCGATCACGCTCTTGACGGCGGCCAATGCGTTGACGGCGCACACGGCGGCGTAGCGCTGGGCGTCTTCCGGGGAAACAGTGGGCTCGTCGGCGAAGGCCTCACTGCCCGCCGAGACCTTGCCGGTAGCTTCGAGTTTGCCGTTAATAAAAGGCAGCTGCCCGGAGGTGTAGACATGGTTGCCGGAGATCACCGCCGGGACGTAGGAGGCCACCGGGGCAGCCACCTCGGGAAGGGTGATTCCGAGTTCGGCGAGGCGCTGCTCAACAGCGGAAACGGGGGCTGCGGCTGTGCCGGACTGGGCTTCTGCGGGCGTGCTCATTACTACTGCTTCTCCCTCTTAAGGTAGGCAACCAGGCCGTTTCCATCAGGGCCGGGGACAACCTGGACGAGCTCCCAGCCGTCCTCTCCCCACTGGTCCAGGATCTGCTTTGTGGCGTGAATAATGAGCGGAATCGTCGCGTACTCCCATTTGGTCATGAGAGAAAGACTAGTCCTTGCCGGTAAAGTGGAAAACATGGCGACTCGTAAGAACCCCTTATTCGATACTGCCACCACCCTCGGAAAGATCCTCGTTTTCCTTGGCGTGAGTGCGATTTGTGGTGTCCTGGTAGCTGGCCTGCTGGTCCCGGCGGCCGCCGTTTCGGGCAGCGCAGCAAGCGGTTCCATCGAGTTCTTCGACACACTTCCGGCCGAGCTGAAGGTTGATCCGCCCAACCAGACCACCAGGATCCTGGCGGCTGACGGAAGCGAGATCGCCAGCGTCTACACGGAGAACCGCACCAAGGTTGCCCTGGACCAGATTTCGCCGTTCGTGAAAGAGGCTGTCATCGCCGTCGAGGACAGCCGTTTCTATGACCACGGCGGTGTGGACACCACGGGTATCCTCCGTGCACTGGTGAGCACCGCGCGCGGCAACCGGCAGGGCGCCTCCACCATCACGCAGCAGTACGTGAACAACGTCCTCAACGCCAACCTCGCCGCCGAGGGCAACGAGGACCAGATCAAGCTCAACGGCGTCAACAAGGGCGTGGGCGACAAGCTCCGCGAGATGAAGCTGGCCATCGCCCTGGAGAAGGAGTTCAGCAAGGAGCAGATCCTTGAGGGCTACCTGAACATCGTGTTCTTCAACCGTGACGCCTATGGCATCGAAACCGCCTCCAGGTTCTTCTTCAGCACCTCCTCCAAGGACCTGACCCTCCCCCAGGCTGCGCTGCTCGCCGGCCTGGTCAACAGCCCGTCCGCATTCGACCCCATCAACAACCCGGAGAGCTCCAAGCAGCGCCGCGACCTGGTGCTCGGACTCATGCGGGACCAGGGCAAGATCACCCAGGCGGACTACGACGCCGCGGTTGCCACCCCCGTCGAAACCAAGGTGACGCAGCCCAAGCAGGGCTGCGCATACGCTTCCACCGCCCCGTACTTCTGTGACTATGTGCTCCACCTCCTGGAGAACAACCCCGCCTACGGCGCGGAACTGGATGAGCGCAAGCGCCTCATCTACGGCGGCGGCCTGACCATCACCACAACGCTTGACCCGAGCGCCCAGGCTGCTGCCCAAGAGCAGGTCAACGCCTCCGCCGGCGCCAACCCGGACAAATGGGGCGCGGCCATGGTCTCCGTACAGCCCAACTCGGGCAAGATCGTCTCGATGGCCCAGAACACCACCTTCCTGCCGGCCGAAGGCTCCTTCGACTCGCAGGTGAACTTCAACGTGGACAAGCTGGACAAGGACGGCAACGACCTCAACGGACTGGGCGGCGCACAGCCGGGCTCCACCATGAAGCCGTTCACGTTCGCCCAGTGGCTCAATGAGGGCAAGTCCATGAACACCGTGGTCAACGCCGCGCAGCGCAAGTACCCGCTGAACTTCCGCTGGCGCAACTCCTGCGGCGTGGTGACGGGCGCTTACAACACGGCCGAGAAGGGCCTCGGCGCCGCTGACGACCTGCAGAACGCAGAGCCGCAGTGGTACCGGCCCCTGTCCGTCCTTGAAGGCCTTTACAACTCCATCAACACCGTGACCTTTGCGTCCGCGGCCCAGCTGGACTTCTGCGGCATCCAGAAGATCGTGGACGCTGTGGGCCTGCATGGCGGCCTCCCGGCTGACGGCGACCCGAACCCGAAGATCAACATGTCCACGCTGGCAAACCTGCTGGGCTCCACGCAGACCGCACCGCTGACCATGGCGAGCGCCTTCGCCACGTTCGCCAATGACGGAAAGTACTGCGAGCCCATTGCCATCACGTCGGTGACGGACCAGACCGGGGCAACCCTGCCCGCCCAGTCCACCAACTGCCGGGATGCGATCAAGCCCGAGGTGGCCCGCGGCGTCAACTACGCGCTGCAGGAGACGCTGAACCGCGGCTCCGGCTCGCTGATCCAGCCCAGGATCTCCACCCGCACCAGCTTCCCCATCGGCGCCAAGACCGGTACGTCCAACAACAACGGCTCCACCTGGGTTGTTGGCCACACCACCGGCCTGGCAACCGCTGCCTGGTTCGGTGACGCCCTGGGCTCCCAACAGCGGCCAGGCCAGAACGTCACCGTCAACGGCAAGTTCTACCAGGGGATCGATGGTTACATGATCGCCGGGCCCATGTTCTCGAACTTCATGACCCGGATTGCCCCGGCGTACGGTACCGAGCCGTTCCCGGCACCGCCGAGCAACTTGCTGGGCGGCGGCGGAACCACGCGGAACACCACACCCGCCACCACGGCTCCCCAGGCCACCCAGGCGCCGGCACCCTCCTCACCGGCCGCCACGCAGCCCGCCCCTGAGCCCAGCAGCAACGGGAACGGCAACGGAAACGGGAACGGCTAGCCGCCGATGACCATGACCACCTTGGCCAGCCGCGTCCGCACCGTCGGGCGCGGCTTTGCCGTCACCGCAGGAGCCGGTACAGCCGCCGGTATGGCCGCATTCGGCTACGGGCTCTGGGAAAAGAACCAGTTTGTCCTCCGGGAAGAGACCCTGGACATCCTGCCTCCCGGCCGGAATCCGTTCCGGATCCTTCACCTGAGCGACATCCACTTCGTACCCGGCCAGAAGAAAAAGGCGGCCTGGCTGGAGTCTTTGGCCGGCCTGGAACCGGACCTGGTGGTGAACACCGGAGACAACCTCAGCCACGCCCAGGCGGTGGATCCCCTCCTGGCCGCTCTCCGCCCGCTGCTGGAGTTTCCGGGCGTTTTTGTCCCCGGCTCCAACGACTACTTCGCGCCGAGCCTGAAGAACCCTGCCACCTACCTGCTTGGCCCGTCGAAGGTGAAGCCAAAGCCCGTCCCGCTGGACTGGCCGCGGCTGCGTTCGGGATTCGGGATGGGCGGCTGGGTTGACCTGACCAACCGCCACCAGTCGCTGGTCCTGAACGGCATGCGTTTCGATTTTTCCGGGGTGGATGATCCGCACCTGAACCGTGAGCGCTATGCAGGGTGGCCCCGCGGAACCATCAACCAGGACTCCAACGACCACCTCAAGGTGGCCGTCATCCACGCGCCCTATCAGCGGGTGCTGGACCACTTCACCGAGAACGGGGCGGACCTACTGCTCGCCGGTCATACGCACGGCGGCCAGTTGTGCATCCCGGGTTACGGTGCCCTCGTATCCAACTGCGACCTCCCCACATGGCGCGCCAAAGGCCTGAATGATTGGCAGAACAACGGACGCACGACGCCGGTGAACGTCTCGGGCGGCATCGGCACCTCCCGCTTCGCCCCGGTAAGGATCGCCTGCAAGCCCGAAGCTGTCCTGCTGACCCTCACCTCCCCCAGCTAGCGCCGGGCCGCAGGACAATTACGGACTGCAATAAGTGGGCAAGCACCCAAACCCGGTTCGATCCCTGTGAATCGTCTCACCCCATGGCATAGGGTAGTTGCTACGGGAAACTACATTCGATTTAGAGCTTGAGAAGCGGGCATGGCCAAGCAAACTCCATTCTTCAGATCCATCAGCCGTATCTACCCCCATGTCCGCCCCATCATTCCCCGGCTCCTGCTTGGGCTGCTGTGCGCGCTCCTGGCCAGCGTTGTTGCCCTCGCCATCCCCCAGGTGTTGCGGGTCCTGGTCAATGAATCGCTGAAGTCCGGCGGCGCCACCGAGGCGGTCTGGATCTCCGCGGGCATCATCCTGGTCCTGGGCGTGGCCGAAGCCGGACTCGTCGCCCTGCGCCGGCAGTTCGTGATCAATCCCGCCACAACGGTGGAAACCCGGATGCGGGTGTCACTTTACGGCCATTTGCAGGACCTCACGGTCTCCTTCCACGACCGCTGGGGCTCCGGCCAGCTGCTCTCCCGCGCCATGACGGACCTGAACTTCCTGCGCCGCTGGATGGCCTTCGGCGCCATCATGCTGGTGGTCACCACCCTCACCGTCATCATCGGCATCTCCGTCATGTTTGCCATGAGCTGGCAGCTGGCCCTCATCTTCCTGGCCGCTGCCGTGCCCATCATGGCGTACAGTTTCCGCTTCCGTACCCGCTTCAGCAAGGTTGCCCGCCGCAGCCAGGACCAGGCCGGCGACCTTGCCACCACGGTGGAGGAATCCGTCCACGGCATCCGCGTCCTGAAGGCCTTCGGCCGGAGCAGGGAGGCGCTGGAAAACTTCAACGAACAGGCCGAGGAACTGCGGCAGACCGAGATTGAAAAGGCCCGCCACCAGGCCATGTTCACCCTGGTGGTCACGCTCCTGCCCGAGCTCGCCCTCGGCGCCGGCCTGGTGGTCGGCGTTATGCTCTGCGCCAGCGGCCAGCTGGACATCGGCGCCCTGGTGGCGTTCTTCGCCACCGCGGCCGTGATGGCCTCCCCCGTGGAATTCTCCGGGATGCTGCTGGCCATGGCACTCACCGCCAAGACCGCCGTCGACCGCCACTACGAGGTGATGGACTCGGAAAACACCATCACCAGTCCCCCGGCCCCGCGGCGTCCCGCCCGGCTGGCTGGCTCCCTGACGTTCCGCAACGCCTCCTTCGCGTTCGACGATGCACCGGACAAGCCCATCCTGAAGGACATCACCCTTGACGTCCGGCCCGGCGAGACCATGGCCCTGGTGGGCATCACGGGCAGCGGCAAGAGCGCCCTGATCCAGCTGGTGCCCCGGCTCTATGACGTGACCGAAGGTGCCATCACCATCGACGGCGTGGACCTGCGGGACTTCGACGTGGAGGAACTCCGGCAGATCGTGGGCGTGGCCTTCGAGGACACCACGCTGTTTTCCAGTTCGGTACGCGACAACGTCCTGCTGGGCGCCCGCGAACGGAGTGACGACGTGCTGGAAGAAGCACTCGACGTGGCACAGGCGCACTTCGCCTACTCGCTGCCAGAGGGTGTGGACACCCTGATCGGCGAGGAAGGGCTCAGCCTTTCCGGCGGGCAGCGGCAGCGGATCGCCCTGGCACGTGCCATCGCGGCCCGCCCGCGGGTCCTGGTCCTGGACGATCCCCTGTCCGCCCTGGACGTCCACACCGAGGAACTCGTGGAGACCCGCCTGAGGGAAGTGCTGAAGGACACCACCACCCTCATCGTGGCCCACCGGCCGTCCACCGTGGCCCTCGCCGACAGGGTGGCGCTGCTTGAGGAAGGCCGGATCACCGCCGTCGGAACCCATACGGAACTGCTGGCAAGCAACCACCATTACCGCTACGTCATCGCCAGCCTGGACCGGGAACCCCGGGACCTGGACTCCGAACTGTCGGCGCTTGAGGACCAGACAGAGGAAGTCACCCGATGAGCACGGCAACGTTCGGCACGGCCAATGAAGACAACGCCCACCTCAGCAAAAGCGACAGCAGGGCAGTACGACGGCGGTCGCTCGCCTTGCTGCGCTCCCTCATCCGTCCCGTACGGGTGCGGTTCTGGCTGACCATCGCCATGGTGGTCCTCTCCCAGGCCGCGCGTGTTGCCGGGCCGGCGCTCATCGCCTTCGGCATCGACCACGCCCTGCCGGCGCTGCAGGCCGGGGACAACCTTCCGCTGGTCTTCACCGGCGTCGCCTACCTCCTGGCAGCCATCGCGACGGCGGGGCTCACGGCCCTCTATGTCACGTCCACCGCCAGGCTCAGCCAGTCCATGCTGCTGGACCTCCGGGTCAGGGTATTCCGCCATACGCAGCGGCTCAGCCTGGAATTCCACGAAAAATACACGTCTGGGCGGATCATCGCCCGGCAGACCTCCGACCTTGAAGCCCTTCGTGAGCTCCTTGACTCGGGCGTGAGTTCGCTGGCATCGGGCCTGCTGTTCATGATCTTCACGGCCGTCACCGTTTTCGCCCTGGACTGGCGCAGCGGGCTGCTGGTCCTGGCCGCCGGCGTTCCCATGTTCTTCCTGGCCCGCTGGTACCAGAAGCACTCCCAGATTGTCTTCCGGGAATC
Organism: Pseudarthrobacter sp. TE3704; assembly: GCF_056279405.1. NCBI lineage: Bacteria > Bacillati > Actinomycetota > Actinomycetes > Micrococcales > Micrococcaceae > Pseudarthrobacter > Pseudarthrobacter sp. TE3704. Next base: position 140,023 of record NZ_JBWCCJ010000003.1, read on the forward strand.
CCGGGTGGTGTCCGCCCGGCTGATCGTGCATTTTGTGGAGACCATGACCGGCATCCGCGCCGTCAAGGCGTTCCGCAAGGAGAAGGAAAACGCGGAAACCTACGGGCAGCTGGCCGAGGAATACCGGCAGGTGACCGTCCGGTCCATCAACCTCAACGGCATCTTCCAGCCCGGGCTGGTCCTGACCGGCAACGTGTGCGTGGCCGTGGTGCTGCTGTTCGGCGGCTTCCGGGTGCTCACCGGGGACCTGGCGGTGGGTGTGCTGCTGGCACTGATGCTTTCCACCAAGCGCTTCTTCCAGCCGGTGGACCAGATGGCCATGTTCTACAACTCCTTCCAGAGCGCCCAGGCCGCCCTTGAAAAAGTCTCCGGCCTCCTCGAGGAGGTTCCCACGGTGCGGCCGCCGAAGAACCCTGTTGCGTTGAAGAGCGCCCGGGGAGAAATCGACTTCCGTGGCGTGGAGTTCCGCTACGGCGACGGGCCAGTCGTCGTCCCCACCCTGAACCTGCACATTCCGGCTGGCCAGACCGTGGCACTGGTGGGCCAGACGGGTGCCGGCAAGTCCACGCTGGCCAAGCTCATTGCCCGCTTCTACGATGTGACATCCGGTTCGCTCACCCTTGATGGCGTGGACCTCCGGAACCTCAACACCACGGACCTCCGGCGGAACATCGTGATGGTCACCCAGGAAGCGTTCCTGTTCAGCGGCTCAGTGGCGGACAACATCGCCCTTGGACGCCCGGAGGCGTCCCGCGCCGAAATCGAGGAAGCCGCCAAGGCGGTGGGTGCCCACGAATTCATCCTGGAACTTCCCGAGGGCTATGACACCGACGTGAACAAGCGCGGCGGCCGGGTGTCCTCAGGCCAGCGGCAGCTCATCAGCTTTGCCAGGGCCTTCCTGGCCCGCCCGGCCGTGTTGATACTGGACGAGGCCACCTCCTCCCTGGATATACCCTCGGAGCGGCTGGTGCAGAGCGGGCTGGCCCGCCTGCTCGCCGGCACCGATACCGCCGGCAGGACTGCGCTGATCATCGCCCACCGGCTGTCCACCGTGGAGACCGCGGACCGGGTCCTGGTGGTCCACGACGGTCGTATCGTGGAGGACGGCAGCCCCGCAGACCTTATCGGCGGCGGCGGCCGCTTCGCCGACCTGCACGGCGCCTGGAAGGATTCGCTGGTCTGAGCCTGCAGGTCACGCGCAGGCAGACATGCAGGCCCCCGGTTAGGCTATGAGAAACCTGCCTGTCCAAGGAGCACCCATGGAGTCACCCAGCCCGCTGCTGCCGCGCGGCCCGCTGTCCGAAAAGGTGGCCGAGGTCCTGCGCGAGCGGATCATCTCGGGCGAACTCCCGCAGGGCGGGCGGCTAAATGAACGCGAGCTCGCCGCGGAATTCGAGGTATCCCGGATCCCGCTGCGCGAGGCCCTGCCCCTGCTCGAGGCTGAAGGCTTCATCACCACCGCTCCCCGGCGCGGGGCAGTGGTCCATACTTTCACCCTGCGGGACGCCGAGGAAGTGTTCGACCTTCGCATGCAGCTGGAGCCGTTGGCCGCTGCCTGCGCCGCCAGGAAGGTGGCTGCCGGAGCCGATGCTTCCCCACTGCTTGAGGCCCTGGAGTATGCGCGCAGCGGGACACCCGGCGAGGAATCGTCCGGCCGCAACTCCGACCTCCATGAACAGATCGTCCTGCTGGCTGACCACCACCTGCTCCGGCGCATGACCAGCCTAATGAACGGGCGGGTCCGCTGGCTGTTCCGGCTGACACACGAGCGGGACACCCGGGCCATGTGGCGGGAACACGAGGAACTGGTCCTCGCCATCACCTCCGGCCAGGTGGCGCTCGCTTCCGCACTGGCCACCGCCCACGTCGAGCGCGGCCGCTCCGCGTCCCTCCCCGGCCTCGCCGAACGGCTGCCCAAGGAGCCGGTGGCGCGACGCCGGCGCCGCTGATGCGAGTGGCTGCGGCCAGGATTTCACATCGGGACCCGGGATCGGCTATCCTTGTAAAGTTGCTTTCGCAGCGGATCGGGATGTAGCGCAGCTTGGTAGCGCGCTTCGTTCGGGACGAAGAGGTCGCAGGTTCAAATCCTGTCATCCCGACCATAACGAAAAGAGGGTCTCCCTGCGGAGGCCCTCTTTTGTGTCTCGCTTTGGTCTCGGTCCAGCACCGTGACTGGCCCTTTGACCAAAAATAACCCCGGAGCAGAAGCTCCGGGGTTATTTTCACGCCTCCTGTTTAAGGGTGCTTTACATCGGGTCGGGCCAGATTCCCGTGTACGTGGTGTAGGTGGTGTCGCTGCTCTTCTTGTCCTTGCCCTGCTTGGAGGACATGGGATCGGGCCAAATACCTGTTGCTGACGAGATACCCGAGGTGTCGGAAATGGAACCTGCGGACAGGGTGGCCGGAGCCACCGCGGAGAACGCCAAAGCCCCAGCCAAGACAGCCGCGGCGGCAATCTTTTTGAACATGTGAGTTCCTTAATGCGAGTCGGATTCGTTACTAAGCCAGCACAGCCCTTGTTGACATACATTGTAAAATGTTTTCCACAGGGCTTGTCAAGCCTTGTGAAAGGAATCGTCCCCATCAGGACCAGAAGAGGAGGAGTGCCGTGGGCAATGGATTCGGGGAGAAGCTCCGTGCGGAACGACTGGAACGTGGACTAACTCAGGCCGAGCTAGGCAAGGACCTTTATTCCCCCAGCTACATCTCGCTTCTCGAAACCGGACGTCGGGAGCCGACAGCCGAGGTCATCGAGGAACTCGCCCGTCGCCTGGATCTGGCACCCAAAGCGCTGGAAGCCTGGAGCCAACCCATTTCAGTCAGCGATGCCGAATATGTCCTGGCAGGCCTCTACGCCCGCCAGGCTTGGGACCTTCGTGACTATCCGCTGGCTGCAAGCCATGCTGCTACGGCTGCACAGATCGCCCTCGAAGGCCGCAACACCAGCGCCTGGTGGAACATGACGTACATGCAGGCAGAATGCCTGCTGAAACACGATGACCTGCAGGAATGCCAGCAGATCGTGGAACGTCTGCTGGAACACCCCATGGCAAGGGAGTCCGCAGGACTGGGTGTCCGGGCCCGCCAAATGCTGGCCACGGTTTTCCAACGTCAAGGCAAGCTGTCACTCGCAGTGGACCAGGCCCTGGAAGCAGTGCAAATTTCGGAACAGCTTCCCGGAAATTCCACAATCATCGTGGGTGCCCTCCGTGCCCTGATAGCAGCCCTGGCGGAAAGCGGACGGCTGGATGACGCTTGGCGCTACTGCGAGATCATGAGTGACAAAGTGGATGAAGCGTCCATGTCGCAGCTGGCCGGTGAAGTAGCCTGGGTTATCGGAAATGTCGCCTTCATCCGGCACGACTATGCGGAAGGCGTCAAACACCATGAGCGTGCAGCCAAGCTGCTGTCGCCGGCGAACGACATTGAATTGTGGGCCCGGTTCAACAAGGCTTCGGCCACTGTGAGGCTGACGGCAGGCATCGTGGAACCGGAAACGCTCTCTGCCATCGAGCGTGCTGAACTCGCTTTTTCGATCGTCAGCGGCACTAAGGGCGACGCACTGGAAGTTGCCTTCATCCGCGCCAGGTGGCTGTACCTGACCGGGGACATCGTTGCCGCCGTCGAGAAGCTGCGCGAGATCCACGCTGAACGCAGCGCCCTCGCCAAGCACACCGCGGGTGAAGTTTCACTCCTCCTGGGCAAGTCCCTCAAGGCAGCAGGTGAGCCGGAGGAAGCCCTGGTGCACCTGCAGGAAGCGCAGAAAGCCTTCAGCGCAGCCGGCGCCGGGGACCGCGTCCAGCAGGCACTGGACGCGGTCCTGGAAATAAAACTGGCCCAAAAGCGCGCGGCAGCAGCCGCGAAGGCCAGCTAGCTACAACGCCGTTCGACGGGAGCAGCTGGGGCTCCGTCAGGCGAAGGTTTTCCCGGTGATTTTCTCGTAGGCCTCGACGTAGCGGCTGCGGGTACGCTCAACAACCTCAGCAGGCAGCGCCGGTGGCGGCGTATCAGAGGACCTGTCCCAGCCCGATTCTGCCGATGTCAGCCAGTCCCGGACATACTGCTTGTCGTAGGACGGCTGCGCCTGGCCCGGCTGGTAGGTGGCGGCATCCCAGAACCGTGAGGAATCCGGTGTCAGCACCTCGTCGCCGAGGGTAATTGAGCCGGAGACGGCGTCGTAGCCGAACTCCACCTTGGTATCGGCGAGGATGATGCCGCGCTGCCGCGCAATGTTTTCGGCCGTCGTGTAGATCTTAAGCGTCAGCTCCTTGATCCGGCCGGCAATATCGTCGCCCACTATGGCTGCCACGGCATCGTAGGTGATGTTCTCGTCGTGTTCGCCCACTTCGGCTTTTGCCGACGGCGTGAAGATGGCCTGCTCCAGCCGCGAACCGTCAACCAGGCCCTCGGGCAGCGGGATGCTGCACACGGTTCCGGACGCCTTGTATTCCTGCAGGCCGGAGCCGGTGAGGTAGCCGCGTGCGATGCATTCCACCGGGAACATGTCCAGCTTCTTGCAGATCATGGCACGGCCCTCAACCTCGGCCGGGACCCCGTCCTCCACGGTGGAGGCCAGCACATGGTGTTCCACGTCCAACTGGTCGAACCACCAGAGGCTCAGCTGCGTGAGGATGCGTCCCTTGTCCGGAATCTCGCTGGCCAGCACATGGTCGTAGGCGCTGATGCGGTCGCTGGCGACCACCAGGACGCATTCCTGGCCAATCCGCTCCTGGATGGACTCGTCGGCCGGTTCGTAGAGGTCCCTCACTTTGCCCGAGTAGACGTGCTTCCAGCCCGGCAGGTCGAGTGCCGTGGTGCTGAAGCCGCGGGGGGCTGGTGTTTCCGTCATGCTAGGCCTTCGCTTTCGTTACGGGCAGGGAAGCGGTGACCGCGGAAGGAACCTTGATCTCCCCGCGCGCCGCCTTGCCGCCGATGTCGCTGCGGAACTGCGAGCCCTCCAGCTGCACCAGCTCCACGCCGTCGTACGCCCTTTCGCGCGCTTCCACCAGGTCGCTGCCGAGCGCAACGACGGCAAGCACACGGCCTCCGGCGGAGACAACTTTGCCTTCCTCGTCAAAGGCCGTTCCGGCATGGATTACATGCACGCCTTCGAGCGCTTCCACCTTCTTCAGCCCGCGGATCCGGTCGCCCGTGCGGGGAGTGTCCGGGTAGTTTTCGGACGCGACGACGACGGCGACGGCTGTTTCCTTCGCCCAGCGCAGCTCCTCTGCCTTGTCCAGTTCGCCTTTTGCGGCTGAGAGCAACAGGGAACCGAGTGGCGTTTTGAGCCGGGCGAGGACGGCCTGTGTTTCGGGGTCGCCGAAGCGGACGTTGAATTCGATGACGCGGGTGCCGCGGGAGGTCAGGGCAAGTCCTACGAACAGGACGCCCACGAAGGGAGTGCCGCGGCGGGCCATCTCGTTGACCGTGGGCTGGGCGACGCGGTCGATGACCTCCTGGACCAGGCCTTCGGGGGCCCATTCAAGGGGCGTGTAGGCGCCCATGCCGCCGGTGTTGGGGCCTTCGTCGTTGTCGAAGATGCGCTTGAAGTCCTGCGCCGGTGACAGGGCAACCGTGTTGTGCCCGTCGCAGAGCACAAAGAGGGAGACTTCCGGCCCGTCCAGGAACTCCTCGATGACCACGGAGCCGCCGGCGTCAAAGCAGGACTGCGCGTGGGCGAGCGCTTCCTCGCGGTTCCTGGTGACCACCACGCCCTTGCCGGCAGCGAGGCCGTCGTCCTTCACCACATAGGGGGCGCCGAAGGTGTCCAGGGCGGAGGCTGCTTCGTCGGCGTTGGTGGCCACCATGGCCATCGCCGTGGGAACTCCGGCCTCTGCCATAATCTCCTTGGCAAACGCTTTGGAGGCTTCCAGCTGGGCGGCGGCCTTGCTGGGCCCGAACACGGGGATTCCGGCATCACGGACGGCGTCGGACACGCCTGCGGCGAGCGGAGCTTCGGGGCCCACCACCACCAGGTCAACGGTGAGCTTGGTGGCGAGCGCAGCCACGGCGTCGGGATCGTTGCCGTTGATGTTGTGCGTGGGGACCAGCTTGCTGATGCCGGCGTTGCCGGGCGCCGCATGGACTTCGGACACGTTGGGGTCGGCGAGCAGGGAGCGGACAATGGCGTGTTCGCGGCCTCCGGGGCCAATGACGAGTACCTTCACAGTCTCCAAGGGTACTTTGTGCACCCTGCCCGCTCCTAAGCTGTGTCCCTTCCAACCTGCAGTGACAATCCGCAGCCCTTCCCGCTCCGAACAACAACCATGAAAAAGCTCCGAAACTGGCTCCAGGGTCCCACCGCTTCGGCCGCGCTGGCCGGCGTGGTGGCGGCCGCCGTCGTCCTCGCCGTTGCGGAGCTGATCGGGGCGTTCTTCACCGCGCGGGCCACCCCGCTGTTCGCCCTGGGCTCGACCTTCATCGATTTCACCCCGTCCTGGCTGAAGGATTTCGCCATCGCCACGTTCGGCACGAATGACAAGGCCGCACTGTTTGCGGGCATGGGACTCACCATCGCCGCGCTCGCGTGTGTCCTGGGCGTCGTGGCCTACCGCAGGTGGGCCCTGGGCGTCCTGGGCGTCCTCCTTATGGGCACGGTCATCGTGGCGAGCGTGGTGACCCGCGCCGGCGTGGACCCGGTGGATGCGCTCCCCAGCGCGCTCGGAACGCTCGCCGGCCTCGTAGCCCTGCGGCGTTTGACGGGGCCTTTGCGGACCATGAAGGCGTGGCCGGAGGCGCCTGCGGACAGAGCAGCCGATGAGATGCGTCCGGGAACCAGCCGGCGCCGTTTTTTTGCCACGGCCGGCATCACCGCGGCGGCCGCCGGGATCGCGGCAACGGGGGGACGGCTCCTCGGTGCCGCGAGGAGCAATATTGCCCAGGCGCGGGAGGCCCTCAAGCTGCCGTCTCCGGTCAGCGCCGCACCTGCCGTACCCGCCGGCGTCCAGGCCGCAGTGCCGGGCGTTCCGTCGTGGGTAACGCCCAACGGCGACTTCTACCGCATCGATACTGCATTGAGCGTTCCGGAAATCAACGTTGACGACTGGGAACTGCGGGTCCACGGACTGGTGGAGGAGGAAGTGCGGCTCACTTTCCAGGACCTGCTCGACGCCGACCTGATCGAATCGCACGTAACCCTGACCTGTGTCTCCAATCCGGTGGGCGGCAACCTGGCCGGCAATGCCAAATGGCTGGGCCTGCCCCTCCGCGAAGTCCTCAAACGGGCCCGGCCCAAGGACGGTGCGGACATGGTGCTTTCCACGTCCATTGACGGCTTCAGCGCCTCCACGCCCTTGGAAGTGCTCCAGGATGACCGGGACGCCATGCTGGCCATCGGCATGAATGACGAGCCGCTGCCGCTGGAGCACGGCTACCCCGTCCGGATGGTGGTTCCGGGGCTGTACGGCTTTGTCTCCGCCACCAAATGGGTGGTTGACCTGGAAGTCACCCGGTTTGCCGACAGCAAGGCCTACTGGACCGAGCGGGGCTGGGCCGAACGCGGCCCCATCAAAACGATGGCACGGGTGGATGTTCCCAAGTCCTTCGCCAAGGTACCGGCCGGACAAGTTGCCGTCGGAGGCACCGCCTGGGCCCAGACCCGCGGCATCACCAAGGTGGAAATCCAGATTGACAACGCAGACTGGGTAGAGGCCGAGCTTTCCACCGAGGCGTCCCTGGTCACCTGGCGCCAGTGGTCCTACCAGTGGAATGCCACCCCCGGCGCCCACTACATCAAGGTCCGGGCAACCGACGGAACCGGCGAGGTGCAGACGGACCAGCGCGCTGATCCTGTTCCCGACGGCGCTTCCGGCTGGCAGTCCGTGATGGTCACGGTGGAGTAGCGCCGGATTCCGAGGGGCGGCCCCTAGACTGGGCAGCATGCCGCACAACCCGCATGCCACCTTCACCGTGGACTCCGCCGTCGAACTGGCCGTGATCGAGCGCAGCGGTTTTGTTGAGTCACGGCACATCGGTTCAGCCGTCCTCCTGTCCGCCGACGGTTCCGTGGTGACCGAACTGGGCGACATCAATACGCCCATTTACGGCAGGTCAGCCCTGAAGCCGTTCCAGGCCCTCGCCGCCATGCAGTCCGGTGTCCCGCTGCGCGGAGCCCAGGTGGCCATCGCGTGCGGCAGCCACACCGGCTCGCTGGACCATATGGACGTAGTGGCCGGGATGCTCAAGGCAGCCGGCGTCCGCGAGGACCAGCTGCAGTGCCCCGAGGCGTGGCCGCAGGACGAGACGGCCCGGAACTGGCTGGTGCGCTCGGAAAAAGGCAAGTCCCGGCTGGCGTTCAACTGTTCAGGCAAGCATGCGGCCTTCCTCTGGGCCTGCACCGAGAACGGCTGGGACACCCACAGCTACCTGGAGCCCAACCATCCCCTGCAGCAGCGGGTCCGCACGGTCATCGAGGAGTACACGGGCGAGAAGATCGCGCACCTGGGCATCGACGGGTGCGGGGCACCGGTGGCGGCGGTTTCGCTGAAGGGCCTGGCCAGGGGTTTCTCCCACCTCGCAAAGGCTCCGGGCGACCAGAGTTTCAGTGCCCGCGCCGCCACGATCGCCACATCGATGCTGGATTATCCGTGGGCTGTGCAGGGCCGCGGCGAGGCCAACACGCTGGTGATGGATGAGCTGGAGATCATTGCCAAAATCGGGGCGGAAGGCGTCCTGGCCATGGCCACCCCGCAGGGTGTCTCTGTGGCCATCAAGATCCTGGACGGCAACGTCAGGGCCACCTCACTGGTGGCCCTGACGCTCCTTGCCGCTGCCGGCGCGGTGGAAATCCCCGGTGTTGCCAGCGTCCTGGAAAAAGTGGTGGAACCGGTGACGGGCGGCGGACGGCCGGTGGGCAAGATCCGCCTGGGCCCGGCCGTTTCCGCGCTCCTTGACTGAGGCGCCTTGATTGACGCGCAGGCTGCGCCTGGCTAGGCCGGCCGCTTCAGCTCCGCGTCCGCGACGGCAGCCTGCCCCGCAGGCGCCGTCCCGTAGGGCGCAGCCTGGTAGGGCCGGCCCAAGGCCCGGTACTCCCAGCCGGACGAGACGTACAGTCCGGAATCCAGGGCATGCCTGCCGTCAACGATCCGGCGGTGCCGCACCAGTCCCCCCAGATAATCCGGGCCTGCTGAGCGGAATTCATCCCACTCGGTCAGGAGCGCCACCACGTCCGCGCCCTCCACGGCCGCGGCCAGGGAGTCGACATAGTTCAGGTCCGGGTACAGCCGGTGGGCGTTGGCGTTCGCTTCGGGGTCGTACACCGTCACCACCGCCCCTTCCAGGTAGAGCATGCGGGCCACGTCCAGGGCCGGAGCGTCCCGCACGTCGTCCGAGTTCGGTTTGAAGGCCGCGCCCAGTGCCGCCACCCTGACCCCGGCAAGGCTTCCGCCCGCCAGTTCCCGCACCAGGTCCACCGTGCGGACGCGCCGGCGGTTGTTGATGGAGTCCACCTCGCCCAGGAAGCTGACGGCCTGGCCCACGCCCAGCTGTTCAGCACGGTGCTTGAAGGCCCGGATGTCCTTGGGCAGGCAGCCGCCGCCGAATCCCAGGCCCGGCTTGAGGAACCTGCCGCCAATCCTGTCATCCAGGCTCAGTGCCTTGGCCAGCGTGCTGACGTCCGCGGCGGTGGCCTCGCACACTTCGGCCATGGCGTTGATGAAGGAAATCTTGGTGGCCAGGAAGGAGTTGGCCGCCACCTTGACGAGTTCCGCCGTCGGCATGTCCGCCACGATCAGCGGTGTGCCGTCCGCCAGCAACGGCTCAAACGCCCGCCGCAGCATGGACTCGGACCAGGCTGATGCCACACCGAACACCAGCCGGTCCGGGTGGAGCGTGTCCTGCACGGCATACCCTTCGCGCAGGAATTCCGGATTCCATGCCACTTCGAGGTCCGTCCCGAGCGGTGAGATGTCCGCCACCATGCCGGCCAGCCGTGCCGCGGTGCCGATGGGCACCGTGGACTTTCCCACCAGCAGCGCTTTCCGGGTGATCCGTGCGGCCAGCCCGGCAAAAGCCGCATCCACGAAGGTCAGGTTGGCAGCTGTCGAGTTGGGCGCCTGGGGTGTTCCGACGCAGATGAAATGCACGTCGCCAAACTGCGCCACCTCGTCCAGGTCAGTGGTGAACCTCAGCCGTCCCGAGGCCAGCGCCTCGTGGAGTTTCTCCGGGAGCCCCGGTTCGTAGAACGGTACCTCGCCGGCTGAGAGCCGGGCAATTTTCCGCTCGTCAACGTCGAACCCCAGGACGTCGAAGCCCATGACCGCCATGCAAATGGCGTGTGTCGCGCCGAGGTAACCGGTCCCGACCACCGTGATTTTGGGCGCGTTGAAGGAAGGAAGGTTGTTCATTGGTTTCTCGATTCCGTCTCTAGTGGAGGAGTGAGCAGTCCGCCGGATGGCCGGCGTTGTCCTCTAGCTGGTACAGGGGATGTTGGAGAGGCCCTGTTCCGCCTGCGAGGCTGTGTTGCTGCAGTCGACCACGTTGTCGCGCGCGGGTTTCAGTGAGTAGCCGAGTCCGGGTCCGTTGACTTCCGCGGTGTTCCGGCGGAAGACGTTCTCCGTGCCCCAGCCATCTACGATCTCGTGCGTCTGGAACCCGTCCTGGGGTGAGTTCCTGCCGGTGTTTCCTTCGATCCGCCAGCCCCTGCCCTTGACGTCCACCCACGAGTCGGCCTCGGTGATGCCCGAGCCGTCGAAGATGTTCTCCAGCAGGAGCCCGTCCGAGGTTCCTTCCTTGATGTCGATGCTTTCCGCGGTGGTGTCCGAGACGGTGTTGCCCCGGATTTCGTTGCGGTCGCTTTTGTCAGGTTCGCAGGCGCTGACGTCGCACCAGTTGCTCTCCGCCGTTCCGATGTAGATCCCCTCGCCGAACTTGGGTTTCCGGAGCCCGGCGCCGCGGATGGTGTTGCCGGTGACCTTGTTGTCGGAGCTGAACCTGCGCAGGTGGATGGCTTCGTCGCCGGTGTTTTCAACAGCCAGGCCCTGGAACAGTGAGAACGTGGTTTCGTCCGCCATGATCCCTTTTTGCCCGTTCCGGACGGTGAAGCCCTGCACGGTCCAGTAGGACGCCTGGTCCAGATGGAGCACGTAGCCGTCCTCGGTGCTGCCGCCGTCCAGGACCGCCCCCGGACCGCCGCAGAGCGTGATCGGCTGGCTTGCCGTCCCGGCCCCGGTTGCCCGGAAGTTGCCGACGTAGACGCCGTCCGCGAGCCGAATCACGGCACCCGGACCGGCTGCTTCCAGCGCTGCGGTCAGTTCGGCCGCCGTCGAGACGGCGGTACCGGCCGGGCACGCCGCTGGTGCCGCCCCCGCGGCAGGAGGTGGCGCAGCACCGGGTTCCGTTGCTGCGGGCGTTGATGATGGCACGGTGCCCCCTTGGGGCGTCTCCTCCTGGAAGCCCATCACGGCAAAAACTCCCATCAGTAAGGCAACGATCACGACGGCGAGCACGGCCCAGGCGCCCAGGCGGATCCGGCGGCCGGTCACCGCAGCTGCCTCTCGTCGTCGTACGCCACCACTCCCCTGCCCAGGGAGGTGAGCGGGACGTGGTCCGCGTAGGGGCTGCGGATAACGCCCTGGGCGTTCCTTCCCCGCGCGACGGCGGTGATGAGCAGCAGCGCGGCGAGCACGAACCAGATGAACGTCAGGGGCTGGAACACGGACTTGACCACCCTTTCCACTGTGTAGGCGGGGACCCAGGAGAGCTCGTCGTTCTCGCCAAGGATGGCACCGGTTGATGCCTCGGTCCAGATGGCGCTGGACCCGTTGCCGCCCACGGTGTTGCCGGCCACGGACGTTTCGTTGACTGCGCCCAGCAGGGTGATGCCGTGGTTGGAGATCCTGTCCAGGGTGTTCGCGCTGACGTCGGCCGTGGCGTCCCTGACGTAGATGCCGGTGTCACCGCCGGTGATGGAGTTGCCGCTGACCCGGGCCGTGGAGCCGTCGCCGCGCACCGCGATGGACTGGCGGGCGTTGTCCAGCAGGGTGTTGCCGGTGATGGTGACGCCCTTGGCGCCGTCGGCGGCCACGATCCCCACCTCGTTGGCCTTGACGCGGTTGTCCCGGACGGCCAGCGACGTGCCGCCGATGACCTCGATGCCGTAGCGCTCGTTGTCTTCGACAGTGCCCCCGGCCACCGTGTTTCCGCCATAGGCGTTCACGGCGGTCCCGACGGCGTTTGGCCCGTCCGCGAGCGGGCGGCCGTCCATTGATACCCCGTTGCGCCCGTTGGCCACGGCTTTGATGCCGTCCAGCGTGACCCCCTGCGTTGACCGCCCCACGCTGAAGCCGTCCACTGCATTCCCGGAGGAATCGGTCCGCGTGATGGTGGCGTTGGAGACGAACCGGTGGAGCACCAGCCCGTCCACCAGGCTTCCCGTGATGGTGGTGTCCCGCACGGCGATGTCCCGGGCGTTGGTGACGAAGAGCCCGAAGGCGTTGTTGCGCAGGCGGACGTTCTCGATGCCTGCCGTGACCAGGCTGTAGTCCTGCGCGGATTCCTGGGTCAGGGCTGCCAGTTCCGCTTCCGGAAGGAGGCGGGCGCCGCCGCTTGCCGCCTCCGTCTCCCCCGGCGTCGGCTGTTCATCGCTGAAGGTGCCCACTGCCTCGGTTCCGGTCAGCGACAGGCCGCCGGTGTTGCCGCTCCAGAAACCCAGCTCGGAGATGTCCGAGTGGCTGAAGGAGGCGTGGCCGCCCACCACCCTGATGTAGGCGCGGCCGTCCACCGTGGTCCGGTCCGGGCCGCCCTTGGTGCTGTCCCAGCTGGTGACACTGACGCGCGCTGCGTCCGTGCCGCCCAGCGTGAGCGACCCGCCCAGGGCCACCAGGGAGACGAATGACCGGGCACCGCTTTCCAGCCTCAGGTTCAGCGGCCGGGCAGGGTCCGGCGAGGCCAGGGACAGCGTGGCGCCGGCCAGGACCGCGATGGACTCGGACAGCAGGTAGTTCCCGTTGTCCTGCTGGCTGTCCAGACGCCGGAAGGCGTTGGGGGCCAGGGCCAGCAGGTCCGCCACGGTGTAGGCCTCGGCCCGCGCGGGCAGGACCAGCGTGTAGCTGGAGCCGGTCCTGATCCGGTAGGGGCCTTCCAGTCCTTCCACGCGCCAGCGGGCCGCGGAGGCGATGGTGCGCACGTAGACCAGGCGCTCGTCCTCCTGCTCCACCAGCCTGGCCTCGCTGGCCGGATTCCCGGGGTAGAGCCGGCCCTGCACATTGCCGTTGGCTGCGATCTCGTTCCGGCCCAGGGCTTCGGCCCCGGAACCGTCCTGGATGCTGCCGGCGTAGAGGAAGCCGGCGGTCCCCAGCACGGCGGTGAGGACGGCGGCCGCGATGGGGCGGGCGGCCCTCATGCCGCCACCTCCCCTGTGCTGAGGTTGTCCCCTGCGGTGAGGTTGTCCCCGGCGCTGAGGGTACGGGCGTCCTGGCCGTCCCCGCCCGTCTGGTGGGCGTGGCGGGTGAGCCAGCCCTGCTTGTTCATGGTGGCGAAGGCGTACATCTTGATGGGCAGCGCCACCAGGATCACGGTGACGGCCAGGACCGGGAGAATCAGGAAGTCCTTGGGGTGGCGCCGGAGGTGCGAGACGCCGCGGATGCCCCGGCCCAGCAGCAGCCAGCAGACCGCGGCCCCGATTCCGAAAGGGGTGGGATCAAGGCGGTGGAAGACCAGGTACACCAGCGTGAGCCCCATGGTTACTGGGGTCAGGAGGATCTGGAGCACGGTCACCTTGGTGACGAACGGAACCTTCCACAGCCAGCCCTTGGCAATGGCGGTGAGGTAGCAGCGGTACGAATTCCGGCTCCAGCGGACCCGCTGCTTCATGAAGGCCCGGAAGCTGGAGGGAAACATGGACAGCGCCCGCGCGGATGACTGGTGGACCGTTTTGTAGCCGGAGGCCAGCACCAGCCAGGTGAGCCTGCCGTCGTCGCCGGAAATGCAGCGGCGGCCCATGAAGTACTCGTTTTCCAGGTGCTCGATAACGTCCATCACGGCGCTTCGGCGGTAGACGGCGGTCCGGCCCGAGATGCAGGGGACGGCTCCCGCCCGGCCCATGGCCGGCACGTAGTCCAGGTACCTGACGTTGACCAGCCAGTCCGCGATGCGGCGCCAGATGCTGGTATCCCGCTGGTACACGTTCTGGTGGGTGCCGACGGCTCCCACCATCGGGTCTTCGAAGGGCATCCGGACGTTGGCGAGGAGCCCGGGCTGCCACCAGGTGTCCGAGTCGGTGAGCACCAGGATCTCGTGCCGGGCCATCCGCATCCCGACGCCCAGCGCGGACCTCTTGCCCATGTGGTGGAACAGGACGGGGCGGATGGTGTCATCGCCCAGGGCATTGATCCGGTGGTAGGCGTCCAGGTCCTCGACGTCCAGGACGATGATGATCTCGTCCGGCTTCTGCTGCCGCCAGGACTCCAGGGCGCTCATCAGGATGTCCGGGTCCTCGTGGAAGGACGGGACCACCACCGAGGTGGATGTCCGGAATCCGGTCACGATGGGCCGGGCCCGGTGGGAGAGGATGAACCGGTACAGCCAGAGGCCCCAGACAATGACGCCTGCCACGGCGAGTGGGAAGTAGGGGGAAAATTCGGTGTAGAACTCGTTGAGGCTTCGGGCGGTGAAGGCCCCGAAGACGTCGTCGACATCAAGGAATAGGGCAGTCATGGGCAGTCCTTCGCTGGGGTGGATTTCAGTGAGGGAACTGCCGGCGCACGGCCGGCGGCGTGATCCTTCCCGCCACCGGAGCCGGTAGCGGGGCCCTGTTGCCCCTGCTGAGGGGGCCGGGCTTCTCACTGCTGCCGACTCTGCGATGAGCCTTGTAAGCAGCATGCTTGGCAAATTCTTCTTCCACCAGCGTGCGCGATACTCTAATTGCCTTTGCCACTACCCGTCTTTTCAGCGAGCCCCTACTCGTAATTCTGAGGGGCCATACTGAGAATATTTACCGGAAAGAAGCCCGAAACATGGCTGTAGCCCGCCGTCGTATTGACGTGGAGGAAGGCGCAACGGCGCTGGCCGCATGGCGGAAAGCTGCCGAACCGCCGTCGGACACTCCCCTGCCGCGGGCCGTCCTTGCCACTGCCGTGCGATATTCCCTGGAGGAAGTCACCGCGCGGGCACCGGGGAACTCGGTGGAGGTCCGGGTGCCACCCTTCGGCGTTACCCAGTGCGTGGAGGGGCCACGCCACACCCGCGGCACCCCGCCGAACGTTATTGAGTGCGACGCCGCCACCTGGCTGGCGATGGTGACCGGCCAGCTGGGCTGGGCGGACGCCGTCGCGGCCGGCAGGGTGGCAGCTTCAGGCCTGCGCGCGGACCTCTCGGAACTGCTCCCGCTGTAGCTCCTTGCCCGCCAGCCGGCCGCCCGGCCACTGGACGTCCGGCCGGCTTGCGCTGGTGCTTTCAGCCGCGGCCGATGAACGGCATGCCCGCGGCCGTCACCACCACCGAGCCCACACTGGCCGTGGCAGGCATGTCCGCCATCATCAGCACCGCGCGGGCCGCGTCCGCCACCGGGAACATCGGCTCCACACGGCGGCTGCCATCGGCCTGCAGGGCCCCGGAGCCGACGCCGATGGTGTCCATGATGTCGGTGGCCGTGTTGCCGATATCGATCTGGCCGCAGGTGATCCCGAAGCCGCGCCCGTCCAGCTCGATGCTTTTGGTAAGGCCCGTCATCGCGTGCTTGGTGACCGTGTAGGCCACCGTCCGGGGCCGCGGCGAATGTGCGGAAATGGAGCCGTTGTTGATGATCCGCCCACCCCGGGGTTCCTGCTCCTTCATGGTCCTGACGGCGGCCGCGGCGCACAGCATGGAGCCCGTGAGGTTGACCGCCACAGTGGCATTCCAGTCGTCCACGCTGATCTCGTCCACGCTGGCTGCCGGCCCGAACACGCCCGCGTTGTTGAAGAGTACGTCCACCCGGCCCCACTGCTGCCGCGCGGTTTCGAAAAGCCGCGCAACGTCGTCGGGCCGGGTGACGTCGCACGGCACCACGAGTGCCTCCGGGTGGCCGTCCGCGGTCTCCTGCAGCTGCGTTTCGCGGCGTCCGGCCAGCGCAACGCGGTACCCCCCGGCCAGCATCTGCCGTGCCACTTCCCGCCCGATGCCGGAGCCCGCTCCGGTGACCACTGCGACGCGTCCGGCGGGTTGGGGATTGTCCAAAGCTGTTCTCCTGGAATGTGGTGCTAGAGCGAGGCGGGCACTGCGGTGCTGTTCAGCGGCCAGCCTATGACGGTCTTGGGCCGCGGCGCAGCGTAGGTCCGGACTTTGGAGGTGGAGAGGCGCATGCGGACCAGGGATTCTGCAATGGTCACCGCCGATGCCACGCCGTCCACCACGGGCACACCGGCCCGCTGCCGGATCTGCTCGTCCAGCCCGGCCATCCCTCCGCAGCCGAGCACGATGACCTCGGCCTTGTCCTGCGTGACCGCCAGCAGTGCCTGGTTGATGATGGCCTCCACGGCCCGCTCCGGTTCCTCCTCGAGCTCCAGGACCGCCATCCCGCTGGCCCGCACCGAGGCGCACCGGGCATCCAGCCCGGCGAGCTTAAGCCGGTCCTCGATCAGGGGGACGGTGCGGTCCAGGGTGGTGACCACGGAGTACTTGTGGCCCAGGAACATGGCCGTGCTGGCTGCCGCCTCGGTGATGTCCACCACCGGGACGTCCAGGAGTTCCTGGAGACCTTCACGGCCGTGCTCGCCGTAACCGGCCTGGATGACGGCGTCGTACGGTTCAGGGTAGGAGGTGATGGCGTCCATGACGGCTATCGCTGCGAGGTAGCTTTCGAAGTTCCCTTCACAGGAGTCGGCGCCGAAGCGGGGTGTCACCCCGATGATCTCGGTGCCGGGGGCCGCAACACTGCGGGCTGAGGCTGCGATGGAATCCGTCATGGAGGCGGTGGTGTTCACGTTTGCTACAAGGATGCGCATGGAAGTCCTTTGGGGTTTGCTGGTGCATTCGCGGCGGGCGCGGGTGGGCCGTCAGTGGGTGCTGGCGATGGCGATGGACTCGCCGTCGTGGTCTTCCAGCTTCTGCGTGCGGTCGGCGATGAAGAAGTACACCACTGCGGCAATGCCCGCCGCGAAGAACCAGGCGAAGGGCGCTGCGGATGCCAGGGCAGGCACAAACGCGATGAGGAGGGCAAGGACTGCCGCCGGGACCATGGCGATGATCGCCCGGGGGTTGACGCCGTTTTTGTAGAAGTAGGCACCCTCCGGCGAGGCGGTGTACAGCTCCGGGACGTTAACCTTGCCGCGGCGGATGAGCCAGTAGTCGGCCATCACGACGCCGAACAGTGGGCCGAGCAGGGCGCCGAGGCCGCCGAGGAAGTACACGATGACGAGCGGGTTGTTGTAGAGGTTCCACGGCAGGATGACCAGGCCGATAACGGCGCTGACGATGGCCGCGCGGCGGAAGTTCAGCCGCTTGGGGAACAGGTTGGTCAGGGCGTAGACGGGAGCCACGAAGTTGGCCATGAGGTTCACGGCGATGGTCAGGATCAGCAGTGCCAGGCAGGCCAGCACCAGGAAGAGGGTGTTGGGGATGGTCTGGACGATGTCCGAGGGGCTCTCGATGATGGTGCCGTTGATCTTGAACTGCCCGCCGGCCATCACCACAACGATGGCCCCGAAGACCAGCATGTTGATGGGGATGCCCCAGAAGTTGCCGCGGACCACGGCCTTCTTGGAGACGGCGGAGCGGGTGAAGTCGCAGAAGTTCAGGACGAAGGTTCCGTAGATGGAGACCCAGAGGGCGCCGCCGGCGAAGATGGTGAGCCACATTTCCGGCCCCTCAAGGGCGTTGTCCGAGGACCAGGCGATGGCGCCGCCGGCCTCGGTGAAGATCCAGATGGCGATGGCGGCCATCGTGGCCAGGATGACCGGGCCGGCAAATGCTTCGTACTTGCGGATCATTTCCATGCCGAAGCTGACGATCACCAGCTGGACAACCCAGAGGATGATGAAGGCGATCCAGCCCAGGGTGGAGAGCCCCAGGATGGAGTCCTTGTCCATCTCCGCGAGGGTGGGGAACATGGCCACAAGCATCACGCGGAAGACGACGGACGCGAGGTAGGTCTGGATGCCGAACCAGGCCACGGCCACTGCGCCGCGCAGCAGGCTGGCGATTTGTGCGCCCCTGATCCCGAAGCTGATGCGGCTCATCACCGGGAAGGGAACGCCGGTTTTGACGCCCATGAAGCCGGAGAGGTTGAGGAGGCCGAACAGCAGGGCCGCCCCGATGCCGAGTGCCAGGAGGATCTGCCATCCGCCGAGGCCCAGGGCGAACAGCCCGATGGCGAAGGCGTAGTTGCCGAGGCTGTGCACGTCATTGGCCCAGAGGGTGAAGATGCTGTAGCCGGACCAGCTGCGGCCGGCGCGCTTGGTGGGGGCGAGATCCACGTTATAAAGGGTGGGGCTGATGCTCTGGCCGGATGCTGTGCTGGCAGATTCGCACAGGGCTTCGATTGTAACGGAGGGGTGTGCGGCGGCAACTGACGACGCTGTCAGGTCTGGGGCCGCGTCAACACCCACCGGTGGAGGGGTCTGCATAAGGGTCTCAATTCTGGGAGGATCCGCGGTGGTGAGACCGGCGCTGATGGCCGTTTCTGTTATTCCACAATGCGGAATCGAGATATTGAATAGTGAAATAAGAGTATGACCTGCGTCACCCGCAGTCAAGGGCGGACTGTGGCCGGCCGCAGTCACAATCGGTTCGCAGGGACCCCCGCCGGCGGGGAGGGCGCTGGCCGCGCCGCCGATGTTGACCCTTCCGCCATCGCCTCGCTAATCTCATATAGCAAGAATGTTTTCTCACAATACGAAAACATGAGCCATTCGACGATGAAATGAGGCTCCCGTGGCTGCAGGAGAAGATACCTCCCATATCCTCAGCGGGTTGACTAACCAGCTGCCTGATCGTGATCCGGAAGAGACTGCCGAGTGGGTTGAGTCCCTGGACGCGCTGATCAGGGAACAGGGCACCGAGCGTGCCCAATACATCATGCGGAGCCTGCTGCAGCGCGCCGGCGCGCAGAGCGTCGGGGTGCCGATGGTGACCACCACCGATTACGTGAACACCATCCCGGTGGACCAGGAAGCACCGTTCCCGGGCAACGAGGAATACGAACGCCGCTACCGGGCGTACATGCGGTGGAACGCCGCGGTGATGGTGCACCGGGCGCAGCGGCCCAACATCGGCGTCGGCGGGCACATCTCCACCTACGCGGGAGCTGCAACCCTGTACGAGGTGGGCTTCAACCACTTCTTCCGCGGCAAGGACCACCCCGGCGGCGGGGACCAGGTCTTCTTCCAGGGCCACGCGTCCCCGGGCATGTACGCCCGGGCGTACATGGAAGGCCGGCTCTCCGAGGAGGACCTGGACGGGTTCCGGCAGGAAAAATCCCGGGAAGGCCACGCCCTCTCCTCCTACCCGCACCCGAGGCTGATGCCCGCGTTCTGGGAATTCCCCACCGTGTCCATGGGCATCGGGCCGATGAACGCGATCTACCAGGCCCAGTCCAACCGGTACCTGCACAACCGCGGCCTGAAAGACACCTCCGACCAGCAGGTCTGGGCGTTCCTGGGCGACGGCGAAATGGACGAGCCCGAATCCCGCGGCCTGCTCCAGCTCGCCGCGAACGAGAACCTGGACAACCTGAACTTCGTCATCAACTGCAACCTCCAGCGCCTGGACGGGCCGGTGCGCGGCAACGGCAAGATCATGCAGGAACTCGAAGCGTTCTTCCGCGGCGCCGGCTGGAACGTCATCAAGGTCGTCTGGGGCCGGGAATGGGATGACCTGCTCACCCGCGACACCGACGGGTCGCTGGTGAAAATCATGAACGAAACCCCCGACGGGGACTACCAGACCTACAAGGCCGAATCCGGCGGGTTCGTCCGCGAACACTTCTTCGGCAAGGACCCCCGCACCAAAGACCTCGTCGCGGACCTCACCGATGACCAGATCTGGAACCTCAAACGCGGCGGCCACGACTACCGCAAGGTCTACGCCGCCTACAAGGCAGCCACCGAATTCAAGGGCAAACCCACCGTCATCCTCGCCAAAACCGTCAAGGGCTACGGACTCGGACCCCACTTCGAAGGCCGCAACGCCACCCACCAAATGAAGAAGCTGACCCTCCAGGATTTGAAGGAATTCCGGGATTATTTGCGGATCCCCATTTCCGATGCCCAACTGGAAGAGGATCCCTACAGCCCGCCGTACTACCACCCCGGCGCGGAAGCCCCCGAGATCGCCTATCTCCTGGAGCGGAGAAGGGTGCTGGGCGGCGCCGTTCCGGAACGCCGGCCAAACCATCAGGCGGTCGAGTTGCCTGAAGCCAAGACTTTTGAGGTCGCCAAGCGCGGCTCCGGAAAGCAGCAGGCAGCCACCACCATGGCGTTCGTCCGCCTGCTCAAGGATTTGCTCCGGGACAAGAAGTTCGGGCACCGGATTGTGCCCATCGTGCCCGATGAGTCCCGCACCTTCGGCATGGACGCGTTTTTCCCCACCGCCAAGATCTATAACCCCGGCGGCCAGAACTACCTGTCCGTGGACCGGGACCTGGTCCTGGCCTACAAGGAATCCGCCCAGGGCCAGCTGATCCACCCCGGCATTAACGAAGCCGGCGCCGTGGCAGCCTTCACCGCCGCCGGAACCGCCTACGCCACCCACGGCGTACCCCTGGTCCCCGTTTACGTGTTCTACTCCATGTTCGGCTTCCAGCGCACCGGCGACGCCTTCTGGGCAGCCGCGGACCAAATGACCCGCGGCTTCATCATCGGCGCCACCGCAGGACGGACCACCCTCACCGGCGAAGGCCTCCAGCACGCCGACGGCCACTCCCCGCTGCTGGCCTCCACCAACCCGGCAGTGGTCACCTACGACCCCGCCTACGGCTACGAGATGGGCCACATCATCCGCGACGGCCTGGAACGGATGTACGGGCCGGACTCGGACGACCGGAACCTCATGTACTACCTCACGGTCTACAACGAGCCCATCACCCAGCCCGCCGAGCCCGGGAACCTGGATGTCGAAGGTATCCTGAGGGGCATTTACCGGGTATCGCCGTCGAATACAGAAGGACCTAAAACGCAGATCCTGGCCTCCGGCGTCTCGGTTCCGTGGGCGCTGGAAGCCCAGCGGATCCTGGCCGAGGACTGGTCCGTCTCCGCCGACGTCTGGTCCGTCACCTCCTGGAACGAACTGCGCCGCGACGGCCTCGCCGCCGAGGAAGAAGCGTTCCTGAACCCCGGCGAGCCCGCACGGACCCCGTTTGTGGCCCGGCAGTTGGCGGACGCGCAGGGCCCGGTGGTGGCGGTCTCGGACTATATGAAGGCCGTCCCGGACCAGATCCGCCAGTTCCTCCCGCACCAGTTCGCCTCGCTCGGCGCGGACGGCTTCGGCTTCTCCGACACGCGCGCAGCGGCCCGCCGCTTCTTCAAGAACGACACCCACTCCATCGTGGTGAAGGCTTTGCAGATGCTCGCGGCCAGGGGCGAGGTGGAGGAGGGCGCACCGCAATACGCGATGGACCGCTACAAACTCCTCGACGTCAACGCGGGGACCACCGGCGGGGCTGGCGGCGACGCCTGATTTCCTGACCGACATGCCGGCAGTCGGGACGGTTTCCGGGGGGAGACCGCCCCGGCTGCCATTTTCATTTAGGGTGCAACTATGGGCAATCATGGCGCGGACAGCACGGCCGGCCGCAGGGCGACGGGCGTAGTCCTGGCGGCCGGGGCCGGTACGCGCTTGGGGCTCGGCCCGAAGGCGTTGCTGCCATACCACGGGCGGCCGCTGGTGGAAGTGATCGCCGGGAGCCTGCTCGACGGCGGCTGCCGCGAGGTAGTGGTGGTGCTCGGTGCGGGGGCGTCCGACGTCGCCACGATCGCAGACCTGGACCGTTACCGGGTGGCCATCAACCCTGCTTGGCGTTCGGGAATGGGCAGCTCTTTCCTGCTGGGTGAGCAGACGGCGGACCCGGCAGACCACTTGCTGATAGCCCTCGTGGACCAGCCAGGGCTGACCCGGGCAACAGTTGGGCGCCTGCTGGCACGCCACCGTCCCGGCCGGATCACCGCTGCCGCGTACCGCCGCAGTGATACGTCCGACGGCGACACGTCGGCTGGGCATCGGGCGGGGCGGGAAAGCGAGCAACAGAACATGCTGCTCCGCGGCCATCCGCTGCTCATCGACGCTTCCCTGCGGCAATCGGTCATCGCGACCGTGACGGGCGACGCCGGTGCGCGACGGTTCCTGCAAGCCCACCCGGAACTCGTGGACGAGGTCGATTGCAGCGACCAGTCCACCGGCGAGGACATCGACACTCCGGACCAGCTGGGACTTCTCGGCTAGGAGACCGCTTAATGAGGGCGCGGATCCACACGGCAAGTGAGGGGGTGCTCAGCCGCGGGAGTTCAACCGCGGGAGTACAGGATTTGCTCCAAGGCGTCTTCTCCCGGGGACAGCCCAAGCTGGACCAAGTCCGGGTAGCCGCCGACGGCATCACACCGTGCGGGGTGTGACCGGTCCGCATTTGAAGTCGGCACCGGTTTCGGCTCCGCGCTCAGATTCCCGGGCCATTGCGGTGGTTCCCAGTCCTGGTGTTCGCTCTTGTACCGTCGGCCTGAGGGTGAGATCCAGCCGGGTGGTTCATTCTTAGTCGCCGGGGTGGGTGTCCAACCGCTGGTGTGCCTGAGGCGGTGGTGCTTCGGGCAGGGCTGGCCCAGGTTACTGATCCCGGTGGTCCCGCCCTGATGCCACGCCAAAAGGTGGTCCGCCTCGTTGTCCAGGGAGTTGTTGCTGCAGCCGGGAAAGGGGCATTTGCCGTCCCGCATCCGCAGCCAGCGGCGGATGGCCTTCGTAACCCGGTAGCTGGTGCGGCCGATTTCCAGCGGCGCCCCGTCCCGCGGATCCACCAGCACCCGGTAGAACGAGCCGGCACCGTCCGCCACCAACTTCCGGGCCATTGACGCCGGGATGGGGCCGTAGCCGTCGAGCATCGCCGGTTCATCCGTCAAACCCATGAGCGAGAACACGGGCACCGTAACCAGGACCTCCGCGTGCGGAGTGCGGACCTCCGCAACCGTACCGCCGGAACTCTGCCCGTCCTGACCGTTATGCCCGTCCTGTCCGTTGCTGAGGACGGCGTCGGCGAAGATGTCGGCGCAGAGCTGGGTCAGGGTCCGGGACTCGTCCGGGCCCTGCAATCCCCGGGCCAGCGCCCTGGTCCGGTTCCACATCGCCGACGCCGTGTCCGCCGGCAGGTAAGCGTGGAACCAGGCCATCCCGTCCACGTCCGGACGATGCTCCACCCGCCGCTCCGCCACACTCCTGGCATGGCGCCTCTCAAGGGATTCGGGGTGGTGGCGTTCCCGCCAGATCCGGGCCTTATGCCGGAACCGGTGCGGCACCAACTCCCCCGGCGCCGGCGCGGTGGCCGGACTGGGTGCGTCCGGGCCCAGGAAATGCGCCTCCAACGCGGCGGCCCCGGCCCGATCCAGCGTGGCCGTTTCCTCAACCACCGCCTTCGCGTGCGCCCACGACAAGCTTCCGTCCTGCAACCCCGCCAAGGTCAACGGCAAAACATTCGCCAGCACCTGCGACTGCTCCAGCAGCACACCGGCAGCCCTCGCACCAATGGTCAACACACCCGCAACCTCGGCGACCACCGCCATCTCCTGCGCCTGCGCTGATACAGCGGCAGGCGTCACCGCCCGGTCGCTCTCCGCATAGGCCGCCACAGCCTCGGCCTTCAACCCCGCCAGCCGCGCCTCACACCCCGCAACACCGGCAAGGATGTCCAGGCACCCATCCGCCAAACCACGCAACGGATCAGCCACCGAAAACGGCTCCACACCCGCCCCAGCCACCTCAGCAGCCAGCACAGCAAGAGCGCCATCGATATCCGCAAATGCCCTCACCACCGCTGCGCTTCCCATAAAAACATCATCCCGCGAGGGTCTGACATTCCACGCTGACTTCCTCTGCGCAGCTCGTTATCGCCAGCAGTCGGAGTCCTATGCCAGTTGTTCGATCACCGCTGCTTCCGGCCCCAAGCTGCTGACTCCTCGAACCAGCCGAGTGCGGCCACAACCTCGATGTCGGCTGCCGAGCGGACTTCGATCTGGTGGGTGTACTTGTCGTGACGGAATCGCATAACGTCGCGGAGAAACGACCCGTGGTGCTCATCCCACATGTCCACGGTCAGAAGCGCTTTGGTCTTCGTGACCGGGGTGAGCCACACGAACTT
Source organism: Pseudarthrobacter sp. TE3704 (assembly GCF_056279405.1). NCBI lineage: Bacteria > Bacillati > Actinomycetota > Actinomycetes > Micrococcales > Micrococcaceae > Pseudarthrobacter > Pseudarthrobacter sp. TE3704. Next base: position 164,270 of record NZ_JBWCCJ010000003.1, read on the forward strand.
CCGGGCCGCACCGTAACTCACCTGGGTTTTCGAGAACTCTTCTACGATTTCGTCACCCAGCCCGAGCACCCGGGTGGAAAGAGCATCATAGATCTCCCTAAGGGCGCCGGGAAAAAGCTGTTCTGCATCCACAGTCACCATGGTGGCCCACTACGACTGGTTCACTCGCTTCAGGCATGCATCCCGGCGCTCAGAAGCTGTTCCAGACCCCGCTTGAATCCGGAGCGTCCGCCATGGGAAGGATGCCTCACCTTAGGCACCTCGAGTCCGCTCCGCTCCAGGCTTTGACGCGCCACATTGCCCACGGCCACCACGCTTTGGATTTTGAACAATTCCACCAGTGCCTGCCAGAAAGGTGCCCCGAGGGCTGTTTCCGCCGACGTCGGAGCCCGGTTGGACCGGGGCTGGCCGGGCAGGTGCGGGTGCCAGGGGAAGGCACTCCACAGCAGGGGCAGGAACTCGAGCTCGGTGAGGACCTGCCACATCACCGTTGCGGTCGGTTCGGCAGGAACACCAGCCGCGTCGGGCGGCAGAACGTAGCCTTTCCCCGGACCAAACAAACCAAAGGCGTTGGCGGGCCCTTCAAGGATGCTGCGGTTGGTGAATGGCACCCCGGTGATCCGCATTCCCCGGAAACCCGGCGCCTCCCCCACCAGCAGCACCTTCGGGGCGCGGCCCAGCATCTCTTCGAGGTAGATCGAAAGGTTGTCCCGACGCTGAGCATTTACCGGGACGCTGCGATCGAAGAAATTGGTGCACGCAGGCCCTGTTTCCACCGCCGCGAGCCGGTCCACGAAGTCGTGGACGGAGGCAGTCACCGACGTGCTCCCACGCTGAGTGCGGAAGAGAGCCGCCCGGGGTACCCGTGGCGAGCGGAGCGAGGCATGGGGCAGGCGGCGAACGCTACCAGCGGGGGTGGATGGCCTCGCGGAAGTAGTGGTCGTAGATCCAGCGGACGCCGCCGTCGAACTCCTCATTGACGGTGACGGCAGCGGCGGCAGCGTTCGCCGCAGCCTGCTCCACGTTGCGGGCGCCCGGGATCACGGTGGTGACGCCGTCCTGCGCGGCAATCCACGCGATGGCGGCCTGCGCGGTGGTTGCGCCGGAGGGGACCAGTTGCTCGAACTCCGCCACGGCCTTCAGGCCCAGCTCGTAGTCCACCCCGGAGAACGTCTCGCCCACGTCGAAGGACTCGCCGTTGCGGTTGTAGTTCCGGTGATCGTTCTCGGCGAAGGAGGTTTCCTTCGAGTACTTTCCGGTCAGCAGTCCGGAAGCGAGCGGTACCCGCGCGATGATGCCCACGCCGGTTGCCTTGGCGGCAGGAAGGACTTCGTCGAGCGGCTTGAGCCGGAAGGCGTTCAGGATGATCTGGACCGAGGCGGTGCCTTCATGGCTGATCGCTTCGAGGGCTTCGTCCGTGCGTTCCACGCTGACGCCGTAGTTGCGGATGGCGCCTTCGGCCACCAAGGTGTCCAGGGCGTCGTAAACCTCTGCGTTGCTGTACACGGGGGTGGGCGGGCAGTGCAGCTGGACCAGGTCCAGGGCGTCCGTTCCAAGGTTCTTCCGCGAGCGGTCCACCCACTGGCGGAAGTTGGCCAGCGTGTAGTTTTCCGGCAGCTGGTCCATCCGGCGGCCCATCTTGGTGGCCACGGTGATGTCCAGCCCCGGGTTGTCCGCGAGGAACTTCCCGATGGCCTGCTCGCTCTTGCCGTCCCCGTAGACGTCGGCGGTATCAAAGAAGTTGACACCCGCTTCCACGGAGGCCGCCAGGATTGCCTGGGCCTGGGCAGGGTCCACGTGGCCCCAGTCAGCGCCGAGCTGCCAGGTTCCCAGCCCAACGACGGACACATTCCGTCCGGTCTTGCCTAAAATCCGCTGTTCCATCCCCCGACTATATGCAACGATGCAACGCGGGGTCAGCTTAGGCCCGCTGAACGCGCCTAATGGGGCATTGTGTGACCCCGCGTTGGCCTAGGACAGGAGATGCTCCAGCTTCGGCGCCAGCCCGGCCTCCTTGAGTCCCAGGTAGATCTTGTCGCGGGCAATCGGCAGCGAAGAAAAACGCACCCCGGTGGCATTCCGGATGGCGTTCGCCAGGGCCGGCGCCACGGGATTGAACGGGCTTTCGCTCATGGACTTGGCGCCCAGCGGACCCATCGCATCGTTGGTGTCCGCGAAGTACACCTCGCTGCGCGGGACGTCCGCGAAGGTGGGGATGTGGTACTGCCGCAGGATGTCCGTGGTGACCTTCCCGGCGTCGTTCACCACCACTTCCTCGTACAGGGCGGCGCCAATCGCTTGGGCGATTCCGCCTTCAATCTGGCCCCGGCACTGGCGCGGGTTGACCACCACGCCGGCGTCAGCTGCCTGCACGCTCTGCAGGATTTTCAGCTCCCCCGTGCCGCGGTTCACGGCCACCCGGAAGCCATGGACGTTGAACGCGACCGAGCGCGGCGTGCCGCCCCAGCGCCCTTCGGCAGCGAGTTCGACGCCGGCATCCGCGGCCGCCTGCGCCAGTTCCGCCAGCGGCACGGGGGTCCCGTCGACAACCACCGCATCACCTTCAAGGACGCAGGCCGCAGCCTGGGTCTGCCGGATACCGGCGGCGAAAGCCCGGATACGAACTGCCAGTTCCTCGGCCGCGGCCAGGGTGGCCTTTCCAGCCACCACTGTGCCGGCCGAACCGAACGCGCCGGTATCGTGCTCGATCAGGTCCGTGTCCGACTGTCGCACCACAACCCGCGAGGCGTCCGTGGACAGGGCAGTGGCCGCGAGCTGGGCATGGACCGTGGTGGTGCCGTTTCCGAATTCGGCGGTCCCGACGTCGGCCTGGTACGTTCCGTCCGGCAGGAGCCGGAGCTTCGAATGGGCGAAGTGGCCGCGTGGCGGCACAGTGTCGATCATGGACAGCGCCGCACCTTCGCCGGTCATCCACTCCGGGCCCAGTTCGTCCAGCCCGGCGGCCCGGTAGCGTTCCCGGCCCCGGTCCAGGGCATCCCGGACAAGGTCCAGGCACTGGTCCAGCCCGTAGCTGCCGTAGTGGACGTCCTCCTCGGGCTGCGGCTGCGTGGACAGCATGTTGTCCCCTTCGCGGACCATGTTCCGGCGCCGGAACTCGAGCGGGTCCATGCCAATCCCCACGGCGAGCTCGTCCATGGCGGATTCGATGGCGAAGATCATCTGGCTCAGCCCGTACCCGCGGAACGCCCCCGCCGGCACGGTGTTGGTGTACATCGCGTGGGCATCCACCTTCTTGTTGGCGCACTTATACACAGCCAGTGACTCGCCGCAGCCGTGGAACATCACGCCCGGGCCGTGGTTGCCGTACGCGCCGGTGTTGGTCAGGACATCCAGTTCCAAGGCAGTGAGGCGCCCGTCCGCACTGGCGCCGGCGCGAAGCTTGATGGTGAAGGGGTGCCGGGTAGTGGTGGCGGTGAACTGCTCAGTGCGGGTGAGTTCCAGCTGGACCGGACGCTGCAGCTTAAGCGCCGCGAGCGCCACCAGGTCCTCCGTGAGCACTTCTTGCTTGCCGCCGAATCCCCCGCCAACCCGGCCCGCGACCACATGCACCTGGTCCTCTTCCAGCCCGAACACCCGGCACAGGGTGCGGCGGACCAGGAAGGGGACCTGGCTGGACGTCCTGACCTGGAGGCGGCCCTCCTCGTCCACCGATGCGATGGCAGCGTGCGTTTCCAGGGCGACATGCTGGACGCGCTGGGTGCGGTACGTCTGTTCGTGGATGAAGTCGGCGGCAGCGAAGCCCTCGGCCACGCTGCCCAGTTCGGAATGGAGCTCGGCCACCACATTCCGGTCCGGCCGCGAAATCCGCGAGGCGGTGCCGTCCTTGCCGGGGTGAACCAGCGGCGCGCCCGGCAGCAGGGCCTCCTGCGGCGTGAAAACGGCGGGCAGCTCCTGGTACTCCACCTCCAGGGCACGGACGCCGGCTTCGGCGGCACCCACTGATTCGGCCACGACGGCGGCAACCCGCTGCCCGATAAACCGCACCACGTCATCGAGCACACGGGTGTCATCCGGATCATCAGTGAAGAGCTCGTGCTGGGCGGTGGAGAACAGCTGCGCAGGGGCGTCCTCGTGGGTGAAAACGGCCACCACACCGGGCACCTTCAGCGCTGCCTCGGTGCTGATGGAGAGGACGCGGGCGGATGCATGCGGCGAGCGCAGGATTTTCAGGTGCAGCAGGCCCTGCTGCTGGTCCCGCGGGATGTCGAGCGTATAGCGGGCGGTACCGGTGACCACGGCCCGGCTGGCCGGCGCGGGAACGTCGTCGCCCAGCTGCCCGGGTTCGGGATCCGGCTGGCTTTCCCCGGCGATGCCCGAGCCCGGTCCCTGCGGATCCGGGTGGCCGGCGTGCCCGCAGACGGCATCGGCGATGGCACGGTATCCCGTGCAGCGGCAGAGGTTGCCCTTAAGGTTGCGCGGCAGGTTGTCTTTTTGTTCGTCGTCAAACGTGGCGGCCGTCATCAGCATGCCCGCGGTGCAGAAGCCGCACTGGAAGCCCTGCCGTTCCATGAACTGCTGCTGCACGGGGTGAAGCTGGTCACCGCTGCCGGAGGCGGCCGCCAGGCCCTCGATGGTGGTGACCGCGTGTCCTTCGGCCCGCACGGCCGGGTAGATGCAGCTGTGTACCGGCGTTCCGTCCACGTGGACCGTGCAGGCGCCGCAGTCGCCGCCGTCGCAGCCCTTCTTAACGCCAAGGTTGCCTTGCTCGCGGAGGAAGGTCCGCAGGCACTGGCCTGGCCGGGGTGCGGCGTCAGCAGGATTTCCGTTGATCTCGATGGCCATGCTCAGGCCCCTTTCGAACGTGTGGTGTGCCCCGGCGGCTGGCTTGGTGCCGCGGCCTGGGGCGGCCAGAAGTCACCGGATACCGGGAGCCCGGGTGCCCCTTCAGGGGCGCCAAGCTCCGCGCGGATCTCCTCCGCGAGCCGGTAGGTCATGTCCCGCCGCCAGGCCGGCAGGCCGTGGATGTCATCGTGGTACAGGTCCCCCGGGATGCCGTCATCCAGGGCGGCGGCAAGTTCGTCAGCGTCCGGAAGCCCGGCGAACCGCAGCTGCACCGGCCGTTTGGTGGCGGCGGTGACGGTCAGGACCAGGGAGGTGCCGCCGTCGAGCCTTCCAATGAGCAGCACCCCGGACCTGCCGAGGTTGCTCAGCGAGAGGCGGCGGAACGCCGCCCGGGAGGCAAGGGCCGACGCCGGGAGGTGGACGCTGCGGAGCAGCTCGCCGGGTGCCAGGGAGTTGGCGGCGTCACCGGTGATGAAGTCGGCCACCGGAATGGTGCGGCTGGTGCCGCCCGGGCCGAGGATTGTGGCGACGCCGCCGAGGCCGGCACAGAGAGAGATGATGGGCCCCGCAGGCAGCGAGGTGCACAGGTTGCCGCCGACGGTGGACATGTTCCACACCTTGAAGGACGCCACGAAGGAATCGCAGCACGGGCGGACCAGGTCCAGGCCCGGCCAGCCGCGGCCGGACACGTCAGAAGCGGCGGGGAGGCTGTACAGCTGGGCGATGGTGCAGGTGGCCGCGAGCTCGATGCCGTCATCGGTGACGGTGGCCGGTTCCCAGCCGGCGGTGCCGAGGTCCAAAAGGCGTTTGAGCGGCTGTGGGCCAAAGGCGTAGCTGCCGTAGGAGAAAAGGACCGTTCCGCCGGCCAGCCAGGCGTCGCCGTCGCGCCATTGTGCGGGGTCGGTGGTGGTGACCACCGCCTCGATGGTGTTCATGTCCATGCGATCTCCTGGGAAAGTTTTGTTGGCGCTGACTGCCGCGGTGCTTGATGCGGCGGCTGCTGCGCGGGGTGTTGATGGATGGGGCCGGAGGCCTCGCGAAGCGGAGTGCAGCTCGCGGCGCGGCTGCGGGACGCTATGAGCTCCGCCGTGATGGAGACAGCCACTTCTGCGGGAGTGACGGCGCCGAGGTCCAGGCCGATGGGTGAATGCAGTTGGGCGATCCGCTCAGGCGCGACGCCCGCGCTCAGGAGGTCATCCACCCGCTGGAGGTGGCTGCGGCGGGACCCCATCGCGCCGACGTAGGCGAGGTCCAGGGCGAGCGCGGTTTCCAGCAGCGGAAGGTCGAATTTGGGGTCGTGGGTGAGGACGGCCGCCACGGTGCGGCTGTCCAGGTGTCCGGCATCTGATTCGGCTGCCAGGTAGCGGTGCGGCCAGTCCGTCACCACCTGGTCAGCGGCGCCGAAGCGCGGCTGCGACGCGAACGCCGGCCGCGCGTCCACCAGGGTGACGTGGTAGCCCAGCAGCTTGGCGGCCGGTAGCAGCGCGGCGCCGAAATCATTGGCGCCGAACACCAGCATCCGCGGCGGGGCGAGCCGTGATTCCACCAGGATGGCGGCCGCGCCGGAATCCTGGGGCCGGTCACCTTGCAGGCGGTCCGGCAGGCAGCCGCCGGCTCCGGCCAGCCGGACCATCCCGGCGCCGCCGTTGCGGACCAGGGCTTCCACCTGAAGGAGGGACTCTCCCTCAAGAAGTCCGGCCAGTTCCGGCGACGCTGCCGCACGGAAGTTTGCCTCATGGAGTACGACGGCGGCGCCTCCCAGGGTGCCCACGCGGCGTACCAGCGCCACGGGCTGGCCAGAGCCCGCGTCCGCGAGTTGCCGCAGCGCGGTCCGGAGCGGGTGCGGCGCGGTTTCACCGGCCACAGCCGCGGGCACCGGCTCAATATGGATGTCCAGCTCTCCCCCGCAGGTGAGCCCGGCGGCGAATGCGTCGGCGGCACTGAAGCCGAAGGTCTTCCGGCGGGTTCCGCCGTCGTCCATTGCCTCGAGCGCGAGCGCCACCACGGCGCCTTCCACGCAGCCGCCGGAGAGGCTGCCGAGCACGGAACCTGATGCGGTGACGATCATGGACGTGCCCACCGGCCGCGGCACGGAACCGGTTGCGCCCACGATGGTGGCGACCGCGAACTGTTCGGCCGCACCCCGCTGCGCCCAGGAGTGGAGCGAAGGGATCAGGTCAAGCATGGCGGCACTCCTTCTTCCGCGCGGCGGTGGTGTCCATTGTCGTTCCTATCGGGAGGTTCGGAAAGCAGGGCGTGAATAAGCGTGTTGTCCGGAAAGCCTGCCGGCCCGGACATCCGCAGCCGGTTGCGGGTGCGGATGTCCGGATCGGGCGCCGGCAAGGGCTGTACTTAGGCCCCGAGCAACAGGTTGATGGGTCCGCGGGCGAAGTACACCAGGAAGCCGGCGCTGACCACCCACATCAGCGGATGGATCTTCTTTGCCTTCCCGGATGCGGCCCCGATGATGGCCCAGCTGACGAAGCCCACACCGATGCCGTTGGCTATCGAGTAGCTCAGCGGCATGGTCACGATGGTGAGGAACGCCGGCAGGGCCACGCTGAACTTGCTGAACTTGATCTCGCGGATCTGCGCCATCATCATCGCGCCCACCACCACCAGCGCCGCGGCGGCGACCTCGAGCGGCACCACGCTGGTGAGCGGGGTGAGGAACATCGAGCCCAGGAACAGCACTCCGGTGACCACGGAGGCCAGGCCGGTGCGGGCGCCTTCGCCGATCCCGGCCGCGGAGTCGATGTATACCGTGTTGGAGGAGCCGGAGGTGGCTCCGCCGGCCACGGCGCCGATGCCTTCCACGATGAAGGCCGACTTGAGCCGGGGGAAGGTGCCGTCCTTGTGGGCCACACCGGCGCTCTTGGCGAGGCCGGTCATGGTGCCCATGGCGTCGAAGAAGTTGGTGAACACGAGCGTGAAGACCAGCATAGTGGCGGCCAGTCCGCCGATCCTGGCGAACGAACCGAAGAGGTCGAACTGGCCAACGAGTGCCAGGTCCGGCGCCGAGACGAGCTGTCCGGAAAGGACCGGGGTGTTCAGGTGCCAGCCGCCGGGGTTGGTGGCGCTGGCCGGGCCGATCTTGAAGATGGCTTCCACGACGGCGGCGAGCACGGTGGTGCCCACAATGCCGATCAGCAGGCCGCCCTGGACCTTGCGTGCCACCAGGATGCCCATGGCCAGGAGGCCGACGACGAACACCAGGGTGGGCACGGAGGTGATGGAGCCGCCGTCGCCCAGCTGGACGGGGGGCCCGCCCGCCGTGGCCCGGACGAAGCCGGAGTCCACGAAGCCGATGAAGGCGATGAACAGGCCGATGCCGACAGTAATGGCGGCCTTCAGTTCCTTGGGCACGGCCCTGAAGATGGCGGTCCGGGCGCCGGTGACGCCGAACAGCACGATCAGGATGCCGTTGATCACCACCAGGCCCATGGCCTCGGCCCAGGTGACTTCCTGGATCACCGAGACGGCCAGGAAGGAGTTGATTCCGAGGCCGGCTGCGAGGCCGAACGGCAGGTTGGCCACGAGGCCGAAGAGGATGGTCATGACGCCGGCTGTGAGGCCGGTGACGGCGCCTACCTGGGCGGCGGAGAGCCAGCCCCCGGCAACGTCGGTGGGGGCGTTGTCCGCGCTGAACCCGCCGAGGATCAGCGGGTTCAGGATGACGATGTACGCCATGGTGAAGAAGGTGACCAGGCCGCCGCGGAATTCACGGGCCAGCGTTGAGCCGCGCTGGGTGATGTGGAAGAAGCGGTCAAGGATGGAGTTCGACGCCGGCGGCCTGGGGGTGCCTGACGCCGGCTGGGGGGTGCGGGGGGATGGAGCCGAATGCTCGTCGTGGGAGGAATCCAGGATGGTCATGGTGAGCCGCCGGGCCTAGTAGTCGATCCTGGATTCGAGCGTGTTCCAGGTGTTGAACGGCTCCAGCGGGGCCGGTGCCTGGGGATCGCCCAGCTCCAGCTTGGATACCGGCATCAGGGAGTCCCTGTCCTGGTTGTTGAAGTATTCGTAGAAGACGGCGTCATCGAAACCGACGGAGGCGGCGTCGTGGCGGTCGGCCGCGAAGACCACCCGTTCCACGCGGGCCCAGAGTGCCGATGCCAGGCACATGGGGCACGGTTCGCAGCTGGTGTAGAGGACGGCGCCGCTGAGGTCGAAGGTGCCGAGTTCGCGGCAGGCGGTGCGGATTGCGGTAACTTCGGCGTGGGCCGTGGGATCGTTGTCCGCAGTGACGCGGTTGACGCCGTCGAACGTTTTGCCGTCCGCGGTGACGATCATGGCGCCGAAGGGGCCTCCGCTGTTCAGGACGTTGGCCGTTGCCAGCCGGATGGATCTGGCCAAAAATTCCTCGGCCGTGACGGTGGTACTCATGATGCGACTTCCTTATTGCCGGGAAGCCTGTTGCCGCTTGCAGGACCAGTAGAACCAGGTGCGACGGTTACCAGGCTTCAGCATGTGCTGTGAAGGTTAAGTTGCGCCTGGTAGATAGCTTCCCGGGGTCCGGGTGCCCGCCTTTGGCAGAATCGAGATTAGCACCGGATTGTGGTCCGCGCCATAGTTTTTTGAAAACTTAATTTCGCGATGTGAAATTCATGTTTCGCGTTCTTCACCGGGCAGGCCGGAGGCGGTCACAATTCGGGGACGTTGACGCAGGTCAAGCTTGTTCCCTACTCTGATGGCACCCGACGCTGCCCGCAGCCGCCGGTACCTGGATCAGCAGACAGGGCCTCACTGAGCTGGAATTACCGCACCTGCGCTCAGACAAGGACAGCCAATGACCCACCCTCCCGCTCCTGCCGCCGCACCCCGCCTCTGGATCCGGAATCCACAGGCCGCCTTCACCGCAAACTCCCTGGACGCCTCCGGCGGGCTGGTGGTCAGCGGCGGCGTCATTGTCGAGGTGCTTTCCGCTGGGCAACAGCCGTCAGCCCCCTGCCAGCAGACGTTCGACGCCGGCAACCACGTGCTGCTGCCGGGCCTGATCAACACCCATCACCACTTCTACCAGACCCTCACCCGCGCCTGGGGTCCGGTGGCAAACGCCCCGCTGTTCCCCTGGCTGCAGAACCTGTACCCCGTGTGGGCCCGGCTCACGCCACGCGACCTGGAGCTCGCCGCCACGGTGGCCCTGGCCGAACTGCTGCTCTCCGGCTGCACCACCGCCGCCGACCATCACTACCTCTTCCCCGGCGGGCTGGAAAACGCCATCGATATCGAAGTGGAGGCGGTGCGGCGGCTGGGTATGCGTGCCACGCTGACCCGGGGGTCCATGACATTGGGAACGGACGACGGCGGCCTGCCGCCGCAGTCCACAGTGCAGGCTCCAGAGGTAGTGCTGGCCGACAGCGAACGGCTGGTGGGCCAGTACCACGAGCGCGGCGGGGATGCGGTGATCCAGATTGCCCTGGCCCCCTGCTCGCCGTTTTCGGTGACGAAGGAAATCATGGCCGAAAGCGCGGCCCTGGCAGGGCGGCTGGACGTCCGGCTGCACACGCACCTGGCGGAAACCCTGGACGAGGAAGACTTCTGCCGCGAAATGTTCGGGCTGCGGACCGTTGACTACCTGGACAGCGTCGGCTGGCTGACAGACCGCACCTGGCTGGGCCACGGCATCCACTTCAGCGACGCGGAGATCGCCCGCCTCGGCGCGGCGGGGACCGGCGTCGCGCATTGCCCTACCTCCAACATGCGGCTGGCATCCGGGACTGCCCGCGTCCTGGAACTGGAAGACGCGGGAGTTCCGGTGGGGCTGGGAGTGGACGGCTCGGCGTCGAACGATGCCTCCAACATGATCCTCGAGGCCAGGCAGGCACTGTATCTCCAGCGGCTGCGCTACGGGGCCGACGTGCCCGTGGAGCGGGCGCTCGGCTGGGCAACACGGGGCTCGGCCGCCGTGCTGGGCCGTCCGGAACTGGGCCAGTTGGCGCCGGGGATGCAGGCTGACCTGGCCTTGTTCCGGCTGGATGACCTGCGTTTCTCCGGCAGCCATGATCCCATCGCGGCGCTGCTGCTCTGCGCCGCGGACCGGGCGGACCGGGTGATGGTCGGCGGGCAATGGCGCGTGCTGGACGGGCAGATTCCGGGCCTGGACGTCGCCGGGCTCATCGCCGAGCACTCGGCCGCGGCACGCAGGCTGGTGAACGGCTGACGTCAGCCACTGTTATGGCTGGTCAGCCGCTGCTAGCGTGGCGGCATGACTCCGTCAAAGACGCCGGCCGAGATCCTGGACATCGAGGGTGTTGAGGTCCGCATCTCCAGCCCGGACAAGCTGGTGTTTCCCGGGCCTGGGCTGACCAAGCTGGACCTGGTGCGCTACTACCTGGCCGTCGCGGAGGGGGCACTGCGCGGCGCGGGCGGCCGGCCGATGGTGCTCAAACGCTTCCCGAAGGGCATCGACGCCGAGCCGTTCTTCCAGAAGCGTGTGCCCGAGAACCATCCCCCGTTCATCGACACCACTACGCTGCACTACGCCTCCGGGACGTCGGCCGAGGAGGCCGTCATCCGGGATGCGGCGGGGCTGGCGTGGGTCATCAACCTCGGCTGCCTGGACCTCAACCCCCACCCGGTGCGCGCGGAGGACCTTGAGCATCCTGACGAGCTGCGGGTGGACCTCGATCCCATGCCGGGGGTGGACTGGTCACAGATCGTGGACGTCGCGTATGTGGCCCAGGAAGTGCTGGAGGACGTGGGACTGGTGGGCTGGCCGAAAACCAGCGGGTCGCGGGGTCTGCATATCCTGGTGCGCATCGCCCCGGAGTGGTCGTACCGCGATGTCCGGCTGGCGGCGGAAACCCTCGCGCGCGAGGTTGAGAACCGGGCTCCCGGCCTCGCCACCGCACGGTGGTGGAAGGAGGAGCGCGGCGAGAGCGTGTTTGTCGACTTCAACCAGAATGCAAAGGACCGGACCGTGGCGTCAGCGTACTCGGTCCGGTCCCTGCCCGACGCCCGGGTGTCCACGCCGCTCGCCTGGGACGAGGTCCGCTCCATTCGGCCCGAACAATTCACGGTGCCCACGGTGCTCGAGCGTTTCGCCGACGTCGGCGATCCCCACGCCGGCATCGACACAGCCGTTGGCTCACTGGAAGGACTCCTCGCACGGGCAGCCGAGCTTGGCCCCGCGGAGAAAGCCCCGCGCTCGGGTGACGGCTCGGGCCGCCGGCAGTCCACCATGCCGCTGATCGAAGTGGCGCGTACCAAGACCAAGCTGGAGGCGCAGTCGGCCCTCGAGGAGTGGAAGGTTCGCCATGCGGACGTGGTTCCCGCCCTGCACCCGGCGGACGTACTCATTGACGGGATGCGGGGCTCGAGCTCGCTCTGGTACCGGGTGCGGGTGAACCTGCAGCACGTTCCCGAGGCTGAGCGTCCTCCACAGGAGGAGCTTATTGCCGACTACGACCCCTGGGCCGGGAAGGAATGGCCGGGCTAGCTGGAGCCAGCCCTGTTACGGCCGCCGGCCGAAGCCCGGGAGGGCGTGGATCCAGCGCGAGAAGCGGCTGGGCTCATGCACCCGGTCTGCCGGCAAGTAGAAGTCCGGGTCCGTGCCGCCCCCGAGGGGAAGGTAGAACTCCGGGACCGAGGGTGCCGCCGCGTTCGCCGGTGCAACCGGCTTCGTGTCCTGCTGGTACATCTGATCCTCCTCCAGAGGTCGCTGCTTGGTTTTTGGGATTCCATGAAGTGGAAAATAAGTTTTGCTATACGAAAAGCTTAGGGGGACGCCCCGCTTACCGTCAACGGGTCCGGTCACAATTTGATTTTTCAACTTGTGATGTACACCACCGGCTTGCGGGGGTACGCTGATAGGCAACTCGTGGCGCACGTCACGTAACCTGGGAGCAGCAGGCAGGGTCGTAATGAGCTGGCATCAATGGATGCCGGCTCTTTTTTGTTGGGTCGGCTCCACCGGAAACGCGCTTGTAACACGCGCTTAATTTCAGTGATGGAACCTATGTTCCACATACCGGAAGTTGGGAACAGACCATGAGCAGCAAGATCATCCTCGGCGAAAACCAGTACGGCAAGGCGGAGGTCCGGGTCGTCAAGATCACCCGGGACACGAACCGCCACGAGATCGAGGACCTCAACGTGACCTCGCAGCTGCGGGGCGACTTCGCCGCGGCCCACCTGGAGGGCGACAACGCCCACGTGGTGGCCACGGACACCCAGAAGAACACCATCTACGCCTTCGCCCGCGACGGCGTCGGCTCCCCCGAAGCGTTCCTGCTGCGCCTCGGCGAGCACTTCACATCCAGCTTCGACTGGGTCACCGGCGGCCGGTGGGAAGCCGAGTCCTACAGCTGGGACCGCATCCAGGCCCACGGCAGCGAACACGACCACTCCTTCGTCCGCAACGGCCAGGAAGTCCGCACCGCCGTCCTGGTCCGTGACGGCGCCACCAGCCACCTGATCTCCGGGCTCAAGGACCTGACGGTCCTGAAGTCCACCCAGTCCGGCTTCGTCGGCTACCCGAAGGACCGCTACACCACCCTGCCGGAAACCACGGACCGCATCCTTGCCACGGACGTCTCCGCCCGCTGGCGCTTCAAGACCGGAACCGACTTCAGCACCCTGGACTTTAACAAGAGCTACGAGGACGTCAAGGCACTCCTGCTGGAAGGCTTCACGGAGAAGTACTCCCACGCCCTGCAGCAGACCCTGTTCGACATGGGCACCAAGGTCCTTGAGGCCCACAGCGAGATCGACGAGATCAAGTTCTCCATGCCCAACAAGCACCACTTCCTGGTGGACCTCTCACCCTTCGGCCTGGACAACCCGAACGAGGTCTTCTTCGCCGCCGACCGTCCGTACGGCCTGATCGAGGCCACCGTACAGCGCGACGACGCGGCCCCGGCTCCCGCCGCCTGGTCCGGCATCGCCGGCTTCTGCTAAACCGCACCGCCACCGGTGGTTGAGCCGTCGAAACCCTCGACGGGCTCAACCACCGGGCCTTCCCCAAAGTTTTTGCCACACCTGTTAGCCAGACAACGTTAGCCAGACGATGACGTCTGCCATGAACCAAGAAAGTCTGCCATGAACACCAAGAAGAAGCTGGCCGCTGCGGCCGCCGGCAAAAAGCACCAGCAGGCACGCCCGGAGGACCAGCGGCTCCCCATCGCCAGCACCTTCGCCTATGGCTTCCAGCACGTCCTCACCATGTACGGCGGCATCATCGCCCCGCCGCTGATCATCGGCGCCGCCGCGGGCATGAGCTCACAGGACATCGGCCTGCTGATTGCAGCCTGCCTGTTCGTCGGCGGCCTTGCCACCATCCTCCAGACCGTCGGCGTCCGCTTCTTCGGTTCCCAACTCCCCCTGGTCCAGGGTGTCTCCTTTGCCGGCGTCTCCACCATGGTCGCCATCGTGCACGGCGGCGGGGGAATCCAGGCAGTGTTCGGATCGGTCATTGCGGCGTCCCTGATCGGCCTGCTGATCACCCCGCTCTTCTCGAAGATAATCCGGTTCTTCCCGCCGGTGGTCACCGGAACGGTCATCACCACCATCGGCCTGACGCTGATGCCGGTGGCCGCCAACTGGGCCATGGGCGGAAACAGGACAGCCGAGAACTACGGCAGCATGGCCAACATCGGCCTGGCCGCAGCCACCATGGCCATCGTCCTGCTCCTGAGCAAGGTGGGCAGCGCCGCGATCTCACGGCTCTCCATCCTGCTCGCGATGGTCCTGGGCACCGTGATTGCCTTCGCGTTCGGCATGGCCGACTTCTCCAAGGTTGGCCAGGGCGAGATCGTCGCCTTCCCCACCCCGTTCGCCTTCGGACCGCCAGTGTTCGAGATCGCCGCCATCATCTCCATGCTGATCGTCATCCTGGTAACGCTCACGGAAACCTCCGCGGACATCATCGCCGTGGGCGAGATCGTTGGCACCAAGGTGGACTCCAAGCGGATCGGCGACGGCCTGCGTGCGGACATGCTCTCCAGCGCCATCTCCCCGCTGTTCAACTCCTTCACCCAAAGCGCCTTCGCCCAGAACGTGGGCCTCGTGGCCATCACCGGCGTGAAAAGCCGCTTCGTGGTCAGCGCCGGCGGCCTGATCCTGGTGATCCTCGGCCTGCTGCCCGTGCTTGGCCGGGTGGTCGCAGCGGTGCCCACCCCCGTCCTGGGCGGCGCCGGCGTCGTCCTCTTCGGAACCGTGGCCGCCAGCGGCATCCGCACGCTGTCCAAGGTTGAGTACAAGAACAACATGAACCTGATCATCGTGGCGGCATCCATCGGGTTCGGCATGATCCCCATCGCCGCACCGGCCTTCTACGACCAGTTCCCGTCCTGGTTCGGCACCATCTTCCACTCCGGCATCAGCTCCGCCGCCGTGATGGCCATCCTCCTGAACCTGCTGTTCAACCACCTCAAGGCCGGCAACTCGGACAACCAGTCCGTCTTTGTGGCCGGCACCGAACGCGTGGTCCGGGAAGAGGACCTGAAGTGCCTGGCCGACGGCGACCGCTTCGAAGGCGGCAAGCTCATCGACTGCGACGGCAAGGAAGTCCGGGTCGAGGCCGCGGAAAAGGCGGCAGAGCACTAACCAGGCAGCCAAATGACGACGGCGGCCCGCTCCGGGAAGGAGGGGCCGCCGTCGTCAGCGTGTTGGCAGGGCCGTTACGGCCAGGGAGGTCAGGTGCGGTTCAGTTCGTCCGAGATGGCCTGGGCGGCCTCGCGGAGGACCGGGACGGCTTTGTCCGCAAAGTGTTCGTCAACCCGGGAGACCGGGCCGGAGACAGAGATTGCGGTGGGCGTGGGAGCGTTGGGCACCGCCATGGCGAAGCACCGGACGCCGAGCTCCTGCTCCTCCTCGTCAATGGAGTACCCACGTTCGCGGATGAGCTTGAGGTCGGCCAGCAGCTCGTCGATCTCGCCGATGCTCTTGATGGTGGGAGTCGGCATCCCGGCCCGGGTAACGATGCCGCGGACCACGTCGTCGTCCAGCTGGGCGAGGATGGCCTTCCCGACGCCGGTGGCATGGGTGTGGGCGCGGCGCCCCACCTCGGTGAACATCCGCATGGAGTGCAGGGAGGGCACCTGGGCCACGTAGATCACCATGTCCGAGTCCAGCACCGCCATGTTGGAGGTTTCGCCCAGCCGGTCCACCAGGGTTTTCAGCTGCGGACGGGCCAGCGCGCCCAACTGCTTGTTGGCACCTTCGCCCAGCCGGATCAGCCGGGGACCCAGGGCGTAGCGGCGGTTGGGCAGCTGGCGGATATAGCCAAGTGCCACCAGGGTGCGCAGGAGCCGGTGGATGGTGGGCAGTGGCAGGTCCGTGGACGAGGACAGTTCGCTGAGGGTGACGTCGCCGCCCGCATCAGTGATCAGTTCCAGAAGTTCGAAGACGCGCTCAACGGACTGCACGCCTCCAGCGGCTTTTTCAGCCATGTACCAGTCTCCTGTGACTCGGATTCCGACAAGTCTTATCCGCATGGTGAAAAGAATTGCCCTAGTGGTCCCAAGATACAGCACGGCCCCGCCCGGCGCGATGAAACTGTTCAAGGGCTTGTAATTCCACAAAGTAGATAATAATATCCATAATACGAAAACATTCGGACGAGCAAGCCGCCCGGACAAGGCCCAACAGGAGGACATTCAATGGCGAACCCCAGCCCCGGAAATTCGATCACCCTGCGCGTGGAAGCACCCTCGAGCTTCAGCGCCACCAGCGAACTGGCCGCGGCGGTCGGTGCTGCCGGAGCCGCGATCACGGCCCTGGATGTCAGTGAGTCCCACCACGAGACGCTCGTGGTCGACGTCACCTGCAACACCACGGACGATGCCCACGCCGAAAGGGTCAAAGACGCCCTGAACGCGCTCGACGGCGTCACCGTCCAGCATGTTTCTGACCGCACCTTCCTGATGCACCTCGGCGGCAAGCTCGAAGTCGTCCCCAAGGTAGCCCTGCGCAACCGCGACGACCTGTCCCGTGCCTACACTCCCGGCGTCGCCCGCGTGTGCCTCGCCATCGCCGAGGACCCGGCAGCGGCCCGGAACCTGACCGTCAAGCGCAACACCATCGCCGTCCTCACCGACGGCTCCGCGGTCCTGGGCCTGGGCAACATCGGCCCGGCTGCCGCCCTGCCGGTCATGGAGGGCAAGGCTGCGCTGTTCAAGCAGTTCGCCAACGTTGATGCCTGGCCGGTCTGCCTCGACACGCAGGACACCGAGGAGATCATCATGATCGCCAAGGCCATGGCCCCCGTCTATGGCGGCATCAACCTCGAGGACATCGCCGCGCCCCGCTGCTTCGAGATCGAGAACCGGCTCCGCGAGGAACTGGACATCCCGGTGTTCCACGACGACCAGCACGGCACCGCGATCGTCACCCAGGCCGCCCTGGTCAACGCCCTGCGCGTAGTGGGCAAGAAGCTCTCCGAGGTCAGGATCGTGGTCTCCGGCGTGGGCGCCGCCGGCTCCGCCATCATCCAGCTCCTGAAGGCCCAGGGCGCGCAGCACATCATCGCCGCCGGCCGCTCCGGAGCCATCCACGCCGGTGAGAAGTACGACGACGAGCACCGCAGCTGGATTGCCTCGAACACCAACGAAAAAGGCTTCTCCGGCACCCTGCACGATGCACTCAAGGGTGCGGACGTGTTCATCGGCGTCAGCGCCCCGCACGTGATCGGCGAGGAGCAGGTGGCCTCGATGGCAAGGGATGCCATCGTGTTTGCCATGGCCAACCCCACCCCGGAGATCGATCCCGTCATCGCATCCCGGCACGCCGCCGTGGTGGCCACCGGCCGCAGCGACTTCCCCAACCAGATCAACAACGTGCTGGCGTTCCCCGGCTTCTTCCGCGGCCTGCTGGACGCAGGAGCCTCGGACATCACGCCGGACATGCTGGTGGCCGCCGCCGAGGCGATTGCCAACCGGGTGGCTGACGACGAGCTCAATGCCAGTTACATTATCCCCAGCGTCTTCGATCCCCACGTGGCGGCCGACGTTGCTGCAGCTGTAGCCGCGGCCGCACGTTCCGCCAACGTGGCAGCCACGGCCGAACCGGCCGGGGATGCCGCCGCGGTTCCCGTTGCCGCCCTGGCCAGCGCCTGATTCACCGCCCCGCTTCCAGCCAAAGGAAAGGACCAGAAATGGCCATCACAGTCACAGATCCCCGGCCGATCGACCGCGCAGAGGAGATCCTCACTCCCAAGGCGCTGGCGTTCGTGGAGGAGCTTCACACGCGCTTTGCCGGCACCCGCAACGAGCTCCTGGCGGCCCGCGCCGTCAAGCGCCAGCGCGTGGCCGAGACCGGAAAGCTGGACTTCCTGCCGGAAACACAGGACGTGCGCGACGGCGACTGGAAGGTCGCACCGGCGCCGGCAGCCCTGCAGGACCGCCGTGTTGAAATGACCGGCCCCGCTTCCCCGGCAAAGATGGCCATCAACGCCCTCAACTCGGGTGCCAAGGTGTGGCTTGCGGACCTCGAGGACGCCAGCACGCCTACCTGGGGCAACGTCATCGACGCCATCCTGAACCTCCGTGATGCAGCCCAGGGCACGCTGAGCTACACCTCGGAGGAAGGCAAGGAGTATCGGCTCCGCACGGACGCGCCGCTCGCCGTCGTGGTGGCCCGCCCCCGCGGCTGGCACATGCAGGAAAAGCACATGATCATCGACGGCGCACCTGCAGTGGGCGCCCTGGTGGACTTCGGACTGCACTTCTTCCACGTGGCCAAGCAGCTGGTCCTCAACGGGCAGGGACCGTACTACTACCTGCCCAAGATGGAAAGCCACCTTGAGGCACGGCTGTGGAACGACGTCTTTGTGTTCGCGCAGGACTACCTCGGCCTGAACCAGGGCACCATCCGCGCCACCGTACTGATCGAGACCATCCCGGCCGCGTTCGAAATGGACGAGATCCTCTACGAACTCCGGGACCACGCCTCAGGCCTGAACGCCGGCCGCTGGGACTACCTCTTCAGCATCATCAAGTACTTCCGGGACGCCGGCGAGGAGTTCGTCCTGCCGGACCGCGCGTCGGTGGCCATGACGGCACCGTTCATGCGCGCCTACACCGAACTGCTGGTCAAGACCTGCCACAAGCGCGGCGCCTTCGCCATGGGCGGCATGGCGGCCGTGATCCCCAACCGCCGCCACCCCGAGGTCACCGAGGCCGCCTTCGCCAAGGTCCGCGCGGACAAGACCCGCGAAGCCAACGACGGGTTCGACGGATCCTGGGTGGCCCACCCGGACCTGGTCCCCACCTGCCGCGAGGTGTTCGACGCCGTCCTCGGCGACAAGCCCAACCAGCTGGACAGGCAGCGCCCGGAGGTCAACGTCACGGCTGAGCAGCTCCTGGACGTCACCTCCGCCGAGGGCCAGGTCACCGAGGCCGGACTGCGGCTGAACCTCTACGTCGCCGTCGCCTACACGGCCGTGTGGCTGTCCGGGAACGGTGCCGTGGCCATCCACAATCTCATGGAGGACGCGGCAACCGCCGAGATTTCCCGCTCGCAGGTATGGCAGCAGATCCGGAACAAGTCGGTCCTGGCTGACAGCGGCAACACCGTGACCAAGGAGCTCGTGGAACGGATCCTGGGTGAGGAAACCGAACGGCTCCGCACCGAGGTGGGCGACGAAGCGTTCCAGCGCTACTACCAGCCGGCCAGCGGACTGATCGCGGATATCTGCCTCTCGGACGACTACACCGATTTCCTCACCACCCCGGCCTACGAACTGGTGGGCTGAGGCATGGCGGCAACATCCAAGCCCTCACTGTCGCCCGGGGACCTGGCACAGATCGACGGGCAGCTGGCCGCGACGGACCGGCTGCTGGAACGGAACTACCCGGGCGACGACGGCTCCCGCCAGCCCGTCCACACCGTCTACGTCCCCGCGGACCGCTTCACGCCGTCGCTCGCGTCCGACTGGGGAGCGGAAGCTCAGGCCGCCGTCGCCGCGCACGGCGGTTACGGGAAGCTCGGCGCCCTGCTGGGCCAGGAGCCCGGCCTCGCAGAAGCTGTGGCGTCCCGCGTGGAAGCCAAGCTGGCCAGCGAACCCATCGAGGACCTCCGGCTGGACTTCGAGGATGGCTTCGGGGACAGGGGCGACGACGCCGAGGACGCCGCCGCGGTTGCCGCGGCCTCCGCGGTGGCCGCCGCAGCCGCGGCCGGCTCTGCGCCTCCGTTCATCGGCATCCGCTTCAAATGCTTCGAGGCCCCCACCCGGGCCCGCGGACTGCGCACCCTGGACCTCTTCGTCTCCGGCCTGGCGGCCGCCGGCGAACTGCCGGAGGGGCTGGTCCTGACCCTGCCCAAGGTCACCACCGTGGCCCAGGTCCAGGCGATGGACTACGCGGTGTCCCGGCTGGAGGAAGTGCACGGGCTGCCCGCGGGCCGGCTGCGCTTCGAGGTCCAGGTGGAAACGCCGCAGCTGATCCTCGGACCGGAGGGCACCTCCCCCGTAGCCCAGCTGCCGCATGCCGTCCCGGGCCGGATCAGCGGCCTGCACTACGGCACCTACGACTACTCGGCGTCGCTCCAGATTTCCGCGGAGTACCAGTCCATGGAGCACCCGGTGGCCGACTTTGCCAAGGAGGTCATGCAGCTGGCAGTTGCCGGCACGGGCATCCGGCTGTCGGACGGTTCCACCAACATCATCCCGGTGGGCGACAACGTCGAGAACGCCTGGCAGCTGCACGGCCGGCTGGTCCGGCGGTCGCTGGAGCGCGGCTATTACCAGGGCTGGGACCTGCACCCCGCCCAGCTGCCCAGCAGGTTCGCGGCCACCTACGCCTTTTACCGGCAGGGCCTTCCGGCCGCCGCTGCACGCCTCCGCAACTACGTGGAGCAGACCGCAGGCGGCGTGATGGACGAACCCGCAACGGCCCGGGCGCTGGCCGCGTTCGTGCTGCGCGGCGTCCAGTGCGGCGCCGTCGGTGCGGACGAAGTGCAGGCGCTGGCCGGCGTCGGACTCCCCCAGCTCACCGGACTGGCGCACCCGCGGCTCGCCACCACTTCCAACTCCTAAGTAAGGATCTCTTCCATGGGCAAGTACTACTCCCCCACCGGCGGACTGCCGCCGCAGACCCACCTGACCACGGAGCGGGCCATCGTCACCGAGGCGTACACGGTGATCCCGAAGGGCGTTATGACGGACATCGTCACGTCCAACCTGCCGGGCTTTTCGAACACCCGCTCCTGGATCATCGCCCGCCCCATCTCGGGCTTCGCCACCACGTTCTCGCAGCTGATCGTGGAGATCGGCCCGGGCGGCGGCGCGCCCAAGGCCGAATTCGAGGCCGGCGTGGAAGGCGTCGTCTTCGTGACCCGCGGCAGGGTCAACCTCACCCTGGACGGGGAACTGCACCAGCTGGAGGAAGGTGGCTACGCCTACCTGGCTGCGGGTTCCGAGTGGGGCCTGGAGAACGTGTCCGACGACGTTGTTTCCTTCCACTGGATCCGCAAGGCCTACGAACGCCTGGAGGGGTTCGAAGCCAAGTCCTTCGTCACCAACGAAAACGACGTGGAGCCGACGGCGATGCCGGACACCAACGGCGCCTGGAAGACCACCCGCTTCACGGACTCCAACGACCTGGCCCACGACATGCAGGTGAACATCGTGACGTTCCAGCCCGGCGGCGTCATCCCGTTCCCGGAAACCCACGTGATGGAGCACGGCCTGTACGTCCTGGAGGGCAAGGCCATGTACCTGCTGAACAACGACTGGGTTGAGGTGGAGGCCGGCGACTTCATGTGGCTGCGCGCCTTCTGCCCGCAGGCCTGCTACGCCGGCGGCCCGGGCGAGTTCCGCTACCTGCTCTACAAGGACATGAACCGGCAGGTCCGCCTCACCTAGGCGCTCCGCCGCCACCCAAGGGTCCCGGCCCAACTGGGTAGCAGTAACTGTCGTTTTGGAGGCTCAAAACGGCAGTTACTGCTACCTGGTTGGGGGAAGAATAGGTCCATGGGTACACACCCGGCCTGCAGGTGGACGCGGATCACAGCCGTCCTGTGCGCAGCCCTGCTGGCGGTATCCACTGCGGGCTGCACCGGAGATCCCCCGCCGCCCCCGGACCAGGACAAACCCGCTGCCTACGCTCACCTCGAGGCCTTCAGCGCCCGGATGATTGAGGAGGGCGCCCCGGCGGTCCTTATTGCCGTCAGGAACGGCGACAGTACCTGGACCCACGCGGCCGGCGTCCGGAGCGTTGAGACCCGGGAACGGGCAACGGTTGATGATCCCGTCCACATCGGCGGCATCACCGAATCGTTGGTGGCTGTCTCAGTTTTGAAGCTGGTGGAGGAGGGCAGGCTTGACCTCGATGCCCAGGTCAGCGCCTACCTCCCTGAATTCGGAACGGTGCTGCGTCCCCCCGGGCCGGTCACCGTGCGGCAGCTCCTGACCCATGAATCAGGAATCCCCGATTTCTCCATTCCCTTGCTGGCGTCAGGCAGGTGGGAGGAGACGATGAACCGCCCGCTCAACCTCGAACAGCAGCTGGCTTTGGCGGCCACCGTACCTTGGCAGGGCAGGCTGGCGAACGTTTTCGACTACTCGCGGTCCAACTACACGGCACTCGCCCTCATCGTCCAGCGCCTCCGCGGACAAGCGATTGGGCGGGTACTGGCCGCCGACGTCGCCGGGCCCCTGGGCCTGGACGCCACCCGGCTGGGGAACGGGCACCCGCCGCCCGCAATGGTCCACGGCTTCATCACGGTCGAAGGGAAGCACGTGGACGTGGCCCGGCCGGCGTGGCTCGGGGAACTGCCCTCCGCCGGCGCCGTCTCCACGGTGGAGGAAGTAAACGGGTTCTATGGCGCGCTGCTGGAGGGCAGGCTGCTGGCACCGGAATCAGTTGAGGCCATGAAGGGCAGCTACACGCAGTATTACGGTTTTGCCCTGCGTCGCTGGAATGACACCTGCAATAACCGTTTCTACTATGGGCTTCCCGGGGACGTGGACGGCTACGGCACCATCTCCATGACCAGCGAGGACGGCAGGAAGCAACTGACAGTGTCAGTTGCCTACCCGCCGGCACCGCCCACGCTGGACCTCAACCCGCTGATCCCTGAACTGCAGGACGTCGCCCAGGCGGCGTTGAACAGCCTGTGCTGACGGAGCAGCCGCCCGCCCCCTCGGGACTTAAGCGCGGGACTCAGGTACCGGGTTTGAGGACCACCTTGATGCAGCCGTCCTCTTTCTTCTGGAACTTCTCATACAACGCCGGCGCGCCCTCCAGGCCCGAACGGTGGGTGACGAGGTCCATCACACCCAGCGGATCGGCGTCGTCCTCCACGAGCGGCAGCAGGTGATCGGTCCAGTTCCGCACGTTGCACTGGCCCATCCGCAGCTGGATCTGCTTGTCGAACATGGTGAGCATCGGCATGGGGCTCGCCTGGCCGCCGTACACGCCGCTCAGTGACACGGTCCCGCCGCGCCGCACCGCGTTAATGGAGGTGTGCAATGCTGCCAGCCGGTCCACGCCCGCGGTTTCCATAGCCTTCTGCGCCAGCTTGTCCGGCAGCAGCCCCAGTGCCTGATGCGCGAAGCCGGCGACAGGGGACCCATGGGCTTCCATGCCGACGGCGTCAACGACGGCGTCGGGGCCCCTTCCGGACGTCATGTCCCGCAGTTCGTCCGCAATGGTCTTGGTGTAGTCGAACGTTTCCACGCCGTGCCGCGCGGCCATCTCCCGGCGTTCCGGAACGGGGTCCACTCCCACCACGCGGTAGCCGCGCTGTACGCCGATCCGGCCGGCGAACTGGCCCACGGGTCCCAGCCCGAAGACGGCAAGGGTTCCGCCGGGCGGGACGTTGGCGTACTCCACGGCCTGCCATGCTGTGGGAAGGATGTCGGAGAGGAACAGGTAGCGCTCGTCGGGGAGCTCTGTTCCCACTTTTATGGGGCCGTAGTCGGCGTGCGGTACGCGCAGGTACTCCGCCTGGCCGCCCGGGACGGAGCCGTATAGCTCGGAGTAGCCGAACAGGGCGGCTCCGGAGCCCTTGTCCTTCACCTGGGTGGTTTCGCACTGGGACTGCAGCCCTTGGGAGCAGAAGTAGCAGTGGCCGCAGGAGATGTTGAAGGGAATGACCACCCGGTCGCCCGGGCGAAGGTTGGTGACCGCGCTTCCCACTTCCTCCACGATGCCCATGGGTTCGTGGCCGATCACGTCGCCCTTGTGCATGTAGGGGCCGAGGACCTCGTACAGGTGCAGGTCGGAGCCGCAGATCGCCGTGGACGTGATCCGGACGATCGCATCGGTAGGCTCCTGGATGACGGGATCCGGTACTTCTTCCACGCTTACCGAGCGTTTTCCTTGCCAGGTCAGTGCTTTCACAGTTTCCCTTTCTCTGATGCTCATGCAGGAGGGCGGAAGGCCCGTCCTTCGACGCTATCGGCTTCGGGCAAAAAAAGTAAGCAGGCTGATCAAATACTTGTCGTCCCGGCCGGTGGCTTCTAGCGTAGGAAGGGCCAGATCCGAACACGCCCGAGTGAAAGAGGAACACCATGTCGCTGTACCAGCCGGAACCGGTCGAGATCTCCACACGCATGCGGCCCGGCGAATGGACGGAAGCAAGCCTCGAAGAACTCGTCAACAGCTACCGCACCAGGATCGTTGAGATGGGTGCCAGCGCGTCCGACGTCGTGACGGACATCGAACGGAACGACGACGGATCGGTGCGGGTTGCGGTGTCCTGGGACAAGCCGGCGAATGCCGGTGACGAGGACGCCGTCACCGGCGGGCAGATCGTCTAAGCCTGCCCGGGGAAGCTAGGGCTGGTCCGCGAGCAGCCGGCCGATGGCGCTTGAGGTCAAGTTATTGAGGAGGTCACGCGGCCCCTCATAGATTTCGATAGCTCCGGCATCACGCAGCTTTGCGGCACTGATCCCGCCACACGTGACTCCCACCGACGGGATGCCAAGGGCCGCGGCAGCCTTCATGTCCCACACGGCATCACCCACGAAGACGGCATTACCGGCATCCACGCCGATGGCCTCCAGCGCTGCCACCAGGATGTCCGGGGCGGGCTTGCTTTCCTTGGCGTCGTTGGCGCTGGTGGCCCCGTCGATAAAAGCGTCGGCGTCGAGCGTGGCCTTCATGACCTGCAGGTCCTTCATCCGTGCGGAGGAGGCGAGCGCAACCGCAAGCCCACCGGCGTGGCACTGGGCGAGCAGGTCCTTGGCACCGTCGAAGGCGCGCAGGGCGGGCCAGTGGGAGGCGTACAGGGCGCCGTGGCTGGACATGATGTCCCCGTCCGCCTCGCGGTCCCGGTCGGATGGCAGCAGACTGTCCACTAACCGGTCGCCGCCCATGCCCACGAAGTGGTGGATCGATGCCATCGGGATGTCGTAGCCGTACTGGCGGAAGGCGCCCCACCAGGACATGGTGTGGATGTAGGACGAGTCGATCAGCGTCCCGTCAACGTCAAAGAGAACCCCCCGGCGCAGTCCGCCAGGGGGTGACATGCGGGTGGGGGCCATCAGCTGACCGCAGCCCGCCGGGCTTCCGGAGCCTTCTTGCGCCGGGCCGCTTCTTCCTTCGGCGTGGCGACGGGCCGGACACGCTCCCGGATCACCGTCCCGGCGCCGTCGTGGCTCTTGTCCCGGATAAGCCCCGTACCGGCAATCTCGCGGGCCATCGCCACGCCGGCAGCAGCCGCCCTTTTGGTAGGAAAGGTCACCGAAATGGCCATCAGGTTCCCGGCCCCGTCCATCATCTTGACCCGATAGCCGCCATCAGGCGCATCCACGAGCTCAAAGTACCCGGCCATATAAATCACTCCTCCGTCGATTCACGGCGCTGTGCTTCTGGGAGCACTCCCATGAGGTGTTAGTAAGTATACTTATCTAATTCGCGAAGGAGAAGCCACACCCCGGCACGCGCCGCCTCAGCGCGTTTCCGCAGACTCCTGCGGTATGGGGGTATCACTCCGGCGAACCGTATCCTGATGGAGCTCCAAAGCGCTAGTCACAAGCGCGAAGTGGCTGAAGGCCTGGGGTGTGTTGCCCAGCTGGCGGCCGGCTTTGACCGCCCACTCCTCGCTCAGCAGCCCCACGTCATTACGAAGTTCCAGCAGGCGTTCGAACAGTTGCGTGGACTCCTCGTGCCGGCCCGCGCCGAGCAGGGCTTCCACCAGCCAGAAGGAACACGCCAGGAAGACGCCCTCATCACCCGGCAGCCCGTCGTCGCTCTCGGCGGGACGGTAGCGCAGCACAAAACCGTCCTCCGTGAGCTCGCGCTGGATGGCCTCGATGGTCCCGATGACCCGCGGGTCATCGGGCGGGAGGAAGCCCACCCGCGGAATCAGGAGGAGGCTGGCGTCCAGCTCCGGCCTGCCGTAGGACTGAACGAAGGTATTGCGCGCGGCGTCGAACCCGTTCTCCATAACGTCCCGGTGGATGGTGTCCCGCAGCGTTTCCCACCGCTCAACAGGGCCGGGAAGCCCGGATTCCCGGACGCCCTTCACCATCCGGTCCGCGGCAACCCAGGCCATCACCTTGGAGTGCGTGAAGTGCCGGCGCGGGCCGCGCATTTCCCACAGCCCGTTGTCCGGCTGGTCCCAGATGGTTTCGAGGTGGGACATCAGGGTGCACTGGAGGTCCCAGGCCTCATCGGTGTGCTTCAGCAGCGAGTTGCGGGTTAACGCCAGGCAGTCCAGCACTTCGCCCCAAACGTCCAGCTGGAGCTGTTCCGCCGCCCCGTTGCCGATGCGCACCGGCGAGGAGTTCTCATAACCCTTCAGCCAGGCCAGCTCCATCTCCGGCAGGCGCCGTTCACCGTGGATCCCGTACATGATCTGCAGGTCCGCCGGATCACCGGCCACGGCGCGCAGCAGCCAGTCCCGCCAGGCCGCCGCTTCGGCGGTATACCCGGCGGCCAGGAGCGCCTGGAGCGTCATGGTGGCGTCGCGCAGCCAGCAGTACCGGTAGTCCCAGTTGCGCGGCCCGCCCAGCTGTTCCGGCAGCGATGTTGTGACGGCGGCTACGATGCCCCCGGTGGGCGCGTAGGTGAGGGCCTTCAGGGTCACGAGGGAACGCACCACGGCGTCCTGGTATTTCCCTTTCACGGTGCACTGCGAGGCCCAGCCGCGCCAGAAGGCGTACGTGGTGTCCAGGACTTTCTCGGCGTCCACCGTGTGGGGCCGGCCCACGTGGCTGGGTGCCCACGTCAGCACGAACGGGACCCGTTCACCGGCGCTGACGGTGAAGTCGCTGACGGTGTGCATGTTCTCGCCGTGCAGGGGCGCGGGGGTGACAAAGTAGACGGCGTCCGGACCGGCGATGGCGTGCAGCCCGCGCTTGTCCCTGCGGACCCAGGGAATGATGTGGCCGTAATCGAACCGCAGCGTCAGTTCGCCGTGCATCTTCACCGTGCCGCTGACGCCCTCCACGATGCGGACGATGTCCGCCACGGCGTCGCGGGGCGGCATGAAGTCGATGACGCGCACCGTCCCGTCCGGTGTTTCCCACTCGGTCTCCAGGATCAGGCTCCCGTCCCGGTAGCTCCGCCGGGTGCACGGCCCGCCGTTTTCCGGCGCCAGCAGCCAGCGGCCGGCCTCGGGCGTGTCCAGCAGCGCGTTGAAGCATGCCGGGGAGTCGAAGCGTGGCAGGCAGAGCCAGTCGATGGAGCCTTCGTTGCTCACGAGTGCCCCGGTTTGAAGGTCACCAACTACCGCATAATCTTCAATGAGCGCCATGACCTTACATTGCCACAGTATGGCGCCGGTCACGGGCACAATCCGATGTAGCCTGCAGGAATGGCAGTCCACATCGGCACCTCAGGCTGGAGCTACGACCACTGGGAGAACGTCCTCTACCCGCCCAGGCTGCCTGCCAGGGACCGCCTGCAGCATTACGTTTCCCGGTTCAGCACCGTTGAACTGAACGCCAGCTTCTACCGCTGGCCACGCGACACCACCTTCGCCGGCTGGAACCAGCGCCTCCCCGCCGGTTTTACCATGTCCGTCAAGGCCCCGCGCGGGCTCACCCATGCCAGGAAGCTGTACTCGCCGGAGGTATGGCTGGAGCGCATTGAGCGGTGCTGGCATGAACTGGGCGACAAGAGGGCCGTCCTCCTGGTCCAACTGCCCCCGCAGATGGAGCGCGATGACGCCCGGCTGGACTACTTCCTGGCGGCGGTCCCCTCCTGGATCCGGGTGACAGTGGAATTCCGGCACCCCACGTGGGACTGCCCGGAGGTGTTCGCCCTCCTGGAGCGGCACCAGGCGGCCTACTGCATCATGAGCGGGGCAAACCTCCCCTGCATCCTGCGCACCACGGCGCCGTTCACCTATGTCCGGCTGCATGGACCCGACCACCAGCACCTTTACGCCGGCTCCTATTCAGACGCGGACATGCACTGGTGGGCAGACCGCATCCGTGGGTGGGAGGGTGACGGCCTGGACGTGTACGCCTACTTCAATAACGACGGCGGCGGCAACGCAGTGCGGAACGCCCAGACCCTGCGCGGGATCCTTGGGCAGGGCTGACGTCATAGAGCATCCTCCACGCTAAGGAGTCTCCTCGCCGGCTGCCGCCCTGTGGCAGAGTGGACCCATGGACAAGGCTCCGCAGAATTCGCCCCACAACGCAACACACCCTCCCCGGCAGGACCTGGACAGCGGGAACGGAGTGTCCGGCAACCAGGTCTTCCGGCTCGCGCACCGGGTTTCCGACACTTTCAACAGTGTCCGGATCCAACTGGCCAGGCGCTGGAAGTTCGTTCCGCAGACCATCGCCTACCAGGGCTACGGATCCACCACCCAGGTCAGGGTGCTGGGCCGGGTGCTGATGACCCAGAAGCCGTTGCCCGGCAGCAAAGCCGAACACGAAGCCCGGAACGGCAACCAGAACGTGCGCGGCTGGCGTGCCTTCACCGGTGTGCCGCTGCAGTTCACCGACGTCGAAATCACCATTGGCGATGTGGTCACCCACGTCCAGGCAGACCGCGGCGGCCTGATCGACACAGAGGTGGACGTCCAGCTCACGCCGGGCTGGCACACGGCGCTCCTCAAGGCGGAAGGGACCGAACCTGTCGAAGCGCGGATCCGGGTGATCGCACCGGACGTGAAATTCGGCATCGTGTCCGACATCGATGACACCGTGATGGTGACTGCGTTGCCCCGGCCGTTCCTGGCACTGTGGAACACGTTCGTCCTGAGCGAGCGCGCGCGCATGGCTACCCCCGGGATGGCCGTGCTGCTGGACCGGCTGACCATCGAGCACCCCGACGCTCCGGTCATCTACCTGTCCACCGGTCCCTGGAATGCGGCGCCCACCCTGGCCCGGTTCCTGAACCGCAACATGTACCCTTCCGGTGCCCTGCTGCTGACGGACTGGGGCCTGACCCAGGACCGCTGGTTCCGCAGCGGCCAGGACCACAAGCACCGCAACCTGGAACGGCTCAGCAAGGAGTTCCCGGACATGCAGTGGCTCCTGATCGGGGACAACGGCCAGCATGATGAGGCCATCTACTCCGGCTTCGCGACAGAAAACCCGGAGAAGGTTGCGGCCATCGCCATCCGCCAGCTGTCCGTCAGCGAGTCAGTATTTGCCGGCGGCCATTCCGAAGACGGGGACCACACTGCCTCCAGGGTGCCGTGGATCTATTCCCCGGACGGTGCAGGCATGGCCAAGCAGCTGGCCACGCTCGACCTGCTCTAAGCCTCCCTACGCGGTGGCACCCAGCGGGGCCACGCCGTCGTCGGGCGCTTCCGTAACGAGGTCATCCGCGGCTGCCGCCTGGGCGATGGCGGCACCGGCTGCGTCGGCGAGGTCGCGTTCCTCGATGAGCTCCTGCAGCCAGAAGTAGGAGGCCTTGGGCGTCCGCTCCAGGGTTTCGAAGTCCACGTGCAGCAGCCCGAAGGGCTGGTTATAGCCTGCGGACCACTCGAAGTTGTCCAGCAGGGACCACACGTAGTAGCCGCGCAGGTCCACGGACTCCGCCACGCCGCCGGGAGCCGTTGCCCGGAGCGCCGTTTCCAGGTGGTCCGAAAGGTACTTCAGCCGGCGCTCGTCAGGAATGAACCTGGTGTTGGTGGACTTGTCCCGCACGATGATGTCCTCAAAGCTGGCACCGCCCTCGGTGAGGATCACGGGAGGCAGGTTGGGGTACCGCTCCGCCATCTCCTTCAGCGCCACGGCCATGTACTCGGGTTTCACGGGCCAGCCGTAGGACGTGATGTCCGCTTCCGGCCACGTCTCCACGTGGAACGGGGTTCCGCCGCTGCCGGCTGCGCTGAGGTCGCTGCCCATGGCTTCCGCCATGCTGGCAGGGACGGCGCCGCCGCCGGGACCTACCGCCACCTTGGTGGGCATGTAGTAGTTGAGCCCGTAGAAATCCAGCGGCTGGGAGATCAGGGCCATGTCCTCCTCCGGGTGGTCGAAGGAGCTGAAGAACTTGGCCGCCCGGATCAGGTCCGGGTATTTGCCGGTCAGCACTGGATCGGCATAGAGCCGGTTCTGGGCGAGGTCCATGAGGCCGGCGCTGATCCGGTCCAGGGGGTTGATCGAGTTCGGGACCATGGGCGAGTACACGTTGGTCATTCCGATCTCGCCCGGCACGCCGGCCGCACGCAGCGCCTGCACGGCCAGGCCGTGTCCCAGGAGCTGGTGGTGGACCGTGGGGAAGGCACCCAGGACCAGTTCCTTGCCCGGTGAGTGCAGGCCCAGGGAGTAGCCGTTGGTGCTGACGGTTGCGGGTTCGTTGATGGTGACCCAGCGGGCTACGCGGTCGCCAAAGGCTTCAGCCAGGATGGCTGCATACTCCCCCAGCCGGTAGGCGGTGTCCCGGTTCATCCAGCCGTCCGCCTCGTCCAGCGCCAAGGGCGTGTCCCAGTGGTAGATGGTGGCCATCGGTGAGATTCCGTTTGCCAGCAGTTCGTCCAGGAGGCGGTCGTAGAAGGCCAGGCCTGCCCGGTTGGCCGGCCCCTTGCCCGTTGGCTGGATCCGCGGCCAAGCGAACGAGAACCGGTAGGAATCGACGCCCAGCTGCTTCATGAGGGCAACGTCCTGGGGCATGCGGTGGTAGTGGTCGCAGGCCACCACGGGACTGTGGTCCTCCACGATGGCGCCGGGCTTTGCGGCGAACACGTCCCAGCCGGCGGGCCCGCGGCCGTCCTCATCCAGGGCCCCCTCAATCTGGAAGGCTGCGGTGGCAACTCCAAGCGTGAAACCCGGCGGGATCAGTGCTGCGAGGTCCTTGGCGGTGATGTGCATGGGGCGGGCCTTTTGTTCACGTATGGATAAGTACGTCTCAGGATGGCACATCGTAAGGTTGCTGACGAGTCGCCACTGCTAGGGTCTGGGCATGGATGAAAAACTGGGGAAGTTCATCGACGATTTTGCCGATTTGGTGCAGCTGGCACAGGAAGGACGCCATCAGCGCCAGGCCGGAACACAGCTGCTGGACACACTCACGGAGCATTTGGGAGTGGCCGCGGCGGACCTGGCCATGGTGGAGGAGCAGATTCCGTTCCACCGGTTCGTGGACGCGGACATTGTCCTGGCAGAGCTCGCGGTCCTTGATCCGGGCAACAGGCTGGTGGGAATTGGCGGCGGCGGTCAGCGCCATCACGCCTCCCTCAGTGACATGGTGCAGCAGTCCCAGCTTTTCCCGCAGTTTCCGTTGTCCCAGCCGGATTACGTCAATCTGGCGGTCGGTCCGGACACGCAGCGCCAGGCGGTGGGCTTCGGGCTTCGGCTCTTGACGTTCGACGGCGGCAGGATAGCGGTCCTGCAGCGCGCCGCGGATCCGCGCTCCGGGCGGCAGACGGCATCCCTGGAGGTCGTGGCCGCCGTCGCAGAAACAGGGACCGCATTCCTTGCCGAATACCGGCGGCGGATGGACAGCCAAAGCGTCCTGAAGGGCCAGGTGGTCTCGCTGGCGATGGGCGAGTACGGTCCCAGCAGCGGCGGCGTGACCTTCCACCACCGGCCGCGCCTGGACGCCACGGAAGTGATCCTGCCGGCTGGGCTCCTGCAGAAGGTTGCCGACCATACGGTGGGCATTGCCACCCACCGGGAATCATTGCGGGCCCACGGGCAGCACCTGAAGCGGGGAGTTCTGCTCTACGGCCCGCCGGGTACGGGAAAGACGCATACGGTGCGGTACCTGCTGGGCCAAAGTACGGGCGCGACGGCGGTCCTCCTCTCGGGCGGTTCGCTCGCCAGGATTTCCGAGGCGGCGCGGATGGCAAGGGCGCTGCAGCCTTCCATCGTGGTCCTTGAGGACTGCGACCTGATCGCTGAGGACAGGAGTTTTGGCCACGGCCCGCAGCCGCTCCTGTTCGAGGTTCTGGATGCCATGGATGGCCTGGACAACGATGCCGACGTTGCCTTCGTTCTCACGACGAACCGGCCGGACCTGCTGGAACGCGCCCTCGCCCAGCGCCCGGGGCGGGTGGACCTGGCGGTGGAGATTCCCCTGCCCGCACATCAGGAACGCCTTGAGCTGCTCCGGCTCTACGCCCGCCAGGCGGCGTTCAGTTCCGGGGCCATGGAGGCTGCCGCCGAACGCACTGCGGGCACCACCGCTTCCTTCGCCCGCGAACTGGTCCGGCGGGCAGTGGTGGCGGCTGCCCTGGCCAACAGCCCCGTTGGGGATGCGCATCTCGCGAAGGCGGTGGAGGAGCTGATGGCGGATGCGGAGTCGCTGACGCGCAGCCTCCTGGGCAGCGGCAGCTAGCGCTACTGCGAGCCGAACAGGAACTCCTTGGCGTGGGCCACGGCCTTGCGGAAGGCATCGTTGCGGAGGGTCGCCAGGTGCTCGGTTTCGCCGTCCGCCGGTTCCAGGTAGCCGGTGTAGCCAGGACGCAAAACCCAGATGTCTCCGGCCGGCGGGAGGTAGAACACGCCGAAGGACCGCTGCTGCCTATCCTCGGTTGTCCATACCGGCACCACCGCCAGGGCGGCACCGGTGGCGGGGTTGATCCACTGGGCACGCGGCAGCGGCTCCTCATGCGCTTCCGGGTCAAGGAACGGTGCGGTTCCGGCGCCCCACCGCTCCTCAAAGCGTTCGTGGAATGCCGAAATCAGGTGTGAATCGTAGCGTCGCCAGTCGCTCATGCAGTTCTCCGCCTCCTTGCGGTTGTTGTTGCCAGGGCCGCGTCAAAACTAGGACCAGGGCCCGCTTTCCCAGCGCACGGGGGTGATCCTGATGGTGTGCCCGGAAGTCCCGCCGCGGGTGTGGACCTTCCAGACGGGAATCGCCTGCGGCGCCGACGCCGCCCGCTGCTTGTCGTAGGCCGCCCGCCGTTCCGGATCCCGCAGGACGTTGAACGCCTGCATGATGCGCAGCAGTTCGCCTTCGGGTGCCGCGCCGCCGTCCACATCCGGGTGGTGGCTGCGCATCAGTGCGCGGTAGGCCCGGGATATCTCCTGCTGGCCGGCGTCCGGCCCCACGCGCAGGATGGCGTAGTAATCAGGGGTCTCGGTCATCTCAGCCCTTTCCACTCCGCCCGTGCAGGAGGAATGCCGGGTGCGGGCTGTGCCGGGGCACCGCCCGCACCATGCCGCCTCGCTATGTTCCGATCTGCTGCCTCTGGGCCTGCTGCGTCTCAACCTCGATCTTGCGCGGCTTGGCGCGTTCGGCCACGGGAATCCGCAGGGTCAGGACGCCCTGGTCGTAGCTTGCCTTGATGTTGTCCGTGTCCAGGGTGTCACCCAGGATCAGTTGGCGGCTGAAAACACCGCGGGGACGCTCGGCAGCCACCAGCTCCACATTGGGCTGCGTGGGGTCCTGGCGTTCCGCCCGTACGGTGAGGACATTCCGTTCGACATTCAGGTCCAGCGAGTCGGTCTTGACGCCCGGAAGGTCAAACGCCACCACGAACTCGCCGTCTTCCTGCCATGCGTCCATCGGCATGGCGGCCGGCCGGGCTGCAGTGCCAAAAACCTGCTGCGTGAGCCGGTCCAGCTCACGGAACGGGTCCGTGCGCATCAACATCATTTCCCACTCCTTCAGCTTTGTCAGTGTTGGATCGGTTCCTAATCCGCTCACCGATCTATGGTGGCGGATATAGATTTTTTATAGCACCCGTGGGAAACTGAGGCAAGACCGCGCAACGACGATTTTGGAGGCCACCATGGCAGACCCCGGAGCAGGACGGGGGCCCCGGCCCGCCGGCGGACATGCACTCTACGCGATCTCCGTTGCGGCCAAGCTGGCCGGGACAGGACAGCAGAACATTCGGCTCTACGAGACAAAGGGCCTCCTGACCCCGTCACGGACGGCCGGCGGTACCCGCCAGTACAGCGACGACGACGTCGCGGTGCTGCTGCGGATCGGGGAACTCCTAGACCAGGGCCTGAACCTCGCCGGAGTGGCCAAAGTACTGGAACTGGAGGCGGCCAACGTCAAGCTCCACCGTGCCCTGAAACGGGCTCGGTCAAAGCCTGGAGCTTAATCCCCCGGCGAGTCAGCCTTGGACAGCTCCCCGGTGATCCTCTCCCCCGGCACCCTGGCGGTCCGCCACGTATCCACGGCTATCACGCCGCCCAGGATGATCAGGGACAGGGACACCGAAGCAAGGGCGTCGCTGAGCCAGTGGTAGCCCAGGTACAAACGGCTCAGGGCCGCCAGCACGATTCCCACCCCCGCACCGACGAAGCCGAGCACGGCGGCCCGCGGGTTCCTGCGCCGCGAGAAAATCAAGAAGGCTCCCACCAGGAGGAAGTCACAGGCACCCAGGACATGCCCGGAAGGAAATGAGAAAGTGTGGTCGATCCCGAAGAGCATCTGGTCCACCGGCGGGCGGGACCGCCGGACAATCTGGAGGATGATCTGCGAAATGATGACACCGGTGAGCATCGCCGACGCCAGCAGGATGGGCCGCCAGGCGTGCTTGGCGGCGAACCCCCATACCAGGATGACCACCAGCACAATGATGGGCAGGGCAATGGGGCCAAACACGACGGCAAGGAAGATCATGATCGCCGTAATGGTGTCGGACCGCAGGCCCAGGAGCCAGTCACGGACAGGCCCATCGGCCGCGGACAGCCCATCAGCCTGCACCACACTGATGAGGGTGGCGATGAAGAGCGCCACGCCCGCAGCCACCAGGATGACCGAAGCACGGTAGAGCGCGCGCCGGTCCCCCGGCTCCAGGTAGCGCTCCTCCACCACGAACTTGTCGTGGAAAGCGCGCCACCGGCCGTTCTTTTTGGCGGTTGTCCCGGAAGCTCTTCCAGAGCCTGACGATTCCTGCTGTCCCACTGTGACCATCCCTGCGCCGTGAAGTTTGCTTAGGGTGAAGGTTATCCCGGTTGGTGCCTGCGCGGGCGGTAGCCTGACTCCATGGGCGTGATGAATGAACTCATCGATGCGCAGGCGGTGAAAACGCTGGCCTGCATCCTCACGGCGGCTGCGCCCGACGTGACATGGGAACGCACCGCCGCTGCCGCTTCGCTGCTGGGCGATCTCAACCTTCGCGCCCGCACTGATCTTGTTGCCGGTGCCCTGGTGGATGACATCAGAAACAGCCCCGGAGGTGGATATCCGACGGCGGCGGCCAGCTTCCGTGCGGCACTGTCAGTTCCGGAGTTCACCGGCTGGACCCTCTGGCCGGTTTCCGAGGCTGCTGCCACCCTGTGCCTCGAGTCCGGTTCCGGCCAGGACTTTGACGACGCCCTGGCGCTGCTGACCGAGCTGACGCCCCGGCTTACCGGCGAGTTTGCCATCCGCCGGCTGATCGCCAGGGATCCGGACCGGGCTCTGGCAGCTGTACTGGGCTGGACGTCCCATCCGGATGAGCATGTCCGGCGACTGGCCAGCGAGGGCACCCGGCCATACCTGCCGTGGGCGGTGCGCGTGCCTGCCCTCGTCCAGCAGCCAGAGGCCACCGTCCCCATCCTCGATGCGCTCTACCGCGACCCCTCCGAGTACGTCCGGCGTTCGGTGGCCAACCACCTTAACGATATTGCCCGGCACGCCCCGGACCTGGTGGTGGCAACCGCCCGGAAATGGCTCGGGGCAGCAGACAACAACACCAGGTGGGTGGTGCGTCACGGGCTCCGCACGCTCGTCAAGAAGGGGCAGGCCGGTGCCCTGGAGGTGCTGGGCTTTACGCCGGCGTCCGTGGCGGTTACCGGGCCCCACCTGGACCGGGACGTCCTCACGATTCCCGGGGAACTGACGTTCGCCTTCGAAATTTCCAATACGGGTGCCCGGGATGCGCGGCTTGCCCTTGACTATGTTGTCCACTACCAAAAGGCCAACGGCACCCAGTCCGCCAAAGTCTTCAAAATCTCGACCCTGACTCTGGCGCCGGGCGAGAGCAGGAGCCTCTCCAAGCGCCACGCGTTCCGTCAGATGACCACCAGGGTCCATCATCCCGGCCTGCATGCCCTGGAACTGCAGGTCAACGGAGCCCTGCACGGCCGCGCGGAGTTCCGGCTGGAGACGGGCTAGAACGAGCCGGTGGCGAACTGCCAGGTACGGGTGGCCAGCTGGTTGCCCGCGAGGTCGCGGACTGCCGTTCCGCCGCCGGTCACCGTCACGGTGTATTTGGTCTTGGCTCCCAACGACTGCTGCGGATCGAGGATCCACTGGTTGGTGGTGCCGTTGCGGAAGACGGCGGCCGCCACCACCGCCCCCGTGGCTGCGTTCTTCACGGTGAACGTGGTGCCGTTGACACCCTGGACTGCCTCGTTGAAGGTCACGCTGATGTTGTTGCCGCGGCGCACCAGCAGCGCGTTGCTGCCGGGGGTTGTGCCGGTGACGACCGGAGCCGGGCCCGTCAGGAAGGTCCAGCCGACGGAGGCCAGCGGGGTTCCCGTGGCGCCGCGGATGGCCGAGCTTCCGCCCACCAGCGTTGCGGTATAGGTTGCATCCGCGGCCAGGCCGGCGGCGGGGTCGAGGGTGGCCGTCCGGGTAGTTGCGTTGTAGGTGACGCTGGCGGGGACGGTGGCGCCGGCAGCATTCTTGAGCACGAACGTTCCTGACGTCAGTCCTTGTACTGCCTCGTTGAAGGTAGCGGTCACGTTGGCGCCGGCCGGCACGGACGTGGCGTTGGCCCCGGGACTCAAGGCACTGACGGTGGGGGCTGGCGCGGGAGTGGGGGCAGGCGCGGGAGCGGGGGCTGGTGCAGGCGCTGGAGCAGCAGCCACGGCGCCGGCGTAAAGCAGCCGGTTAGGCGTTCCGCCGGTGGCGCCGGTGACGGCCCCGGACGTTGCACCGGACACCAGGGTGCCCGCAACCTGGGCCGGCGTAAGGGCCGGATTCTGCGACAGCAGCACGGCGGCGGCCCCGGCTGCGTGGGGCGCGGCCATCGAGGTCCCAGACATGGAGGCCGTTGCGGTGGCGGAGGTGTGGAGCGCGGAGGTGATCCCTACGCCCGGGGCGTAGAGGTCCACGCACGTGCCGAAGTTGGAGAAGGAGGCCTGGCGGTCGGCGGAGTCGCTGGCGGCGACGGTGACGGCGCCGGGAACCCGGGCGGGGGAACCGCCGCACGCATCCACCGCGGAGTTGCCGGCGGCAACCACTGCCGTCACGCCGTCGTTCATCACTGCCTGGATGGCTGCGTCCACCGAGGTGCTGGCGCCGCCGCCCAGGCTGAGGTTGGCCACGGCCGGCACGCCGGCGGGGTGGTTGGCGGCCACCCAGTCAAGTCCTGCCACCACATCGGAGTTGTAGCCGGAGCCGTTGCAGTCGAGAACCCGGACCGGCACCACGGTGGATGCCTTGGCTACCCCGTAGGTGGCACCCGCCACCGTCCCGGCAACGTGGGTGCCGTGGCCGTTGCAGTCGCCGGAGCCCCTGCCATCGGCCACCGCGGTCCAGCCCGCCGTCACCCTGCCGCCGAAATCGGCGTGCGATGCGAGGACTCCGGTGTCCACCACGTAGGCCGTCACTCCGGCCCCGGCCGCTGTCCAGGAGTACGAGCCGGAGAGCGGCAGGGGCCGCTGGTCCACCCGGTCCAGGCCCCATGGCGCGGGCTGCTGCGTTGCGGAGATGCTGACGGGGGCGTCCGCCTCCACTGAGAGCACACGGCCGGAGCGGGCAAGCGCCTCGGCCTGGGCAGGATTGGCGGTGACCACGGCGCCGCGGAGGGCGTGTTTGAAGGTACGCCCGACGGCGAGGCCCTGCCCGCGCAGTTGGGCAGCCTCAGCATCCACATCGGCATTGGCGGCGTACTGCACGATGTAGCGGCCGGCTGCCCCGGCATCCGCTTTTGGCGCGGCGGCGGCAGGCACGGCGGAAACGGAAAGTGCGACGGCGGAGACCAGCGCTGCGGCGGCGGGCAGCACAAAGGATGAAGTGCGAATTTTGGGGTCCTTGGTGTGGCGTTGGGAGCTGCGGGGGGCGGGGAAATCCACCGCTCTACCAACAGGATAGGAGCCCGGAATGCGCCGCCGGCGGGTGCTTGCAGGATCCTGTGGGAACCCTTGGGGATTCCTGCGGCCGGGACTATTCCCGGTGGTTCCGCCAGCTGTGTTCAGGTTCGAAGCCCAGCAGCCGCCGGGCCTTGTCGATGGACAGCATGGTCTCGTGCCCGCTCAGTTCCCGGGTGACCTTCACATCGGGAAACACCTCGGCAGCGAGGCTTGCACTCGACCGGCTCATGACGGTGTCCGCGTTTGCAATGATGAAGGCTTCAAACCCCGGCCTGCCGTTTTCCAGGGCCCGCACCACTGCCTGCGCGCCGTCCCGGCCGTCGATGTAGCCCCACAGGTTCCATTTTCGAAGACTCGGGTCAGCGTCGAAGGACGGGAACCTGGCGTAGTCCTCCACGTCCATGACGTTCGAGAACCGCAGCCCAACAATGCTCAGTTCCGGGTCCCAGCGTGTGAGTTCCGCTGCCATCTGCTCCTCCAGATGCTTGACCAGGGAGTAGGTGCTTTCCGGCCGGGCGGGGTATTCCTCGTCCACGGGGATATAGGGCGGGTCCGTGTCGAACGGCAGTCCCAGCACCGTCTCGCTGGACGCGTACACCACTTTTTTGATGCCGGCCCGGCGGGCAGCCTGGAAGACGTTGTAGGTGGACAGCATGTTGTTCTCGAACGTCGCGGCGTCCGGAAGGATCCCCGGCGCCGGGATGGCGCCCAGGTGCACCACGGCGTCAAAACCGCTGTGCCTGTCATCCACGCCCAGCAAGGCATCCAGAACCTGGCCGTAATTGCGCAGGTCCACCACCAGGAGCCCGGGACTCCGTGTGCCTTCCCGGTCCAGGTTGAGGACCTGGTGGCCGTCGTCCACGAGCCGCCGGACAACGTGCCGGCCCAGTTTTCCGCTTCCGCCGGTGACGGCAATTCTCATCAGGAGGTCCTTCTGTTGGAGGGGCGCACCGGCTCAGGCTCCGGTGCGGGTGGCCAGGAACTTTTCGACGGCGACGATCGCCAGTGCGGTAATCTCGCCCGGATCGCCGCTGCCGTTCACGGAGACAAGGATCCCCCGGCCGGCATAGACCGAGACAACTTCATGGGTTTCGCGGTGGTAGAGGTCAAGCCGGCGCCGGAACACGTCCACGGTGTCGTCCGTCCGTCCCTGTTCCTCCGCCCGTTGGCGCATGCGCTGCTCCAGTTCGGCGTCGGGGGCACGCAATTCAATGACGGCGTCCAGGGCGACGCCCTGGGAGGCGAGCATGTTGTCCAGTTCCATCACCTGGGGCGCGGTACGGGGGTAGCCGTCCAGCAGGAAACCCGACTGGACGTCACTGTCCAGGAGGCGGTCCTTTACCAGGGCATTGGTGAGGTGGTCCGGGACGAAGTCGCCGCCGTCGAGGTACTCCGCGGCCTGGCTGCCCAGTTCTGTCTGCTGGCTGACGTTGCTCCGGAAGATGTCGCCGGTGGAAACGGCCGGGACGCCGAAGTGCCGGGCAAGGTGCTCGGCCTGCGTCCCCTTGCCCGAGCCTGGCGGACCGATGATGAGCAGTCTGGTCATGTTCCTGTCCCTCCACGGCGCAACGGCCGCTGGTTTCCGGGTCCTCCGCCGGCAGCCCCGGCGCCTGCTTCATTCTGCCGGTTACCCCCGGCCGGCGCCAGCGGCCCGCCCGCCGGGAAGCCCCAAATGACGCTTTCACGCGCCAGGGGATGTATATACTTCTGGGTATCGGTTTAGCAGCAGGCCGTTGGAAAGTTCGTCGATCCAGCGACCTTCACCGGCTCCCCGCCTCTCGGGCGGGACGGTTGGGTGTTGCCGGCTCGTTTTGACCTGAGCGAATGGCACCAAAACCCGTGGCCAGCGAGTCAACAGCAAAATCCGATACATCCATAGCCGAACACCTGAATGAACTGGTCCTCAACAGCTCTGACGTTGAGGACTTCCTTAACGAACTGGCACAGGTGTCTGCGCGCAACCTCTCCGAGCCCGGAGACGAGATCCTGTGCGCCATCACCCTGCTCCGGAAGCGGAAAGCCGCCACTGTGGCCAGCAGCAGTCCGGAAGCCAGGGCAATCGGCCAGCTTGAGAACGAATTCAGCGAAACACCCAGCATGACGGCCTACACGGCGCAGGAGACCATCCACGTCCCCGACGTGCAGGACGACGGCCGCTGGCCCGAATACTCGTCCGCCGCCTTCACACAGGGTGTCCGCTCCGTCCTGGCACTGCCCTTCGAGCTTGAAGGCGAGACCAAAGCTGCCCTGGTCCTGTACTCGCGCCGCCCCCAGCGCTTTGAAACGCGCGACCTTGAGTTCGCCGAGGATTACGTCAGCCAGACGTCCCTCGCCCTGCGGCTGGCGGTGCGCTTTGCCCACTACAGCGAGACGGCGGCCAACCTGCGTGCAACCCTGGAATCCCGGACCGTTATCGACATGGCAGTGGGCATCATCATGGCCCAGAACCGGTGCAGCCAGCATGACGCCTTCGAGATCCTGAAGACCGCGTCCAGCACCCGCAATTCAAAGCTGCACGATGTGGCCGCCGCCGTGGTGAACGCCCTGGGCCAGGGCCCGGCGCGCACCCACTACGACGGCTAGCCGGTCCCTCGGCTGCGCAGTTGTAGCGGTGCACGTGGGAACAAGCCTGCGGGCTGTAGACTGGGGCCAACTTTCTGCCGGGGGGCTTTGATGGAAAACAAACGCGTCTGCCTCGTGGTGGAAGACGACAACGATATCCGCGGACTCATCAGCGTGGTCCTGCAGCGCGCGGGTTTTGAGGTGCGGGCTGTTTCGACCGGTGCCGACGGAATCGCCGCGGCGGCGGACCCCGCCGTCGCACTCGTGACCCTGGATCTTGGCCTGCCGGACATGGACGGGCATGTGGTGGCGCGCGCCATCCGTGCGCTGAGCGCGGCTCCCCTGCTTTTCCTCACGGCAAGGTCGGAGGAGGACGATGTGCTGGCCGGCATGGCCTCAGGGGCGTCCGCCTACCTCACCAAGCCCTTCCGCCCGAAGGAGCTCCGGGAGCTCGCACTGCAGTTATGCCCCGTACCCGTTCCGCAGGCCCCTCACATATCCGGCAAGTCCCTCTGCTAGCAGCGCCGCGGCTCTATCCGATGCCGGCCGTCGCCTCGGCGTAGGCGGTGGCCTGGTCACGGACCTGGACCTGGTACGTATCCGACTGGTTGTAGGAGTAGATGGCCCCGGTCCATCCGTTCGCGGTGGTGAGGTCACGGCCGTGGCCGCACAGGTAGCCGGCTGCACTGTGCGCAGCGTCGTCGATGTTGAAGGGATCCGCTGTCCCGTCACCGTTTCCGTCCCGCCCCGCCAGCTCCCATGTGGAGGGAATGAACTGCATGGGGCCTACGGCACGGTCCCAGCGTGCATCGCCATCCAGGGCTCCGGCATCCGTATCAGCGATGGCGGCGAAACCGTTTCCGTCCAGGCTTGGGCCAACAATGGGTCCGGTGGCCTGTCCTGCGGAGTCCAGGCTCCCGCCGCCGTAAGCGCCGTGGCGGGATTCGACGAAGCCGACCGCCGCCACGGTATTCCAGCCGACCCCGCAGCCCGGAGAGGCCTGGTTGGCCGCACCGGCCGCAGCCACGTAGGCCCGGAGCGCCCGCGAGGGAATGCCGGTCTTCGCGGCAGCCTCTGTGAGCCACGCCGCGTCCGCGTTCCGGGTGATGTTCACGGCGGGCGTGATCCCGGTGGACAGCATTTCAAGCTTCGCCTCGGACCGCGGCGGCGGATCGAGAACCACGCGGGCGTCCGCGCCTGACTGCTGCAGTGCCCAGAATGACAGGGCCGTGACGACGCAGACCGCGAACACGGTGAACACCAGGAGACGCCTGAGGCGCAGCACGGTGTCACGGGAGACAGTCACGGGTTTGATCCTATCCATCGAAGCCCGCCGGGAACGCCACCTGCCTGCTGCGGCCCGGGCCCGGAGTGCCTCCACTGCGGCATTCCCGGCCACAAGGCCAAAGCACTTCCGGCGGCGGCCGGATCCCGCCGTCGCCGGAGGTGCTTAGCTGGCCCCTACTTGGCGAGGAAGCGCAGCAGTGCTTCGTTGACCTCGGCGGCGTGGGTCCACAGCAGGCCGTGCGGGGCACCTTCGATCTCCACGTACTCTGCGCTGGGCAGGGCCTTGGCGAACAGGCGGCCGGTG
This sequence comes from Pseudarthrobacter sp. TE3704, assembly GCF_056279405.1. NCBI lineage: Bacteria > Bacillati > Actinomycetota > Actinomycetes > Micrococcales > Micrococcaceae > Pseudarthrobacter > Pseudarthrobacter sp. TE3704. The sequence goes on from NZ_JBWCCJ010000003.1 coordinate 206,506, forward strand.
GAATCGATGGGGAGGATGTTGTCCGCGGTGCCATGGAGGATCAGGGCGGGAACGTCGATCTTGGGGATGTCCTGGCGGAAGTCCGTCAGCCAGGTGGGCTGGGCGGCGACGGACGCGGTTGCCCCGGAGTTGACTGCCAGGTTCCAGCTCGCGTTGACCAGCTCCTGGCTCAGGCGGGGAGTGCCTAGGAAGGTGTCCGAGTTGTAGAAGTTCTTGAAGAATTCGGTGAAGAAGGCGTAACGGTCTGCCGTGGCTGCTTCCGTCAGCCCATCGAAGACCTCCTGCGGGACGCCGTCCGGGTTGTCGTCGGTCTTGAGCAGGAAGGGCTCCAGGGAACCGAGGAAGGCGGCCCGGGCCACGCGCGTCGAACCGTAGTTGGACAGGTAGCGGGCAACCTCGCCCGTACCCATGGAGAAGCCCACCAGCACCACGTCATTCAGGTTGAGGGTGGTCAGCAGCTCGTTAAGGTCGGCAGCGAAAGTGTCATAGTCATAGCCTTCGGTGGTCTTGCTGGATTTGCCAAAGCCCCGGCGGTCGTAGGTGATGACGCGGTAGCCGGCCTCCAGGAGGGCAGCGGTCTGTTTTTCCCAGGAGGACCCGTCCAGGGGGTAGCCGTGGATCAGGACCACCGGCTGGCCTGAGCCGTGGTCCTCGTAGTAGAGCTCGATGTCAGTGCTGTTTTCAGTTCCAACGGTAATGAAAGCCACGCGGCAATTCCTTTCGAGACTGATCGGAGCGGGCGGACGTTCGTGCCCGGCCCGCGCACTCCCTACTCTAGGGCTGTCGCCTGGAAGGTGCCGCCAGTGCCACTGCTGCTACTGGGACGGCTGCGGAAGTTCGCAGGAGATCTGCGGGTTGGCCCCCATGTAGTTCAGGGGTCCTGCGGCGATGGTGAGGACCACGGTCCCCGCCTCCGCGCAGGAGCCCGGCGCGCCGCCGAAATAACCGCGCTGCCAGGCAGCCACACCGCCGATGATCAGCCAGATGACAACGAGTGCTCCCAGGATCCGCATGATTCCTCCAAAGGCCGCGGCGGCTGTGGGTTCAATTATGCGTCGACGGCTGCCATCACCATAGTGCGTGAGGCCTTCCCCATGACATTATGTGCGCATGAATGCAGATAATAGGAGTTGCTTGCTGGGAACGGACAGCCAGTATGTGGAGCTGGCCGTTGAGGTCTTCTCGATGCTGGCCGATGCCACCCGCGTCCGGATCATCCTGGCACTCCGAGGCGGCGAGATGGCCGTGGGCGCCCTGGCCGACGCCGTCGGCAAATCACCGGCCGCCGTGTCCCAGCACCTGGCCAAGATGCGGCTGGCGCGGATGGTCTCCACCCGCCAGGACGGGACCCGGGTGCTGTACCGCCTGGAGAATGAACACGCACGGCAACTGGTGGCCGACGCCATCTTCCAGGCCGAGCACGCACTTGGCGGCCAGCCGGCCCACCACCGCCTGGACGGGGCCAATCCGTGAGCGGGCAGCCGCGGGAGGCCGGACAAGAGACGTCCCACGAACATATGCACGACGGCGGGCATCACCAACACACCGACGTGCACCACAGCGAAGACCATGGGCACGGGCATCATCATCACCACGGCTTCAAAGGCTGGCTGCTGGAGCTGTTTGTCCCGCACACCCACGATTCAGCGGACTCCATCGACGACGCGATGGAAGCCAGTACCGAGGGCATCCGCGCCCTGAAGATCAGCCTCTTCGTCCTGCTGGCCACCACGGTGCTGCAGTTCGCCGTGGTCCTGTTCAGCGGCTCCGTGGCCCTGCTGGCGGACACCATCCACAACTTTTCGGACGCCCTCACAGCCGTGCCGCTGTGGATTGCGTTCATCCTTGGCAGGAAGGCAGCCACCCGCCGGTACACGTTCGGGTTCGGCAGGGCCGAGGATCTGGCAGGCCTGTTCATCGTGGCAGTGGTGGCGCTCTCCGCCATCGTGGCGGGCTGGCAGTCAGTGGACCGGCTCATCCACCCGCAGCCTCTTCAGAATCTTGGGTGGGTGATGGCGGCCGGAATCATCGGCTTCGCCGGAAACGAGGCGGTCGCCATCTACCGGATCCGGGTGGGCCGCAAAATCGGATCGGCGGCCTTGGTGGCTGACGGCGTCCACGCGCGTACCGACGGTTTCACATCGCTGGCCGTGGTGCTCGGTGCGGCGGGCGTTATGCTCGGATTCCCGCTGGCGGACCCGATTGTTGGGCTGCTGATTTCGGCAGCCATCGTGGTGCTCCTGTGGGGCACGGTCCGCAGCATAGGCCGCCGGCTGATGGACGGCATTGAGCCGGACCTGGTGTCACGCGCCCAAGAGGCCCTGGAAGGAACCCCGGGTGTACTGGCCGTCAGGCGGCTGCAGCTGCGCTGGAACGGCCACCGGCTGCAGGGTACGGCCATAGTTGTGGTTGGGGACGGCAGCCTGTCGGCCGCCGAGGACATTCTGCACCAGGCGGACCACCGGCTGAGGCATGCCCTGCCGAAGCTGGACGACATGGTCCTGTCGCCCAGCTCGCGGCGGTAGCGGGAATCAGGCCTTGGCAGCCTTGCCCGGAAGGGCCAGCTTGAAGACCTTGGCCCAGGACGAGCCCACCTGCTTCAGCAGCGGCCCGGTGGTGTACTTCAGGCCGTAGCGCTGGCAGATCTCGCGGACCCGGGGTGCCACTTCGGCGTACCGGTTGGAGGGCAGGTCCGGGAACAGGTGGTGCTCGATCTGGTGCGACAGGTTTCCGGTCATGGTGTGCATGAACTTGGAGCCGGAGATGTTGGCCGAGCCGATCATCTGGCGGACGTACCAGTCACCGCGGGTCTCCCCTTCGACCATGTCCTCCGTGAAGGTGTCGGTGCCCTCCGGGAAGTGGCCGCAGAAGATTACGGCGTGGGCCCAGACGTTGCGGACGGCGTTAGCGGCAAGCGTGCCGTACAGGGCCTGCTTGCCGGAACCGGTGAGCATGGCAACGGCCGGGGTTGCTGCGTAGTCCTTGGTGAACTGCGTGACAACCTTCTTGCCCAGGGCCTTGAGGTCCTTGAGCAGGGCCTCCTTGGACTTGGTGCCTTCCTTGTACTCGGTCAGCTCGAGGTCATAGATAGCGATGCCCCACTCGAAGACCGGCGCCAGGATGGCGTTGAACAGCGGGTTGGCCAAGTTGATGGGCTTCCACGGCTGCTCTTCGTCCATGCGCAGGAGGTTGTATCCGACGTCGTTGTCCTTGCCCACAACGTTGGTCCAGCGGTGGTGCAGGTCATTGTGGGTGTGCTGCCAGGAGCGCGAGGGGGTAACGAAGTCCCACTCCCACGTGGTGGAGTGGATGTCCGGATCCCGCATCCAGTCCCACTGGCCGTGCAGGATGTTGTGGCCCAGCTCCATGTTTTCCAGGATCTTGGCAAGGCTCAGCAGGGTGGTTCCAGTGACCCAGGCAGCCTTGTTCTTGCTGACCAGCAGTGCGGCGCGGCCGGAAATCTCCAGCCCGCGCTGGATCTTGATCATGCGGCGGATGTACGCGGCATCTTCGGCGCCGCGCTTTGCCAGGATTTCGTCGCGGATCGCGTCGAGTTCACGGCCGAGCTCCGCCACCTGTTCGTCGCTGAGGTGTGCCGCGGCCGGCGGGCGGACGGTGGGGCTGCCGGATTCGGCGAGCTTTCCGGGGCGCGTCCTTGAGCTCTTGGGTGAACTGCCGCCGGCAGGAGTGACCTTGCTGGGTGTTATTACAGACATACCTTGATGCTCCTCAGATTTCGAGGTTGACGGGTCCGGCGGCTGCCGAGACACACGTTTGGATCAGTTGGCCGGGTTCGCCATGGATTTCCCCGGTGCGGAGGTCGCGGACCTGTCCGGACAGGAGCGGGGTGAGGCAGCTGTGGCAGATTCCCATCCGGCAGCCGCTCGGCATCAGCACCCCGGCGTCCTCGCCGACGTCCAGGATGGGGGTGTCGCCGTCGGCTTCCACCTCACGGTCGGACGCTTCGAAGGTGACCAGCCCGCCGTCGTGCCCCACGCCGGCGTCGAAGGTGGTGTTGAAGCGCTCGATCATGAGGTTTCCGGCGCTGCCGGCCACCGCGACGTCCGTTCCGGGCGCTGCCGTTGTGAGCGCGGCGCGCTTCCACAGCGCTTCGGCGTCGTCCAGGAAGCTGTCCGGGCCGCAGGCGTAGGCCGCGCGTTCCTTCCAGTCCGGGCAGATCTCGTCCAGCTGGGAGGTGTTGGTGAGGTCCATGCGGCCCTGCTCGCCGGTAAACCAGTGGGCAAGCCGGAAGTTGGGGAACTGGTCGGCAAGTTCGGCGAGTTCCTCGCGGAAGAGGCTGTCACCCGGAGTGCGGGCTGAGTGAACCAGCACGACGTCGGCATCCGGACGCCGGGGAACAAGGGTGCGGATCATGGACATCACCGGAGTGATGCCGCTGCCCGCGGTCACCATCAGCAGGGGCCGCGGGTGCTCCGGAAGCACAAAGTCGCCCTGCGGGGGTGCGAGGAAGAGGACGTCGCCGGGCTTGGTGGTGCGCACCAGGGTGCCGGAGACTGCTCCGACGTCGGTCACGGTGATGGCCGGGTCCTTGCCCGCCGGGGCACTGAGGGAGTAGGACCGCCAGTGGCGGACGCCGTCGAGTTCGACGCCGATGCGCGCCCACTGCCCTGCCAGGTGGGAGTGCCAGCCGCGGCCGGGGCGGAAGAAAATGGTGGCCGACTGCGCGGTTTCCTGAACCACGCGCGTCACCACACCGCGAAGCTGCCGTGCCGAGTAGACGGGGTTGAAAAGCGCGAGGATATCCTCCGGCGCCAAAGGCGTAGTGAGCACAGAGGCCGCCTGGGCCAGCTGTCGTAACCGGATCATGCGATTAAGCCTAGAGCGGCGCGAGCCATAATTCTCTCTCTCCGTCATATGACCGTTCCGCAGTCACGCTGTAATGGTGGCGCTAAGCCCCCAAAGCCGCACTCTAAGAGTAACGGCTGCGGTACGCAGATGGTTCCTCCACAAATCAGTAAGCGTGCTTAGTGTATCCCTGGAGCGCACGGTGCAGGCAACTTTGGCCCCGCGTCCGGAATATTACGGCTGGTCAGGAGCGGGACGGGCTCCAGCCCAACGCCGGGGCGATGTGGCGGGCCACGTTGCCCAGGAGCTTGGCGTTGAATTCCAACCCCAAGCTGGTTGGGAACGGTCAGCAGCAGGGTGTCCGCGGCCTGGACGGCGGTGTCGGCGGCGAGCTGTTCCGCGAGCCGGTCCGGCTCACCCACATAGCTCTTGCCGAACCTGGCGGTGAGCCCGTCGATAATGCCCACCTGGTCCCGGCTGTCGCGTAAGGCGCTGCCGGCGAAATACCGGCTGTCCTCGGCGTCCACGATGGGAAGCACGCTGCGGCTGACCGACACCCGGGGTACGTGGCTATGGCCTGCAGCGGACCAGGCGTCCCGGAACAGCTGGATCTGCTCCGCCTGCAACTCGTGGAAGGGCACACCTGTGTCCTCCGTCAACAGGGTGGAACTCATCAGGTTCACGCCCAGTTCCGCAGCCCAGACCGCAGTTTTGCGGCTCCCGGCTCCCCACCAAATGCGTTCGGCAAGGCCGGGTGACTGGGGCTGGACGGGCAGGAGCCCAATGGCACCGCCGGCATACCGGGGATCCGCTTCAGTCACCCCTGCTCCGCTGATCGCCTTACGAAAGAGTGCCGTGTGCCGCCGGGCCATGTCGGCATCTGATTCCCCGGCGTCCGGCACGTGGCCGAAAGCCGCGGCTCCGTTGCGCGCAGGCTCGGGTGAACCGCGGCTGATGCCCAGCTGCAGCCGGCCTCCGCTGATCAGGTCCGTTGCCGCCGCTTCCTCCGCCATGTACAGCGGGTTTTCGTAACGCATGTCGATCACGCCGGTGCCGATTTCGATCCTGCGGGTGCGTGCTGCAATAGCGGAAAGCAGCGGGAACGGTGAGGCCTGCTGGCGGGCGAAGTGGTGGACGCGGAAAAACGCTCCGTCCACGCCGAGCTCCTCGGCGGCTACCGCCAGCTCGATGCCCTGGAGCAATGCCTCGCCGGCAGTCCTGGTGCGGGAGCCCTGGCCGGGGCCCCAATGGCCGAATGAAAGGAATCCTATGCGCTCCATACCTGCCCCAACCCGTGCGGCTCTGCCGGCATTCCCGGCTGGCATGATGGCTGTGTGGCTACTCCTGATGAGACCGTGACCATCGGCAAGACCGTCCTGCTGTTCGCACTGGCGGCAGCGGCGGAGATAGGTGGCGCCTGGCTTGTATGGCAATCCGTGCGCGAAGGCAAGGACTGGTGGTGGGCCGGGCTGGGCGTCATAGCCCTTGGCGCCTACGGCTTCGTGGCCACACTCCAGCCCGACGCCCACTTTGGCCGGATCCTGGCGGCCTACGGCGGGGTGTTCGTCGCCGGCTCGCTGGCCTGGGGCATGATCTTTGACGGCTTCCGCCCCGACCGGTGGGACGTGGCCGGGTCCCTGATTTGCCTGCTGGGCGTGGCGGTCATCATGTTTGCCCCGCGGGGCGGAAGCTAACCCCGGCCCCCACTAAACTGGCACCGTGACGAACAGGCAGCAGGGACCCGGGGAACCCGTGCCGCCGTCGCGCGGAAAAATTGCCGAGCGCCTGCTGCCGGGCGGGGAGGAACCGGACCCGCGGTTCACCCTCGCCAACGAGCGCACCTTCCTCGCCTGGATCCGGACGTCCCTTGCACTGCTCGCCGGCGGCATCGCCATTGAGGCGTTCACCGCCGACCTGTTTTTGGAGCCGGTCCGCAAGGGACTGGCCGTGGTCCTGCTGCTGCTCGGCATGCTGCTCAGTGCCGGCTCGGCGGTGCGATGGCTCCGGGTGGAACGCAGCATGCGCAATAAGGCTCCCCTGCCGCTGCCGCTCATTGTGCCCCTCCTCGCCGGGGCAGGGGCCCTGGCGGCCGCCGTCGTCCTGGTCTTTATCCTCTGGCGCTGACGCATGGGACGTTCCCGCCACCCTGCCGGCCCGCACGGGGATCCGGGCCTACAGCCGGAGCGGACCACGCTGGCATGGGGCCGGACCATGATGGCACTGGTAACGGTCAGCGCCATTTTCCTGCGCTGGCTCCCTGCCCACGGGTTCCCCATCCTGCTGCTGTTCGCCGTTTCCGCAGGCGCTGCGCTGGCCATCTACCTCACCCAGCGCCGGCGCTACAGTGCCAGTTCCCGGGGCATCCATCAGGAAAGTGTCGACGCCGACATCCCCGCGGTGCTCTTGACGGCCTTTGCGGGGGTGGCGCTGGGTGGCCTGGGCATCGGCGTCGTCCTGGCCGGTTAGGAGCCGGGGAAACCACCAGCTTTGACGGATCCGGCGCTAAAACATGGGCAGGACAAAGCCTGCCAACAGTGCCACCGCCCCGATGGCGGTCAGCGCGCGGCCCAGCAAGGAGGCCGTTTTGCCGGCTTCCTCCGGTGCGGCCATCTGCCACTGTGTGGGGCGTTTGGGGTGGTAGTAAATGGGAAGTGTGTCGCCCACCGCCAGGTCCTTGATGTCGTGCGGGGACATGGGGGCGTGGTGCACCTGGTATTTCCGGTCGAACCAGCGGAAACCCACGCCCGTGGTGTCGGAGTAAACCACTGCCTCGGCCACGTCCCAGGGGTGCACGAAGCGGCGGAGGAACCCCGTGTAGAACAGCAGGCCCAGCCCGGCAGGCAGGCACAACCAGGTCAGCATTTCCAGGATTGGACCTGCCATTTCAAGCACAGTGGGCATGAACTTGATGGTACCGCCCAGGGGTGGTGACTTCTGCACGCACTACGTACCCTGAGGGAACCAAAGTGACCGGTCCGGAGTAAGGGGAAAGTTATGGACGATCAGGATCTCTTGGCGCGTATCCAGGCCCTGGTGGAGGAGGAACATTCGCTCCGCGAGGGCCCGGGCGACGGCCAGGCGCCGGACCAGGCCCGGCTCAAGCAAGTAGAGGAAAGCCTCGACCAGTGCTGGGACCTGTTGCGCCAGCGCAGGGCCAAATCGGAGTCCGGCGAGAACCCCAACGAGGCCGAGACGCGGCCCGTCAGCGAGGTTGAGAACTACAAGCAGTAACCCGCCCAACGCCTGCCCGGTCCCGCCGCTTTTACTCCAGCGCGACCGGGCAGGACACCGTTTTATGCGCGTTAGCCGATGGCCTCGGGCATCTGCTCCACTACGTACTGCACGTCCACGGAAAGCCCGGTGACGGGATCGCTCATTTCGACTTTCCAGCTGCGGGCAAACTGGTTCACTCCGCCCGTCATGGCAACAGTGCCCGAAATCAGCACGGTTCCGGGCTGGTTGAGACCCCGTTCTTCAAGCACCTCAAGCCAGTAGTCCGGGGTGAGCAGCGCCTCAAGTGAGCTGTCCTGGATGAGCGTGTCCGGGGTATCCCCCTCCCCCACCCAGCCCTTCAGCGTGATCCTGTCCAGGTGGCCGCGAACATCATCCAGCCGCCACGCCTTCCGCCCCAAAACGTCCGGACTGGCGTTCTTGCTCCACGCCACGCCATGCACTTCCAGCTCCCGGTCCGTGTGGTCGCAGGCAACGGTTAGCAGCACGCCGTCATCGGTGATCACCAGTGCCCATTCGGCTTCGCCCGACGTCCGCGCGTGCTGTACCCGGACTTCGGACACCTGCTGTGCGAGGTAGGGCGACACGGGGTAAAGGGCCGGTGTGGTTGCGGGACCCGGGACCCCCAACTCCGCCAGTTCGGCGATGTGCGCCTGGACTTCATCCTGCTCGCGGCCTGCGTAACCGGCGTTCAGGAGGTGCTTGACCTCCACTTCCCTGGTGCTGCCATCGGGCAGTTCGAAGCTGAGAACCGTCATGGTGGATCCGTCCTTTTCTTGTGCTGCAGGAAAAATTAACAAACCGGAAACCGGAAAGGGTCGCCAATGTACAACCAGTATGCGTAATGTATACATTTAACGCCAGCGTGACAGGCGTCACCCTGAAATACTCCAGTGGAGGACACAATGAGCAGCTCCCCAACCCCGGCTCACGGTGCAACGCCGCACCCGCCTATCCATCCCAAAGGCCTGTACAAGGCCTTTGCCGCCAGCCTCACCGGGACCGCCCTCGAGTGGTACGACTTCGCCGTCTACTCAGCGGCGGCCGCCGTCGTCTTTCCCATCGTCTTCTTCCCGGCCTCCGATCCCCTGACCGGCACGATCCTGGCGTTCTCCACGTACGCCGTCGGCTATGTTTCCCGCCCTGTTGGCGGCATTATTTTCGGCCGCCTGGGCGACCGCATCGGCCGCAAGAGGGTCCTGGTCACCACGCTGATGATCATCGGTGTGGCCACCGTGCTCATCGGTGTTCTGCCGGGGTATGACGCCATCGGCATCACGGCGCCCATCATCCTGGTGCTCCTGCGGTTTGCCCAGGGCGTGGGTGTCGGCGGCGAATGGGGCGGCGCCGTCCTGCTCTCCAGTGAGTATGGCGACCCGCACCGCCGCGGCTTCTGGGCCTCGGCCGCACAGGTGGGACCTCCCGCCGGCAACCTGCTCGCCAACGGCGCCCTCGCAGTCCTGACCCTCATGCTGACCGAGGAACAGTTCCTAAGCTTCGGCTGGCGCATCGCGTTCCTGGTTTCCGCGCTGCTGGTCGCGTTCGGCCTCTGGATCCGGCTAAGGCTGGAGGACACGCCCGTCTTCAAGGCGATCGCAGCCCACGGCGAGCAGCCGCATGCTCCCATCCGCGAAGTCTTCAGCCATGAACTGCGCCCACTGATCGCCGCCATCCTCTGCCGTGTGGGACCGGACGTGCTGTACGCCCTGTTTACCGTCTTTACCCTTACCTACGGCATCCAGACCCTGGGCTACGAGCGCAACCAGGTCCTCACCGCCGTCCTGATCGGCTCCGCTTTCCAGCTCTTTATGATCCCGCTGGCCGGCGCCGTTTCGGACCGGTTCAACCGCCGCCTGGTCTACGGCGTGGGCGCGGTGGTCGGCGCCGTCTGGACCTTCATCTTCTTCGGCATCCTGGGCGGCGACAACCAGCCCATGCTGATCGTTGGCATCGTCCTGGGGCTCGCGGCACACTCGTTCATGTACGGCCCGCAGGCCGCCTTCATCGTGGAACAGTTCTCCCCCCGGCTGCGTTCCACCGGAAGCTCCCTGGCCTACACCTTTGCCGGCGTGATCGGCGGCGCCATCGCCCCGCTGATGTTCACGGTGCTGCTCTCCCAGTTCGGCACCTGGACCCCGGTGGCCATCTACGTTGCCGTTGCCGCCGTCGTGACCCTGGTGGGTCTGGCCATGGGCCGCGACAACGACACCGTGGAGGACCAGGACTACCGCCTCCTCCTGGAAGGCGCGGCCGAAGCCAAGCGGGCGTCAGGAGTGGGCGACTCGCGCTGAACTGTCAGGTGCGCAGCAGGATATCGCGGGTAACTGCCAAGTGCTCGTCGATCGCCTTCTGCGCCTGGACGGCGTCGCCGGCCACCAGGGCATCAAGGATGCCCTGGTGTTCGGCGCACACGTCCTGGCGCCGGCCGCCTGTCCGGAACAGGGCGGCAACGCCCACCAGGATCTGGCGGACGTGAAGCTTGCTGTAGGTCCGGGAGATGAGTTCATTTCCGGCGGCGTCGATGAGCTGCTGATGGAAAAGAGTGTCCAGCCGGATGAATTCGCGGGCATCTCCCGGGCTTTCGGTGTCCGGAATCCTGGCCTGGAGGTCCAGCGTTTCCTGCATCAGACCCGCGGGCACGCGCTGCTCGGCGATGACCAGCCGCGCAGCGTAATTCTCCAGCACGCCGCGCAGTTCCATCAGCTCGGAAATCTCCCTGCCGGTGATGGCCGGGACGTACGCACCGCGCTGCGGAATCAGCTCCACCAGCCCGTCGGATACCAGGAGGAGCAGGGCTTCACGGACCGGCGTGCGGGAAACACCGATGTCTGCCGCCAGCTCTGTCTCGTTAAGGAACCGGCCCTGAAGCTCCGGATCAGTCAGGACGTTCTCGCGCAGGTGGATGTACGCCTTCTCGCGACCGGACGCCGCCGTTCCCGGCATTTTTCCCATACATTATGTATACAACAGATTGGAGTTCTTCCATGCGCCTTGCAGTCGCCCAAATCATCAGCAGCGCAGACCTTGCTGCCAACCTGGAGCTGATCCGGGAGTACGCAACGGAGGCCAAAGCCGCCGGCGCGGAACTGGTGGTCTTCCCCGAGGCAGCCATGCGCGCTTTCGGCCATTCCCTGAAGGACGTCGCCGAGCCGCTTGACGGACCGTGGGCGGAAAAGGTCCGCGGCATTGCCCGGGAACTGGACATTGCGATCGTAGCGGGGATGTTCACTCCCGGGAAGGACGGCCGCGTCCGCAACACGCTGCTGGTCACCGGCCCCGGCCTCGACACCTCCTACGACAAGGTGCACCTCTTCGACGCCTTTGGCTTCATGGAGTCCAAGACAGTGGATGCGGGAGAAAGCCCTGTGACGTTCGAACTCAACGGCACGGTCTTCGGACTTGCCACGTGCTACGACGTCCGTTTCCCTGCCTTGTTTACCGCCAATGCCAAGGCCGGCGCGCAGGTCAACATCGTGTGCGCGTCCTGGGGCGCCGGCGAGGGCAAGGCCGAGCAGTGGGACCTGCTGGTCCGGGCCCGCGCGCTGGACAGCACCACCTTTGTGGTGGCCTGCGGCCAGGGCGACCCCGAAACCACCGGGGCAGGTTCGGCCGGAGCCGCCCCCACCGGGATCGGGCACAGTGCCGTCATCTCCCCGCTGGGATCCGCGCTGGCGACGCTGGACGGAAAGCCCGGGCTCGCCGTCGTTGACATCGATCCCTCACTCGTGGACGAAATCCGCACCAAGCTTCCCGTCCTGGCCAACGCCCGCCAGTTCTGAACCTGCCGGTGCACGCCCCCGCCGCTTTAGCCAGCAGGGTGCAGGAAACTGCGGAGGGCGTGCACCCATTCTTCAAACGCTTCCAGATGCCCATCGTGAGAGCCTCGCGCAAAAGATCGGACGCCCAGTTGCTACAGGTCCCATCCCTCTGAGTCATCGCACTGCAGGCGCTGAGACAGCGTGAGTCCTCGTTCACAGGCAGGAAACGCAGCCAGGAACGACGCGCGACGGCGGCTCCTCACCTTCCCAACAGGCAGTCGCCTGTGGGTTCGCCTGCAAAAGGGACGGCGGGCTTTTGTTGAGAGGTGCGGGATGGCACCCGTTAACACTGCCGAAACAAAGCCGACACGCGAACTTCACGCAAAGCCGATTTGTGTAACGTCACGGCAACTTTGAGCGGTCTTTTCCGAAACACAACCAACGAAAGATGGACGGCGGGGGAAAGGCAAGGGGCTGCAGCGCCCCGTCAAGCTCACATCCGAAGGGACCTGCCGGTGGAAATCTCTGCCCAACACGTCTGGCTGATGATTTCAGCCGCGATGGTACTGCTGATGACGCCCGGGCTCGGACTCTTCTACGGCGGCATGACCCGTGCCAAGGCCGCGCTGAACATGATCATGATGAGCTTCATCTCCGCCGGCATCGTCGGCGTGGTGTGGGTCCTGTGGGGCTACTCCATGACCACCGGCGACGGCGTCCTGGGCGTCTTCGGCAACCCCTTCGCCAACTTCGGGCTGCAGAACCTCATGGGCTCCCCCGACATGATTAAGGCTGGCTACAGCGCCACCTTCGCCATCATCACGGTGGCACTGATCAGCGGCGCCATCGCCGACCGCGCGAAGTTCAGCGCATGGGCCCTGTTCGTGCCGGTGTGGATCACCCTGGTTTACTGCCCGCTGGCCTACATGATCTGGGGCGGCGGCCTGATGAGCGCCGGTGGAGCAGTCACCGCCATCTTCGGCCAGGTCATCGATTTCGCTGGCGGCGCTGTTGTGGAGATCAGCTCCGGAACAGCCGCACTGGTTCTTGCCCTGATCGTTGGCCAGCGGCACGGCTTCGCCAAGGATCCCAACCACCGCCCCCACAACGTGCCCTTCATCATGCTGGGCGCCGCCATCCTCTGGTTCGGCTGGTTCGGCTTCAACGGCGGTGCTGCAACCACGGCCGAGCAGGCCGGCCTGATCTGGGTCAACACCCTGGTCACTCCGGCGGCCGCCATGCTGAGCTGGCTGGTCACCGAGAAGCTTCGGCACGGCCACCCCACTTCCCTCGGCGCGGCATCCGGCGTGGTGGCCGGACTCGTGGCCATCACCCCCTCCTGCGCCAACATCAGCCCGGTGGCCGCAATCGGCCTGGGCCTGGTGGCGGGTGCCGCCTGCGCGGTGTTCGTTGACCTCAAGTACCGCTTTGGGCTGGACGACTCCCTGGATGTGGTGGGAGTCCACCTGGGCGCCGGACTCATCGGCACCCTGGCACTGGGATTCATCGCCCTCCCCGTGGACGGCCAGGGTGGCGGGCTCTTCTACGGCGGCGGGGTCCAGCAGCTCATCGCCCAAACCGCGGCCGTTGTGATCACCCTGCTGCTGTCCGGCCTGGGAACCCTGGTCATCGGCCGGATCATCAACAAGGCCATTGGGTTCCGGGTCAGCCACGAGGCTGAAACTGCCGGCGTGGACCTCTCCGAGCACGCCGAGAGCGCCTACGCGTTCGGCGAGCTGGGCTCCGGCTTCAACCCCCTGCGGCCCGCCGCTTCCCATCTCCCGACCGCTGGCGTTCCCGCCGCCGCCAAGGATTCCACTGCCAGGGATTCGACTGCCAAGGATTCCGCCGAACTCCACGCCAAGGAAGACTCCTTCGCATAGCGGGCCGCGCCTGCGGGTTCCCTGAACCTAGTCGGCCAGGATTTTGTACAGTGCACGGCGGGTCTCATCCAACTTTTCGATGGCAGCCGCACGCTGTTCTTCTGTGACGCCGCTGCGGAATTGGTGAATGACGCCCATCAACTTGCCGATGCTCTGGTGGAACTCCCGGTCTGAGCTGTCCGGACCGGCGTTCCACGCATTTTCCATCTCCTCGGCATGCTCTGCCACGTAGGCCCTGCCGGCGTCGGTAAGCGCAAACTCCGTGCCGCGGCCTTCGCTCAGCGCGGTAATCAGGTCCTCGTCCACGAGCTGCTGCAGGGTGGGGTAGATGGATCCGGGACTGGGCCGCCAGGCTCCGTCCGTCTTTTCGGCAATGGTCTTGATCAACCCGTAACCGTTCGAGGGTGCTTCGGCCAGGAGCGACAGGATGGCGGCGCGCACATCCCCGCGGCTGGCCCGCCGGGAGCCACGTCCGAAACCGGGACCAAAGCCGGGCCCGAATCCCGGACCAAAACCAGGCCCAAAGCCAGGACCGAACCCGCCGCCGCGGTGTCCGTGCGGGCCCCTCCGGCCCCGGCCCCGCTCAAACCGGCCCCTTGCAAATTCCGGCCCGGGAAATTTTTCGTCAGAAATGCCTTTCATGGTGGCATCGTCCTTTCAATCTTTACGCTGACTTCTTCAGCGATAGTTAACGATATGTCGTTAACTATCGCTGAATCAAGCAATTTTCGTGACCATATCCTGACCTGCCGGGCTCTGGCCCGCCTTGATATAGGGGCGTATCCTCGATTCACACCTCCGAGTTCGAGGGCTGATGAATGGCGAAGAAGCGGAAGCGCAAGCGCGGTCCCGGACGCGCCCTGGGACAACTCCTGGGGTTCCTTGCCGCGAGTATCATGTGCGGGATCCTGGTTGCCAGCCTGGTGGCCCCTGCCCTGGCAGCGGCCAAGTTTGGGGTTAGCAACTCCGTCGGATTTTTTGAAGGCCTGCCCGCGGAGCTGACCGTGGAGCCGCCGTCGCAATCCACCAAAGTCCTGACCTCCGACGGCCAAACCATCGCCACGTTCTACGCCGAGAACCGCGTCAGGGTACCGCTGGATCAGATGTCCCCGTATATCAAGGACGCGGTCATCGCAATCGAGGACAGCCGGTTCTATGACCACGCCGGCGTCGACCCGCAGGGGATCGTGCGGGCCTTGGTCTCGAATGTGACCAAGGGTGACAGGCAGGGCGCCTCCACCATCACCCAGCAATACGTTACGAATGTCATCAACGAGGCGCGGCTTTCGCAGGACCGGCCGGACGAGGTGATCCTCAGCGGGCAAAAGGACCTTGGCGACAAACTGCGGGAGATGAAACTCGCCCTCGCCCTGGAAAAGGAGTTCAGCAAGGAGCAGATCCTCGAGGGCTATCTGAACATCGTGTTCTTCAACAGCGACGCCTACGGTGTTGAGGCTGCTGCACGCTACTTCTTCAGCACCACGGCCAAGGACCTCAACCTGCCCCAGGCCGCCCTGCTGGCGGGGCTCGTGAACAGCCCCACGTTCTACAACCCGGCGCTCAACCCGGACAACTCAATGGTGCGGCGCAACCAGGTGCTTGGCGAGATGCTCCGCCTCGGCAAGATCACGCAGGCCGAACACGATGAAGCAGTGGCCACCCCGATCGAGCTCAAGATCAGCCCGGAGCGGCAGGGCTGCGCCAATGCCACGATGGCCCCGTACTTCTGCGACTACATCTCGCATCTCATCCTGAACAACCCGGCGTACGGGCCGAACGAGACGGAACGGCAGCGCAAGCTGTACCGCGGCGGGCTCACCATCGTGACCACGCTGGACAGCAGGCTCCAGGCGGCGGCGCAGGCCCAGGTGGACGGGACTGCGGGACCCAACCCGGACCGGTGGGGTGCGGCACTGGTGACGGTGCAGCCAGGAACCGGGAAGATTCTGGCGATGGCACAGAACACCGTGTTCCTTGCGGAGCCGGGCAAGTTCGATACCCATTTGAACTTCAATGTTGATGCCAAGGACCCGCAGGGCAACAACCTCAACGGCGCCGGCGGGTTCCAGACCGGTTCCACCATGAAGCCCTTCACGTTCGCTCAGTGGCTGAACGAGGGCAAGCCCTTGACCGCGGAAGTGGACGCATCACGCCGCGTCTACCCGTTGGGGTTCCCGTGGAGGTCGAGCTGCGGCAAGGTGTTGGGCGCCTACAGCACCGCGCAGAACAATCCTGAACTGGGTGCCGCCGATGACCTGCAGAACGCCGAGGAGGGCTTCTACCGGAAGATGGCCATCAACTACGGCCTGTACAACTCCATCAACACGGCTACCTTCGCTTCGGCCACTCAACTGGACTTCTGCGGCATCCAGAAGATGGTGGACGCCGTAGGACTGCACAACGGGCTGGACGGCTCCCCCATCAACATGCACCAATTGGGCAACCTGCTCGGTGCCACCAACGTCGCTCCGCTGCATATGGCGAACGCTTTTGCCACCTTCGCCAATGACGGCCGCTACTGCACCCCCGTTGCGCTCCTTGAGGTCACTGAAGCCTCGGGCGGAAAGCTTCCGGCTCAGCCTGTCGAGTGCAGGGATGCCGTAAAGCCGGACGTTGCCCGAGGCGTGAACAACGTGCTGCAGGACGTGCTTGTGAGGGGCTCCGGCTTCTGGATCAACCCCAAAGTCCATGACAAGGTGCCCACGGCTGCCAAAACCGGCACGTCCAACAACAACGGTGCAACCTGGATCGTCGGCTATACCAGTGGACTTGCCACTGCCTCCTTCTTCGGGGACCCACTTGAGAGCCAAAAGCGCCCCGGCCAGAACGTCACCATCAACGGGACGTTCTACCCCCGGCTCGACGGCTACATGATCGCAGGACCACAATGGGCCAACTACATGCTGAAGGTGGCACCTCTCTACCCGGCCGGTCCGTTCCCGCCGCCTCCCCCATCGATGGTGGGCCCCAACCCGTCACCGAGCCCTAGCCCGAAGCCCTGACGGCTGCAGCCGCCGAGCGACGGCTTGGCGTGGCGGCACTACCCTGAAGGCCCCGCCCTGCCCAGCACGTGAACGGTGTGCTTCATTGCCTCCTGGCACCGAACCGGTTCCCGGTCTGGGTTATGGACGGTACGACGGCGGATGGCCGGCTTCGTTCCAGCTCCCGCCTGCGTGCCGGGCACCGCTTTTCGATCGGCCGACTCTGGCGGCAGCGGCGCCTGATGGTGAGGAGTCTCGGGCAGAGGGGCCACATCCCGTAAAGTCCCTGGCAGTGGGGGCGCGGTGGACTGATAGGTGTGGCCTGTTGGTGTCCGGGTTTCGACGGTGTGGCGACCCCCGGGGATGGGTTTGGCGGTCCAGCCGGGGTTTTCCTTGGTGTGGTTGCAGGCTTCGCAGAGCCCCTGGCCGCTGATAATGCTGGTTGGTCCGTCGTTGTGCCAGGGGATGATGTGGTCGTCATGCCTAATGGGCGCGTCGCAGTAGGGGGTCCGGCATGTGTCGTCCCGAATTTGGAGGAACCGGCGGAGCCCGGGCGGGAAGAACCTGGCCTTTGAGTCCATCGCGACCAGCTCGCCGGTGCCGGGTGCTGTGTAGAGCATGCGGAGCCAGACGGACAATTCATGCTGATGGGGAGAACCAACATCAGTGCCAGAACTGACACCAGATTCAGTGCCGGAGCCAGAACCAGCGTCCGGGGCGGCCATCCCCGTTGAACCGGTGCCGGTTGTCCTGTTCAGGATGGTTTCGCGTGCCCATTGCGCGGGGACGGTGCCGTAGCCGGCGAGTCGAGCGGGTTCGCTGTCGCCCTGGAAGAGGGTGCGGTCGGTCACGACCAGCTGGATGTCGATCCCGCTGATCCCGCCCGGGGTGCCGGTGACCCGTTCGACCAGGGAATCGGCCATAATCTGGCCCCTGGAACGCTCATCACCGGAGGCCCGCAAGGAATCGGCGTGCCGGGTGAGGGAAGCGTACGCGGCCACCCCCTCGGCAACCGGCAGCAGCGCGGTCAGGTAGGTCATGGTGTCCGGCGCCGGACGAAGGCTCACATTGCGTTCGGTCACAGCACGGTTGGCCCGCCGCGCCACAGACTGGGGATCCTTCCGATAGGCCGCGGCCCGGACAGCGGCAAT
Source organism: Pseudarthrobacter sp. TE3704 (assembly GCF_056279405.1). Classification (NCBI taxonomy): domain Bacteria; kingdom Bacillati; phylum Actinomycetota; class Actinomycetes; order Micrococcales; family Micrococcaceae; genus Pseudarthrobacter; species Pseudarthrobacter sp. TE3704. The sequence goes on from NZ_JBWCCJ010000003.1 coordinate 224,316, forward strand.
GATGGCCCGGTCACCTGCCCCGTCAAGGGTGCCGGTGTCCACGGCAAGCTCTTCGTCCACCGCCTGCCGGTCCTCTACCGGCAGGCAGGCTGTTTCCCGCACGACCAGCATGGCGCGCCATTCATTCAACTGCCCGTTCTGCAGCGCGGCGAATGTTCGCGGCATCTCGGTGACCAGGGCTTTGCCCAGGCCCAGCAGCCTCCCTCCGCGCGACGGTGACTCGCGCCGCGCCAACGCCACTTGGGCACCAACCCCGGCGCCCAGCTCCTCGGCAGGAACCCCGGCCGCAGCCTGGACCCGGCGCTGGAACAGGTCAAAGGCAACAGCAATGTCAGCCTGCTTCGCAGCCGCGGCAGACTTCAAATCCTCAAGCTCCCGCAGCTGATCAATCATGCCGGCACCATCAGCACAAACCCGCACCGCATCCAGGGCCTCCCGGACGGCGGCAACCGACGGAACAGCCGCCTGGGCATCCCTGACACCAGCGACCGAGGGCACAGCCGCCAGGGCCTCCCGGACATCAGCGACCGACGGCACAGCCGCCAGGGCTTCCCCGACAGCGACGCCCAGCGGGACGTCGGCCATAGCTTCCAAAACAGTGTCGGCCGACCGGACATCAGCAACCAACGACTCAGCAGAAGCAGCCGGCACACAGGGAATGCCCGCCCCGCTCACCCCTGCCAATGCACCAACCGCTTCCATAAACAAAGTCTTCCAGCAGGGTGTGACAATTGCCGGGAGCCAAAGTTCCTATGTGGAAAACCGGGGCAAGGCCCTGTTCCCTCTGCCACAATAAGCGGCGTGAAGACCCTCGAAACGGAGCGGCTGATCCTCCGCCAGTGGGAGCCGGAGGACGCGGACTTCGTGCTGGATCTTTACTCGCGCTGGGAGGTGCAGCGCTTCATCGGCAACCCGCCGCAGGTCATGACGAACCGGGCCCAGGCCGAGGAACGCATCCGCGCGTGGCGGGACATGGGTCATCCGGTGCACGCCGTGTGGGCGGTCCAGCTCAAAGCCGGCGGACAACTCTCCGGCACCCTGCTCCTGAAGTCCATCCCGGCGTCGGGCAGGTTACCTTTACAGCCATCCGGGGACACGGAAATCGGCTGGCACTTCCGTCCCGCCTTTTGGGGACGCGGTTATGCAACGGAGGCCGCGGCAGCAGTTCTCGCCTACGCCATGGACAGCGGCCTTTCCAAGGTTGTGGCCGTGACGGCGCCGGCCAACACGGCCTCGCAAAAGGTGTGCATCCGGATCGGGCTGGTCCACCAGGGACAGACAGGGCGCTATTACAACGCGCTCTGCGAGCTGTTTGAGCTGGCCGGAAACCCCTGAAAGAACGCTCCTAAAGCACGCGGACGACGGCGGGAAGCGGCGCCGTCGTACAGCTCCTAGCCGGTCCCTTTCCACAGCCGTTGCCACCACGAGCGCGGCGCTTCCGGAGGCTCCGGCGCCGCCTCAACTGCCCGCGCCGCCCGGCGCTGGTGCCAGCGCTTCACTTCATCCTCGACATCCCGGGTTTTGGTGATGACCGGCGGGCCGCCCTGGAGCTGTCGCCGGGCGTCGATGACACGTCTGTTGAAGTCCACCAGGAGGTCCCGGACCTGCTGCTCCGTGTACTGACGATCGAGCTTTGCATCCAGCTCTGCATCCTCGGTGCGCAGGAGGATTGCGGGCGGACCCAGGCCGCTGATGTTCTCCCTCTGGAGGAGGCCTTTGACCCACCAGTCGGGATCGTACGACTCCCCCAGCCCCGGAATCGGCTTGCCGGCGTATTTCAGGTTGTCGAACTTCCCCTGCGCCATGGCATCCCGGACCAGGTATTCGGCCCTGGCGGCGTCACTCACCTTCCGACGCTTCTCCCGCTCCTTCTCATCCAGGGCGTCGAGGGCGGCTTCCTCCTCCGCGCTGATTCCCGCCCCGCGGTAGGACCGGACCTCCGCGGCCCGCTCCAGCCGCTTCCGGAAATCCCCCGTCCCGCTGCCCATCCGTGCCACCGCCTTACTTCGGTTAGTGCCTTCCTTCAAGTATTTCGAAGCCTTCCGCAGGGTTCAACGCCTGCCTGCACATACGTGGGAAAGCGCTTCCCGAACTATGCAATACTCTCTCCTATGCCCAACCCCGCACCTGCGTCCCACACCCTCCGCGCCAGGCATCAAGCGTGGGATTCCCCGCTCACCTCGCCGGCCATGAGCAACACGCTGGACCGCCACGAAAGGTTCCGTGTCACCAACCGCTACGTGGAGATCGGTGGAAAACCGGGGATTCCGGTGTCCGGTGAACTCCATTTCAGCAGGGTGCCCCGGGAGCGGTGGGAAGAGCGGCTGCGGCTGATGAAGGCCGGCGGAATCACTGTGGTGGCTTCCTACATCTTCTGGATCCACCACGAGCGCACGGAGGGCAAGGTCAGTTTCGACGGCGGCCTGGACGTTGCTGCGTTCGTCCGGCTGTGCGCGGAGGCAGGGCTGGACGTGGTGCTGCGGGTGGGCCCGTGGTGCCATGGCGAGGTCCGCAACGGCGGCTTCCCGGACTGGGTGCAGGCGGCCCGGGTGAAGCACCGCACCAAAGATGCCGCCTACCTGGAGCTGGTGAAGCGCTGGTTCGGATACCTGGGGCAGGAGCTGGACGGGTTGATGGGCCCCGGCAGCAACGTGATCGGCATCCAACTGGAGAACGAACTGTACGACCAGCCCGCGCACATCACCGAGCTCAAGAAGCTTGCACGGAATGCCGGCCTGTCCGCCCCCGTCTGGACCGCAACGGCGTGGGGTGGCGCCGAGCTTCCCGACGGCGAGGTCCTGCCGCTTTTCGGCGGTTACGGTGACGGGTTCTGGGTGGACGCCGACGCCCCATGGGATCCGACGTTCCGCGAACATTTCTTCTTCAGCCACGTCTGGGACGACCCCGGCATCGGCGCGGACCTTCGGGAGCAGTTCGGGACCGGAAGCGGGATGAGTGCGCCGCGCACGCCGTCGGCCCTGTTCCCGCCTGCAACCTGCGAGCTCGCCGGCGGCATGGCCACTGCCTACCAGCGCCGACCGTGGCCGCAGGGGCTTGACGTGGCAGCGGTGGCGCACAACAAGATCGGCAACGGCTCGGCGTGGCAGGGCTACTACATGTTTGCCGGCGGCATGAACCCGGCCGACGGGCTGCAGGAGTCGCAGGCCACGGGGTACCCGAATGACCTCCCCCGGTTCGATTACGACTTCCATGCACCGATCGGAGCATCAGGCCGCCTCGCACCCAGCTTCGCGGCCCTCCGGAAACAGCACGCATTCCTGGCGGCCTTCGGCGACCGCCTTGCAGAGATGCCGTCCACCCTGCCGGAGGTGCTGCCGGCGGGCATCGACGACGCCGGCACGCTTCGATGGGCGGTGCGCAGCAACGGGTCCGCGGGCTTCGTCTTCATCACGTGGCATCAGCCGCACATCCCGCTCGGCACCTTCCGCGGCACGCAGTTTGAGGTAACGCTCGACGGCGGTCCAGTCACCTTTCCCGAGGTCCCTGTCGACGTGCCGGCGGGAACCATCGCCCACTGGCCGATAAACCTTAAGGTGGGAGGTGTGACCCTTGAATGGGCCACAGCGTCCCCCTTGACAGTGCTGGAAGCCGCGCCGGGCGCTGTGCCAACCTTGGTCCTGGCGGCCGAGAGCGGCATCCCCGTGGAGCTCCGTTTCGCACCGGGCACCGAGGTCAGTGGGCCGGCCATCTCCGCACCGGGCCGCACCCAACGCCTCACCGTCAGCGAAGCCGTGGTGCTGGCGGCGCAGTCAGGGGACGGTGCACTCGATGTCCTTCTCCTCCCGGCCGGGCTCGCGGATCAGGCCTGGGTCCTGGACACCCGCCACGGCCGCGACCTGGTGTTCTCCGCGGACCCGCTGTGGCTGGACGGCGACGGCCTGCTGGCTGGAAGATCACAGGGAGAACGGGCGGTGGACCGCTACAACCCAAGGACGCGGTCGTTCACACCCGTGGACATCCGGCCGACGGGCACTCACCAGCGCGAACGCAGCATCGACGTCCGGCTGGTGCGCCCTGCCCGCCCGGTTCCAGCGTCCTATGGAGAGGCGGCCAATCGGGCCGCCGCTCCTGAACCCGCGGTGATCGACGGGCTGGCGCAGACGTACAGCCTGGACCTGCCGTCCGGGGCATTCGCCCAGGCCCACGCAGAGCTTGAGATCCACTGGGCCGGCGATGTTGCCCGCATCCTGGTGGACGGTGTGGCCGTGGCGGACCGGTTCTGGGACGGCTCGCCCTGGCTCCTCAACGCCGCAGACTGCGGCATCCTGCCCGGCGCCGACGTGGTTTTGCAGATCCTCCCGCTGTCCCCACTGGCCAAGGTGGGGCTGCCGGCGGAAGCACAACAGCGGAGGGAGGCCGCGCCCGGTGACCTCCTGGCCTTGGACGCGGTCCGGCTGACCACGTGGACCGGGTGGCAGGAGAAGGCAAGGTACAGCGTCGCCTAAGCTGGCACTGTCCCGGACAGGGTTGGCAGTTTCCCGGGTACGTACGGGCCGTCGAAGAGGAGAAGTCCATGGATGCGAGCGGGTCAGGGGAGCGCACGGAGACCTTCACCTGGACCGATCCGCGGGTATCGCTGGAACACCTGCCGCGGATGTCCGGCCTGGAGTTCCTGACCGGGATGCGGGACGGCAGCATCCCGCGCCCGCCCATGGCTGCCCTTATGAACCTGAATTTGGTGGACGTAGCGTCCGGCCGGGTGGAGTTCGAGTGCCGGCCCGCCGAGGCGCACTACAACCCGCTGGGTGTGGTGCACGGCGGCCTGGCCTGCACTCTCCTGGATACCGTGGTGGGCTGCGCCGCCCACAGCACGCTGGCCCCCGGGTTCGGCTACACCTCCATTGACCTCTCGGTCAGCTACCTCCGCCCCATCACCCTCAATCACGCCATCCTGCGGGCGGAGGGATCGGTGGTGAAGACGGGATCGCGGGTCATCTTCGCGGAAGGGCGCATCATGGGGCCAACCGGCGAACTCCTGGCCACCGCCACGAGTTCCCTGCTGGTTTTTGCCGTGGCGGCGCCGAAGGAATAGCGGCAGCAGAGGCATAGGCACCAAAGGAACAGCGCACCAAAGGACAGCGAACGACGGCGGGAGGTCCCGCCGTCGTTCGCTGTCCTTATGGTGTGGCCGGCAGCCTCAGGCGTTGGCGTGTTCGGCGAGGATGGCGTCGATCTGGCCGACGGCCTCTTTCATGCCTTCTTCCATGCCCATCTGGACCATCTGTTCCATCTGCCCCTCGGATTCGAAGGTGGAGAGGATGGTCATCCTGGTGCGGTCGCCTGTGCCTTCGAGGTTGACGGAGGCGTGTGTGGTTCCCATGGAATCCACGGGCTGGCCGTTGTCATCGGCAAATCCATCGTCAAACGCCAGCCTCTTGGGGCCTTCGACAGTGCTGAAGCGCCACCAGCCACGGGCTTTTTCGCCCTCCGGACCGGTCATGTAGTAGCTGGCCTTCCCGCCCGGCCGGAAGTCGAATTCCTCGAAGGTGGCCGGCCAGGTGGGCGGGCCCCACCAGCGTTCCAGCTGCCGCGGGTCTTCCCAAAGGCGCCAGACACGCTGGATGTCCGCGTCGAACTCGGCAATGAGTGTGAAGCTGAGTGCCTCAAGATTCTTGGTGGAACTGATAACCGACATTGCAGAACCCTTCCTTATCCTTCAGCCAGAATGTCCGCGATCCGGTCAACACGCTGCCGCCAGATCGCCTCGTACTCATCGAGCAGCCGGCGGGCTTTCTGCAGGCCTTCATGGTTACCCCGCACAATCTGCTCCCTTCCGCGTTTCTCCTTGGTGACCAGGGATGCGCGCTCCAACACCGCGACGTGCTTTTGAACCGCGGCGAAACTCATGGCGTAGAGGGCTGCGAGGCCGGAGACCGAGTATTCGCCGCCCGTTACGCGCCGCACAATGTCCCGGCGGGTGGAATCGGCGAACGCCTGGAAGAGGCGGTCAAGTTCGGTTTCGCGGAGCTGATCTACAACCATTTGGTTGTACGATAGTCCTCGCGGAAGCGGGAGTCAATGGGTACGTTGAAGCCCATGAGCATTTTCCTTGCCGGCGCCGGGCCGGACCATCTGGCCTTTCCCGACGTGTTTGACCGGTTCGCTCAGGAGGTGTCCCACGCTGCGCGGACGGAACCTGCCCGGATCGCCGTGGTGGTCCATGACCGGGGCGGCAACCCGGAAAGCCGCCTGGCCGAATACGCGGAACCACTGCGCACCCGGCTGGCCTGCAACGTGGTACCGGTCCTGCTCGGCCAGGACGGACCGGCCGAGCCCGCACTCTTCGACTGCGTGGACGCGGTGGTGGTGGGCGGCGGACTGACGCCCGCCTACATGCAGGGCCTGAACGCCGCGGCGGCCTCTATCTCGCGTCGGGTGGCAAGCGGTGCCCCCTACCTCGGTTTTTCCGCCGGGGCCATGGTCGCTCCGGGAAGGGCCCTTATTGGCGGGTACCGCGTGGACGGAACCGAAGTATGCGGCGAGGAGTGCTCGGAGGGGTTGGACCACCTCGACATCCGGACCGGCCTGCGGCTGGCCCCGTTCACGGTGGATGTCCACGCCGCCCAGGCAGGAACGCTGAGCCGGGCCGTCGCTGCCGTTGCGGCGGGGCTGGTGGACAGGGCCGTCGCCATCGACGAAAACACCGCCCTCGTCCTGCCCTCTGCAGGGGCCGAAGATTTCGAGGTGATGGGAACCGGGAACTGCTGGGATATCCGGAGCGCGGCAACCGGCGAGGCAGCATCCGTCACCGTCTCTGTCCTGCGCGCCACCTGACCCCCGGCGGCTCGCCGGCTGCCGCTACGCGTCGAAGTGCGTCTGGACGCCGCCGCCCGTCAGTTGTTCGATCAGCTCCCGGGCAACGTCACGCAGCTTCCGGTTGCGGTTGCTGGAGACCTTGGTGAGGATTTCCATGGCTTCCGCCTGCGAACAGCGGTTCTGGGCCATGATCACGCCGCAGGCCAGGTTGATGGCGGTCCGGCTTTCGAGTGCCGCTTCCAGGTCGTCCGCCCGGTTCTGGGCAGTATTGATCCGGACGGAAAGGTGCAGGGTATTGTGGGCGGCGGCGGCGAATCCCAGAGCTTTGTCATAGACGTCAGCGGTGAAAGCCCGGGGCTTGGTGGCGAAAAAGTTGAGCGCGGCGCTGGCGTCACTGCTGATCTCCAGCGGCACCCCCAGGGAACTGTGCACGTTCCGCTCGGCGAGCGCCCGGTTATAGTCAGGCCAGCGTGGATCCTTGGCGACGTCGTCGATCATCACCGGTGACATCTCGCGCAACGCCTTAACGCAGGGGCCATCACCGAGGCTCTGCTCGATGTGGTCAAGCTCCACCGCCCGTTCGCTGCTGCCCGCAGCTGTGGCTGGCCTGCGTTTCAGCTTGAGGGTGACCGCACATTCGATCCGGTCATCGGCCGCTTCCGAAACAGCCGCGGAGGCCATTCCTGACAGCCCGGCCAGGAAGCCCACGATGCTCTCCGCGCCCACCAGGATCTCCTGCAGCTGATGTACGGACTCGTTATCCGCTGAACTCGACATGGGGCCATCTTACTGTTGTGCCAGTACAGACGGGGCGGGTATGGGAAAACACGGTGGCATATGCTGGGGAGATGGCGCAGCACCTACCCCTTGACGAGCTCAGCACCGTTATTGCTCGGATTCAGGGACTGCTGCTGACGGAGGAGAAGGTGGCCACCGCAGTCCGTCTGCTGGCCCAGGCGGCGAAGGAGTCTGTGCCCGGAACCATCGGAACTGGTGTTTCCCTCCTCAATCCCCGCGGCCGCCGCACCAGCAGCGGCTACACCGACGGGATTGTGGAACAGGCCGACGCCGCGCAGTACGGACGCGGCGAGGGCCCGTGCCTCTCCGCGTGGGCCTCGGAGAGGCCGGTGCTGGTTGAAGACGTCCAGTCCGACCAGCGGTGGCCCGAGTGGCGGAATGCGGTCAGGCTGCTGCCCATCCGTTCTGTGGTAAGTGCTCCGCTGCTGGCCGGCAAGGAAGCCATCGGCGCCCTGAAACTGTATGTGGCAACCCCTAATACCTACGATGCCTCCAGCGTGAACTTGCTCCAACTCTTCGCTGCCCCGGCTGCAACGCTGCTCTCGCACGTCCAGGCAAGTGAGGCCCCGAAGAAGATGACGGAAGGCCTGCAGTCATCGCTGCATAGCAGGGACGTGGTGAACCGCGCCTGCGGCGTCCTGATGGAACGGCTGGGTGTTCCGCATACAGCCGCGCTGCAGCAGCTGATGAAGCAGGCCAGGGAAGAGCGCACCACCTTGCAGAACGTCAGCGAATCCGTTCTGGCCGGGACGCCGGCGTCCGGGGACTAGGCGGCGCCCATGGGTTTTGATCCAAACGAACCGGAACAACGGCGCCGGCTCCGCGCAGCAATACGGGCCGCAGACATCACCGTGTCCGAGCTCTGGCTGAAGTACTTCAGTATGGCCGGAGACGCCGGCGAGTATGAAGTGGAGGCATATCTTCAGGGGCTTCTCTCGCTGCCGCCGGTCCAGCGTGACCTGCTGGCCCTCTCCGCCAACGAACTGATCGATGAACTCCCCCGGCCGCGGGCTCCATACTCCGACGATTTCAACTCTGAACCCGGGGTTTCCGAAAGCCGGGACGAGCGCAGTGGCGGGAGCGCCGACGGACGTACCGCCGGGCCGGACGAATAAATCCGCGCTGCCCGTGGGGGCTTCCTCCTGCCGTATCCGAAACCCCCTCAGGGGCGTAGTGTCGGAAGTAGGAAATTTCGGGATAGCAACAGGATCCGGAGGTTGAATACAGGGGCCGGAACGCAACGAGCGCAGGGGCCGACAGCCAGGGTGACAGCATGGCGCAACTAGGGATCGAGGCCTCATGGCCGGCAGCGATGCACTGGCTACCTCCGAGGAATATCAGGACCTGCTGCTCGAAAGCGCAGAGTTTTCCGACTTCCTCCTGGGCCTCGCCACCATGTCCGCGTCATTGCTGGGCGCGGACACCCGTCCGGTGCTCTGCACCATCACGGTAGAGCGCAATGGCACTCCGTTTACGGTGTCCAGCAGCAGCGACCTGGGCCGGCGGCTGGACGAGAGGCAGTATGCGGCCGACGCCGGGCCTTGCCTCACAGCCGTCCGGCAGCAGCGCGCGGTGCTGGTTGAGGACATGGCCACCGACCAGCGGTGGGGCACGTGTGCGCAGGCCGCGCTGGATGAGGGCGTGAAGTCGATGCTTGCCGTGCCCATCCGTGCTGACGGTTCTTCCCGCGCAGCTTTGAACTGCTACGCCCGGACCGCACACACCTTTGACGAAGAAACCGGCAGCCTCCTGAAAGCCCATGCGGCGTCGATGTCCCGCATCCTCCGCCTGGCCCTTCGGCTGCACGCGCCGCAGGCCTATCCGGAACACCTCCACAGCGCACTGAAATCCCGTGCCGTCGTTGACGCGGCCATTGCCCTCATCATGCTCCAGCACCGCGGCGGACGGGACGGTGCGCTGGAGCTGCTCCAGCTCGCCGCCGTGTCAAGCAACCGCAGGATCCAGCAAATTGCGACCGACATTGTTGACGGAGGCAGCTTCTCCGCGGCCCGGCTGGATGGAGGGTAGGAATGTATTCTGAGGGGACCGGAGGACCTGAACAACTGAATGACGCCGCGGAACAGCGGCGGGGAGCAGCGCAACGTTTCCGGGACACGGAGCTCCCGCTGGTCAAGCTATGGACGTACTACTACGGGATCGGCGGGGACATCGATGAGGTGTCCCTGGACGCGTACCTCAATGAGGCGCTGGACCTCCCGGCCGCGCAGGTTGGGCTCATCACCACGGCGATGACCGAAATGACGGAAGGTGATACGGAGTGAAGGACCACCACGTCTCACCTGAGGGGTCACAAGCCGCAGACTCTTCGGCGGACACGGACCTGGCCCTGCAGGAAATGGTCCTGCAGAGCCGTGACATCCGGGATTTCCTGGGTGAGCTGGCCGTCCTGGCTGCGTCCCGGCTGTCCGTTCCCGGCAACCGCATCCACGGTGGCGTCACCGTGCTTCGGCACAAGCGGCCGGAAGCGTTTGCGTCCAGCGACGCCGTGGCGCACGCCCTTGACGAAATTCAAAACGGATTCGGAGACGGCCCGTGCCTTACCGCCCTCAGGAGCAAAGCCACCGTACTGGTGCCTGACCTCACCGCCGAGCGGCGATGGGCGCCGTACGTCCGGGCGGCTGGGGGAAAAGGGGTGTCATCAATCCTTGCCGTGCCACTGGACCTTGCCGGGGAAGCCGAGGCGGTGCTTAACCTGTATTCCGGCTGCAGCCACGGTTTCTCCGGTGACGACATCGCCACCGTGGAGGCCTTCGCTCACCAGGCGGCAAGCTCGCTGCGGCTGGTCCTGCGCATCACCCAGCTCAGCGAGGCCAGGAATGATCTGGCCGCGGCAATGCAGTCGCGCACCGTTATTGACATGGCCGTGGGCTCCATCATGGCTGAGAACAGGTGCAACCGGGACACGGCGTTCGCCATCCTGACCAAGGCGTCCAGCACGCGCAACACCAAGCTCCGCGACGTGGCGGCATCCGTGATCGCGTCCATCTCCGGGGAGAAACAGGTTTCCACCCACTTCGACGTCTGACTGCTAGGAATTCGGAGGTGTGACCGGCACACCGTTGGCCCCGGAACCTGCTTTCCCCAAACTCCAATAGCCCCGGAATTCCGAGGATTTCGGATCCACGCCGGCAGCCACCAGGCAGCGGCGAAGGGTCCTGACCGTCCCGGCTTCAGCGCCCACCCACGCATACGTGGAGCGCCACCCTCCGTTGCGTTCGACGACGGCGTGGACCGCCTGCTCCAGGCGGAGGCCGCGTGGTGCCGCGCCGCCGTCGCGGTCCAGCCAGGTGATCCGTACGCCGCTGCGCGTGGCCAGGGGAAGGACGTCCGCGGCTTCGGGGACTTCCAGGAAAGCGTGCCCACCGATGTGGGGCGGAAGTGCTTCGAGGATGGAACTGATGGCGGGGACCGCCGTTTCGTCACCGGCCAGGAGGACGTGCTCGGCGCTGCCCGGCTTCCAGTTGATGCCTGCTTCGGGCAAAGGCGTGGCGGGGGTTACCGCAGCGGCGTCCGGGCCCACAAACCACGCCCGGCAACCGGCCTCCGCCTCCTGCGCCCACCGCGATCCCGGCCCTGCATGGTCGCGGGGTCCCTGATGCAGCACAAAGTCGATATCGAGTTCCGGACCCGCAGGCGCATGCCGCAGGGCCCGGACGGTGTAGCTGCGGATGGAGCCGCGGCCGGGTTGCTCCTGCCGGAGCCAGTCCTGGTACCACCCCGCCTGCAGGAGTCCGCTGGGCGAGCCCGGCGGTTGGAGGTCATGGCCGGGGATGGGCAGCAGCAGCTTGATGCGGAGGTCCAGGGTAGGTCCGGGCACCCCGAACGCCTGCAGCGCCGGACCGGTGAACGTGATGCGGCGGAAGTGCGGGCTCAGGTCCCGCACTTCCGCCACCACGGCCTCGAACACCCGCACGGGGTGCCGGGAAACGAGGGTTGCGGCAGCCATCAGGGGCATTACGGCAGCTGCGGATCCACGCCGTAGTGCTTGGCCAGGTCAGTGATCACAGCGTGGGCGCCCTGAATACTGACCGAAGCCAGGAACGTGGCGTCGTCAACATTGATGACCTCGCCCTGGAGCCGCTCCCACAACGGGTTCGACTGGAACGCTTCCTGCTGCGCGCGGGCCTTGTCACCTTCGGCTCCGGCCGGGGTGAAGGCGCTGACCATCACCAGTCCGGCGTCGCCCTGGAGGATCTGCTCGGCGGACAGCGGTACGAAGATCTCCTTCTCGCTGTCCGGCTGGTCCTTGGGGCGCGGAATGTTCATGTCCGCCATGATCTCGCCAATGAAGGAGTTCGAGGAGTAGAGCCTGGCAGTATCGCCGCCGGTGAAACGGATGAGGGAGTAGGTTGCGTCCGGCTTCTTGGCCAGGATCTCGGCTCCTACCTTCGCGGCGCGGTCCTCGTAGGCCTTGACCAGTTCCTCGGCCTTGGCCTTCTTGCCCAGCGCCTCGCCCAGGAAAACGACGTTTTCCTTCCAGGTGGGTCCGGTGCTCACGGAGAAAATGGTGGGCGCGATCTTGGACAGCTGCGCGTACAGCGCCTCGTGGCGGACCTTCGCCGACACGATCAGGTCCGGCTGCAGTTCCAGGATCTTTTCCAGGTTGGGCTCGGCCAGGGTGCCGACGTTCACCGAATCCTTGGTGGCATCGGCTACATCGCCGAGGTAAGGGGCGAACGGAGCGTTGGGGTCCTGCCGGTACTGCACGTAACCCACCAGGTCAGCCTCGAGCAGCAGGGCGGCATCGATGTAGCTGGGGTCCAGCGCAACAACGCGCTTGGGGACCGTTTCGATGCTGGTTGAACCCATGGTGTGTTCCATGGTCAGCGGAAATCCTGCTGCTTCGGGAGCGGCGGAAGTGGTGTCACTGGTGGTGGCGGCCGGGGAGCCGCAGGCCGCGGTGGCCAGGAGAACCAGGCCGGCGGCAGCAGCGGTGAGCTGCTGGACAATGCGAATTTTCACGGGGAATGCCTTCACAAACGATGCGGGGATGCGACGCATTAGGTAAGGCTTACCTGCGCCTGCCGTAGACTGTAGCAGGATTTGCCGGATTAGCTCACAAACCCGTGACGTAATAGAAAGTCCCATGTGAAAACCCTGAACGCAGAGCCGGGGCCGGGCGTGGCCCGGACGGATCCGGCGGTGACCGCTGCGCCGGCACCACGGCGGAGGGCGCCGCGGAACCGCACGGTTTGGCTGCTCGTATCGGCCCTGGCACTGTTTGCCGCCTGCGTGCTCAGCATCTGTATCGGAGGGCAGCCGTCTTCGCTCCAGGAGGCCTGGCACGCGGTGTTCACCCCCACGGGCGACGCCATGGACGTGACCGTCCGCGAGCTGCGTTGGCCCCGCACAGTCCTGGGAATCTGCGCCGGGATCTGCCTGGGCCTGGCAGGAACCCTGGTGCAGGGCCATACCCGGAACCCGGTAGCGGACCCCGGCCTGCTCGGCATCAATCAGGGCGCGGCGCTGGCTATCGTGGCTGCCACCGCCCTGGCCGGCGACCTTCCCGCCCTGACCCAGGCGGCGCTGGCCTTCGCCGGGGCACTCGTTGCCAGTGTCCTGGTGTTCATGATCGGATCGGCAGCCCGGTACGGCGCCACCCCGGTCACACTGGTCCTGGCTGGAGCGGCGGTGACCGCTTTGTGCTCAGGGCTCGTGGCAGGAATTGTCCTCCTCAATGACCAGGCCCTGGACACCCTGCGGTTCTGGCAGGTGGGTTCGCTGGCGGGACGGACCGGGGTCCTGCAGCTGGTCTGGCCCTTCATCGCGGCCGGCGTGCTGCTGGCCCTCCTCAACATCCGGGCCTTGAACGCCCTTGCGCTCGGCTCGGACACCGCAGTATCCCTGGGCATCTCGGTGCTGCGGGCGCGGGCCGTTGGCATCGGCGCTGTCACGCTCCTGGCAGGAACCGCTGTAACCCTGGCAGGCCCCATCGCCTTCGCCGGACTGCTGGTCCCGCACATCACCCGTGCCATCACCGGGCCGGACTACCGCTGGCTGGTGCCGCTCTCGCTCTTTACCGGGGCAACCGTTGTGCTCCTCGCCGATACCGCCGGCCGCCTTATTGCCCGGCCCGGGGAACTATCCGTCGCCGTGGTTCTGGCAGTGGTGGGAGCACCCTTTTTCGTTTACCTCGCCCGGCGCCGGAGGCTGGCAACGCTATGACAGTTCTCCAGAAAACCCGGCTGCAGGCCAGCCCGAGTGCCACAAAAATCAGGGCGCTGCGCATCGGCCCGGTATCCATCCGGCTCAACGTCCGCGTGATGGTGATGGCCTCGCTGCTGATCCTGGCAACGCTGGCGGCCATGGCCCTGCACGTCGCTTTCGGCGGCACCCCCATGGCCTACCCGGACGTCCTCAGGGCGCTGCTGGGCGACGAGTCCAATACGAGGATCCACCTGGCCGTCACGGAGTTCCGCGCACCCAGGATGGTGGCCGCCGTCGTGGTCGGTGCTTCGCTGGCGGCCGCCGGCGCCATCACCCAGACCGTGGCACGCAATCCCCTGGCAAGCCCGGACCTGCTGGGGGTGACGGCAGGCGCGTCACTGGGGGCTGTCAGCGTGCTGGTGATTGCCGGCGGGGGCCACGCGGGACTCAGCGGCCTCGCGGCGACCGTGGGCATGCCTGCCGCGGCGTTCACCGCGGGCATCCTCAGCGGCGTTGCCGTGTACCTGCTGTCCTACCGCCGGGGCCTGGACAGCTACCGGCTGGTGCTGGCCGGCCTGGGCATCTCCGGACTCGCTGCAAGCCTGACCACCTGGATCCTCACCCTGGGCGACGTAACCAGCGCGGCCCAGGCGCTGACCTGGATGATGGGCTCACTGAACGGAAAAGACTGGGAGACCGTGCAGCCCATGGCGCTCAGCGCTGCCGTGCTGCTCCTTGCCGCCATGGCCACCGGACGGTGGCTGCTGCTGACCAGCCTGGGCGAGGACACCGCCGTCGGGCTTGGCACCCGGATAGGTGCCGTCCGCCTGATAGTCCTGGCGCTCGCCGTCCTCCTGGCGTCCGTGGCCACGGTGACTGCTGGTCCAGTGGCGTTCGTTGCGCTGGCCAGCCCGCGGATTGCCCGGGCCCTGACCTCCACGGTGATTCCCTCCGTGGGAGTATCCGCGCTGGTGGGCGCGATTTTCGTGCTGCTGGCCGACACCCTGTCCGCCAATGCCCTGGCTGCCCCCTTGCCGGTAGGCGTGGCCACGGCCGTGCTGGGGGCACCGTTCCTGATCCACCTGATCCTCAAATACCAGCGGAGGCTGAGTTGAACACGTCCTTGGAGCAGCACGAGGGCCTCCGGGCCCAGGACCTCAGCCTTGGCTACGACGGCGGCAACATCATCAGCGGCCTCTCGCTGACCATTCCCAATGCCCGGGTAACGTCGATCATCGGGCCCAACGGATGCGGAAAGTCCACGCTGCTGAGGGGCCTGGGCCGGCTGCTCAGCCCCAGGTCCGGCGAGGTATTCCTCGACGGCGCACCCCTGCGCCAGCATTCCACCCGCCATATCGCCACCCGCATCAGCGTGCTGCCGCAGACGCCCACGGCGCCGTCGGGACTCACGGTGGCGGACCTCGTTTCGCGGGGCCGGCACCCGCGGCAGAAGTGGTACCAGCAGTTTTCCGCCTCCGACGAATCGGTGGTGGAGTCCGCACTGGAAGCCACAGACATCCTGGACCTCGCCGATACGCCCCTGGAGGACCTCTCCGGCGGGCAGCGCCAGCGGGCCTGGATTTCCATGACGCTGGCCCAGGAGACGGGAATCCTGCTGCTGGATGAACCCACCACCTACCTGGACCTGGCGCACCAGGTAGACGTGCTGGAGCTCGTCCGCCGGCTGAACCGCGAACACCACCGGACCGTGGTGATGGTGCTCCACGACATCTCGCTCGCGGCCCGGTACTCGGACCACATCGTGGCCATGAAGGACGGTGCCATCGTGGCGCAGGGCACCCCGGCCAAGGTCATCACCTCCGAGCGGCTGCTGGATGTGTTTGGCCTGGACGCCCACGTGGTGCCGGAACCCACGGAGGGCCGCCCGCACGTCATCCCGCTGGGAACAGTAGGGGCCCCGGCGGCCGACGCCGTGTCCCTGGTCACACGTGATGAGGTTCACTCGCAATAAAAGGCGATTTGGTTGAGAGTGCCGTTTCGGTTTGTGCACCATGGAAGGGCAGGGCGGGAGCACTTCCAGCCCTGTCCATCCTGGTGACGCAATGAGGCCCACCGGTGTGCCCTGGGGGCCGCCGACGCCGCAGGGCGTAAGCAGGCCATTTCCCCGGCCCGGCCGGACCGAAACAAGGAAGTACTGAACAATGACGTTTGAAGCTGCCGAATCCGTGACGCTCAAGATCTGGGACCGCTCCACCGTGCACCACACGCTGGATGCCCTCGTTGAAGACCTCTCCACCCGCCACAACACCACCAAGGGCAGCATCGCTGTCACCTGCAGCGGCCCCAACACCTTCACGCTCAGCCTGAACAGCGGCGCTGCCTAACCTCCGCCAAATCCCCGGGCGAACCCTCGCCGGTGTGCTTGGTCACATCGGCCCCGAATGGGTTGCACTCTTCCCTCGCGACCATGCACCATGGAAAGAGGGGAATGCGCTTTCCCAATTGCTTGTCCTCACCGACGAGGACACGGCCGGACACACCGGGCCGCCAGACCGCAAGAAATGGAAGTTGAATAATGACGTTCGATGCCACTGACTCCGTGACCCTCAAAATCTGGGACAAGGCCACTCTCCACCACACGCTCGACTCCGCAGTCAGCGACCTCTCGGCACGGCACAACACCACCACCTGCCGCGTCGCCGTCACCTGCAGCGGCCCGAACACCTTCACCCTCAGCCTGCGCGGCGAGGACCGGGCCCTGGCGAACGCCTAGGCAGCCAGCCTCTGCTCAACGGAAGCGGCCGACGACGGGACCTCCCGCCGTCGGCCGTTTCCGTTTAAACCCCCATGGTGCCCGCAAGGGGCGGGCCGCATACTGGACGGGTGACGGCAAGCAGATGGCCTGGATTCGGCAGCCGGCGCGGACCCAGGGAGGTGTGGTCCGACTGGACGGCTGCAGATGAGGCCGGGGATGCGGAGCGGGCAGCACTGTATGCCTCCGAGATGCTCCGGCTGGCCCCGGATTCCTTCGACGCCTGGTTCCACGCCGGACTCCTGTCCAAGGCACAGGGTGAGTGGGCCCGGAGCCTGGAACGCAACGCGCGTGCAGTTGAGCTTTTTACGTCGCGGGACGCTGAGGAGTTCGACGGCGTTAATCCGGCCGCGTGGAACCTGGGCATTGCGGCCACGGCGCTGGGCGATTGGGCAACCGCCCGGCGGGCATGGACGGCCTACGGTGTCCAGGGCCTGGGAAGCGGCTTTGAACCCATCGACGAAGATTTTGGCATGGTGCCCATCCGGCTGAACCCGGACCAGCCGTCCCTCCCCCACCAGGCCCCGCCGTCGGCCGGAGCCGCCGAGGTGGTCTGGTGCTGGCGGCGAAGCCCTGCCCATGCCGTCATCGCGAATGTTCCGCTTCCGGAATCCGGGCACAGGTGCAGGGATGTCATCCTGCACGATGGCGAGCCGAAGGGATTCCGCCGGCTCGGCCAACAGGACGTAGCCGTGTTCGACGAGCTCAAACGGCTCGAGGACTCGGGCCTGCCCACCTGGGAAGCCAGGGTTGCCGGAGCCACCACGGACGACCTCCAGGAGTTGTCCGACCAGCTGGAACAGCGGGGACTGGGCCTGGATGACTGGTCCGGGATGCGCCTCATGTGCTCGGAGTGCTCGCACGGAACTCCCGAGGAGGGACACCATCATGAACCGGCGCCGCTGGACGCGGCCCGCCTGGGGCTGGCCGGCCCCGAACATGAGCTGAGCGGGATCCTGAAGGCCTGGACGGGCTCCCGGCCTGCGGTGGACCTGGACCTAACGCTGCTCTGGTGACGGGGTGTCCCGCCCTCGTTTCGCTTCCGGGCCCCAAGTAAACTGGCATCACACCGGAAGCGCCACTGCAAGCATAGGGACGTGATGAGGCAGCAATCACCGGCGCAAGCCGATCTTCTGGGGCCGGAAGCAGGGAAACCGGCCCGCACGGCCCTGGCCGTCATCCCCGCAGCCCTTGTATCGGCGTCGGGGTTCCTGCTCTTTGTGCGGGAGGACCGGCTCTCCGGATTCCTCCTCCTGGCGGTGGCCCTTGGCCTGGCGGGCTTCCTCAACAGGCGCCTCCTGATCGACCTGGCGCTGATCGCGGTGGGCCTGACCGCCATGAGCCTGGTCCCAATCACCACGGACATCAGCACCGAGCACATGGCGGTGATGGGAACGGCAATGATCCTGGCCGTGGGCATCCCCTATGCCGTATCGCGCTTCATCACCAAAGACCACGCCATCCGTTTCCCCGTCAGGACGGGGCAGCCGTGGACCCGCGCCGAGAAGTGGTACCTGCCCGCCGTCCTGGTAATCGGGTACGCCCTGATGCCGGTCTACATGATCCGCACCGGCGTCTATAACAACTGGCCCGCCGTGAGTGACGTGGACGGGATAGCCCGGCTCTTCCTCGGCACCAACGTGCTGGGCATCTGGGATGAGCTGTTCTTCATCTGCACGGCTTTCACACTCTTCCGCCGGCACCTCCCCGACTGGCAGGCCAACCTGCTGCAGGCCGTGCTCTTCACATCCTTCCTGTGGGAACTCGGCTTCCATGCGTGGGCGCCGTTCTTCATCTTCCCGTTCGCCCTGCTCCAGGCCCGGCTGTTCACGGTGACGAGGTCCCTCTCCTACATCGTCAGCGTGCACCTGCTGTTCGACTTCGTGCTGTTCCTGGTGCTGATCCACGCCCACAACCGCGCGTGGATCGACATCTTCCTCTACTGATCCTGTTCCCCGTGAGGGATTAGGCTGAAACCCGGATTTCTCACGCGGAACGGCGCGGCCGCCGGAACGCAGCGGCGAGCCGCCATAGATGATGCAGGAAGCAAATGGTGCAGGAAGCAGTTGGCCGGGACAGGCCCAAGGCGGCGACGATTTACGATGTCGCGGCGCTGGCCGGTGTTTCCCACCAGACTGTCTCCCGCTACCTGAAGGACAAAAACGCGCTCAAGCCGAGCACCCTGGAACGGGTGGAAAAGGCCCTCGCCGAGCTGAGCTACACCCCCAACCTGGCTGCCCGGTCGCTGCGGTCCCGGGAGCTGTACCGGGTGGTGGTGGTAGTCCCGGAGGCGTCCCTGTACTTCCCCGCGAGGATGCTCAACGGCGCGGCTGCGGCGGCCCATGCCGCCGGCTACCGGGTGGACGTGGTGGCCATGGAGGGAACAGAAGAAGCACGGAGCCGGCAGCTGCACACCCTCCTGGCGGGCGACGACATTGCCGGCATCCTTTCCTTCGTTCCCCAGCCGCAGACCACCGCTGCCGGCCACGCCTCCCGTGTTCCACTGGTGGTGGCCGGCGAATACGACAACCAGATGCGCGCGCTCGGCAGCATCGCCGACGGCACAGCCGCGGCCGGCATCGTGGAACACCTGGCGTCGCTGGGGCACCGCAACTTTTTCCACGTGGCAGGTCCTGCCGGCTGGCCTTCGGCGCACAACCGCCGGGCGGTGTACGAGGACACCGTCAGGGCACTGGGACTCAACTCCCTGGGCATCACCGCAGGTGACTGGTCGGCCTCGTCCGGTTACGAGGCTGGACTCGAGGTGGCTGCCGCAACGGACGTCACCGCGGTGGTGGTGGCGAACGACCAGATGGCCATCGGCGTCATCCGTGCATTGCACGATCGGGGCATTTCCGTTCCGGGCGATGTCAGCGTGTTTGGCTGGGACGACACTCCGGAATCAAAGTTCCACATTCCGTCCCTGTCCACGGTGCACATGGACCTAGAGGCACTCGGTGCCCGGAGCATGGCCGAGCTGACAGCCCGAATCCGCGGCGGGCAGCCACCCGCCAACCCCCTGGCGCTTCCGCCCATGGAACTGATCTACCGGGAATCAACAGGGCCGGTCCGCAGCTGACCCCGGGAAACCGGGGAACCGGAGCCCGGGACTCGGGACCCGGGAACCAGGAACCAGGAACCAGGGCCATACTGGGAACTGACACTCCTCATGAAAGGCGCATCATGTCCGATCCGGAGCTTGAGCTGCTGAGGCAGCGCGCCGCCCGCGGTGATTCCGATGCCGTCGATGAGCTGATCGAGCAGGCTGCAGAACGCGGGGACATGGCCGAGCTCCGCAGCCTGGCAGCCTCCGGAAGCCGGGATGCGGCCGACCAGCTGGTGGAGCTGGCCGCTGAAAGGAACGACCTGGACGAACTTCGGCGTCTTGCGGCCGGCGGCAACCAGGACGCGGCAGACGTGCTGGCGGAGATCGACAGCGAAGCAGACCCCTCGGGTTCCTAGCCGCGGTCCTTCTGCTGCTTTGTTGCGCCCCGCGTTTTGGGCAAGCCGGAACCGGCCACGTACCCTTACTTAGGCTTACCTAAGAAGAAGGAATTCGCGTGCCCACCACCTCACCAACTCCGCGACCCCATGCCCGCTGAGACCTTCCGCGACCCCTGGGGCATTCCCCACCTGCGCGCCGGCTCGGCTGATGAGCTGGCGTTTTTGCAGGGGCAGAACGCCGCCACGGACCGGTCCTGGCAGATCGAAATGGAGCGCTGGCGGTCGGAGGGCCGGACGGCCGAACAGCTGGGCCCCGAAGGACTGCCGTGGGACCGGTTCGCGCGCCAGGCCCGCATCGATGACACGGCGCGCCGCTGCTTCGAGAACCTGGACCCGGCCACGCAGCAGTGGTGCACGGCCTACGTGGACGGTGTCAACGATGCCCTTCGCTCCGGCCGCCGGGACGCCCGCGAGTTCGGGGACACCGGCACCGCGCCCGCCACCTGGGAGCCGTGGACTCCGCTGGGTGTTTTCCTGGTCCACCACATCCTGTTCAGCACCTTTCCCAACAAGCTGTGGCGGGACCATGTGGCCAAAACCCTCGGCCCGGATGCGGTGGGGCTGTTCAGCATTGAAGCGCCCGTGTGGGCCGGCAGCAACGCTTGGGCTGTTGCGGGCGGCCTTACCGCCACTGGTTCGCCCATGGTTGCCGGGGACCCGCACCGGCTCATGGAGCTGCCGGGCGTGTACCAGCAGGTGCGGCTCGCGTGCCCGGAGTTCGACGTCGTCGGGCTGGCTTTTCCAGGCGTGCCCGGACTGCCGCACTTCGGCCACACGGGGCAGGCGGCGTGGGCCGTCACCAATGCGATGGCGGACTACCAGGACCTCTACAGCGAGCAGCTGCGCCAGGACGGAGCGGCCCTGCTGGCCCTCGGGCCGGACGGCTGGGAGCCGGTGCCCGCGAACCATCAGGAGAAGATCCTGGTGCGCGGCGCATCCGCCGAGACCGTGGACATCATCGAAACACAGCGCGGGCCGGTCATTTCCGGCGGGCCCGACGGCGACGCGCTGAGTCTGCGGACACCGTCCAGGGCTGCGGGTCGGCTGGGTTTCGAGGCCCTCCTGCCGCTGTTGCGGAGCCGTTCTGCCGGTGACATTGAGGCTGCCCTGGAAGCATGGGTGGAGCCGGTCAACTGCGTCCTGGCCGCAGATTCCGGCGGGGACGTCCGGCAACTGGTGGCCGGCAAGGTTCCGGTGCGGAACCCGGAGAACCGGGTCCGGCCTGTTCCGGCGGAATCCCCGGACCACCAGTGGCACGGGGACTGGGTGGACCTGCCGGCGTCCCGCGTGGACAGGCTGGCCGTCAACGCCAACGACCGTGCTTCAGGCGGCGGGGACCTGACCGGCCTCGAATTCGCCCCTGCCCACCGGGCGCAGCGCATCCGGCACCTCCTGGAAGAACAGGCTGGCACCGGGCTCAGCAGTGACACCGGGATCAGCACTGCCCCTGGACTCACCGCTGACGACATGCAGCGCATCCATATGGACTGCCGGCTCGGATCGTGGCCTGCGCTGCGCCAGGTGCTGGTGGACCTGGATCCAACAACTGCCGCCCTGTCCGCCGCCGCCGTGGAACTGCGGGAGCGGCTGCTGGGCTGGGACGGACAGATGCATGCCGGCAGCACGGACGCTGCGGTCTTTGCCACCTGGCGGTCAGCGCTGGTGGTGGCCCTGGCCGGCACTCCCCTGCTGGCACCGCTCGCCGTGTCCACCGGGCACTCTCCCCTGTTCGCGCCGTGGCTGAACCCGGTGGCAAGGGTGGGCTTCGCGCTCGAAACCATCCTCGCCACAGGGCCCGCCTTCGGGATCGACGTCCCTGCCGCGGTGGGCCAGGCGCTCGAGGTGGCGGCAGCGGCGCCGTCGTCCGCTGCCTGGGGAGAAACCCACACCGTGCTGCCTCTGCATGCGATGGCGGACTACCCGGCGACGGGTGCCGCTGCGCCCGCCGTTCCGGCCACCGCCCTGTCAGGGGACACCGGCTGCGTGCTGTGCACGGAAAGCCTGCCGGGCGTCACGGATGCCTCGTTCCGCGGACCGGTGGCCCGCTACGTGTGGGACCTTTCGGACCGGGCGAAAAACCGGTGGATCGTGCCGTTCGGTGCATCCGGCAACCCTGCCGATGACAACTTCCTCAGCCAGCTGCCGCTGTGGGCCGCCGGCGAACTTCTCCCCGTCATCACCGACTGGGACCAGCTCACTAAGGAGAATCATGACCAGCACTGACACCGCCCTTCCGTACGCCGACCGGGAAGCCGAGTACGAGGAGGACCTTCCGGGGCTGGGCCGGCTGCGGCTGCTCCGCCTGGCGCCGGAGGAAGACGCGGACCTGATCCATGGCTGGGTGCGGGAGGAACGGGCCCGGTTCTGGGGCATGAACGGACTGGACCGGGACGAAGTGCGGGACATCTACCTGTTCCTGGACAGCCTGGACACGCACCACGGATACCTGATGACGGTGGACGGCCAGCCGGCCGGCATCTTCCAGACTTATGACCCCCAAGAAGATCCGGTGGCTGAGGCCTATCCGGCCCGGGCTGAGGACGCCGGCCTGCACCTGCTGCTGGCCCCGGCCGCACGCCCGGTCCCTAACTTCACGCCCACCCTGCTGTCCGGACTGGTCCGGTTCCTGTTCTCGGATCCGGCCAAGGACCGGGTGGTGGCGGAGCCGGACGCCCGGAACAGCAAGGCGATCGGGCGCTTCGTGGGGTTCGGGTTTAAGGCTGGTCCCACGGTCCAGCTGACCGAAAAGGAAGCGCAGCTGGTGTTCCTGACCCGGGAAAAGTTCGAAGCACGTTCGGCCGGGTAGGGCCCGGCCAGGGCCCTACTCTTCGCCGCTGTCCTTTGCTTCCAAGTACTTGGCCATGGCCTCGCAGGCTTGGTTCCAGCGTGCATTCATCGCGTGCCGGCTCAACGGTGCGAACATTCCGTCGAGGACTTTCTCCACTGCGTCGTATGCGGCATCCAGGGCTCGTTCCTGCGCCGCCGGGCTGTAATAGTTCATGACAGTGATTCGTTGTGGCTGGAGGCCCGGATGGCGGAATACCGGGCCGTTTAGCCGGCCGGCCGGAGCGAGGTGATCATCCTTCGGATGTTCTGGTATTCGGTGGTGTCCATGTACTTCCGGGCCTGTTCAAGGTACGGCAAGGACTCGCTGCCGGGGGTCCTGTTGTTGTCCGGGTTGTAGAAGGCACCGAACATGGCGGCGGTGGGCGGCCATGTGAAGAAATGGAAGATGGGGCAGGCAGTGTCGCCGGTGGGAGCCTCAACTGTGGTGATGCCGTAAGCGGCAGCAGGGGTATCGGCCGGGCCGGGAGCGGTGGCGTCGCCGCGGGTTTCAAAGACGTACCGGGGCACATCCCCGTTCTGGGCCAGGGCCGGCATCTGCTGCGACTCAAACTCGGAGAAGGGGTACTTCTCCATGCAGGTGGATCCCGTGGCCATATTGGTCCGCAGCGTGGCCAGTGGCCGGCCCGCTTCGTTGGTCACCTCGGCGAAAGCCCCGCCGCCTTCGGGCAGCTCCCCGGCCGGGTCCCGCACGCTCCACGCGGGCGGAAGGTCAAAGGCCAGCTGCCCGTCCGCCGTCGTGAATGTCTTCCAGGCCGCCTTTGTGGCGGTAGGCCCGGCGGTGGGCTCCACTGTGGCGGTTGCGGTGGCGATTGCGGTGGCCGTCTGCACGGCCGACGGCGAGGCAGACGGCGGCGAGGTAGTGGCCGACGGACTGGGTGCAGTGCTCATCGCCGCCGGCGTGGTGGCCGTGGGCTGCCCTGCCTGCGGGCCGCATCCGGCAACCGCAACACCAACCAGAATCAATGCGGGAAACAGACCGCGGGACCTTCTCATCACACCCTCCCAGGGTACGAAAAACCTGTCCCTTCATTGTGGAACCGCCGGCGCACGAAGGAGCGGAAACCGCGGGATTGCCGCCCAAACGTTGCGGCGAATAACAAAACTGCTCCCGGTCTCACACATACGGCGGGCCGGTCCCACAAGGAACCGGCCCGCCGTCGCGATGTCCGTGTTACAGGGTGGCGGTGTCGATCACGAAGCGGTACCGGACGTCGGAGGCCAGGACTCGCTCGTAGGCGTCGTTGATCTTGTCCGCGGGGATCACCTCGACCTCAGCACCGATGCCGTGTGCGGCGCAGAAGTCCAGCATCTCCTGGGTTTCGCGGATGCCGCCGATCATGGAGCCGGCGAAGGAGCGGCGGCCCGTGATCAGGGCGAAGGCGTTGACCGGGAGCGGCTCGGCAGGGGCGCCGACGTTCACCAGGGCACCGTCGAGGGTCAGCAGCTGCAGGTAGGAGCTGATGTCGATCGAGGCGCTGACCGTGTTGATGATCAGGTCGAATGTCCCGGCAAGCTGCTCGAACGTGGAGGGGTCGCTGGTGGCGTAGTAGCTGGTGGCGCCCAGGCGCAGCCCGTCCTCCTGCTTCTTCAGCGACTGGGACAGGACGGTGACGTCGGCACCCATCGCGGACGCGAGCTTGACGGCCATGTGCCCAAGTCCGCCCAGGCCCACGACGGCAACCTTCTTGCCCGGCCCGGCGCCCCAGCGGTGCAGCGGTGAGAACGTGGTGATGCCGGCGCAGAGCAGCGGCGCGGCGACGTCGAGCTCGATGCCTTCGGGGATGCGCACCACGAAGTCTTCGGTGACCACCACGTGGGTGGAGTAGCCGCCCTGGGTGATGGTCCCGTCGCGGTCAACGGCGCCGTAGGTGCCCACCATGCCGTTGAGGCAGTACTGCTCCTCGCCCTTGACGCAGTTGGCGCACTCGCGGCAGGAGTTGACCATGCAGCCAACGCCCACCCGGTCGCCCACGGCGTGCTTGGTGACGGCGGAACCCACCTCGGTGACAACGCCGGCAATTTCGTGCCCGGGAACCAGCGGGTACTGCTGCGGGCCCCAGTCACCGCGGACGGTGTGGATGTCCGAGTGGCAGATGCCGGCGAACTTGATCTCGATCAGGACGTCGTGGGGGCCGACGGCGCGGCGCTCGATGGTGGTTGAAACGAGGTCCTCTGTGGCGGACGGGGATGCATAGGCCTTGACGGTGGTCATGGTTCTCCTGTGGTTCTTGGGGGGATAACGAAATGCTACAGGGGTTCATTAACATCAAACCCGCAGTTGGGGTGCCCAGCGAGGGCCCTGCTGTAACGGGTTATGGCAGAACCCCTTTAGCGGGTCGGGCCAGGACGAGGAGGCCGAACAGGGACAGCAGTGCCCCGCCGATCATGAGCAGCGCCATGGGAACGGCCGTGTCGGAGCCGCCCAGCCCGGCGATCGGTGCGACGACGCCCGCGGTGGTCCACTGGACAAGGCCCAGCACCGCCGAACTGGTGCCCGGGTGTTCTGGCACCTCCGCCGAGGCGAGGGCGCCGCCATTGGTGTTGATCAGGCCCTGCGCCACCATGAGGGCGAAGAAGCTGCCCATCGCCACCAGCAGCGGTGTGGCCCACCACAGGGCTCCGGCCAGCATGGCCACCCCGGCGGCAAGGGCGATGACCTGGCCTGTGAGGATGACGCGGCGGGTCGGC
Source organism: Pseudarthrobacter sp. TE3704 (assembly GCF_056279405.1). Lineage (NCBI taxonomy): Bacteria > Bacillati > Actinomycetota > Actinomycetes > Micrococcales > Micrococcaceae > Pseudarthrobacter > Pseudarthrobacter sp. TE3704. Next base: position 249,871 of record NZ_JBWCCJ010000003.1, read on the forward strand.
ACGCGCCCGGCCAAACGCGCCGAGACCAGCGCGGCGATGGTCATGCCGCCCGCATTCGCCGCGAAGACGAGCGAGTACGCCACGGGCGAGAGCCCGTTCATGTTCTGCAGGATGAACGCTGACGTGGCCACGTAGGCGAACAGGGCAATAAAGGCCGACGACGCCACCACGACGTAGCCGACAAAGCGGCGGTTTGAGAGGACGGCCTTCGCCGCGCGGCCGAATTCCCGCAGCCCGCCTGCGTGCCGCTTTTCCGGCGGCAGCGTCTCCGGAACGATGAACAGCGCGCAGAGGGTCATCAGGATGCCGAGGGCGGCAAGCGACCAGAACGTCATCCGCCACCCTGTCAGCTGGAGGATGACCGCTCCGAGGAGGGGGCTGATGATCGGTGCCACGCCGCCGATCCCCATCACAAGGTTGAGGACGCGGACCAGCTGCGGTCCATGGGCCAGGTCCACGATGACGGCCCGGCCGATGACCATGGCCCAGCCGCCGCCGAAGCCCTGCAGGAACCGGGCCAGCATCAGGATCCCGACGTCCGGTGCGGTGGCGCAGGCAATGGACGCCGCTGTCATCAGGACAGTACCCGCCACCAGCGGCAGCCGCCGGCCGCGCTGGTCGCTGAAAGGGCCGCCCACCAGCTGTCCAAGCCCCATGCCGGCGAAAAACGTGGTCAGCGTCAACTGCACAGCGGATGCGGTGGAGCCGAACTCCTCGGACACCTGCGGGAAGGCCGGGACGTACATGTCGGTGGCCAGCGGTGCCACGGCTGTCAGGAAGATGACCGTGGCAACCAGGGTGGCAGGCACGGCACCAGGCGCCGGCCGGAGGCCGTCCCGGGAGTGCGTGACGCTTGCGCGCATGCGGTGGTGCTCCATCCGGTGGTGGCGAAAGGGGGGACCGTTCCATCAAACCGGCTGCCGGGAAACGTAGCGAGGGTCCTGCCGTAACTGGTTCTGGCAGGACCCTCCTTACGGCTTTCGGTTTCGTCGTAACGTGTCCCTATGGATAACCGAGCCGAGGTACGACAGTTCCTTTCGACCCGCCGTGGGCGCATCACACCCGAGCAGGCGGGGCTGGAACCGTACGGCGGGCGGCGGCGGGTGCCGGGACTGCGGCGTGAGGAGGTGGCCCGGCTGGCCGGGGTCAGCGTGGACTACTACACGCGGCTGGAGCGCGGAAACCTCACGGGGGTTTCCGACAGTGTGCTGGACGCCATTGCGGGGGCACTCGAGCTGGACCGCGCGGAACATGACCACCTCTACGACCTCGCCCGGGCGGCCAACACATCGGGACGCAAACGGGCTGCGAGCGCCGGCGGCTCTGCCCCGTCAGGGGTGCGGCCGGAACTGCAGTATCTCCTGGACACCATTACGGGGGCGCCGGCCTTTATCGGGAACAACCGGTTGGACATCGTGGCGGCCAACACCCTGGGCTACGCGTTGTACTCGGACATGTACCGCGGCACGGCACGGCCGGCGAACCATTCCCGGTTCATCTTCCTGGACCCCCGGGCACACGATTTCTACACCGACTGGGACCGGGCGGCCAACGTGAACGTGGCCATCCTGCGCCGGGAAGCGGGCCGCAGCCCGCACGACAAGGGCATCGCCGAGCTGGTGGGCGAGCTTTCCATGCGCAGTGACGAGTTCCGGACCCGCTGGGCAGCCCACAATGTCCGGCGGCACTACGCCGGAACGAAGATCTTCAAGCACCCGGTGGTGGGCCTGCTCGAATTGAACTACCAGGTCCTGGGCCTGGAGGAGGACCCGGGCCATACCCTCACGGTCTACCCCGCCACGCCGGGCAGCCCCTCGGACGAGGGCCTGAAACTCCTGGCGTCCTGGGCTGCCACGGAGAACATTGTCGAGGCAGCCCTGGCCCACTCCCGGAGCTAGCCGGAAGGTTACTCCGGCAGTCCGATACCGGTGTACTGTTCCAGCCGGTCCAGCAGTTCGGCCCTGAACGCTTCGCTGTCCACCGCCGGGTGCGGTTTCCGCCGCTGCTGGTGGAACCAGTACCCGCCTGACCCTGCAGCGTTGTCCGCATCCAGCGCCAGCCATACCTGGGTGGCATGACCCAGTTCCAGGTCATCCGGCGCGCCGGGGCCGCCCATCCGCGTCGGGACCCAGCCGGGATCCACCGCGTTGCTGGCGACGTCCGGCCAGCGCACCGCCACCGCCGCCGCGAGCGCGGTGACGTACAGCTTGCTGTCCGAGTAGGCGCCCGGCCGGCCGGTTGCATCCGCCCAGTCCGCGGTGGCGAGGTCCGTGGAGCCGGAGCGGTGCATGCCGCTGCTGAGATAAACGATCCGGCGCGGCCTGCCCATGACGGCGGTCATGACATACGGCGCAACCGTGTTCACGCTGAAGATGTCCGGGCCACGGTAAACGCCGGCGTTGTGGATGATCGCGTCGAAGGGGCCGAAGGACTCGGCCTCCTCCGCAACCCTTATGGCCTCTGCGGGGTCGGCGAGGTCGCCGGACACCGTGCCGCGGGCCTGGTCCCGCAGCCCGGACACGGCGTCCAGCCGTGATTCGCTCCTGGCGTGCAGCACCACCTCGTGGCCCAGCCGGATCAGTTCCTTCGAGGCATTCAACCCGAGCCCGCCGGCGGAACCGGTGATCAGTATCCTGGCCATGCCACTACTCAACCAGCGGGACTGCGAGGATCCGGTCATCCCCGGGCTCCGGGTCCCCCCGGCCGTCGGTGTTGTTGGTCAGGAACCACAGCTGACCGTCCGGAGCCAGCGCGACGTCACGGATCCGGCCGTACTCACGGCTGTAGTGCTCGGTGGATGTGCTGGGGTCGGAGACGGGGACCGACCGCAGGACCTGTCCCCGAAGGTTGGCGATGAACAGGGTTCCGCCGGCATGGGCCATGCCGCTGGGGCTGGCAGCCCCGGTTTGCCATTGCTGCACGGGATCCACAAAGCCCTCCCTCCCGGCGATCCCCTCAACGGTGGGCCAGCCATAGTTGGCGCCGGCGGTGATGATGTTCAGCTCGTCCCAGGTGTTCTGCCCGAATTCGGTGGCGAACATGGTTCCGTCGTCCGCCCACGCTAATCCCTGCGGGTTCCGGTGCCCGTAACTGTAGGTCAGGGAGCCCGGGAACGGGTTGTCGGCCGGAACATCGCCCTCGGGGGTCATCCGCAGGATCTTGCCGGCCAGGGAGTCCCGGTCCTGGGCACTGTCCCGCTGTTGCGCGTCCCCGGCCGTTACGTACAGCATGCCGTCGGGACCAAAGGCGATGCGGCCGCCGTCGTGGGTACTCGCGGCTGGAATCCCGTCAAGGAGTGTCTCCGGCTGTCCCAGAGCCAGCGATCCTGCCGCACCGGTGATGGGGAAGCGCTGGACCCGGTTGCCGTCCTCCGCCGTTGAATACACAAACAGGTCTCCGCCGCTGCCTACGGCAAGACCGAGCAGGCCTGCCTCGCCCCGGTCCGCCACGCCGTCGACCGTCCCGATGGAGCGCGAGGAACCATCCGCGGCGAGCTCGAGGATGCGTCCGCTGTTGCGCTCGCTGACAAGTGGCGTGCCGTTGCGGAACACCACGGACCACGGGGCCTGCAGGTCCGTTGCCACCGGCCGGGGTTCGCCACCGATGGTGCCGGCCGCGGTCTTGGTGGGTTCATTGGACGGTGCGGATGTGGGGGGTGGAGATGCAGGCGGCTCGGACGAAACCGGGGCGGATGATGCCGGGGCAGGGGAAGTGCTGGACGGCGGCGCGGGCGGCGCTGCCGTGCAGCCTGCCAGCAGGATGCCTGTCCCGAGGGCAGCTGCCGTAAGGGCCCAATGGCGCATGTACTTCTCCTAACGAGTCGTTCCAGTCACATTAACCCCCGTTGCGCATCATGGCGTCACGTTGCCCGGTTTGTCCCCCGGATGGCGCCATAAGTAGCGCCGTTTCCTCCCGTTTCGCTTCCGTTGCGGGGTGCTGGCCATCGCCCTGCAGCCCGTGCTTAGGTGTTTCCACGGCACACGCCAGGCCAAGCGCAACACCCACTGACAGTGAACAGGAGGACCGATGCCGCATCCATCCAACCGCCCGCAAGGCACCCGCACTTTCGGTCCGTGTTGCCTCCGCCGAATGTGCACCTAGTCCCTGGTTTCGACAAGCTCAACCACCAGCCGCTGACGTAGCAGCACCACCGCCACAGCGTCCGACGGCGGCCCGCACCTCCTTCCCTTTTCCCGGCTGTCCGGGTCCCCTGGCGCTTCGTCGCGCCCTGATCCCCGCATACCGTCCCTTCGAAAGGCACAGCATGTCCCCCGCTGCATCCTCCCCGCCCCAACCGTCCTCCACCGGTGCTTTCAGCCGGCGGCGCGCCCTGGGCGCACTCCTGGCGATTCCCGCCGTCGGGCTCCTGACGGCCTGCGGCGGAGCCGCCACCGCCGGCAACCCCACCAGCCAGGCGTCCTTCGCCCCGCTCGCCACGTCCGTTCCCGCCGGCACCACCATCACCGTGGGTGATCCCAGCATCCGGGTTGCCCTGGAACTGTCCGGCCTGATCAAGGACCTGGACGGCATCAACGTGGAGTTCGCCAATATCTCCGGCGGCCCCCAGACCACCGAAGCGTTCCGGGCCAATGCCCTGGACGTCGGCTCGGTGGCGGACATCCCGCCCATCCACGCCACCTGGACCGGCCTGGACGTGCGGATCATCGCCAGCGCCTACCGGCAGGACGCCGTGAACCACCCGCTGTACGAACTAGGCGTCGCCCCCGGCTCCGGGATCACCAAACTGGAGGACCTGCGCGGCAAGAAGGTGGCGTACAGCCCGGGCCAGGCCCAGGGCGCCCTGGTCCTGCGGATCCTGGAAAAGGCCGGGCTCGCCCAGGATGACGTGAAGCTCATCGAGTTGCCCAGCACGGGTGACGCCTACTCCTCCGCGCTGTCCAGCAAGCAGGTTGATGCGGCGCCGCTGGGCGGCGTCCAGATCAAGCGGTACCTCGCCAAGTACAAGGCCGACGGCGCCACCACCCTCCGCCACGGCCTCCGCGACGACCCCGGGCACCTGTACTCCCCCGCCAAGGTCCTCGCCGATCCTGCCAAGGCCGCCGCGCTGGCCAAGTACGTGGAAGCGTGGGGCAAGGCCCAGCGCTGGATCGAGGACCACCCCAAGGAGTGGCTCGAAGGCTACTACATCAAGGACCAGGGCCTCTCCGCGGAGGATGGCCAGTACCTGATCGATGCCGCCGGCAAACGGGACGTCCCCACCACCTGGACCGAAGCCATCGAACGGCACCAACAGACCATCGACCTGCTCGCCAGGGAGCAGAAGAAGCCGCAGCTGAAGGCGGCGGACCTCTATGACACCCGCTTTGAGGCCATCGCCGGCACCGCCTTCGCCACGGCCGGCAAGGGCGGTGCAGCGTGAGCGCGGCCCCGGTCCTGGAACGTCCCGCCGTCGAACCCCACTTGGACCCGGCCCTCGCGTCACGCGAGGACGTGCGGCCCACCGGCAGGAGGCTGGGCCCCGGACGACGGCGGCGCCTGGCCTGGCTGCTGGGCCCCTCCGCGCTGCTGGGGCTCTGGACAGTTTCTTCGGCAACAGGGCTGCTGGACCCGCGGATCCTCTCCGAACCCTGGACCGTGGTGGCCACCGCCGGTGAACTCCTGGCCGACGGCAGGCTGCAGGAAAACCTCGCCATCTCCGCCCAGCGGGCCGGTTTGGGGTTGTTCTTCGGCATCGTGGTGGGCGCCCTGCTGGCCCTCGTGTCCGGGCTGAGTCGCGTAGGTGAGGCACTGATCGACGGGCCGGTGCAGATCAAGCGCGCCATCCCCGGCCTCGCCCTGATTCCGCTCCTCATCCTGTGGTTCGGCATCGACGAGACCATGAAGGTCCTCACCATCACGCTGGGCGTCTTCGTCCCCATCTACCTGCAGACCCACGCCGGGCTGCGCGGCATCGACCTGCGCTACGTCGAGCTCGCCCAGACAGTGGGGCTCAGCCGTGCAGCGTTCATCCGCAAGGTGGTTCTTCCCGGCGCCCTGCCCGGGTTCTTCCTGGGCCTGCGCTTCGCCGTCACCGGAGCCTGGGTGTCCCTGGTGGTGGTGGAACAGATCAACGCCACCAGCGGCATCGGCTACATGATGGAGCTCGCCCGCACCTACGGCCAAACCAACATCATCGTCCTCGGACTGGCTGTCTATGGCATTCTCGGCCTGTTGTCCGACGGCGCCGTCCGCTTCCTCGAACGAAAGGCCCTCTCATGGCAGCGCACTCTGGCGGGCTGACCGCCGTCGGCTCCTCCTCCGGCGCAGCCCCTGCAGCTGGTGCCGGCAACGCAGTTTCGGTCCGGAACCTGATCCGCGGCTTTGGCCCGAAAGGCGTCCTGAACGGTGTGGACCTGGACATCGCCCCCGGCGAGTTCGTGGCCCTCCTCGGCCCCAGCGGCTGCGGCAAAAGCACCCTGCTCCGGGCCCTCGCCGGGCTGGACCACGACGTGAAAGGCAGCGGCGTCATCACCGTCCCGGACCGCGTCTCCGTGGTCTTCCAGGATTCTAGGCTGCTGCCCTGGGACAGCGTGCTGGGCAACGTCACCCTGGGCCTTCGGGAGCACGACGCCGAGTCCCGGGCACGCAAGGCCCTCGCCGAAGTGGGGCTCGCCGGCCGGGAAAAATCCTGGCCCCACGAGCTTTCCGGCGGCGAGCAGCAGCGCGTGGCGCTGGCCCGGTCGCTGGTCCGCGAGCCGCAGCTGCTGCTGGCCGACGAGCCCTTCGGGGCCCTCGACGCCCTTACCCGCATCAAGATGCACGGGCTGCTCCAGGATTTGGTGGCCGCGCACCGCCCGGCCGTCCTGCTGGTGACCCACGATGTGGACGAAGCCATCGCCCTCGCGGACCGGATCGTGGTGCTGGACCACGGCCGCGTTGCCACCGTCCGCACCGTAACGCCGGACGTCAGCACCGCGGTGGATGCCGCCGGCCACGAAGCCCTGCGCCGCGACCTCCTTGCCGACCTTGGCGTCGTCGGCACCAGCCACTGACCCTCCCGACCCGAAGGACCATCCCATGACTTCCGACAACACCTCCCGGAACCGCCTGCTCCACCTGAACGCCTTCCTGATGAGCACCGGACACCACGAGGCGTCCTGGCGGCTGCCGGAGAGCGACCCGCACTCCAGCACGGACATCGAGCACTACAAAAAGCTCGCCCGGACGGCCGAGCGCGGCAAGCTGGACTCGATTTTCTTCGCCGACTCCCCCGTGCTCTTCGGCGAGGTGGGCCGGCGCCCGTCAGGCAAGCTTGAGCCCACCGTGCTCCTTACCGCCATCGCCGGCGCGACGGAACGCATCGGCCTGATTGCCACCGCCTCCACCACTTACAACGAACCCTTCAACCTGGCCCGCCGGTTCGCATCCGTGGACTGGGCCAGCGGCGGCCGCGCGGGGTGGAACGTGGTCACCACAGCCGGCCCTGACGCAGCACGCAACTTCGGCGTGGACGACCAGCCCGCCCACGCCGTCCGGTACGAACGTGCCGCTGAGTTCATCGAGGTGGCACAGAAGCTGTGGGACAGCTGGCAGGATGACGCAGTGCCCGCGGACAAGGCCGAGGGCGTGTGGGGCGATGCCGACAAGATCCGCGTGATCGACCATGAGGGCAAGCACTTCAAGGTCCGGGGACCGCTGAACGTGCCCCGCTCGCCGCAGGGCCATCCGCTGATCGTCCAGGCCGGCTCGTCGGAGGACGGCAAGGACCTCGCCGCACGCTATGCGGACGCCGTCTTCACCGCCCACCAGACGCTCGCGGATGCACAGGCCTTCTACCAGGACCTCAAGAAGCGCACCGCCGCCGCCGGACGTGATCCGGAGAGCATCAAGATCCTGCCGGGCATCGTGCCGGTCATCGGTGCAACGGAAGCGGAGGCCCTGGAGCTGGAGCGGGAACTGGACCGGCTGATCAAGCCGGAATACGCCCGGATCCAGCTGGCCAAGACCCTGCGTGTTTCCCCGGAGGACCTGCCCCTGGACCGCCAGCTTCCGGACAATTTGCCCAGCGAGGACGAGATCGAGGGCGCCAAGAGCCGCTACACGCTGATCGTCCAGCTGGCCCGCCGCGAAAAGCTCACCGTCCGCCAGCTGATCGGACGCCTGGGCGGCGGACGCGGGCACCGCACCTTTACGGGTACCCCGGTCCAGGTTGCAGATGCCATCCAGGAATGGTTCGATGGCGGGGCGGCGGACGGCTTCAACATCATGCCGCCGGTGCTGCCCTCGGGGCTGGAGACGTTCGTGGACCAGGTGGTGCCCATCCTCCAGGAACGCGGCCTGTTCCGCACCGAATACAGCGGCAGGACGCTGCGGGAACACTACGGGCTGGAGCGCCCCGCCAACCGCTACGCCGGCGCGGGTGCAGGGGAACTGGCATCCATCGGATCGGCGTTCTGATGGGCCGGCAGCTCAAACTCAACCTGTTCATCTACCCCGGCGGGCACCACGAGGCCGCCTGGCGGCACCCGAAATCCCGGACCGACCGGGTCCTGGACATCCGCTTTTACCAGGAGCTGGCACAGCGCGCGGAGGCCGCCAAGCTGGATGCCGTGTTCTTTGCGGACGGTCCGGCGCTGGAGAGCAACGTGCAGTATGCCACCCGTTTCCGGCTGGAGCCGTTCACATGGCTGTCCGCCATTGCGGTGGCAACGGAACGGATCGGCCTGATCGGCACGGCCAGCACCACTTACCTTGAGCCGTACAACGCGGCGCGCCTGTTCGCGTCCCTGGACCACCTGAGCGGCGGCCGCGCGGGCTGGAACATCGTCACCACCGGCGCGGAGCGGGCGGCCCGGAACTTCGGGCTGGACGAGCATCCGCCGCACGCCGAGCGCTACTCCCGGGCGGATGAGTTCGTCCGGGTGGCGGGCAAGCTCTGGGACAGCTGGGAGGACGGGGCGGTGGTGTCCGACGCCGGCACGGGGGTTTTCGCCGACACCTCGCTCATCCACGCGATTGGGCACGAGGGCGAACACTTCCGGGTGGAGGGACCGCTGAACACCCCGCGGTCCCCGCAGGGCCGGCCGGTGTTCGTGCAGGCAGGGTCCTCCGCCGACGGCAAGGCCTTCGCCGCACAGCATGCGGAAGCGGTGTTCACCGCACACCAGACCATCCAAAGTGCCCAGGGATTCTATGCGGACATCAAGGCGCAGGCCGCTGCGAACGGCCGGGACCCGGGGCAGCTCCTGGTCCTGCCGGGCATCAGCCCCTACCTGGGCTCCACCGAGGCGGAGGCACGGGCGCTCAAGCAGGAGTTCGACGAGCTGACCCAGCCGGAGTACGGGCTGGGCATCCTGCGGAAACTGCTGGGCGTGGACCTGGACGGCGTGGCCCTGGATAAGCCCTTCCCGCCGGACCTGCTGGCGGCAGCGGGCAGGGCGGGCAGCCGCAGCCAGCTGCTCCTGGACGTGATCCGGCGGGAAGGCCTCACTGTCCGGCAGGTGCTGCACCGCTTCGCCGGCGCCCGCGGGCACTATGTGTTCGCCGGAACCCCGGTGCAGGTGGCGGACGAGATCCAGCGCTGGTTCCAGGACGGCGCCGCGGACGGGTTCAACATCATGCCGCCGTGGCTGCCCGGCGGCTTCGAGGCCTTCGCCGACGAAGTGGTCCCCATCCTGCAGTCACGCGGCCTCTTCCGCACCGAGTACACCGGCCGGACCCTCCGTGACCATTTCGGCATCGACCGTCCGGAAAGCCAATACACCGGCGCAAACTCATATAGCACCGCAGGCCAGCAGCACCAACAACTATTAGGAGCATCCGCATGACCGAATACCGCAGCCTGGGGTCCACCGGCCTCAAGGTCAGTCCTCTGACGCTGGGCACCATGATGTTCGGGGCCATCGGCAACCCGGACCACGAGGATTCCATCCGGATCATCCACCGGGCCCTGGATTCCGGCATCAACCTGGTGGACACCGCCGATGTCTACTCCAAGGGCGAATCCGAGGTCATCGTGGGCAAGGCCCTCAAGGGCCGCCGGGACGACGTGGTGCTGGCCACCAAGGTCCATGGCCGCCTCGGCGAGGACGTGAACCAGGCGGGCAACTCCCGCCGCTGGATCATCCGCGAGGTGGAGGACAGTCTGCGCCGGCTGCAGGCGGACTGGATCGACCTCTACCAGGTGCACCGGCCCGAGCCGGACACGGACATCGATGAGACGCTGGGGGCGCTCACCGATCTGGTGCGGCAGGGCAAGATCCGCTACATCGGCACCTCCACCTTCGACCCGGGCCAGATCGTGGAGGCCCAGTACGTAGCCCGCGAGCGCCACCGTGAGCGGCCCGTGACGGAGCAGCCGCCGTACTCGATCCTGGCCCGCGGGGTGGAACGCGAAGTGCTGCCGCTTGCCCAGCGCCACCGGCTCGGCGTCCTGCCGTGGAGCCCGCTGGCCGGCGGCTGGCTGAGCGGCCGGATCAAGGCCGACGGCGCGCACAGCACCTCCAGCAGGGCCGCCCGGCAGCCGGAACGGCACGACCCGTCGTCGGCCGAAAATGCCCGCAAGACGCAGGCCGTGCTGGAGCTGACCGAACTGGCGGACCAGGCCGGACTGTCACTCATTCACCTGGCCCTCGGGTTCGTGCTGGAACACCCGGCCGTCACGTCCGCGATCATCGGGCCGCGGACGCTGGAGCACCTGGAGGGGGCGCTCGGCGCGGACAAGGTCAGCCTGTCCAAGGACGTGCTGGACCGGATCGACGAGATCGTCCCGCCCGGCACCACGCTGAACCAGGCAGACGCCGGCTACCGGCCGCCGTCGCTGACGGATCCGTTGCTGCGCCGCCGCAGCCGCTAGCCCTGCGCTGAACGTTCGGCGGCGGAAGATTCTGGGGCGGAAGGTTCGACGGCGGCAGACGGGCGGGTGCCGTCGTCGCCGTCGTCTCCTTCCGCCGCTGCAGGGGGCTGGGGCTTGTAGACCCACGCCACCAGCACCACCGAGATGATCATCAGCAGGAACCAGGCCACCAGCTTCTCCAGGCCCACGGGGTGCCAGCCGTCCACCTGGCTCGGGTACAGCCAGGCGCCGGACCAGGTGGCGATGTTCTCGGCGATCCAGATGAACAGGGCCACCAGCAGGAACGCGATGACCAGCGGCATGCGGAACTGCTTCCGGAACACGCGGAAGTGCATCACGCACCGGCCGTAGATGACCACGACGGCGGCAAGCAGCACCCAGCGCAGGTCCCAGATGTAGTGGTGGGTGAAGAAGTTGGCGTAAATGGCCGCGCCCAGGACCGCCGTGAACCAGCGCCGCGGATAGCCGGCGAACCGCAGGTCGAACAACCGGTAGACGCGGACCATGTAGGATCCCACCGCGGCGTACATGAAGCCGCTGAAGAGCGGCACCGCCCCTATCCGCAGGAAGCCTTCGGCCTCGTAGGACCAGGAACCGACGTCGGTCTTGAACAGCTCCATCACCGTGCCCACCAGGTGGAACAGGATGATCACCCGCAGTTCACGGAGGGTCTCGAGCTTGAAGGCGACCATCAGGATCTGGATGGTTACGGCGGCGAGCGTCAGGAAGTCGTTGCGGGCCAGCGCCGCCGTGTCCGGGTACCAGAGGCGGGCCGCCATGAGGACCGCGAGGAGGGCGGCACCGAAGATGCAGGCCCAGCCCTGTTTGAGGCCGAAGACGATGAACTCGGTGAGCTTTGCTGTAAGACCGCCGGCCGGGGCGTTGGCCAGGAAGCGGCGGGCCCGTTCGTCGATCCGCTGCTCTACCTGGGTGGAACTACGCACGTACTCCCTGACGCTGGGCGGACTGTCGGTTCTTGTGGAGGTCTTTATCCAGCTCGCCCAGGCAGTAGTCCTTGAACCAGTGCCGGATCCGCCGCGGAAGTTTGGGGTAGGTGACGGCGAGAACGCGCATGGTGCGGTCGAAGCGGCGCTGGTGGCGGCCGCTCCACGGCAGGCCGAAGTCCTGCCGGACGTGCGGGGGCAGGAACCCGGCGGTGAGGAACCTGGCGGGCGGAATGATGGCGCGGTACCAGAGCGCCGTGTGCTTCGGGAACAGCAGGCCGCGGCCCACGCGGACGCCACCGGCCTCGGCTCGGAGGGTGGAGATGCGCTGGTCCCAGTAGCGGCGGAAAGCCGCCCGGTCCTCCGGCCACATGTCCGGCGGAAGCTGCAGGGCTGTGCCGATCCTCGCGTAGTCGCGGTACATTGCATCGGCTGACTCGTCGTCGAGCGGGCCGTAGATCTTTTCGATGATGGTGATCGCCGTGTCGTACAGCGTGGCCACCACCCAGAGCTGGAGTTGGGGGTCGAAGGCGTTGTACCCGGGGGATTCTTCGTTAGCGGCCCGGCGGACCGGAACATGCGCCCGGTTCACGCGGCGGCGGACCTCGTTCACCTGCTCGTCAGTGCCGTACACGATGGCATAGACGTACGTCAGCGTTCCCTTGAGCCGGTTGACCGGACGCCCCACGAACGTGCTGTGCTCGTCAACGCCGCGGCCAACGGCCGGGTCGGCAAGCTGCAGAAGGAGGGCCCGTCCCGCACCGGCGAGCAGGATGCCTTCTCCGCCGTAGTCGGCCATTCCTCGCACCATCTCAACAGGGTACCGGAGGAGCCAAAGAAGGGGCGACGGCGGAACTTCCCGCCGTCGCCCCTTCTGCTGTCTATTGCTATCAGGCCTTGTGTACTTCGAGGTCCTCGAGGGACTTGCCCTTGGTGTCTGTGGACAGGAAGGTGGCCACGGCGGCGACGAGGCAAATGCCGAAGGTAATGAGCCCGATGACCACGGGAACGTTGGCCGAGCCGGGAGGAGCCACGGCGGTGAAGATGCTCGGGAAGAAGGACGCGATCATGAGGCCGACGTTCTGTGACACCGCGAAGCCGGTCACCCGGATCCGCATGGGGAACTGCTCCTGGAAGAACGTGGCAAACGTCGAGTTCCACATCTGGAAGAAGATTCCCTGGACGATCACAACGCTGACGAAGACCAGGAACAGGCTCCTCTGGTCAATCGCCCACAGGTAGCCGCCCGCTGCCAGGCCGCCGCCGAGTCCGCCGGCCACCATCAGCACCCGCCGGCCGATCTTGTCGGACAGGGCGCCGAACATCGGGATGGTCACTACTGCGGCGATGTTGGCCACGAGGGTCACCCACAGGAACTCGCTGCTGGAGAAGCCGATGCCGTAGCCCTCCTGGGTGGCGTAGGAGACACCAAAGATGAGGGTGGCCATTCCGATCACGTTGGTGAACGTCATGATGACGCACAGGATCATGACCCGCGGGTGGGTGCGCAGGAGGTCGAGGAGCGGGAACCGGCGCTTCGCCGCAGCGCTGTCAGACTGCGCCAGGTAGGCCGGGGGCTCCTGGACCCGGCGGCGAATGATGTACCCGGCAAGGATCACGAAGGCGCTGAGCAGGAACGGAATGCGCCAGCCCCAGGTCTGGAACTGGTCGGCAGGGAGAAGGGCAGCCAACGGAAGCAGGACACCGGTGGCCAGGATGGAGCCTACCTGCGTGCCCTGGAGGCTGAAGCTTGCGAAGAAGCCGCGCCGGGCGTCAGGCGAATGCTCCACGATCATTGCGCTGGCGCCGCCGAGTTCGCCTGCCACCGCAAACCCCTGGACAAGGCGGAGGATCACGAGGAGGACGGGAGCGAGGATGCCCACCTGCCCGTACGTGGGCAGGAGCCCGACGGCGAACGTCGCGAAGCCCATGAGCAGCATGGCCAGGACAAGCACGTTCTTGCGCCCGTGCTTGTCGCCGTATGCACCCAGGACAATGGCGCCGACGGGGCGGGAGACGTAGCCCACCGCATAGGTCGCCAGCGAGGCGATGATCGCGACAGTGGGGTTTTCGGACGGGAAGAAGATGGCGGGGAAGATGAGCGTGGCGGCAAGGCCGTACAACGCGAAGTCGTAGTACTCAAGGGCGCCGCCGATCCAGCCGCTCATCGCGGCCCTCTTCGGATCCCTGCCCCCGGCGCCGGTCGTGGGGCCGGGTTGGGCATGCACGGTGGGCGTTATGCTCATGCGCTGATTTCCTTCGTCTTCGTTGGCAAGGAACCGGAGTGCTTCCATTCCGGATTGTCTTGGTGACTGCTGGCCGCATGCGGAGTTGGTGATCATCCTCGCGGGCCGGGATATGGGTCACTTTTTGAATCGTTTCACTCGATTATAGGCAGTGTTGCCCGTCACGTCAAAGCTAATGGAAAGCGGATTCCCGGATACAGGGAAAAAGTTTAGGGAGGTGCCCCTCCGGACCGCAGTTCAGGCGCAGGAAATGTACGCGGAACCCGCGTGCATCAGCCTCTACCGGTGCTGGTCCACCAGGACCGGGTTGCCGTCCGGGTCCACGACGATGAAGCTCGCCGGTCCCGCGGTCCCTGGGTCCGCTTCCGCAACGAATTCCACGCCGCGCTCCTTGAGCTCCCGCTGCAGCTCGCGCACATCGGTGAAGGAGTCCAGCGGCTCGGCATTCTGGTTCCAGCCCGGGTTGAACGTGAGCATGTTCTTCTCGAACATTCCCTGGAACAGGCCAATGACGGTCTCGCCGTTCTTCAGGATGAGCCAGTTCTGCGACATGTCACCGCCGAAACTGCTGAAGCCGAGTTTCTCGTAGAACGCGGCCGACGCCGCAAGGTCCTTGACGGTCAGGCTGACTGAGAACGCGCCGAGCTGCATGTGGTGCTCCACTCTCCGGGACGGGCTGATGCCTCTTGATGATACGGCGGGTGGCAGGGACTCACGGATGAAACTTTCAGCAATCCGGCCGGTACCGGAGCCCGGTTCTCTAAACTGGCCAAGGACCATAGCCACACCAAGAGCAAGGGAGCCAGGAATGAGCGGAGTAGTTGTTGTAGGAGTGGACGCCAGTCAGTCGGCCAGGAAAGCCGCGGAAGTTGCCCGGGACCTGGCGGAATCCCTGGGAGCTTCGCTTCACGTCGTGACCGCGTTCGAGACCGAGAACGCCGAAGTCTTCGGCAGCGGCTCGGACACGGTGCGGATTTCGAACGCCGACAGCGCCGAAATCGTCGCGAACGAACTGGGCAAATCAGGACAGGGGCCGAAGATCACCTACTCCGCAGCCCGCGGCAAACCGGCTGATTCCCTGATCAAGGAAGCCGTCCGCCTGGACGCCCGGCTGATCGTTGTGGGCAACCGGAGGATGCGCGGCATCGGCCGGCTCCTGGGCAGCGTCGCGAACAGCGTGGCGCACAACGCCCCGTGCGATGTGTACATCGCCAACACGTACGACGACTGACGGCTGAGCCACACAAGCGAACGACGACGGGACCTCCCGCCGTCGTTCGCTTGGTCGCAGCTAACTCAGTTCAGCGCAGATGTCTCTCTGTGTGCCGGAAACCTGCTCAATGGCTTCGTTTAGCGTGTAGTCATCGCTAGTGGCAGTGAACTTGACCACCCCGTTGTACAGAACGGTTGACGGGCCGCCCTCATCCGTGTCGAACAGCAGGAACAGGTTCGCGCCTGAAAGAGAGAAGTCGATCGTGCCGGTTTCGGTGTTTTCTGCTGTCCTCGTGACGGACCCCTTCGTGTCGAAAGTGACCGTCTTACGAGTTTTATAGTTGCCCACCGTCAAGGTTGTGCCGTGGCCGGCAACGATGGTGTAGATGATCCCGTCCTTCACACGGGTTGTACGCACGTCCTGGTTTCCGCCCGTTGCACTGATTGTGACGTCAAAGGTTTCACAGGCAGGATAATGCGGAACTTTACCGGCCGCCAAGGCTGGTTGTGGAGCGGCCAGGGTCCCTGCTACAAGCAGTGCAGCGGGCAACATGCCCCGCCAAATCTTAGTCATTTTGAGTACCTTTCAGGTGGTTGAGGTGCGATGTGTGCATGGCGAACATCAGTCGAGAAGCCAAGCTCTCGCCTTACAAACGGGGCGGTGCCCTATGTGCGCGCAATGGTGCGCATCGCCGACGGCTGGGATGGATCACCAAGCCATGTGTCTTCATCCTGGACTGCAAGCGTGTGATGAAACGTGTGAGCGCGGATGTATGATGCCCCATGGCCGAAGTCTGGATTCGGCTGCTCGGTAATCCTGAAATTATCCGGGCTGGGGAAAAACAGGATCAGCCGCGCGGCCGAAAGGTATGGGCGCTGCTTGCGTATCTGATTCTTGGGTCCGGCAAAGCGACGAGGCAAAGCCTTGCCTCCCTTCTGTTTCCCGATGCCGAGGATCCCTTGGGGGCTCTGCGGTGGACCTTGTCTGAGCTACGACGTGCGCTCGGTTCGGGGGTCAGATTGGGCGGCAACCCCCTCACGCTCCTCTTATCCCCTGAATCGCAATGCGATGTGGAACGTCTGCTGAATCCGTTGTCATCTGGTGTGATCGATCCTTCTGGGGCCGAAAATGAGCTGTTGGAAGGAATGTCCTTTTCCGAGTGTCCGGCTTTTGATTCCTGGCTCAACGTTGAACGTCAGCGGATAGGAATGGCAGTCCAGACTCACGTCTACGAACAGGCGTTGATCTCACTGGCCACCGACAGGCCGCAATTAGCCGCCTCGCTGGCTGCGAAAGTCGCCGGCATGGATCCATTCAATACGAACTACCAAACGGTGCTGGTCAAAGCCCTCGTGGCTGCCGGAAACCACACCGCAGCGCGCCAGCACGTCCTGTTGTGTTCTGAGAACTATAGGCGGGAGCTGGGCATAGATTTGCCTGGGGAGATCACTGAGGCCCTAGTACCTGAAAAGCGCATCCTGGCTTCATTTGTCACTGCCAGTGCGGCCACCGTTCGCGCCTATTTGGAAGCTGCCCGTGCCTCTCGGGACGCCGATGCTGTGGAAAGAGCGATTGGTCAACTCCACGCGGCCACGGAGTTGGCTGAACGGACCGGGCAGAGCGACCTTCACTCTGAAACTATGATCGCACTCGCCTACGGCTTGATCCATTCAGCGGGTGCCCGCGGCCCTGAGGTGGACACGCTGCTCCATAAGTCCCTGGCCCTCCTGCCGCAGCATGAGGCCTCGCCACTGAAAGCATCGGCCTACCTTGCACTCGGCTGGCTGGCCGCCTTGCGCGGAACGCCCGACAGCGCATTTCGGTGCCTGGACCGCGCAGAGCGCTGCGCCCAAGGCCTGCCCGGACAGCGAGCCCGGATCCTGGCGGCGCGGGGTGTCACGGAGCTGGACCTAGCGCATTACGAATCTGCTCACAATGCCCTTCAGGCATCTGCAGAACTCGCGGACGCGGCGGGAGATGGCCGCCAACAAGCCTTCGCCTTGGCGCACCGCGGCCGGGGACATCTCCTGCAGGGTGAGATAGGGCAGGCCGGCACGGCCCTGGAACGAGCTTTGGATGCCGTCAAGGCTGAGCACTGGACAGCATTTACCCCTTTCGTGGAAGCATTACTGGGCGAAGTGTTACTGGCCGAAGGGAAACTTGCTGAGGCGGCTGACCTTATTGACCATGCCACCGCCTTAGCCCATCTCTCCCGAAACAACGGCTGGATACTTGTTGCAGCGAGCGCCCAAGCCAAGCTGCACGTCCACCGCGGTGACACCGACCAAGCGCGGCAACACGTTACTCAGGCACTGGATTTGAGCCCACGATGGATGTGGGCCCGCGGCAGACTGATGGATACAGCCTGCGAAGTGGCCATGGCAGAGTTATCCTTGGATGCAGCAGAACACGCTATCCGGCTCACCTCGCTGGCGAGCCGGAGCGGGATGCGTGAGTTGGTGGTCCGGGCACACTCCCATCGAGGTGTATTGGGAGATTCAGCAGCTGCCGAAGCAGTTCCCTTCCTCGTGCAAGGTATCCAAAACCCTGCACTGAAGTCGTATCTGGCCGCCAGAAAACAACTCTCGATTCCACGTGGCGAATAACCGATCTGACTTCAAACCACTGCCACATTGCCAAGAGCAATCAGATGCGTGTTCATGGCTCCCCACCTGGCAAACAGCTCAGCCAGTGGCCTTTCATGCTGTTGCTGTTCGCGGGTGTGCCGGCCCGGTTCCAGCAGGAGTGGGAGTACCAGTCGAACTGCACCCACCGGAAGCCGCAGTGAAGCGGCCAGCGAATATGCGGCCCACACTTGTTCCGGGTCGGCCCGATAACCTGCATCACGAAGACCAGCGAGATAACCCGCCAAGACGCCAGACTCCAGCTCCGCTATGTCATCGACCGAAACATCCCCAAACGCGACCGTTGCGCTGACCAAGGGCGCCAGTTCCTCGCCCACGGCGGCTCTGCCAACGAACGCCCAATCAATTAGAACCGTCTGCTCTTCCGCCCCATGGCGTCTCGAGAACATGTTCCGACGATGCACATCGAGATGGCACAGTGTTTGCGGGAAGCTCTCAAGCAGATGGAGCCTGCAATCCCGCTCGCTCCAAAGCCGCAGGATGCCGTCGACGTCCTGGTAGACGGGGCTGATAACGGAGTCACGCCTCAGGTCTTGCAGCCGCATAATTGCTGGGCCCGCGTCTTCCAGCCACCCCCTCAGCCATTGACGGCTCAACCAGGGCATTGACCGCGGGGTGCCTTCTTCCGCAAAATGCCCGTTTAACCTCCCCAGATGATATGCGGCCAGCTTGTAGCGGGACAGCGGCCAGACTTCATCATCTGAAACGTCCTCCAGCCACAGCCATACGGTGCCATCCGGTCGAAGCATGCGGCTTAGGCATAGGGGCATCACAGTACCCGGTGACTTCTGCAGGTCACTGGAACCGTAGGCATGATATTCACGTTGGGCAAAGTTCCAGCGACCCTCATCTGCAGGCGAAGCAGGCGCGAGAACCTTGAGGATGACCGACCAGTGGCCTGCACCTTCCGAACCGGGAGTTGTGCAGCTTATGCGGTAAACGCCAACTGATTCGCCGCCTCCCCGGACAAGAGGCTGCACGTTCCATGAGCGTTCCTTAGCCAAGGTTTCCGAAATAAAGCCCGGAACCACGGCTGCGAGCAATTCCTCGTCAATGAAGTTCAAGAGCTCAGGCTCGTTCATCGGCAGGATTAGTCGGGTACAGGCGGCAGCGGCTACTACTGTCCTATTAAGTCGCGGCTTCCGCCTCCGCCAGCCTGACCGAGCGGAGCTCCTCGATCACAGCATGGGAAGGCCAATGGCTGTACGCCAATTCCCTGGCACGGCCACGATCGGCCTCCGGGAACAGCCTCTCCAGTAGCCCCACCGCGTGCAGGAGTGCGCTCAGCGCGTTGGTCCGTGGATCGACCACCGCAGGTTCCACAGACCCGGCAGCCATTGCTGCCGAAACCTTCTGGAGCAGTGCAGCCTCCGGAGCATGGTCCTTTTCCGGATACCGCGTGGTCCTGAACAGCCCCAGGTGCTTCTCGCCCACATGCTGCACAATGCCCAGCGCGGCCATCCCCTCATAGATCCGGTGCACCTCCGCACGGCTTTCCAGCATGGAAACCCAGCGCTTGGGCGTATGCGGCCGCGACTTGTGCGTGATCAGGTCCAGCTGCTGCTGGAAATCGGACTCCACCGCAGTGCCGGTGGCCCGGACGTGCCTGCCCTGCAGTTCGATGGCGCCAAGCAGATCCAGCTCGGCCAGGATGGCACCGGCCACCCCGGCCTGGAGGAAGGGCTGCGGCACATCGGGCTCGCCGTCCGCGTCATTTGTTGCCAGAAGGAGGAATGCCTGCGGAAGGTTCAGCTCCCGGGCCTTCGGAGATTGAGCGTCCATACGTCCATGGTCCCGCTGCCGGACCCCCACCACAATGACGATTTACGTGACGGAAACGCGCAGCACTAGCAGCAAGCGAAATTGCAGAGTACATTTAATGCAATCCTCCTTGCATAGTGATCTGCGTTACAGAACGGGTGGTCCTTGAACACGAACGCCGCAGAAGTGGAAGCCACCGACGCCGGAACCGCCGGTGCCGGGGACAGTTCCCAGGCCTGGCTCGGCGACGCGCTGCCGGACGTTCCGCTGACGAAGGCCCAGAGCCGGGTGGTGGAGGTGATCGCCCGCAATCCCCAGCTTTCCTCCTATGCGGACATCGCCGAGATTGCCCAGCGCGCGGACGTCAACAGCTCCACGGTGGTCCGCGCAGCCCAGCACCTGGGCTACCGCGGGTGGCCGGATCTCCAGCGGGAACTCCGCTCCCGGTACCTGGTGATGATCTCCACCGAGGACACCCTCACGGAACACGGCGAGCACCGCAGCCCGCTCCACGACGCCCTGAACCACGACATCGAAAACCTCCGCCTGACGCTGGACTCCAACACAGCCGACGACGCCGAGGCCGCCATTGCGGCAATGGCCGCCGCCAAGTCCATCACCGTCGTCGGGATTGGCTCATTCGCCGGCCCCGCCAGCGTGATGGCCCACCTCGGCGCCACGATGGGGTACCCCATCTCCCTGGAGAACCGCGGCGGCGTGCACCTGGCCTCCAGCACCAACACCCTCGGCGAAGGCGACGTACTGGTGGTCATCAACATGTGGCGTTCGGTGCGGCAGATCATCGTGGCCGCCGAAGCCGCCAAGCAGGCCGGCGCCACGGTCATCGCCATCAGCGACATGCGCCGCGGCCGCCTGGCAGCTGTCGCCGACCACCTGCTGGTGGTGGCCTCGGAAGGCATCTCCTTCTTCCAGTCCGTCACCGCCGCCAATTCCCTGGTCTACGGCCTGCTCGCGGGGATGGAGGCGGCGCACCCGGAACGCAGCCGCGCCGCCATCCGCCGCACCCAGCAGCTGTGGAAAGACCTGGACATCTACCTCGACTAAACTCCCCTATCCAGCACTTCAGGAGCACCTCCCCATGAACCAGAACACCCGGCGGATCGCCGTCATCGGCCTCGGCGCCATGGGCGGAGCCATGGCCGCCACCCTGCACAAGGCCGGCTGGGACGTCACCGGCTTCGACCCCTCGGACACGGCACGGTCAGCAGCGGAAGCAGCCGGCATCACCACCACCGCCACCCTCGGAGACGTCGCCGGAACCCCCTACGCCGTGCTCTCCCTGCCCGCCGCTAAAATCGTGGAAACAACCGTCCCCCAGCTCCTGGCAGCACCCGGGACGGTCGCGATCATCGACACCACCACCTCCGAGCCAGCCACCAGCAAGCAGATGGCCGAACTCGCCGAGGCCCAGGGCGCAGCCTTCGTTGACGCCCCGGTCTCCGGCGGCCGCGACGGCGCCGCAACAGGGTCGCTGAGCGCTTTCGTCGGCGCAACGGACGCAGCCCTTGAAGCAGCCGAGCCCGTCCTCCTCGCCCTCACCGGCGGCAAGTACAGCCACATCGGCGGCCCCGGCAGCGGCAACGTGGTCAAGCTCCTCAATAACGTCCTCGCGGCGGCCAACCTGGCCTCCGTGGGCGAAGCCCTG
Organism: Pseudarthrobacter sp. TE3704; assembly: GCF_056279405.1. NCBI lineage: Bacteria > Bacillati > Actinomycetota > Actinomycetes > Micrococcales > Micrococcaceae > Pseudarthrobacter > Pseudarthrobacter sp. TE3704. The sequence continues at coordinate 271,141 of NZ_JBWCCJ010000003.1, forward strand.
GGCGTTGCGAAGGCCTACGGCATCGACCCCGCCAAAGCAGCCGCAAGCATCAGTGATGCCTCCGGCGGCAGCAAGGTCTCCGCGAACATGTACCCCAACTGGGTGCTCACCGGCAGCCACGATTCCGGCTTCTCGCTGGGCCTGATGGCCCGCGATGCAGCCCTCGCCGTGGACGTTGCCGCACAGATCGGCGAAACGCCGTCCCTGCTCGCCGCCGTCGCCAACCAGTGGCAGGACGCCCTGGCAGTCCTCGGACCAGGTGCGGACTTCACCGAAATCGCCCGCCTGGTTGCTCCGGCCATCACCCCGGCGGGAGCACCGGGCGCCGCCACCACGGCCGGCACCACTTCCCCTGCCTAACCCCAGGCACCAGCCGCCTCATCCCCAGCACCAAAGGACCCCACCTTGAGCATCACCACAGCACCAACCTCCTCCTCGGCAGCAACCGCCAAAGCAGTCCTGGACGCAGCATTCCCGGGCGGCCTGGGCGCGTTCGTTGACGGCCGCCCGCTTCCCGGCAGCGGCGAGGGCATCACCCTCACCGCAGCCGCCACCGGCGAAGCCTTTGCCTCCTACGCGGACGCAGGTCCCGAAGGCGCCGAGGCCATCCTGGAAAGTTCGACGGCGGGCGCGGCCGTCTGGGGCGCGATGAACGGTTTCGAGCGGGCTGCCATCCTCCGCAACGTCAGCCGCGCCGTGGAACAGCACGGGGAAGAGCTGGCCATCCTGGAGTCCGCCACCACGGGCAAACCCATCCGGGACGCCCGGGTGGAGGCCGCCAAGGTGGCCGAAATGTTCGGCTACTACGCCGGCTGGGCGGACAAGCTGACCGGCCAGACCATCCCGGTCCCCGGGAACTGGCACACCTACACGGAGCGCGTGCCGTGGGGCGTCGTCGTCGCCATCACCCCGTGGAACGCTCCCCTGTTCACGGCCGGCTGGAACTCCGCCGCACCCCTGGCCGCGGGCAACGCGGTGATTATCAAACCCAGCGAATTCACCCCGGCCTCCTCGGTCCGGCTCGCCCAGATCGCCCACGAAGCAGGTCTCCCAGCGGGCGTCTTCAACGTGGCCGCCGGGCTCGGCCAGACCGTCGGCGCCACCCTCACCACGGACCGGCGCGTGGGCAAGGTCAGCTTCATCGGCTCGGTCCCCACCGGGCGCCGCGTGGCCGTCGCCGCCGCCCAGGCCGGGATACCCGCCCTGCTGGAACTCGGCGGCAAGAGCGCCAACATCGTTTTCGCCGACGCCGACCTGGACCGGGCCGCGGACGGCGCCATCTCGGCGATCTTCTCGGGTGCGGGCCAGTCCTGCGTTGCCGGGTCACGGCTCCTGGTGGAGCGCAGCGTGCACGCAGAGTTCGTGGAAATGGTCGCCGCGAAGGCCGCCCGCCTGCGCGTGGGCGACCCGCTCAGCGCGGACACCGAGGTGGGCCCCATCATCACCGCCCAGCAGTTTGCCACCGTCAACACCCTCATCGAGGCCGGCATGGACGACGGCGGCCGCCGGCTCACCGGGGCCGCGCTTCCGGAGGCACTGGCCGGGTCAGGCCTCGCAGGCGGACACTGGGTTATGCCCACGCTGCTCGACGGCGTCACACCGGCCAACCGCCTGGAAACCACGGAGGTCTTCGGACCGGTGGTGGGCGCCGACGCGTTCGATACCGAGGCTGAGGCCATCGCCCGCGCCAACAACACCAACTTCGGCCTGGCCGGCGCGGTGTGGACCTCCGATGTATCCCGCGCCCACCACATCGCCCGGGAGGTGAAGGCCGGCACGTTCTGGATCAACTCCTACAAAACCATCCACGTGGCCGTTCCCTTCGGCGGCTTCGGCGACTCCGGCCACGGACGCTCCTCCGGCCCGGGCGTCCTGGACGAGTACACCCAGACCAAGGCCGTCTGGGTGCCCACCCGCGCGGCCGGCGCGCCGTTCCCGTCCCTGTCCTACTAAAGGAAAGCCCCGCCAGATCAAGGGAGATGTCCATGGAACTGACTGACACAACCACCGCAACAGGTGCCCTCCGCGCCGCCCTGGCGGACGCCGTCGAACGCTGGAAACCCCGCGTCCAGGCCGTGGCAAAGGAGATCCACGCGCTCAAGGAAATCTCCTTCGAGGAGGTCCGCTCGGCCGGGGCCATCGCCGCCCTGCTGGAGGAGAGCGGATTCGACGTGGAGCGCGGCACCGCCGGCCTTCCCACGGCGTTCAGTGCGAGCGCCGGAAGCGGTGACCTCACCGTGGCCCTGTGTGTGGAATACGACGCACTGCCGGAGATCGGACATGCCTGCGGGCACAACCTGATCGCCGGCGCGTCCGTGGCCGCCGCCCTTGCCCTGAAGCCGTTCGTGGACGAGCTGGGCATCACCCTGAAAGCCATCGGCACCCCTGCCGAGGAGCACGGCGGCGGCAAGGCACTGATGCTGGAGCGCGGGGCGTTCGACGGCGTGGGGCTGGCTTTGATGGTCCACCCCGTCCAGGACGGAATCACCTACAACCCGGCGGGCACCAGCGCGCAGGCCGTGGGCCGATACCAGGCAACGTTCACCGGCAAAGCCGCCCACGCGGCGGCGGCCCCGCACCAGGGCATCAACGCCGCGGATGCCGCCGTGCTGAGCCAGGTGGCCATCGGCCTGCTCCGCCAGCAGATCCCCGCCGACCACCGGATCGCCTGCTTCGTGGCCGAGGCCGGACACGTCACCAACATCATCCCCGAAAAAGCCGTGGTCCAGTTCGAGTGCCGGGCCTTCACGCTGCCGGAATACGAGGCACTGCATCAACGCGTCCGGAACTGCTTCGAAGGCGCCGCGCTGGCCACCGGAACCACGCTAACCATCGAGGAAGCCGAGCCGCTCTACGAACCCCTGCTCCAGGACGATGCGCTGGCCGCACACTGGACCGACGCAATGAAGGCATTCGGCAAGGACACGTCCCGCTCCTCCGGACTGAGCGGCGGCTCCACCGACATGGGCAACATCTCCCAGGTCATCCCGTCACTTCACCCCTGGCTGAGCATTCCGGGCGCCAACGTGCCCATCCACTCGCATGCTTTCGCGGCGCTTGCGGATTCCCCCGAGGCATACGGGGTGATGTTCCAGGCGGCCACAGCGCTGGCCTGGACCGTCGCCGGCGCCGCCTCAACCCCCACCGAGCGGGAACGCTTCACCAAAGCCGCGTACCGCCGTCGTACTGTCACCCAGGAAGGCACATCATGAGCACTACCAAAACGGCCCGGATCGACAAGGCCGGCACCAGGCTGACGGTCCCGATTGCCGCCCTGGCCTTCGTCATTGCGCTGGCGGTCCAGTTCATCGGGCAGGCGAAAATCGACGTCGGAATCGGCGCCATCATCATCTTCCCCATGGTGTGGGGCCTCATCCTGGGCCTGCTGGTCTCGGTCCAGAAATTTAAGCCCCTGGGCCTTGACCTCCAGCGCGTTGCGGCGGCCCTGGTGGGCGTCGCCGTGCTGCTCCTGGTGGCCCGGCTGGCCTTCAACATCGGCCCCAGCCTGCCCACCCTGCTCAAGGCAGGCCCGGCGCTGCTCCTCCAGGAAGTGGGCCACCTGCTGGGCACCATCGTGCTGGCCCTGCCGCTGGCCGTCCTGCTCCGGATGGGCAGGGCAACCGTGGGCGCCACGTTCTCTTTGGACCGTGAGCCGTCCTTCGCCATGGTGTCCGAGAAGTACGGGCCGGATTCGGACCAGTACCGCGGGGTGCTGGCGATGTACGTTTTCGGCACGCTGTTCGGCGCCGTGTTCATCACGCTGCTGACGTCCCTCGTTGCCAACTGGAAGATCTTCGATCCGCTGGCCCTCGCCATGGGCGCCGGCGTGGGGTCCGGATCCATGATGGCTGCCTCCGCGGCCAGCATTGTGGCCGCCTACCCGGCGGACCAGGAGGCAATCCTGGGCATGGCCGCCGTGTCCAACCTGATCACTACCGTGCTGGGCGTCTACGTGGGTATCTACGTCGCGCTGCCGCTGGCTGACCGTTTCTACAAGGCACTGACCCGCAAACAGGAAGCCCGCCAGGAAGCCGCTGTTACGGCAGGCGCCCCGGCCGAACGCACCGTCGCCGACCTGGACCGCGAGGCCGCCCAGGCAGAGGAGAACCGCCGGTTCCGCGAGCGCGTTGCGGAATCCTCCGCGGCCATGAAACTGCCCCTGTGGCTGTCCCTGTCCGTGCTGACCATCCTGGGCATCGGCACGGCGTCCGTGGCGGCCAAGGGGTTCAGCCTGAGTATAGTGGCCGGGTACGCCATCATGCTGGCCCTGGTTTTGGTGAGCATCGCGCTGGCTAAGGCCACCCGGAAGATCTCGGCAATCATCTTCGTCACCACCCTCGGCGCGTACATTTCCAGCCCCTGGTTCTTCGGCGCGGAAGCACTCAACGCCGCCGTCAAGACCGTGGACTTCCTGTCCATCGCCACGGTGATGCTGACGCTCGCCGGCCTGTCCCTGGGCAAGGACATCCCGCTGCTGAAGAACATCGGCTGGAAGATCATCCCCGTGGGCCTGGTGGCCATTACGGCGTCCTTCCTGCTCTCCACCGTGATCGCGGAGTTCGCATTGGGTCTCTGGCAGTAAGGGGTCTCTGGCAGTAAGGGCAGCGGGCATGGCGGACTCGAGGGGCAGCCATCCAAGAGTCGGGTGGCTGAAAGACGAGTACACACCACGCATGCCCGCTCCCCCCGCTCCCCCGTAGCGTCCGTTAGAAGTCCTGCGGCACAGTGCGCGCAGGAGGGCTGACGGGCCGGAGGCGCTATGGGGCATGACGGTGGCATCCCGGGCGGCGGGCCATGACCGACGACGGCGACGTCCGGCCCCTCCTGGACAAGACGGTTTTGGCAAGGCTGCGCGCCGACCTTGATGATGATGAGGGTGTCTGGCGGGTCTTTGTGCAGGACTTCATCGCGCACCTGCCCCAGCGGCTCCAGCGGCTGCGCCTCGCCCTCACCACAGGGGACCTTCCCGGGTCCATCGATGCCGTTCTCAGCCTCAAGACCTCAAGCCAGATGGTGGGCGCCGAACGCCTCGCAAGCCTTGCCCTCGACCTGGAACTGAACATCCGGGAGGAGTCCCGCACCACCGACCCCGCCATCGCGCTGCCCCGGCTGGCGGCGGACCATCTTCGGGGCATCAAGCAGTGCGCGCAGCGGACCACCAACCTCCTGCAGGCCCACCTCCAGGAACGGCCAGGCCGGAACTGACTTCTTCCCCCACGCAGGGGCTCATCCGCCGTATCGGCCAAGGGCTGGGGAGCGGGCCACCTGGATCATTGGTATTACTCCGGGAAGCCATGCGCCCAACACGGCCAGCGCACTAATCCAGGTTGTTCCCTGCCGTTTCGAGCCCGCACCCCGCACCGCTTAAATGTTATCCGGGGTCAGCCACCGCTCGTGGTCAGTTCCTGGAAACGTCAGGTGGAGGCGTCCCTCTCGATCTCTTCGGCGAGTTCGTCCACCTCTTCGGGACGCATGTCGATGCCTTCCTCCTCGAACCGTTCCTCAAGCACATGGCTCACGTCGTCCTGGACATGGCCCAGGCGGATCTCGTCCTTAACTTCCTCGGCGATGCTTTCGGGAGTCTCGGTGTGGAAAACGTCCTCCCCGCTGTCGTCGTCAAACGGGGCATCCGGGGTATCTGTCGACTCAGTCATACCCCATCGTCGCCATGGTTTTTCAAGCCGTCAAGAACGAAAAAGGGAACGGACGACGTCGGGAACCTCCCGTCGTCGTCCGTTCTCCCGCGCCTTACTTCAGCAGCGCTTCACGCACCACGCCCGGTTCGAACCGGGCGCCGGCGCCCGGGAAGGTGGGCACCTCGATTCGGGCGTGCGTGTGGATTTCGTTGACGGTCGCCTTGGTGTGCCCGGCGATTTTCTCCATGGTGGTCACCCACATGCCGTCCATGGCCTTCACGCGCTCGATCAGCTGTTCCAGGGCCACTGCCTTGGATGGCCGGCCGGAGATGAACGGGTGGTTGGTCAGGACGAAGCAGCTGCCCTGGGAGTGGTGGGCCTCGGCCTCGAGGGTCCACATCTCGAGGACCTTTGCAGGGCTTTCGATGACGCCGCTGCCGGTCACGCCGGGGTAGAAGGCGTACTGTTCCCAGTCGTCCAGGGTCCAGTCCACGGGGATCTCCACGATGTCCCGGGGATCGTCCGCGGCGACGGCGAAGCGGTAGGGGGCGTCGCCGTCGAGCAGGCTCGAATCGTAGAGGAACCCGCGGTCGGCCAGCAGGCCGGGTGAGTGCCAGTTCAGCTCCCACCAGGGGGCCCTGTAGCCTACGGGGCGGACGCCTGCTACTTTCGCCAGCGCCTCCAGCCCGCGGTCCAGGTAGGCGGCCTCGGTGGCGGCGTCGATGCCCTGCATGGGTTCGTGCAGGTAGCCGTGGTGCGCCACCTCGTGCCCGCCGTCGACGATCCGCCGCACTACGTCGGGGTAGGACTCGGCGGTGAAGCCGGGGATGAAGAAGGTGGCCTGGATGTCCTGCCGCTCCAGGATCTTCAGGAGCCGCGGCACTGCCACCTTGGGCCCGTAGGACTGGTGGGTCATCAGCGACATCCGGCGTGTGCTGGTGGGATCGTGGGCGATGGTGCAGGACTCGGCATCCACGTCGAAGGTGAAGGACGCGGCTGCCTTGAAGCCCTCGGGCCAGGTGATCGGGTGCAGGAGGTCCGCAATGGCGGGCTGGTTCACGATGGATCCTTTCGGCGGGCGCAGAGCGCCCGCCCGGGAGAGATAGGGACTGGCGGGGCCGGTCAGAGGACCGGGATGACGGTGGTGCTGCCGGCGCTCTCGGACTTTGGAACGTCCTTGTTCTTAAGGCCGATGTACCGGACATGGGCCCTCGGGCCGAGGACTGCGTAGACGGCGGCGCTGGTCAGGCCGCCTGCCAGCCAGGACAGATCCCAGCCGCCCAGGGCCACGGCGATGGGGCCCTGCATGACGGGGATGAGGCCGTACATAAACAGCCACGTGGCGAAGATGCCGGCCAGGAGGGAGGTGACGCCCGCCCAGTTGATGGAGGGCAGCCGGTGGGTGCCGACGCCGTCGAACAGCCGGTCGGGATCGCCCGGCCAGCGCTTGTCCAGCCAGAAGTAGTGCACCAGCATCACGCCGCCCCAGGCGGCCACCCAGGCCACCAGGCCGATCAGCCAGGCGTCGAGGACCGCGGCGAAGTCCTCCTGGAAGATGAAGAAGACGACTGCGATGAGCGAGAAGACGCCGACGAACAGATTCAGTTTGCGGCGGCTGATGGAGATGTCCAGGGCCTGGGTAGCCACCGAGAAGGTGTAGATGTTCAGGATGTTGGTGGCGATGGGGCCGTGGAGCACCATCAGCAGCACCGGCAGTGCCAGGACGCCGAAGTTCTGCACGATGAGCTTGCCGGGATCCACCTCGCCGCTGTTCGTGGCCAGGCTGGCGCCCAGCACTCCGAGCCAGACCACCGGGATGAACTGGCCCAGGACGGACGCCAGGTAGACCTTGCGCTTGGGCACTTCGGTGCTGACGAAGCGGGAGTAGTCGGCGGCGTAGGTGAACCAGGTGATGCCCCAGCCGATGCCGATGGCGGTCATCACGGCACTCATCGCGGCGATGCGCTCGGAGCCTTCCAGGACCTGGCCGGCCGGACCGGCGTAGCCCCAGTCGATCTCCATGCCGAACCAGGCCACCGCGGACATAACGGCCAGAATGATGATGGTGGGCGGAACCGTCCACTTTTCAAAGGCGGCGATTGCCTTGTAGCCGAACCAAGCGATGGCCACCTGGGCGGCCATGATGGCGGTGGCGACGCCGATCTTCCAGGCGTAGTTCTGGGCTTCCGGGTCCACCCAGCCAAGGGTTCCGAAGAGCGCCATCACCAGGTCCAGGATGATCCACGTGTTGACCGCGCACCAGCCGATAACCAACAGTGCCTGGATGGCGGCCGGCAGGTAGTTGCCCCGCCGGCCGAATGCCGCGCGGGCCAGGACCATGCCGGTGGCGCCGGTCTTCTGGCCGAGGAGGACAAAGCAGCCGAAGAGGAGCATGCCGATCAAGTTGCCCAGGACCAGGACGGTGACCGTGTCGGCGAAGCCAAGCCCGAGGTGGATGCCGAGAGCCCCCAGCACCCAGTTGATGGGTGCCAGGTTGGCACCCGCCCAGATCCAGAACTGGCCGGATACTTTGCGGGTCCGCGCCGACTCGGGAATGGGCTGGAGCCAGGCTTCGTGGTCTTCAGTGCTGTGGCTTTGCGTGCTCTGGTTTCCTGCGGCAGCAGCGCGCCTTTGCGCTGCTGAAGAAAGCTTTTCTTGCATGGGAGCCTCCAGGAGGTGAATGAGTACTTCAAGGCTATGTGGCACCCATCACAAGCAACAAGATACGATGTGTCTAACACATCACCACTAATCCATACGGAACGTCATGTCAGTCTCCCTCGGCGATATTCTCGCCCACCCCGTCCTTGCTGCCGCCGATCCCGTGGTCCACTCCCCCGGCACCATGGCGGAGCACCCGGTGCGCTGGGTCCACTCCAGCGAGGTGCTGGACATCGCTCCCCTGCTGCGCGGCGGCGAGCTGCTGCTGTGCGGCGGCATCACCCTGGCATCGGCAAGCGCGGAGAAGCGGGCCGCCTACGTCCGTGAACTGGCGCAACGCGGCATCGCTGCCCTCGCCGTGGAGACCGGCGGCGTGCTGCCGGAGATCCCCGCGGACATGCTGGAGGCGGCGAAGGAGCACGGCCTGGCCGTCGTGGAGCTGCGCAAGGTGGTGCCGTTCGTCGGCGTTATGCAGGCCATCAACTCGATCCTGGTGAGCGAATCCGTGGGGCACCTGCAGCAGGCCGACGCCGCCACCAGGGCCATGGCCGCGGAGTTGGCGCACGGCGCGTCGCTGGACCAGATCCTTGGCGTGCTGGCCGGCATCATCAGCTCGGCGGTGAAACTTGTCTCACCGTGGGGCGTTGCCCTGGGCAGCGCTGTGCCGGCCGGCTGGCAGGGAAAGGACGACGGCGGCAGCGGCCAAGATGCGCAGGATGGCCGCGGAGAGGTGGCTGGGGGGACAGTGATAACCGTGGACATTCCCGTCCGCGGTGTGCTGATGGGCCGGCTGGAGGTGGACGTTCCCGAGGGTGTGGACACGGGCCTGGCACGGGTGGCCGGCGACCGTGCGGTGGACATCCTGGGCCTGGCGCTCCTGCAGCACATGCCGCCCGGGCTGCATGCGCAGGCCGGGGCGGAACTCATGCGGGCGGTCCTGACCGCCGCGCCGGCGTGGCGCCTGGAGCAGCTGGCTCCGGGTGCCGGATTTCCGGCGGATACCCCGGCGGTGGTGGCGGCCATCCATGCCGCATCGCCCCAAAGGCTCCGCCGCGTGATCGAGTCATTCCTGAGCTCCAGCCGGATCCCCAGCGCCGCCTACCTGGATGATGCCGAGCTGGTGGTGATGATCGCGCTGCCCCCTGCCGATCCTGCCGGCGGGCGGCGGAAGCTCCTGGCGTCCCTGGAAGGGCTGGACGGCGACCATGATGCAGCAATAGCAGTGGGGCCGCCGGCAGCCGGGGTGGCTGAAGCCGCCTGGTCACTGGCCGAAGCGCGGCGGGCCCTGGATGTGCGGCAGATCCGCCGCCGGAACGCATCCCCGCGCAGGCGGCACCCGTCCCGCAGCCTGGTGGTGATTGATGCGGAAGACACCGCCGTGGAGAGCCTTGCCCTGACAGGCATTGAGGCTTCGGCGCGGGCGGCGTTTGTCAGCCGGCACCTGAAGGCGCTGCTGGACCACGATGCGCAGCGCCAGTCGCAGCTGCTGGAGACCCTGCAGGTGTGGCTGGATTCCGGGTGCAACACGGCGCAGTCGGCGCGGGAGCTGCACCTGGAGCGGCAGTCGATGCACCACCGGCTGCAGCGGATCTTCGAGCTGTGCGGGGGCGACCCGCGGGGCACCGGCAGGCTGGCGGCCCTGCACCTGGCGGCGCGGATGGCCGTGCTGCCCTAGGGTGCAGCGTTATCCGGCGGCGCGTCCGCCCAGGCGGGTGGTCACCTGGGCCGCGGCAGCAACGCAGGCCTCGCCCAGGCTCTCCAGCCGCTCGCGTGAGACCCGGAAGCGCGGCGCGGGGACCAGCACCACGGCCACCACATCGCCGCGGTGGTCGTGGACGGGGGCGGCAACACCTACCTCGTCCATGGAGGACTCGCCGTAGTTCTCGGCCCATCCCCGGCCCGCGACCTCCTGCAGCCTCGCCTCATAGGCGGCGAGGCCGGCGTCGTCCATTCCCGGGTAGGTGATGGTTCCGCTGCGGAGCAGTTCGCGGACGCGTTCGGCGGGCAGGGTGGACAGGAAGACCTGGACGGAGGCGCTCATCGCGTCCCGGTAGCGGGCGCCCAGGGGCGTGGTGTGCTTGATCTGGTGGTGGCTGGCGATCTGCTCCACGCAGATGGCTTCGTCGCCGTTCCACAGCATGAGGGCGCTGGTTTCCCCCGTCTGCTCGGTGAGCCGGCGGAGTACCGGGTAGGCAACGCGCCGTTCCTCCATCTCGGCCAGCAGGGGCCCGGCGACGGCGATCAACCCCAGGCCCAGGCGGAACCGGCGGGTCTCGGGGTCCCGCTCCACCAGGTTTTCCTGCTCAAAGGTCGCAAGGATCCGGGAGACGGAGCTCTTGTGCATGCCCACGCGGTTGGCGATCTCGGTGACGCCCAGCAGCGGCTCGTCCGCGGTAAAGGTGCGCAGGACGGCGATGGCGTTGACGACGACGGAGGCGCCTTTGGTGTCCGCGCTTCCGTTGGTGCCGCTGCCGTTCGCCGCCGGGGCATCGGTGTCCGTGTTCTTTGCTGCTGATGGGGTCATGGTAGCCATCATCTTTCCTTATCTTCGGCGGAGACGCCGAAAGCGGCGCCACGTTGACCGCGGCGCCGCTTCGGGTTGTGGCGCCTACGCGCCGATGATGTTGTGTTCCGGGCCGAACGGGAACTTGGTGATGTTCTCCACCGTGTCCTCGCCGATGACCAGGATGTCGTGTTCGCGGTAGCCGCCGGCACCGGGCAGTCCGTCCATGACCGTGATCATCGGTTCCATGGAGACCACCATGCCGGGCTCGAGGACGGTGTCGATATCCTCACGGAGCTCGAGTCCGGCTTCGCGTCCGTAGTAGTGGCTGAGGACGCCGAAGGAGTGGCCGTAGCCGAAGGTGCGGTTGGCGAGGAGGCCGTGGCTGACGTAAATCTCGTTGAGCTCGGCGGCGATGTCCTTGCACACGGCGCCGGGCTTGATGAGTTCCAGGCCCCGCTTGTGGACCTCGACGTTGATGTTCCACAGTTCCAGCGAGCGCTCGTCCGGCTGGCCCAGGAAGAGGGTGCGTTCCAGGGCCGTGTAGTAGCCGGAGGTCATCGGGAAGCAGTTCAGGGAGAGGATGTCGCCCTGCTGGAGCTTGCGTGTGGTGGCCCAGTTGTGGGCGCCGTCGGTGTTGATGCCGGACTGGAACCACACCCAGGTGTCACGGACTTCCCGGTCCGGGAAGGTCCTGGCAATCTCGTGCACCATCGCCTCGGTGCCGGCAAGCGCCACCTCGTACTCGGTGATTCCCTCGCGGATCGCGGCGCGGATGGCTTCGCCGCCAAGGTCGCCGATGCGGGCGCCGTGCTTGATGACCTCGATTTCCTCGGCGGACTTGATCATGCGCTGGCGCATGGCGTCCTGGGAGACATCAAGGAGTTCGGCGCCCGGGAAGGCTGCGGCAATCTTCTCGCGGGTCAGGCCCGGAAGGAAGTCGTCCTCGACGCCGAGGCGGCTGGCCTTGACGCCGCGCTGGCGCAGGGCCTCCTGGAGTCCGAAGTAGAAGTTGTCACGGCGCCAGTCGGTGTACACGATGTTCTCGCCGTAGGACGTGCGCCACGGCATGCCGGCATCGATGTTGGCGGTGACCGTCACCGAATCATTGGCGGTAACCACCAGGGCGTAGTTGCGGCCGAACGTGGTGTACAGGAAGTCGGAGTAGTACTTGATGCCGTGGTAGCTGGTCAGGATGACCGCGTCCAGGTTCTTGGCGGCCATGATCTGGCGGAGGCCGCCCAGGCGGCGCTCGAACTCTGCGTCGGAGAACGTGAGCTTGCCCTTGGACCCGTTGTGGAGGACCTTGAGGCGCTCGAGTTCGGCGATGGAGGAGATGTTCTCGGCGGTGGTGGTCATGGGTGATGCCTTTCTGTCTGAGTTTCTTAAGGTGTTGCTGGTTGTGGAAGGAAGCTATTCGTGGCGCAGGGGCTCTTTGCAGGTTTCCCTGGAGAGGGCCACGGCCATGAGGGAGACGACGGCGGCAGCGACGAGGTACCAGGCCGGAGCCAGGTCGCTGGCTGTGGCCGCGATGAGGAGCGTTGCCATGAACGGGGCGGTGCCGCCGAACAGGGCGTTGGACAGGTTGAAGCTGACGGCGAAGCCGCTGTAGCGGACCCGGGTGGGGAACATTTCCGCCAGGAAGCTCGGCAGGGTGCCGTCGTTCAGGGTGAGCATGGCGCCCAGGAGGATCTGGACCAGGACGATGACCAGGAAGTTCCCGGTTCCCAGGAGTGCAAAGGCGGGGACGGTCAGGAGGATGAAGGCTACCGATGCGCTGATGAGCACCTTCTTGCGGCCGTAGCGGTCCGAGAGCATGCCGGTGAGGAAGATGAAGCCGATGTAGGTGACCAGCGCGATGGTGGTGGCCAGGAATGATTCGGTTTCGCCCAGGCCCAGCTCCGAGGACAGGTAGGTGGGCATGTAGCTGAGGATCACGTAGAAGCCGACGGCGTTGAGCAGCACGGCCCCGACGGCCTGGAGCAGCTGGCGCCAGTGGTTCCGGAAGAGGCTGGAGACAGGTGCCTTGTCCTTCTGGTCTTCGGCCGCAAGTTCGCGGAACACGGGAGTGTCTTCCAGCTTGGTCCGGAGGTACCGTCCGATGAGGCCCATCGGGGCCGCCAGCAGGAACGGCAGGCGCCAGCCCCAGCTGTGCATTGCGTCAGTAGACAGGAGTGTTGTCAGCAGGCCGGCCATCAGCGAGCCGAGGAGCAGGCCGGCCGCGGTGCTGGCCGGAACCACGGCGGCATACAGGCCGCGCCTGTTTGCAGGGGCGTATTCCACCAGGAAGGCGGACGCTCCGGCGTATTCACCAGACGCGGAGAAGCCCTGGACAACCCTGATCATCAGGAGCAGGATGGGCGCCCAGATACCGATGGTGTCGTAGCCCGGGATCAGGGCGATGCAGAAGGTTGCTCCGGACATGATCAGGATGGACAGGGAGAGGGCTGTCCGCCGGCCCACCTTGTCGCCAATGTGGCCCCAGACGAACCCGCCCAGAGGCCGGACCAGGAACGAAATCGCGAAAAGGGCGAAGGTCAGCAGTAGGCCGGTCTGGGGATCTGATTCAGGGAAGAAGACCGTGGCGATGGTGACGGCCAGGTAGCCGTAGACGGCGTAGTCAAACCACTCCACGAAGTTTCCGATAAAGCTGGCCGCGATCACGCGGCGCCGGACGTCCTTGCTCGGTCCGTCGACGCTGACGGCACCAGTTGGATCAGTCACGCCGGAGCCTGAGGCATGTACGGCGGCTGCACCCGAAGCAGGACCGTTGGCGTCATCGGCAATGACTCCTGACCCGGGTGCGTTCGATTCGTTGATCATGTGTCCACCAATGAAAGTTGGAGTTGCATTTGTTGCAACACTGTTGCTTCAAGGTAGGCCGTGATCCACCCCACAGTCAAGAGGTTTCTCTAAAGTGATATGGAGCTTGCTTCGCTCAGCAGATCAAGCAGCGGGATGGACTACCGGGTGGTCCAGGCGCCGATGCGTTGCTACTCCTGCAACACTGTATTGGAATGCGCCGCTGTTGGCCTATGCTGCAAGTACATGCTGCCGGCGTCGTCGTCCGCTGCCGCCGTCAACGCCTCATGGGCTTGTTCGCGGGTCCGGACCTTGAAGGTTCGGATCCGCGAACAAGCCCATGAACCTACAGGACCGCAGCCATGGCATTCGGCCTCACAAGTTCGCGGCTTCTTCCTCCGCCAGCCTGATCATGCGAAGTTCGTCCTCCACCGCACGGGCAGGCCAATAGTCTTTGGCCAGCTCATCTGCCCAGACCCTGTCCGCTTCGGGGAAGCGTTTCCCGAGCATGCCAGCCGCCTCGAGCAGGGCAATCAGGGCCAAAGTCCTGCGGTCCGGCCCCTTGGCGCCAGGCCTGGCAGGGCCGGGCGTTCCGGTGGTGGACATCCCGGAATCAGTCATCATTTCATCGCCGGACCCGGGGCCAACAGCGGGCGAATCAGGCACGTGGAGCTCAGCCGGCGCATCGGTCAGTACCGCCTGGAGCCTCTTCATCAGCGCCACTTTAGGAGCATGGTCCTTCTCCGGGTACCGCACGGTGCGGAACAGGCCCAGATGCTTTTCGCCGGCATGTTCCACAATGCCCAGGGATGCCATCCCCTCATGGACCCGCTGCACCAGGGAGCGGCTCTCCAGAATGGAAACCCACCGCCGCGGCGTGTGCGGCCTCGACTTATGCCGGATGAGCTCCAACTCCCGCTGGAACTCAGTCGAGGGGGTGGCGCCGGTAGCCCTGACATGCTTCCCCTGCAGCTCGATCGCGCCGAGCATGTCCAGCTCACCCAGCACTGCCCCTGCCAAGGTGGTCCTCAGTGCGAACACCGGCACTTCAGGCTTGCCGTCCCTGTCGTTCGTGGCCAGCAGCAGGAAAGCACGGGGAAGGCTCAGGTCCACAGGTGCAGGTGTTTCGGCGTTCATACCACCATAGTGCTCCCGCTCGCCAGCCACCACAATACGCGCCTGAATGGCCGTCAAGAACAGCCTTGACCACCCAAGACAAGCGCGGGCCAGAGAAAGGGGGATTGCTGAGAAACCGCTTTCTGGGTAGTGTCCTTGTCAGCGCTCACAATGCCGGCGTCATAGTGGACTCCGAGCCGGGCGCAGTTCATTCCAATGACGGAAGAGAGAACATGCGAAAACGCAGTACCCGCTTACCCATGTCCGCAGCCCTTGCCGTGGCAGGAGCACTGGCCATGTCGGCTCCTGCGGGAGCGGCTCCGAGCCCGGTATCCGACCCCACCGCCCAGATTGCCCAGACCCCCCTGGAGCGCCAGGTTCTTGCCGCAGGGAACGGCTGGGCGTCCGAGGGAACAGGAACCACGGGTGGTTCAGCGGCAGACGATGCCCACGTTTACGACGTCTCCACCAAAGCCGAGCTGCTGGCTGCCTTCGCTGAAGCCGGCACCCAGCCCAAGATTGTCCGGGTCCATGGAACCATCAACGCCAACACCGCCGCGGACGGTTTAGCGCTGACCTGCGAAAACTACGCTGAGGGCACCGGCTACAGCCTCGAGCAGTACCTTCAGGACTTCGACCCAGCAACCTACGGCCGCAGCCAGGAACCCGCCGGTCCGCAGGAAAGCGCCAGGCGCCTCGCCGCCGCAAACCAGGCGACGACCATCCGGTGGGACATCCCCAGCAACACCACCATCGTGGGTGCCACGCCGGAGAGCAGCATCAGCGGCGCCGCCCTCCGCGTCAACGGTGCCACCAACGTGATCGTCCGCAACCTCACGGTGCGGGACGCTGCCGACTGCTTCCCCGCCTGGGACCCCACCGACGGCGCCGAGGGCAACTGGAACAGCGAGTACGACCTGCTGCAGGTCATCAACAAAGCCACCCACGTCTGGATCGACCACTCCGAATTCACGGACGCCCCCAATCTGGACAGCTCGCAGCCAGAGTACTTCGGCCGCCCGTACCAGGTGCACGACGGCGCCGTGGACGTCACCAACGGCTCGGACCTGGTGACCATGTCCTTCAACCGGTTCTCCGACCATGACAAGCTGCTCCTGGTCGGCTCCACTGACAACACCAACCGCGGGGACCCCGGCAAGCTGCGCGTCACCATCCACCACAACGTCTTCGAAAACATCGGCCAGCGCGCCCCGCGCGTCCGGTTCGGCCAGGTGGACGTGTACAACAACCACTTCAAGGTGAATGAAGACAGCACCGTCCCCTTCGAATACGCCCTGGGCGCCGGATTCGACTCCCACCTCTACGCCGAGGCGAACGCTTTCACGCTTCCGGCCGGAACCGACGCCGCGGACATCATCCGGCGCTTCAAGGGAACCGCGATCACCACCATCGCGAACGCCGTCAACGGCAAGATCACCGACCTGCGTGCCGAGTACAACACTGCTGCCGCACCTGCGGACCAGCTGGCAGCGGACACGTCCTGGACGCCCACACTTCGCACCCAGGTCCACCCGGCCCAGGCGGTGCCGGCACTGCTCCAGAACTCCACCGGCCCCATCTTCACCGCCGGAGGGGACCTCTGATGGCCGCCATCCTGCCGAGCCGCCGCAGCGTCCTGGCCACCCTGGCACTCACCGCAGGCACCATGGCACTCGCGGGAACGGGCATAGCCAGCGCCTTTCCCCAGGCAGACCCGGACCCCACGAAACCCCGCACCAAGCCGGTCATTTTTGTCGTCGGGGACTCGACGTCGTCGGCCTACCAGCAGTCGGAACGGCCCCGCGCCGGCTGGGGACAGGCAATGCCGCTCCTGCTGGGGCCGCAGGCCACCGTCTTTGACTACGCCTGGTCCGGCGCCTCCTCCAAGAGCTATTCCGACGCCGGGCTGCTGGACCGGGTACTGGCCCTGATGCAGCCGGGCGACTACCTGCTGATCTCCTTCGGCCACAACGACGAGAAAGTCACGGACCCCAACCGGGGAACGCTGCCGGACTCCACGTTCAAGGAGTACCTGGGCCGGTACATCGACGGCGCCAAAGCCCGTGGCGGCAAGCCCGTCCTGGTGACCTCCGTGGAACGCCGCCGCTTCGATTCCTTCGGGAACGCCCAGGATTCCCACGGTGCGTATCAGCAGGCCGTGCGGGACCTCGCCGCAGCGTCCGGCACTCCCCTGGTGGACCTGACGGCGTCGTCCAAGGCACTGTGGCAGCAGCTGGGTCCGGAAGGGACCAAGCAGCACTTCCTGCACCTGGCTCCCGGCGAGCACCCGCAGTATCCCCAGGGTTCAGAGGACAACACCCACTTCCAGGCCACCGGTGCGTTGGCGGTGGCCCGCCTCGTGGCCCAAGAGCTGCAGTCCAAGGCGATCGTCCCGCCGGGCTACTTCCTGAACATCGACGCCAACACCGATCCCCGGCTCGGAATGTACTGGCCCGCCGAGCGGCCCATCGACGTCCCGGTAACGCTCGACGTCGGACCGGGCAGGACGTTCGCGACCGTACAGTCCGCCGTCGATTCCGTCCCTCCGGGCAGCCTCCAGCGGACGATCATCAGGATCCAGCCGGGGGTTTACCGGGAAGCGGTGCGGGTTCCGGCGGACAAACCCCGGATCTCCTTCATCGGCCAGGGCGCACGGCCGGAGGACGTGGTGATCGTCTACAACAACGCGTCCGGCACGCCCAAGCCGGACGGCAGCGGGAACTTCGGCACCTCCGGCAGCGCGTCCGTGCGGATTGACGGGCCGGACTTCGTGGCGCGGAACCTGACGATCAGCAACGATTTCGACGAAGCGGCCAACCTGGGCATGAAGGACCGCCAGGCCGTCGCGCTGCACATCACGGCGGACCGCTCGGTGCTGTCCAACGTCAGGATGCTGGGCAACCAGGACACTCTGCTGGTCAACTCACCAGCGGCGGGCGTCCAGGCCCGTTTCTACTTCGAAGGCTGCTATGTGGAAGGGGACGTTGACTTCATCTTTGGCCGCGGAACGGCTGTTTTCAGCGGCTGCGAGATCAAGTCCCTGGACCGGGGCTCCAGCACGAACAACGGGTACGTGACCGCCGGCAGCCTGGACCTGTCCATCAGGTACGGCTACCTCTTTGACCAGTGCCGGCTGGTCTCGGACACGGCGGCCAACACTGTCCACCTGGGCAGGCCGTGGCACCCGAGCGGCGACCCGAAAGCCGTTGCCCAGGTCCTGGTCAGGGATTCCTGGCTCGGCGCGCACATCTCCGGCATGCCGTGGACGGACATGAGCGGGTTCTCCTGGCGCGAGGCGCGGTTCCACGAGTACAACAACCGCGGCCCCGGCGCCCAGGTGACCCCCGACCGTCCGCAGTTGCCCGGGGCTGAGGCGGGCAACTACACGGTCAGGACCTACCTCCAGGGAACGGACGGCTGGGCACCGCAGCTGGCCGGCACAACGGCGGACAGCAGCGTGGTGCCCTCGGCGGTGGCCGCTTAGCTACTCGAGCACAGCGATGGGTGGGCGTACGACGGCGGGAGGCACCCGCCGTCGTACGCTTCCTTGTGTGGCTGCCGCCTTACGAGGCCCGCGTGAAGGTGCCCAGCCCGGTCCGGTCGTAGAAGTCCAGCGTGACGCTTGGCGAGGGGCCGCCGCCTGCCCCTGCGAACAGTGCTCCGGCCAGGCCGTTGGCGTTCTCACCGATGGTTTCGAAGCTGAACGTGTCGCCGTCGAAGTGCGTGAGCGGAAAGGTGGTGGGACTGCCGGCGGGCCCCATTCTCATGGCCAGTTTTCCGCCCTGGTCAAGTACCTCAAGCGGGCCGTAGTAGGGGTTGTCATAGGTGCCCGTGTAGGCGCTGTTAGGCCCGGCAGGCGAGGGGTTGGGCGGAAGCTTGGTGTAGCCGACCTCAGGTTTGTCGGACTCATCGATCCGCCTGAATGCATCGGCGGTGAAGGTCAGCCAGTCGACTGTGGGTGATCCGTGCTGTGCCGCATCCAGGAAACCGGCGCAGATTGCTTCCGGAATCCCCTGCGGGCGCCCGTTGGTCAGGGCCACGATGGCCAGTTGTTCGCCGGGAAGCATCGAGACTGCGGTGGCTGCGCCCAGGTTGAAAGCGCCGGAGTGCCCCAGCTGGACGCGCCCCTGGTCATCGTAGGAGACGTTCCAGCCCAGTCCGTAGAAACGGGACCGGGCTGCCGGCGCCTGCGCCGGCCCGGAGACCGCGTGGGGAACGCGGGTTGTCTGGAGGGCGGCCGGATCGATGACAGGCTGGCCCTCGTAGCTGCCGTTTCCGAGCTGCAGCCGGAGCCACTGGGCCAGGTCCCGCACCGACGAACTCGCACCCCCGGCCGGAGCCTCGGAATCGGCGATACGGCGGTACTTTGCCGCCCACTCCTTGTTCCCGAGCGGAACATGGATTGTGGCTCTGTTGGTGGCGCGCTCATAGTCCGCGTAACGGTAGCTGCTGGCGGACATGCCCAGCTTCCGGAACAGGACCTCGTCGGCCAGGTCCTCCCAGGTCATGTTCATCGCATCGGCTGCCGCCTGGCCTGCTTCGGTGAAGCCAAAATTGCTGTAGTTGTAACTGGCGCGGAACGTGTCCAGGGGCTCCTGGTTGAGGTGGCTGAGGATGTAGGCCCGGTCGAATCCGAGGTCCTCCAGCAGGTCACCCGAGCCCGTTTTGAGCCCGCTCTGGTGCGACATCAGGTCAGCGAAGGTTGCGTTCCGGGTGACGTATTCATCCTTGAGCGCGAAGCTTTTGTTGTGTTGGATGACGGGGTCCGTCCAAGTGATCACCTGCTGTCCCACTATCCCTGCCACCACGGTGGACGCCAGGGGCTTGGACACGGAAGCCACCTGGAACACGGTGTCAGGAGTGATCTCCCCGGGCCTGCCGACTTCCCGGACCCCGAAGCCTTTGGAGTACAGGACCTCGTCCCGGTACACGACGGCCACGGCCATGCCCGGGAGCCCGGTACTCCCCATGGCGTCCTGGATCAATCCCTCGAGCTTGGCCAGCGTTATCGACTTTCGCCCGGTCCAGCAGCGGCTCGACCTGTTGAGGCGGGGCCGGGAGCAGAGCTGCCGGCCCCGATGACGCTGCAAGCTGCGCCGATGCGCCCGTACAGGCGGACAGAAGGGGCAAGCCGGCAACACCGGCCGCCCCCATTCCGGCCGCTTTCAGCAGCGTACGTCGGTTCGGGGAGACGGAGCCGTTATCCATGGTGAATCCTTGATCCTAGGGCGGTGAGCGCTTCCAGTAGGCGGCCCCAGCCTTCCCGACAGCCTCTATAGTGAACCCCGCACCGCACGCAGGCAATGGCTTCTGCGGAAGTTGGGTAGGCCCCGGCGGTGGCGATGCTGTGCCCGCTGACCAGCAGGCATAAGCTGATAGGTACAGCTCCCTTCCAGACCCCGGGAGGTCATCGTGGACGCTGAAACCGCCACAGTGGTGGGTCATGATGTCACCACCATCACCTGTGTCTGCGGCAACACGGTCAGCCAGGATGGCTTGATCCAGGCCAACTCGCAGGGCGTCCCAGTACATGCAGGAGGAGATCTGCCAGTCCCTCCGGAGTTGGCGGCATGGCCCGCGGATGAGGACCTCTACACCCTCTGCCCCAAATGCGGCCGCGTGTACCGCGACGCGGTCATCGAAGAGACAGGCACGGCGCCCGTAGCCTTCCGCGTGGACGTCGCCGCCGGACCCATCGCCGAGGCCATCCGCGTCCACTGGAACCTCAGCGCGTGAACGATAGCGACAGTTAGTTCCCGCCGTCGTACGTCCCCGTTGGTGCCAACGAACCTGGCCAAGTAGTGGGCCTCCGCGTTGTAGGTAATTAATACTCGTGCGCCCGGCCGCGGTCTCCTTGTAGCGTCGAAGTACGTTTTGTGGCGCCCTAGCTTGAGATTCGGGGGCTCCGGGGACCGCTGGTTCCCACCCCCCTGATCGCGAGGAGGGAATGTGAATTGTCAGGTTCCTGGAGGGACGCATGACTTCTAAGCAACGGCACAGGGAACCTTGGCGCGTCGAGAAGATGGTGCTGCTGGTGGTGGCGGCCCTTCTCACGGTGGAGATGCTTGATGGCTTCGCCGTCGTTCCCCCCACGCTGCCCGCCGTGGATGCAACCGTCACCATCGATCTGGACACAACACTCAACGAGTTCGCGGGCACCCGGGTCCTTGGCGCCGGCGTGGACGGCCTGGAGGAAGGGGAGATCGACAAGGTCTGGACCCCCGCCAACGTCCAGGCGATGAAGACGGCCGGCTTCGGACCGATCAGCTACCGGCTCCGCACCGAACTCGGCGTCAAGGCCTGGCACTGGAATCCGCGCGGGACCTGGAGCGACCCCGCTGCGGAGCAAGGGTACTGGGTCTCATCGGATGAACCCAAGGAAGATTACCGGGCGTCCCAGGGATACCGCCTTCCCCGCCGCGGAAACACCATCGACCAGGGAAAGAACGACGGCTACTCCCGGCTCTCCGACGGAGACCTCTCCACGTTCTGGAAGAGCAACCCGTACCTGGACTCGCACTTCACCGGAGAACCGGACGACCTGAACCCGCAGTGGATCATGGCCGTCTTTCCCCACGCTTTTCCGATCGACACCGTGATGTTCGACTGGGGTACGCCGTTCGCCACCGGGTTTAAAGTGCAGTACTGGTCCGGCAAGGACGCCCACTTTCCGGTTGATGACGGGAAATGGGTCGACTTTCCGCTAAGCACCCACACGGGAACCGGTGGTTCCCAGTCCGTACGGATCGCGCCCCAACCCATGGATGTGCAGTATCTGCGCATCGTGCTGACCCAGGATTCGGACACGGCTCCGGAAGGTTCCACCGATGTCCGCGACAAGCTCGGATTCGCCGTGCGCGAGCTCTCCATCGGGCAGGAGACGGCCGACGGGTTTGTCGATTACATAGCCCATTCGCCCTCGCAGGAACAGACGGAGATGTGGACGTCCTCCACCGACCCGTGGCACAGTGCGGGCGACATCGACAAACACTACGAGCACGCCAGCTTCGAGCGGCTCTTCGACAGCGGCATCACCAACGGCCAGCCGATGATGGTTCCGGTTCCCGCATTGTACGGCGTACCGGAGGACACCGCGGCCCTGCTGCGCTACCTGAAGAAGCGCGGCTACCCGGTGGAACGCATTGAGATCGGTGAGGAACCGGATGGCCAGCTCGCCCAGCCCGAACATTACGCGGCGCTGTACCTGCAGATGGCGCGGGCGATGAAAGAGGTTGATCCCGCCGTCGAGTTCGGAGGCCCGGGCTACCAGACCACCTTGCCGGAGTGGGTGCACTGGCCCGATGCGAAGGGCGTGAGGTCCTGGACCGGCCGCTTCGTGTCCTATCTGCGGGACCGCAACAAGATGGAGGACTTCGACTTCTTCTCTTTCGAGTGGTATCCGTTCGACGATGTATGCGCTGATCCGACTGCACCGCTGGCCGAACACCCCAAGCTCCTCAAGGACCTCCTCGTCCGCCAGGAGCAGGCCGGCCTTCCGGCTGACATTCCCAAGGTGATCACCGAGTACGGGTACTCCTCCTTCGCCGGCCAGGTGGAACTGGAATTGCCCGGAGCCATGATCAACGCCGAAACCGCCGCGCTCTTCCTGGCCCTGGGCGGGGAAACCAGCTACTACTACGGGCTGGAACCGAACTGGGTTTTCCAGGAAAAGGAAGGCAAGAACTGCAACTCGTGGGGAAACCTGATGATGCTGCAGTTCTACGATGAGTGGAAAATTCGGCCCCTGGCCGCGTTCCAGGCTGCCCGGCTGGTGAACGAGCACTGGGTGCATGGAAGCGACGGCAACCACACCGTCCACACCGCCACCAGCGACATCAACAACCAGAAGGGCGAGCCGCTGGTCACCGCCTACGCGCTGCGCCGGCCCGACGGCAGCCTTGGTGTGCTCCTGTTCAACAAGGACCCGCAAAAATCGATCAAAGTCCGGCTGATGCACAAAACCGGCGGCGAGCACGACGTGGTTGAGGGGGAGATCGCCCTCGAGCAGTACGGGGCCGAACAGTACAAGTGGAACCCGAGCCAGGGTGAAGGGAACGGCGGACAACCCAAACCCAACCAGCCGCCTGATTCAAGTGTCATCAAGGCCGATGAGGCAGCCACCTTCACCCTGCCGCCGCACAGCATCTCCGTGGCAGTGACGGAGCCCTGACCCGCCTCCTGACGGACAACGAGGGAAGGGGACGTACGACGGCGGGACGCTTCCCGTCGTCGTACGTTTCCCTTTGTCAGGCGTCGGCGAAGGCGAGGCTGCTGGACAGGTCGCGGTGTGCGTTCGCCTGTTCCCCCAGCTTTTTGGCCCGCGCCTCGAAGGTTTCCACAGCGTCGGCGCCGGCTGCGAACCGCAGCGGCGGCTCGTCCAGCCCGGCCAGCTGGATCAGGGCATCGGCGAGCCTGGCCGGGTCTCCCCACTGCTGGCCGTCCATGCTCTTCCAGGCTTTGACCGTCTGCTCCGTGCGCTCGGCGTAGTCCTCAATGGTGGCGTCGGCGTAGCTGGTGGACTCCGGGGTCAGCAGCTCGGTGCGGAAGAAGCCGGGCTCCACGATCATGGACCGGATGCCGAACGGGGCTACTTCCGGGGCGAGTGACTCGGCCCAGCCCTCAACGCCGAACTTCGAGGCGGCGTACGCGGTGAGGAATTCACCGCCCGCGATGCCGGCTGTGGAGGAGACGGTGACCAGCAGGCCAGAACGCTGGGCCCGCAGGACCGGCAGGGCGGCGCGGGTGACGTTGATGGGGCCGAACATGGTGGTTTCGATCTGGGTCCGGAAGTCCTGCGGGGTGATTTCCTCGAAGAACCCGGCGTAGAAGTTGCCGGCGTTGTTCACCAGGACATCGATCCGGCCGAACCGGTCGACTGCTGCCTGGACGGCGGCGGTCGCGTCGGCGGGGTTCGTGACGTCGAGCTTCACGGTCAGGAGGTCCTCATGGCCACCGACGGCCTGGGTGACCTTCTCGGGGTTGCGGCCGGTGGCCACCACCGCGTGCCCGGCGGCCAGGGCAGCTTTGGCGATGTCGGTCCCGAGTCCGCGGCCGGCGCCGGTGATGAACCAGACTTTTTGGCCGGTCCGGTTGGCGTTCTGTTCTGTGGTTAGGGTCTGTTCAGTCATGTGGTTCTGTCTTTCTGGAGTTGCGTGTTTCTGCCTGCACGTGGGGGCGGGCGGGGACGGTGGTTCCGCCGGCAGGATCGCCGGCGGTGGCTGTTTCAGTGGCTGCAGCGGACGGCGCTGACGCCCAGCTGGCGAGGAAGGCCAGCGCGTTAGCGGAGGCGGAGCCGGGCTGGGCGGTGAAGGCGAACAGGGTCTGGCCTTCGTCACCGGGGAGGTGCAGCGTCTCGAACTGCAGGGACATGTCCCCGGCCACGGCATGGTGGAAGCGCTTGGTTCCGGTGGTGTGGATCCGCACGTCGTGCCCGGCCCAGAGCGCGGCGAACAAGCCGCTGCGTGTGGTCAGCTCCCCCACCAGCTCGTTCAGCGCCCGGTCGTAGGGATTGCGGCCCGACTCCGAGCGCAGCATCGCAACCGTGGTGGCCGCCACCGCATTCCAGTCGGGGTACAGGTCGCCCGCGCCCGGGTCCAGGAAGAGGTAGCGCGCCTGGTTCGGCAGCCTGCCAGAAAGGTCCGGCCCGTACGACACATCAGAGTTGAACACGTCCGCATACAGTGCCCTGCCCAGGAGGTTCGCGGCGAGCACGTCCGAGCGGCCGTTCTGCAGCATCGCTGCCGCACCGGTCACCCCTTCCAGCAGGCGCAGAACCCCGAGGCGGACCCGCTGCTGCGGCCGACGCGGCATCCGGCGTGACGGCGCGTTCGCCGTCCTTGCCAGGTCCATCAGATGTGCCCGTTCGGCCTCGTCCAGCTGAAGGGCGGACGCCACGGCTTCGAGGACCGAGTCGGAGACGCCGCGGAGGCTGCCGCGTTCCAGCCGCGTGTAGTAATCGGTACTCACCCCGGCCAGCTGCGCCACCTCCTCACGCCGCAGGCCCGGCACGCGGCGCAGCTCCCCGTAGCTGGGGATGCCGGCCTGCTCCGGGCTGACCTTCGCGCGGCGGGAGATCAGGAACTCGCGGATGTCGTCTTTTCTGTCCACATCCATCACGCTACGCAGCTTGGCCGGCCGGTGGCAGTGTCCACCAGACACCCCCAGATATGGAGGGGCAAAAGCCACCAGGAGAAGGCACGCCGACGATGCCGGAAGGGGGCAAGTGGCTTCAGCAGCGGGCAGCGTCTAGCGTGAGTTCCATGGCGTCCGATGCTTCAGCTAACTCCAGCGGCAACCCGCTCCTTGTCCTGGGCAAGATCACCTCGATCCTCGATGCGTTCTCGCTCGCGAGGCCGGTTCTGTCTTTGAGTGATATCCGCGAGCACACGGGACTGCCCACGTCCACCGTCCAGCGGCTGGTCACTAACCTGACGTCGCAGGGATTCCTTGACCGGGAGGAAGATGCCTACCGCATCGGGATGCGGATGGCGTATTGGGCCGCGCCGGCAACCCGCGGAATGGAAGTTGTGGACATATTGAGCCCGCTGCTCAAGACCCTGCGCGATACTACGGGCGAAACGACGTGTTTCTTCAAAACCGAACAGCATTACCGGGTCTGCGTAGCAATGGCGGAAACCCGGCATGCCCTTCGCCGCGAGATGCACCTGGGCAAGGTGGCGCCGCTTCACGCTGGCTCTGCGGGGCGCGTTTTGCTGGCTTGGGATCCGGAGCTGATGGACGCAGTCCTCCGCGATCCCCTGACACAGATCACCGAATCGACCATCACCACCTCGGAGGAGCTGGCTGTTGCCGTCAAGCAGACCCGACGGGATGGGTTCGCGATTACGGTGGGCGAGCGTGAAGACGGGGCCTCGGGTCTTTCGGCCCCGGTCTTTGACTCCGCGGCGGGTTTGGTTGGCGCTGTGACGATCAGCGGACCAACGCTTCGGATGCCGCTTGAGACCTGCGAAGCCTGGGTGGAGCCTTTGCTCAGCACAGCGGAGCACATGACACGGCTGATCGGCGGCCGTTTTCCTGGCGAGTCGTAAGACCCGCCAGGAAGCCAGGGGAGCTAGCGCGCCGCGACAGCCTTTCCCGCCATGTGCATCGCAGCGGCATCTGTGGCGATGTGGATTTTGGTGAAGTTCTGGGCGTAGTTTCCCAGGTCCTCGGCTACGGAGCCCACAACGGCGATCAGGGGAATTTGTCGGCCGGATTTCCGCACGCGTTCCAGGATCGCGGAGATAATTTTTCCTTCTCCCGTCTGCGAATCCAGCCGCCCCTCCCCTACCACTACGGCCGCGGCCGTTTCCAGGTATTTATCAAAGCCGGCAGCGTCCAGGACGGCATCCGCGCCGGACACGAGTTCCGCGCCAAAGTAGGCCCATAACCCGCCGGACAGGCCGCCTGCCGCACCGGTCCGCGGTACGCCCGCCGGATTGCGGGGATAGGACGCCGCCAGCTGCTCCAGCCGTTCTTCCAGCAGTATTACCGTGGCTGGGTCTGCGCCCTTCTGGGGTCCGAAGACGCGGGCGGCGTCCAGGAAGCTTGTGGTGACATCGGACAGGACGGTGATGCGGGCCCCCTGAAGACCGCCCCTTTCGGAGATGGCATGTACGGCTCCGGCCCCGCCGTCGGTGGTGGCAGAACCGCCTGCTGCCACCAGGATGTGGGCGGCGCCGCGGCTGACAGCGGCCGCAATAAGCAGCCCGGTCCCGTATGTGCTGGCTGACATGGCGTCAGCCGGGGTGTTCCGGGCGGCCGTAAGGCCACTCGCCTGCGCTACCTCGACGACGGCGGTCCCGTCGGCAGCCAGCCCCAGGACGGCCCGGAGCGGCTCACCCCAGGAATCAACGACGTCGACAGTCACCGGCGAGGCCCCCAGGCTGCGGCAAAGGGTTTCGAAGGTTCCCTCACCGCCGTCGGCCACAGGCAGTTCGACGGCCCGCAGTCCTCCGTCCTCGATGCCTGCGGCAATGGCAGCGGCGACCTCAGCGGCGGAATAGGTCCCCTTGAAACTGTCCGGGGCAACTAGAATCGTCATGCCGGGACGAGCTGGTTGACCGGGTGGAGCGGCAGGCGGCCCTCGGCTATGGCAATGGCGTTGAGTGCGCTCAGCCTTGCCATTTCGCTTCGGACCTGCACTGTGGCACTGCCGATGTGCGGCAGCAGCAGCGTGTTGGGCAGCTCCGCCAGCCCGGCCGCGAGTTTCGGCTCGTCCTCGAACACGTCCAGCCCGGCACCGGCAATGGTCCCGGCGCGGAGCGCCTCCACCAGGGCGGCCTCATCCACCACCGGCCCGCGGGCGGTGTTGATGAGGATGGAGTCCGGCTTCATCGCCGCCAGCACCTCGGCGTCCACCAGATGCCGGGTCTGGTCATTCAGCGGAACGTGGAGGGACAGGAAGTCGCTCTGCTCTACGAGTTCAGCCCAGGGAACCTGCCGCACTTTCCCGGCGAACTCCCCCAGTTCCTCATCGCCAACGGGACGGTCGCCCGGCGGCCGCGGTGAGAAGATGACGTCCATTCCAAACCCAAGTGCGCGGCGGGCGGTGGCACGGGCGATCCGGCCGAACCCGGCAAGGCCGAGTACGGCGCCGGAGACATCCCTGCCGAGCAGGAGCTCCGGTTCCCAGCCGAGGAATTTGCCGTCGCGGACCAGCCGGTCAGCTTCTATCACGCGCCGGGCGGTGCCGAGGATGAGCAGCATGGCGATGTCCGCCGTCGCGTCGGTCAGGACACCTGGAGTGTTGCCCACCAGGATTCCCTGACGGGTGGCGGCGTCGACGTCAATGTTGTTGTAGCCGACGGCGTAATTGGAGATGCCCTTGACCTGGGCGTCAGCGAGGAGCGATGCGTCGATGACGTCGCGCAGCTGGGTTAGGACGACGTCGAAATCCCCCGAAGCGAGTAGTTTCACCAGGGTTCGGTAATGAGGTGGTTCGGGCAGGACCGTGACCTGACCGGCGTCGGACAGCAGTTGCAGCCCAGGTTCCGGGATGGCAGTGGTGACCAGGAAATGGTTGCCCATCGTCACTTCCGTCCAGTGGTGCAGTCAGGGGTTGCGGAGTCTGCGGGAAGTACCCAGTCGAAGGCTTCGGCCCGGGACCGGGCGCCCTGTGCAGCTTTCGAGCGGTTCGGTTCACCCAGTTCGGCGAGCAGCTTCTCGGACAGGACCACGAGGTCCGCAAAGCCTTCCGTGGTGAGCCATTCGGGACGGGTGGCGAAGAGGATGTCTTCACTGGAGGTGTTGCCGCTGGCTCCGGGGGCGAAGGGGCAGCCGCCCAGTCCGCCGAGTGCGCCGTCAACCATTGCGGCGCCGGCCTGTATGGCGGCGAGAGTGTTGGCTACTCCCAGGCCCCAGGTGTCGTGGCCGTGGTAGACGATCCGCCGGGCGGGAGACTCATTCTGCACCCGTGCGATCAGTCCGGAGACCTGGGCAGGGATGGCTTGGCCCAGGGTGTCGCAGAGGACGATGTCTGTGGTGCCCTCGGCCCTCGGATCATTTGCGATGGAAAGGATGCGTTCCTCCGGAACGTACCCTTCGAAGGGGCAGGTGAACGACGTTGCGATGCAGAGCTGGATCTGCCCGTCAACCGCTTTGGTGTACTCGATGGCTTGGGGCAGGGCGGCGAGGCTTTCCTCCGTGGTGCGGCCAATGTTCGCCTTGTTGTGCGAATCCGACGCGGACAGGCAGTACTGGAAATTCCGGGCTCCGGCGGCTGAAGCTTTGGCCACATGGCCGGGGGTTGCTACCCAGATCCAGCACTTTTCCAATTCCTCAGGGGTCAGGGCTTGCACGACCTCGAGCGTGTTCGCCATGGTGGGAACGAGGTCCGCACGGGCCATGGAGCCCAGCTCGATGGCCGGCACACCGAGCCGGAGCAGCTCCCGGACCGTTTCGACTTTCCGCTCGGTGGAGAGAAGCTTGCCGGTGAGCTGGAGCCCGTCGCGCAGGGTCACGTCCCGCAGGATGGTGTTTCCCAGAGTTGCGGCGAGGTCGCTGTGGTTATGGTTCATGGCTGGAGTGCCTCCTCGCGGCCGGAGGCCGCACTGATCTTGGCGGGGTCCATGTTGAGGAGCCCGCTGAGGATTTCTTCGGTGTTTTCGCCCAAGTCCGGTCCCAGGTTCCGGATGGGAAGGGACTGGTCGCCGATCACTGGGACGATGCCGGGGAAGCCCACGCCGGGCAGGATCTCTTCGCCGGTGGAGACATCGAACTTTTGAATCATGTTGCGGGCTTCGTACTGGCTGTCGGTGCTGATGTCCGCGGCCGTGTAGATGGGACCGGCCGGAACGCCGGCGGCGTCCAGGGCTGCCAGGGCATCGGCGGCGGGCAGCTTCGCCGTCCAGTTTCCGATGGCCTGGTCCAGTTCCTCACGCCGCTCCCAACGGCCGGCGTTGGTTTGCAGGGCCGGGTCGGCTGCAAGGTCGGGCCGGCCGATGGTGTCCATGTACCGCTGGTAGATCGAGTCTCCGTTGCCGGCCACCACGATGCTGGCGCCGTCCTTGCAGACGTAGGCGTTGGAGGGTGCGATCCCTTCCATCCGGCCGCCGACCCGCTGGCGGTCCACGCCGTAGGCCTGGTAGTCGGGAATCAGGGATTCCATCATGGAGAACATGGCCTCGTTCAGGGCGACGTCGATGATCCGCTCGGTGAGCGGTGCGGCACCGGCCGAGTCCCGCCGTCGTGCTTCCCTTTGGTAGAGGCTCATCATGGACCCGAAGGCGGCGTAGAGACCCGCGATCGAGTCTCCAATGGAGACGCCCACCCGAACGGGTGCGCGGTCCGGGTCGCCCACGAGGTTACGGAACCCGCCATAGGCTTCGGCGACGGCGGCAAAACCGGGCCGCTCGGAAAGGGGGCCCGTCTGCCCAAAAGCGGAGATGCGGGTGATGATGAGATCCGGGTTCGCCTGGTTGAGGACCTCGGGTCCGAGGCCCCACCGTTCCAGCGTGCCGGGCCTGAAGTTTTCCAGCAGGATGTCCGACTTGGCGGCGAGCGCGAGGACTGCCTGTTTGCCGGCCTCGGTCCGGAGGTCCAGCACTACCGACTTCTTGTTGCGGTTGATGGTCCGGTACAGCATGGAGGTATCGCCCTTGTGGAGGCGCCAGTTGCGCAGCTCGTCGCCGGTGCCGGGGCGTTCAACCTTGATGACTTCGGCGCCGAAGTCGGCGAGCAGCCGGCCCGCGGTTGGTGCAGCAATGTAGTTGCCGAGCTCGAGGACGCGTACCCCCTCC
This sequence comes from Pseudarthrobacter sp. TE3704, assembly GCF_056279405.1. Classification (NCBI taxonomy): domain Bacteria; kingdom Bacillati; phylum Actinomycetota; class Actinomycetes; order Micrococcales; family Micrococcaceae; genus Pseudarthrobacter; species Pseudarthrobacter sp. TE3704. Next base: position 301,098 of record NZ_JBWCCJ010000003.1, read on the forward strand.
AGGGGCGCGATGTGTGTCGGTTTCATGGGGTTCTTCTTTCGTTGGCGCGTGTCTTGGCGGGGGTAACGGGCCGGTCAGAACAGCAGGCTCATGGGCAGGATCAGGAGAATCGCGACGACGGAGGCCACCGAGACGCCGACGGTCACGGATTTCAGTGCGCCCCGCACGCTTTGGCCCAGCAGTGACTGCAGGAGCCAGAAGGTGTTGCTGGTGACGTGAACCATAAACAGGGAGCCGGCGCCGGCGGCCAATGCCAGGAGCACGGGGTCCAGCCCGATGGCCGGAGCGATTGGTGCCAGCAGTCCGGCCGCGGTGATGGCAGAAAGGGTGACGGAACCGACGGCGATGTGGAGTACGGCGGCGATGGCCCAGACCACCAGGAGCGGGGCAACCGTGCTGGCGGAGAAGAACCCGCCCAGGATGTCGCCGAGACCTGCGGCGGCGACGGTTGCGGCGAGGGATCCGCCCACTCCGGTGAGGATCAGGATCTGACCGCTTTCCTTGAAGCCAATGGTGATCGCTTCTTCAACACGGGACTGGCCGATGGCGGAGCGGGTGACGAGGCAGGTGCCAATCAGGCCGATGAGCAGGGCAATGACAGGTTCGCCGAGCAGCTGGAGCCAGGGCAGCTCGATTTCGAGGATCTGCAGGATGGCGCCCGCCCCGATCAGGAGCAGTGACGTCAGAAGCGGGGCGAAGAGGAGCAGCAGGGGGAATTCCTTTTTGCCCCGCTTGGCCAGTGCGACGGTGCTGGGCTGCAGGTCCGCAGCTTCCTTGCCCGAGTTCCGCTGTGGAGTCTGGGTGGAGTGGCCTACGGCTGTGGCATCCTCCTCGTCGTCTTCGCCTTCACGGTCTTCCTCTGCCACGAAAGTGTGGTCTTCATCCTTCTCTTCGTTCCAGAAGCCGCGGCGGAAGAGGAACGTCATGATGGCAATGGAGATGATGATGGTGGGGACCACCAGCAGGAGGCCGAACAGCAGCATTTTGCCTAGGGGCACGTTCAGGAGGCCTGCCAGGGCGAGGGATGCGACGCCGGGAACCATGAAGACAATGCCGCATTCGAGGGCGATGGCCATGGCGGTCGCCATCCGGGCCGTGCCCAGCTTGCCGATCTTCGGCGCCAGCTTGCGGGCCAAGGGTGCGGAGATGACGAGCAGGACGTCCAGGAAAATCGATTGCAGGACAGTTCCGATGGCCAGGCCCATAGTGTAGGGCAGTCGTTTGGGGCCGAAAGTGCTCAGCAACAATTCCACCAGCCGGCGGATGGCTCCGCTCTGATTGAGGATGGAGCCCATCAGCACGCCGAAGGCTATCAGCAGGCCCACTTCCACCATGATTTCACCGAACCCGGAGGTGATGGTTTCGACGGTCTTTTCGACGCCGAGGCCAACAGCGAGGCCCAGGTAGACCGAGCCGATGACCAAGGCGATGACAGGGTTGACTCTAAAACGGACGATCAGCACGACGGCGGCAAGGACTGCCACGGCCGTATTGATAAGGATGGCTATGTCTGACATGAGGGGGAATCCGATCGTTGGGCCTTCCACATCGAAGGCTTGGGAACAGATGGGCATCGTGAGGAGGGCCACATCGCTAAACCCATATTATGGGATGCAGCTCATAATGCAAGATATTTCTTTAGTTGCTGCGTATTGGGCCGCTGGCGAAGAGAGTGTTAAGCAGGAAACGGCCGACGACGGGAGGTTCCCGCCGTCGGCCGTTTTTCCTTTGGTGCCTAGGAGCTGAAGGGGACTTTTTCCCAGCTCAGGACCTCGGCGCCGTCGGCGCTGTTGCCGGCCACCGTGAACCGGACGTAGTTGGTGGCGTTGGCCGAGCCGTCCACGGTGATGCGCTGCAGGTCGTCCGCGGCGGGCTGGCCGTAGATGTCCAGCCAGGGCGACCCCTCAGCCAGGGGCTGGTTCTCGGCGAAGACGTGGCTGTCGCCGTTGATGAGGTAGACCGGGCGGTCAAAGCCGTTGGTCTCCGAAATGATGGCCTGAACGATCTCGCGGAACCCGGACACCAGGTCAGGGTTGGCCGTGGCAGAGGCGAGCAGCGACGGGTCGAACATGTCGGCCTGCGTCATCAGCACCACGGCGCGGTCGTTGCGGCGCTCGGCGTCTTCGAACGTTTCGCGGATCTGGTCCAGGACGGCGTCGGTCCGGTGCTCAACTTCGGCCAACTGCTCGGGCGTGGCCGTGGTTTCGCCAAGGCCGCTCCACGGCAGGAGCGAGTTGTTGCCGCCCTGGATGTTCAGCACGGAGAAGGCCACCCGGTTCTGAGTGAAGCGGACGTTTTCCGGCAGCCCGAGGCTTTCCTGGGTCTTGACCGGCATGGTGGCGCCCAAGGTCTTGCCAGGTTCATTGAAGAACACTTCACGCAGCTTATCCAGCCGTTCCAGCGGGTTGTAGGCGCCGTTGTTGGTGCGGTGGCAGTCCACCCATTCGTTGTCGCCCGGGGTGAAGACCAGCGGGTGCTCGAAGGTGTCGAACTGGGTGCGGATGTTGGCGAAGTACTCGTCGGAGCAGACGGAGGAGCCGTTCTTGATGTCGCCCACGTGGGTGACGAACTTCAGCGCACTGTCGGCATTGATGTCCTGGATGCGGGCGGGGAATTTCGCGATTTCGGCCTCGCCGTAGGGGATGTCGCCGATGACGCCGAAGGTAAAGGCGTCGCTGGTGCTGTCAGCGGCCATGGCCGGCTGGGACGCAAGGAGGCCAAGCGCCAGGATGGCTGCCGCCGTCGTGGTTTTGATGGTCTTGGAAGGCATGGAACTCGTTCCTGTTTCTCTGGGCTTAGGACGCGTGGGCGGTGAGGAACTGCTGCAGTCCGGCGAGGTCGTCGGTGTTGATGTGGTCCACCCCGGCGTCGGCAAGCTCGGTCCACAACGCGTCACGGGCTGCGCCGGGCTGGTCAGGGGTGGCCCAGAAGCGGACGCGGTAGCCGTTGGCGTGGGCCTCGGTAACGTAGGCGTGCAGCTTGGTGCGCTCAGCCTCGGGCATGGGTCCGACGCCCTGCCACGTGAAGAGCCTGGTCCAGTTGTCGCTGACCAGCGGCATCAGTTCGGCGGGCTTGCCGGAGGTGAGGTCGGCGGAGCGGCCGTCGTAGAAGCTGAACCGCTTCTCCTGTGCCTGCATGGTGGCCAGCGGGCGGTTGCCGCTGATGACGGCGGTGACCGGGCCGGTCTTGGTGGTGCCGTTGGTGTAGCGGCTCATGATGTCGCGGTGCTCGGCCAGTTCCTGCTCGATGGCGGCGTAGGTGGCCTCGCCTTCGCTCTTGATGTCGATCAGGAGCTGCAGGCTGCCGTCCCAGTGTGGGTAGACGCTGTGGCCCTGCTGGCTCCGGACCAGGTCCTGCAGCGGGTCAAGGTAGAGGCTTTCGAGGGTGACGCCGGGCTGGACGTCCTCCAGGTCGTGGGCCACCAGCAGCTCGCCGTCCACCAGCCACACGTCCGCTTCGACACTGGTGAAGCCGTGCTCCAGCGCGTCGAACAGGGGGCGGTCATGCTCATAGTCGTTGTGCGCATGTGCCTGGGCCAGCGGCTGGCCGACGACGACGGGAGCGGGCTTGGTTGCCTCGGCCTGGGCCGGTGCTGCGGCCGTCCCCGCCAGGGAGGCGAGGACGGCAACGGCGGCAAGGGTGCTTTTCACGAACACGGAGTACTCCTGGTACCTCGGGGATGTCCGCCCGGCTGGGGTGCGCCGGGCAGAAGGGGGGCGTGAAAAGACTGCTGGCCGCGGGAGAACGGCGGAGGACGTGTTGTTTGCCGGCGGGTGAACTGGAAGGGACCAATCCCCTGCCGCGGGGGGCCGGCATGCGAAGGCTTATCCCCGCGTTACGGCGCCCCGAGGTAGATGCTGACGGCCGTACCGCCGCCAGGGGCGGGAGAAATCTCCAGCCGTCCGCCGTGTGCGGCAGCGATCCTGGCGCACGTGGCCAGGCCCAGCCCGGTGCCGGCGGGGTCGCCTGCACGGTGCAGCCGGACCAGCGGTTCGACTACCTTGCGCCGGTCCGTGGCCGCGATCCCCTTGCCGTTGTCCTCAACCCGGACCACTGCACCGGCTCCGGCTCCCTGCCCGCTGACGGTGATGACCGGAGGAAGGCCCGGGCGCCGGTAGGCCACCGCGTTCTGGATCAGGTTCTGCAGGGCCACGCGCAGCTGGCTTTCGTCGGCGTCGAGAATAAAATCCTCACAGTGCACTACGGCGCCGGCTTCCTGCAGGCCCAGCCTCAGGTCCTCGGTGACGTCCCTGACCAGGCTTGCCAGTGACAGCCGGGATCTGGAGAGGGACCCGCCGACGGTGGAGAACGCCAGCAGCTCCTCCACCATGGACAGCATCCTCCGCGCGCTGCCGCCGACGATTTCCAGGTACTCTGCGGCCTCTTCCGGGTGGCCCGATTCTGCGTCTGTGGCACCCAGCTCGACGTAGCCCAGGATGGAGGTCAGCGGGTTGCGGAGGTCGTGGCTGACCCGGCCGGTGAATTCGGCGAGCCGCTCATTGCTGTCCCTGGCTTCATCCAGGGCGGTTGCCAGGGCACCGTGGAGTGCCGTGACCCGCCGGGCGGCCAGCAGGCGGGTGTGCAGGACGAAAGGGTCCAGCGGTTTGGCCACGTAGTCGTCCGCGCCGGCCCTCATGCCTTCGAGCACGTCCTCCTGGGCGCCGTGCGAGGTCAGCAGCATGACGTACGTATAAGTGCCTGTTTCGGCGGTCCGGATGGCCCGGCACAGATCAAACCCGTCCAGCCCGGGCATCATCAGGTCGGTGACCACCACCTGGGGGCGCCGCTCCTGGTACAGCTGCCATGCGGCGTCGCCATCCGCGGCCACAATGCACTGATGCCCGGATTTCTCTACTGCGGCTTTCGCCACGAGCAGGGACCCTTCGTCGTCGTCGGCAACCAGCACCGTCATGGCCCCGGAGTTGTCCAGCAGGCCGGGAACGTTCGCGGCTTCCATGTCAGGGTGGCGCAGTCCTCCCAGCGCACTCGAGTTCGAATCAACCGTCATGATGCCCCCCGTTCATCGTCACGAAGCCGCCCTCCACCAGCGCGCTGGACCTATCGTCCCACGGGACAGGCTGGCCCGGGATGGCAACGGCGTGCGGACGACGGCGGGAGGCTGCCTTAGGGGGGCTCTGCCAGTACCCGTTACAACAGGGACTCCCATCAGCGCCCGGGAAGACGTTGACTGGAGGATGGCCGGGCATGCCCCGGCAGCAACGTCATCAACGAGGGAGACTTCATGCACACACGGACACTTGGGCAAGGTCTGCAGGTATCGGCTGTTGGCCTTGGCTGCATGGGAATGTCACAGAGCTACGGCCCCAACCCCGGCGACCGGCAGGCGATGATCGGGGTGCTGCGCGACGCCGTCGGGATGGGCATCAACTTCTTTGACACGGCGGAGGTGTATGGCCCGTTCGTCAACGAGGAGCTCGTCGGCGAAGCCCTCGCGCCGGTCCGGGACGAGGTAGTCATCGCCACCAAGTTCGGGTGGCGGATCGAGAACGGCAAATCCGTAGGACTCGACAGTTCGCCGGAGCGGATCAAACGCGTCGCGGACGAGTCACTCCGCCGCCTGCGCGTCGACACGCTCGACCTCTTCTACCAGCACCGCGTGGACCCCAATGTGCCGATTGAGGAAGTGGCCGGCACGGTAGGCGAACTCGTCCAGACCGGCAAGGTCCGCCACTTCGGGCTGTCCGAGGCCTCGGCTGCCACCATCCGTGCAGCGCATGCCGTCTTTCCGGTAACGGCTGTCCAGAGCGAGTACTCGCTCTGGACGCGGGACCCGGAGCCGGAAGTACTGCCAATGCTGGCGGAACTCGGGATCGGATTCGTACCTTTCAGCCCGCTCGGCAAGGGCTTCCTCACCGGAACCGTCGATACGTCCACAGAGTTCGCGGAAGGTGACGTCCGCGGCACCATCCCGCGCTTCACAGCCGAGAACCGCGCCGCCAACCAGGCGCTGGTGGACCACGTCGCCGGACTGGCCACCGCCAAGAACGCCACCCCCGGACAAATCGCGCTGGCGTGGCTCCTGGCACAGCAGCCATGGATCGTGCCGATCCCCGGGACTCGCCGTCGGGAGCGCCTCGAGGAGAATGCCGCCGCCACAACCGTGGCGTTATCCGCCGATGAAGTCGCCGATCTGAATGCTGTCGCCAGCCGGATCGGCGTGCAGGGGAACCGCTACAACGACCTGCACATGGGCCTCGTGGGACGGTAACGGCCTAAAGCGCGCACACACGGAAGCGGCCGACGGCGGGAGGTCCCCGCCGTCGTTCGCTTGCGCGTGCTGGCTGCCCGGTCAGGCCACCCGTGCCCCGGCGGCGAGTTGGACAGCGACGTCAACGATCATGTCTTCCTGTCCCCCGACGTAGCCTGCCTTGCCGATCTCTTCAAGGATCTGCCAGGCAGGGACGCCGTAGCGTTCCGCGGCGCGTTCGGCGTGGATGAGGAAGGAGGAATAGACCCCGGCGTAGCCCTGCATGATGGAGGCGCGGTCCATGATGGGCATGCGGGTGATGATGGGTTTGACGACGTCTTCCGCTGCTGCCATAACGCCGTGGACGTCAACGCCGGTACTGATGTTGAGCCGTTCGAAGGCGGCGGCGAGGACTTCGGTGGGTGAGTTGCCCGCTCCGGCGCCGAGGGCGAGAAGGGTCCCGTCGATCTGCTTGGCCCCCGCGCGCGCGGCGTAGACGGAGTTCGCGACGCCAAAGCTGAGGTTCTGGTGTCCGTGGAAGCCAACCTGCGCGTCGTTTCCGAGTTCGGCGACGAGGGCGGAGACCCGGTCGGAGACGTCCTCGAGGATCAGGGCTCCGGCAGAGTCCACGACGTAGACGCACTGGCAGCCGGCGTCGGCCATGATCCTGGCCTGCTTCGCCAGGTTCTCCGGCGTGGTGCGGTGGGAGAGCATCAGGAATCCGACGGTTTCCATTCCGAGCTTGCGGGCGTGCTGGAAGTGCTGGATGGAGACGTCGGCTTCGGTGCTGTGCGTGGCGATGCGGGCCACGGAGGCGCCGGCGTCGTGGGCCTGGTTCAGGTCGTGGATGGTGCCCAGGCCCGGGAGCATGAGCACGGCGATCCGGGCCTTTTTCGCTTCGTCAACGGCGGCGCGGACCAGGTCCAGTTCCGGGGTGAGGGAGAAGCCGTAGTTGAAGGATGAGCCACCGAGTCCGTCGCCGTGGGTGACCTCGATGACTTCGACGTTCGCGTCATCCAGGGCACGGACCACGGAGCGGACGTGCGCTTCGGTGAATTTGTGGCTCATGGCGTGGGAGCCGTCGCGCAGTGTGGTGTCCGTCAGCCGGACGCTGAGGTTCTGGGTCGAGGTCATGGTCATGCTCCTACGGGCGTTGAAGGGACGGCGGCGTCCATGCGTTCGGCCAGCAGGTCGGCTGTCCGGGTGGCGGCGGCGGTGATGATGTCCAGGTTGCCGGCGTATTCGGGGAGGTAGTCTGCTGCCCCCTTGACCTGGACCCAGACGCCGACGCGTCCGTTGCCGTTCCAGTCCTCGCGGGCAGCATCGAACTGGGGCTCGACGCGCAGGGAGTATCCGGGGACGTAGTCCTGGATCCTGGCGACGGCCTCGTCGATGGCTGCCCGGATCTTGTCCTGCAGGTCGCCGGGTTCCGCGGCGGCTGCGGGGATCGCCGCGTAGATGGTGTTGCGCATGATCATGGGCGGCTCCACCGGGTTGATGATGATGATGGCCTTGCCCCGCTTCGCTCCACCGACCTCTTCCAGGGCTTTGGCTGTGGTTTCGGTGAATTCGTCGACGTTGGCGCGGGTTCCAGGGCCGGCGGACTTGGAGGCGATGGAGGCGACGATCTCGGCGTAGTCCACGGGGACCACCGAGGAGATTGCGGCGACGATGGGGGTGGTGGCTTGGCCGGCGCAGGTGATCATGTTGACGTTCAGGACATCCTCCAGGGCGTCCAGGTTCACCACCGGGCACAGGTACGGGCCGACGGCGGCCGGGGTCAGGTCGATCGCGTGGATCCCGGCGGCCTTGTACTTGGGGGCGTTGGCTTCGTGGGCCTTGGCCGAGGTGCATTCGAAGACGAAGTCGGGGAGGTCGTCCTGGGCCAGGAGCCAGTCGACGCCCTCAGCCGAGGTGGTGATGCCGAGGCGGCCGGCACGGGCGAGTCCGTCCGAGGCCGGGTCCACGCCGATCATGTATTTGACCTCGAGGTTGGTGCTGCGGCGCATGATTTTGAACATCAGGTCGGTGCCGATATTGCCTGAGCCGACGATCGCGGCGGTTTTCTTGGCCATGGAAGGGTCCTTATTTGGTGAAGTGGATAGTCAATGAGCCCAGCGGACCGAAATCCGCGACGGCGGTGCTTCCGGCAGTGACCGGCTCGGCTTTGGTGAACGAGCCAGGGAGGATCAGCTGCCCGGCGTCCAGCGCCACGCCCTGCTCACCAAGCACGTTGGCCAGCCAGGCGAGCGGGGCGATGGGGTCCCCCATCACATCTGCACCCGTCCCGGAGCCGGTGACGCCGCCGTCGATCACCAGCGCACAGCTGACGTCCAGCAGGTCGGCGGGATCGACGTCGAGCGGTGTTGAGCCCACCACAATGGCGCCGCAGGAGGCGTTGTCCGCCACCGTGTCCACGAGCTTGATGTCCCAGTCGGTGATGCGGGAGTCGATGATTTCGATGGCCGGGTAGACGGCGCCAATCGCGGCGGCTGCCTGTTCCAGCGTGACGCCGGGCCCCTGCAAAGCCTCCTTCAGCACAAAGCCGAACTCGGGCTCGACCTTGGGCTGGATGAACGAGGATGCGGAGACCCTGTCGCCGTCGTGGTGGACCATGTCGTCGAAGAAGAACCCGAAGTCCGGGGAGTCCACGCCGAGTTGCTGCTGCATGGCCAGGGAGGTCAGGCCCACCTTGCGGCCTGCCAGTACCCTGCCCGCTGCAATATGGTGCTCGAGCTGGGCGGTCTGGACCTGGTAGGAATCAGTTAGGGTCATGCCGTCGAACCGGTTCCGCAGGGGGGCTACGGGGACCTTGGAGGCGGTGGCTTCCAGGAGTTCGGTTGCGAACGCGTCCAAGGCAGGGGTGCGGGAAGACTGCGTGGTGGAGGTCATCACTTCACCACCGCCGTCGTCACGCCGAAGCCTGCGATGAACTCAGGGATGGGACGGTAGTACTCCGAGGTGACGATGTACTCGCCGGCCGCGCGCAGCGCGTTGTAGGCTGCAACCCAGTTCCGGACCTCATGGGCGGAGTTGCCTGCGGTGGCCGCCATTTCCGCTGCTGTCCAGGTGTCCAGTTTTTCCAGCTCGCCGGAGGCGATGATGGACAGGAACTCACGGTCCCATTCCGGGTTCAGGTCCATGATGGTCGCCTCGCCCTTCGCGAAGGCTGCGGCCGTGTCGATGACCCGTTGCTGGCGGGCGTCCCGTGCCGCGGCGGTGGGGTGCCGGCCGTTGAGCAGCATCGCCTTCTGCTCTGGTGTGGCCGTGGCGATCTGGGGCACCGGCGGGTCGTGGGACAGTCCGCCGGAGCCGATGATGAGGACCTTCTGGTCCAGGGTCTTGAGGTAGTTCCCGACGGCGGTGCCCAGCTGCCGCACGCGGCGCATGGACGCGAAGGGCGGCGCCACCGAGTTGACGAAGATCGGGATCACCGGTTTCGCGGCGATGGAGCCGAAGAGCACCTCGAGCGGCTGCACCGCGCCGTGGTCGATCTCCATCTTGAGGGAGATGGCGGCGTCGAGGTCGGCGTCGATGACGGCTTGCGCCAGGTCCTTGGCGATGCCGGTGGGGACGTTCAGCGGGCCTTCCTCGCTGCCGTAATCACCTACGCTGACGGCCTCATACCCAATGCAGAAGGGGGGCATGAGCTCGTAGAAGAAGCCGTTGTAATGGTCCGGCGCGAAGGAGACCACCAGGTCCGGGTTGAAGTCCTCCACGAACCGGCGGGCCACGGCGAAGGCGGCGTCGACGTCCCGCTGGATGTCCTCCGGCGGGTCGGTCACCTCCAGTAGGGGGCTATGCGACATGGAGACGAGTGCGAGCGTCATTGCTTACTCCTTCCTTGAAAGACATTGCGGCGAGAATGCCGTCGAGGGTTTTGGGGGCGTCCTGGGTGAGGCAGGCCCCAGCGACGAAGCGGTCAGGACGGACAAACACGACAGGGGTGGGGCGGTCGTCGAACCACTTCTTCAGGCGGCCGGTGGTGTCACCGACGACGATGACGTCTGCCGGGTAGCGCTCCTCGCACCAGGTGCGCTGGCTCTCGGGGACGAGGCAGACCAGTTGTGCGCCGAGCTCGCCGAGCCTGGCCAGATCAGAGTCGGAGAACACGTCCTTGGGGTTGTTCCCCCAGACCAGCACGGTCCACCATTTCCCGGTGACCTCATCCAGCAGGATGTTGGACTCCGTCTTGGTGGTGACGCGCGGTTGCGGGAACTGGACGCCCACCGGGGAGACCTGGATGTTGGCCGTGCGTGTGGGGATCAGTTTGCTGGTGAGCTTGGCGAGGGCGGAGCCGGGTTTGTGGCTCGTGGGGTCCACCACGACGCCGCGGGTGTACCGGGGCATGGGCTTGAATTTCATGTCGGAGAAGTAGGACTTCACTTGGGGAAAAAGGTTCAGGCCCGCAGCGATGGCGTCGCGCGACGCAACCATGGCCGGTTGGGTCACCTTGATGACGTTGCCCAGGGTGAGGGACAAGTCGATCATTGCTTTGGCATGGTCGCGGCGTTCGACGTCGTAGGTGTCCAGGAGATCATCGGTGGCCTGGCCCCTGAGGATGGTGGCGAGCTTCCAGGCCAGGTTGGTGGCGTCGCGGACTCCGGAGTTCCAGCCCTGGCCCATCCAGACGGGCATAAGGTGGGCTGCATCACCGGCGATCAGGACCTTGCCGCGGCGGAAGGAGCTGGCGATCCGGGCGTGGTGGGTGTAGACGCGGCGGCGGATGAAGTCCAGGCCGGCCGGATCCGGTACGTGCTCTGCGAGCAGGGCATTGACGAAGTCCGGGTCGGTCACCATGGCGTCGGTCTCGCCGTCGAACAGCATGAATTCCCAGCGCCGGATGGCGTGCGGCAGCCCGATGGAGACGTAGGGGCGTTTCGGGTCCGCGCCGAGGAAGACGTTGGGAGTGCCGAGCGGGTCGTTGTTGACGTCCACCACGAGCCAGCGGGTGGAGGGGGATTTTCCGTCGAAGAGGACCCCCATCCACAGCCGGGTGGCGGAGCGGCCGCCTTCACAGCCCACCACATACTTGGCGTGGATCTGCTTCAGTTCCGTCGTGCCGTCGTCGCCCTTGACGTTGATCGTGGCCAGGACGCCGTCGTCGGTTTCCCGCAGCGAGAGGACTTCGTGGTTGAACCGGACGTCCACGGTGGCGTGCCGGGACAGTCCCTCAAGCATCGCCTGGTCCACCAGGGGCTGGATGAAGGCGTTCTTGCGGGGCCAGCCGAATTCGTCAGTCGTGGGCGCATTGTGGGTGAGGACCCGACCCTTGCCGTTGACCAGCCGCATGATGTGCTGGGGTGTGGTGTGGGGCAGGACGGTATCGGTGAGCCCGGCGGTCTGGACCGTCCGAAGCGACTCATCATCGATCCCTACCCCGCGCGGGTAGTCGATCAGTTCGGGCAGTGCCTCGAGCAGGGTCACGTTTTGGCCGTAGGTGCCCAAAAGGTTGGTGAGCATCAGGCCGACGGGGCCCGCGCCGATCACCAGTACGTCGGTGTCAAACTCCATGGTGGTTCTCTGTTCTATGGGTGCGCAGAATGGGCAGGCAAGCTGGTGTGCTCAGCGGGCGAGCATGAAGTCGAGGAAGATGCGGTTGAACGTTTCCGGGTCTTCGTACTGGGGCCAGTGGCCGCAGTTCTCCATAACGGCGAGTTCCCCGTTGGGAATGAGCCCGGCAATGCGGCGGCCCTCGTCCACCGGGCCGGAGGGGTCCTTGGTGGTCCAGAGCACCAGCGCCGGCGCCTTGATCTGACCCAGCGCCTCATCCGTGAGCATGTTCCGCTTCCGGGTTTCGAGGTCCTGCAGGGCCATGTTGGCCTGGCAGGCCTTGAGCCAGCCCGGCTGCTGGAAGATGGCCTGGCGGGTGCGGATGAGGTCATCGGTGACCATGGCGGGGTCGGCCATGAGCCATTCGAGCCGGGTCTTGACCCGCTCCCAGGACGGGTCCTTGGCCGCTTCCACGGACAGCGTGTAGAGCCGCTCCATCACCACCGGATTAGCCATCGTTCCGCCCATGGTGTTCAGCAGGATCCGTTCCACCTTTTCCGGGTAGTCGATCGCAAACCGGGCCGTGACCCAACCGCCCAGGGACTCCCCGGTGAGGTACGACTTTTCGGCGCCGATGGCCTCCATAAAGCCCAGGAGCTGGTCGATGTAGTGCCGAATTTCCAAGGGGTGGTCCGGCTTGTCGCTGTACCCGTGGCCGATGAAGTCGATGGCCCACACGTCGAAGTGCTCGGACAGCGCCTTCAGGTTCCGCACGTACGCCTCTGCGTGACCGGTGATGCCATGCATGGCGATGAGCGTTGGCTTGGACGAGTCACCCGCATGCAGATACCGGGTGCGGTAGGGGCCTGCCTGGATGAAACCCTGGCTGAACTCGGTCTGGGCCAGGTCTGACCAGACGCTTGTGTAGGGGCGGTTCGTCATAGCTTTCCTTCTATGTTGTAAATAACGCTCGCTTGTAAGCGATAAATGCACGATATGGCTAACATCACAGCACGCGGACAGAAGGTCTGTCAACGCTGGAAGGGAATTGCGGTGATGGACGCGGGCCCCGCAGCAGGCCGGGGAGAGTCCTTAGGCCAGGCGGCTGGCTATGCGGGCGGCCGCTTCGATGATCGCGGGAATGGCGCTCTCGGCCAGCTCCTTGCGGGTGGTGATGAGATTGACGCAGGCGGCACTTCCCACGGATTCCCCCTGGATCGGCGCGGCGAGGCCGAACATGTTCGGCTCAACCTCGCCGTACGTCAGTGAGTAGCCCTTGGCCCGCGCCTCGCGCACCGGCTCCGCCTCATTCTCGGCGGGGGTGGCGCAGGAACTGATGGCATGGCCGGCAGCTCCTCGGTTCAGCGGGTGGCGGCTGCCTTCGCTGAACGAAATCCGGTACGTGAGGTTCCGGGGCTCGACGACGGCAAGCGCCACAGCGTCGGACCCCTCCTTCACCAGCAGGGACACCGTCTGCTGAAGCTGTTCCGCCAGTTCAGTCAGGACCGGCAGGGCTGCCGCACGCATCGCGGAATGGGCAGCACCGGCAAGGGCGAGAAGACCTGAGGCGCCGCGGTACCGATTGTCGTCACCACGGTGGATCAGGGCGCTGTCACTGAGGGTGTTCAGGATCCGGTACGCGATGGTCCGGTGGACCCCGAGCTGGTCGGCGACGTCCTGGATCGCCATCCCCTGCCTGGAGGCAGCGATCATCTTCAGCACGGAAAGGCCCCGGGCCAGGGTCTGGGAGCCGGCCGTGCGTGAGGCGGGCGCCGCGGGTTCGTCGGTCACGAAGACCATCCTAGTGATTTGAGTGGATGGACCGGCTCCGCCGAGACCTCATCTTGACAGCGGGGGTGAGCCCGATCACTATGGTTATTACATTATCGCTCGTTAACAAGCGTTATTTACACAAACTTCCTTCTCATTCTCCTCCAGCCAAAGGCAGACCCCCTATGACCAGCTCTCCCGCAGCCGTCTCCTCTGAGGCGGCCTACCGAAAGCAAATGCGCCGAGTCCTTTTCTCCAGCTACCTCGGCAGCGTGGTGGAGTTCTACGACTTTCTCCTCTATGGCATCGCCGCCAGCCTGGTTTTCGGACAGATTTTCTTCGCCAACATGACTCCGGTGGTTGCCACCATCGCATCCTTCGGCACCTTGGCTGTCGGATACCTGTCCCGTCCCCTTGGCGGCATCATCTTCGGCCACTTTGGTGACAAGGTGGGCCGCAAATCGATGCTGATCATCACCATGTCGCTCATGGGCGTGGCGAGCACCCTGATCGGGTTGCTGCCCACCTACGACCAGATCGGCGTCGTTGCTCCCCTGCTGCTGATCTTTCTGCGGCTCGTTCAGGGCCTGGCTGTCGGCGGCGAATGGGGCGGAGCCGCCCTCATGTCACTCGAACATTCCAAGACGGAACGCCGCGGTTTCGCCGCCAGCGTCACGCACATGGGCGGCCCGTCCGGCGCTCTGCTCGCCACGCTGATCATGACGGGCTTCTCCACCCTGCCCAAGGAGGACTTCCTGACCTGGGGCTGGCGTGTGCCGTTCCTGTTCAGTGCAGTGCTGCTCCTCGTCGGGATGTTCGTGCGCCTTAAGGTCACCGAAAGTCCCCTCTTTGCCGCTGCACAGCAGGCAAAGAAGCTGGAACCGAAGAAAAAGGGCAAGTCACCGCTGCTTCTGGTGCTGCGCCGCTACCCGAAAAATGTTGTGCTCGCCGCCCTGGGCGGCTCCGCAGCCTTTGTGTTCCAGGGGCTGCTGGCCACCTTCGCCATCACCATGGCCGTCCAGACCGGGGTGGCGCAGACAACCGTGCTGTTGATGCACGCGGTTGCAACGTTCTTGCACATCTTCACTATCCCGCTCTTCGCCATCCTGTCCGACCGCGTCGGCCGCCGGCCGGTCATGGTTACAGGTGCCATCGCCGGCGCAGTCCTCGCCTTCCCGATTTTCCAGATGCTCGCATCCGGAAACGTCGCCCTGGTCCTGATCGCGTTCCTGATCGGCAACCCCCTCATCCAGGCATCGATGTACGGGCCCATGGCAGCCTTCATCAGCGAGATGTTCGGCACGGGGGCGCGGTACACGGGTGCCTCGCTGGGATACCAGCTTGCCGCCACGCTGGGCGCCGGCCTGGCACCTTTGAGCGCGGCAAGCCTGATGGCGATGGGCGGCGGGAACCCCGTCTTCATCTCGGTGATGGTCGCCGTGGTCTGCGTCATCAGTGCAGCAGCCATCTACCTCACCAAAGAGTCGTACCGGGCAAACCTTGGTTCATCCGGGGCTGACGAACCACAGCCGGCACCAGCAGCAGTGGCAGGAAACTGATGGGCCGGATCCCTGGAGCCGGGGGCAGTGACCTGAATCCCCGGGTAGTGACGCTGGGAACCGCCGGCGGCCCCATGTGGTGGACGGGTGAAGGCGCGGGACGCCGCTCGGGGATCGCCACCGCCGTGCTCGTCGGGGACCGCGCCTACCTGGTTGATTGCGGGCACGGCGTGGGCCGTCAACTGATGCTGGCAGGGATCGGCCTTTCGTCCATCAGGGGAATCTTCCTGACCCACCTGCATTCGGACCACACGATCGATCTGGGCTCGCTGGCGATCTTTGGGTTGTACGAGCTGTCCAAGGGTGACCGGCTCAAGGTCCTGGGGCCGGGCGACAGGGGCATGCTGCCGCCGGTATCCGAGCGGGCGGACCAGGCACCCCAGCCGATTTTCCCGGCCAGGCCAACTCCCGGAACGGTGTCCCTGTTCGAATCCATCCTGCAGGGCTACGCCACGGACCTGAATGACAGGATCTTTGACACCCTGCGGCCCTCCCCCTACGAGTTCTTCGACGTCGAAGACATCACGGTGCCCGCTGGAGTCGGATACCACCCCAATAGCAACCCCACCCCGGACATGGAACCCTTCGAGATTTATGCTGACGAACTTGTGACCGTAACGGCCACCCTTGTCCGCCATGCACCCGTAGCACCGGCCTTCGCCTTCCGGTTTGAGACGGCCGAGGGGTCCGTGACCATCTCCGGCGACACCGGCCCCTGCCGCAACCTGGTACGGCTGGCCGCCGGAACCGATCTGCTGCTGCATGAGGCGATCGACGTCGAATGGATCTACCGCGACCGGCCGGGTGTCCCTGCGGACTCCGTTCGGGCGGCGATAGACCACCACAACAACGCGCACACCTCGGTGGCCGACTGCGTCCGGATTGCCACCGAAGCCGGTGCCAAGGCCCTGGCCCTGCACCATCTGGTGCCGGGGACCAGTCCCCAGGAAACGTGGCTGCGCGGGGCCGAAGACTTCGACGGGCTCTATCTCGTACCGGATGACCTTGACGAGATCTCCTTTGCCCGGAGCTCCCTGGTTCACCGGTAGCAGCCGGACAAAAGGAAGCGGGCGGCGGCGCGGGCCTTCATTAGCGGCAAGGCGTTTTTCATAACGTCCGAGCGGCGTTTGCTGTTCTAGCCATGCCAGGTGCTCGCACTCTGCACACTGCTCGGTGCATGCAGGATAAGCGCGTCACCCTGGCCGCCTCCACCGCACAAAGCGGCGACGCCGACCCCTGTTCCGCGTAGTCCGAGCTGCAACGCCAAGTGCAGAACGACGCGTGCTCCGGATGCGCCGAGTGGGTGTCCGAGTGCCAGCGCTCCCCCGCTGCTGTTGACCTTGTCCTCTGAAAGGCCCAGGGCGTGCTGCTGGCCAGGGCTACTGCTGCGAACGCTTCGTTTATTTCGATGAGGTCGAAGCTGTGGGGTGCCAGGCCCTCCTGCAAAGCGGCTTCTTCTATAGCTCGTGCAGGCTGGTTCTGCAGGGTCGAATCAGGACCGGCAACAGACGCGTACGATCCGATTTCAGCTATCCAGCCAAGGCCTCGTTCTTCGGCACTTCGTCGGCTCATCAGGACGAGGGCTGCTGCGCCGTCTGAAATTGGCGAGGCGGTGCCGGCAGTGATCGTCCCTTCGGGGCTGAAGGCAGGCCGGAGCCGGGCCAGCGCTTCGAGGGTCAGGTCCTCACGCACGCCCTCGTCTTGGCTGATACTGATGGGTTCACCGCGACGCTGGGGAACTTTTACGGTTGTGATCTCCCTATTGAACGTCCCATCATTTCGCGCGCGGGTCGCCCGTTGGTGGCTCTTGATGGCGTACTCGTCCTGCTGTCGGCGTGTGAATCCTCCGGGTTTGGCATTGGTTTCATCCGTTAGCATGCCCATGGAGTGGTCCGTGAAGACGTCCCACAGCCCGTCGTGGTTCATGGAGTCCACTGCAGTGAAATCGCCGTACCGGCTGCCCTGCCTGGATGCCGGGAGAAGATGAGGGGACTGGGACATGGATTCCATGCCGCCGGCAACCACCACTTCCGCCGCTCCTGTCCGGATGAGCCGGTCGGCGTCAGCGATGGCCGCGGTCCCGGAGAGGCAGACTTTATTGACGTGTGTGGCCGGGACGTTCATGCCTATCCCGCCGAGGATGGCGGCTTGGCGGGCAGGGAGTTGACCTGCACCAGCGGTGAGGACTTGTCCCATGATGACGTGGTCAACGGCTTCGGCCGGGACTGCGGAACGTTCCAGGGCGGCACGGATGGCGAATCCGCCTAGTTCGGCGGCGGAGAAGTTGGCGAGCCCGCCCATGAATTTTCCGAATGGAGTCCGTGCGCCCCCGATGACAACGGTCCGGTCGGCGGGGTTAAGGGGAGTCCGTCGTTTTGGGCTCATAACGTTGTTCCTGTCGTGTGATTGCTGTCGTCTTGAGGTGTTTCGTAGTCGTACCAGCCCTTTCCGCTTTTGCGTCCGAGCCTTCCTGCCTCGTACATTTCACGGATCATGGGGTGCGGCAGGTCGGCGGGGTTACCTGTTTCTGCATAGATGGCTTCGGCAATCATGCAGTTGACGTCGATTCCGACCAGGTCCATCAGTTCGAAGGGGCCCATTGGATGCCCCAGCGCTGTTCTGGCGGCCGTGTCAATGTCCTCGGTGCTGGCAATGCCGGCGTCCAGCAGGCTCAATGCTTCGTCGCGGAGCACGCCCATGAGCCGGTTGGCCACGAAGCCGGGGATCTCTCTGCTGAGCAGGACCGGTTGTTTGCCGATCGTTCGAACCAGCTCCATGACGGTGTCTACAGTGGCTTGTGTTGTTTCCGGGTGGCGGACTACTTCCACGCACTTCATCACCAGGGCCGGGTTGAAGAAGTGCACGTTGCAGACCTGCCCTGGCCTGCGCGTCACCTTGGCGACCTTTGAGGAGCCAAGGGTGGAGGAATTTGTGGCAAGGATGGCGTGCGGTGGGGCGAGCCGGTCGAGTTCGGCGAAAATGTGCTGCTTTATTGCCAACTTTTCCGTGGCAGCCTCGATGACGAAGTCCGCGGACGATGCCGCCTCGCCCAGATCGGTGGTGCAGGTCAGCCGGTCCAATGCTTGCCGGGCGGTCCCGGCCGTCATGCGGCCCTTCGCCACGGTGGCGTCCATGCGCTCCTCGAGCTGGTTTCTGGCGGTGGCCAGGCCCGATTCGGCTATGTCTTGGAGGATGACGTCGTGTCCGGCCAAAGCGAAGACCATCGCGATTTGGGAACCCATTGCGCCTGCGCCCACAACAAGGACGCGCGCAAGCCCCCGCTGGCTTGTCTCAGGTCCGGGCATTGTTGCCTCCACGCAGGTAGACGGTGGTGGTGTGAGTGAAGAATTCCTTGGCCGCTTCGCCCTGTTCCTTCGGTCCATAGCCGCTCTTCTTCGCCCCACCGAACGGAACATGGGGGTCAGCGCCGGCGGATTCGGAGTTAATGTGCAGGATCCCGACGTCGATCTCGTCGATCGCGGACAGTGCTGTGGTCAGATCCTGGGTGAACAGTGCGGCAGAGAGGCCAAATTCACTGTCATTAGCCAAGTCCAGCGCCTCCTGTATTGATCCGGCCCTGCGGACGGAGAGCACTGGACCGAAGAGCTCTTGGGTCCATACGTCCTGTGTGCGGTGACCTTGGAGTTCCAACACGGTTGGTGCAACGAAATAACCTGCAGACAGGTCACCGGCGTATGGGTTACCGCCGGCCAGGACGTCGGCTCCCTGGGTAATGGCATTGTCAATTCCCTGTTGGATGGAGATGCGTGCCGCTTCGTTGATCACCGGGCCCATTTGAGTCCCGGGTGCAGTGGGATCCCCTACGGCGAGGGCGGCAGCCCGTTTCCCCAGTTCCGTGAGGAAGTCATCAGCGATTTCGTCGGCGATGATCAGCCGGGACGTGGCTGTGCATTTTTGTCCCGTGGAGCGGAAGGCGCCGAGCATGACTTGTTCCAGGGCCAGGTCCAGATCGGCATCGGCCAACACGATGGAGGCGTTTTTTCCTCCCATTTCTGCCTGCACGGGCACTCCCCTGCCTGCGGCCTTGGACGCGAGGCTTCGCCCTACCCCGGTTGACCCGGTAAAGGTCAAACCGTCCAGCGCGGGATGTTCAACGATGCTGTTTCCCATCGAACCCGGACCGATCAGCAGGTTCAGCACGCCGGAGGGAAGACCGGCGGAAGTCAACGCTTCCGCGAGCCGCATGGCCAGCAAAGGGACGGTGCTGGCTGGTTTCCACACCACGGCGTTGCCGTAGGCCAGTGCCGGAGCGATTTTCCATGCCGGGATTGCAATGGGGAAATTGAACGGGGTGACTACGCCAATAACACCCAACGGTTTGCGCGTCACCATGATGGTCTCTCCCCGCCTTGGCGAGGAGTAGATGCCGCCGGCAGCGCGGTCGCAGTCGTTCCCGTAATACCGGAGAATCTGGGCAGCCCGTAAAACTTCACCCTCACCTTCGGCCAGGGTTTTACCCTCTTCCTGCGCAAGTTCCAGGCCAAGGGCTGCGGCGGATTGCTCCAGGATGGCTGCGGCACGGAGCAGCACCAGACCCCGTTCGTGACCCGGGGTCCGGGCCCAACCATGCTTGGCTGCCGTGGCAGCGGCCATGGCACCATCCACCTCGGACCCGCCTGCCTGGAGCCCGTGGGCGACCGTTTCAGTGGGGCGCGCAGGGTTGCTGCTGGTCACAGGGGACCCGGTTCCGTCTTTCCAGACCCCGTTAATGAGGTGCCGGAGCTGGATTGTTGCGGTCATATTTTTGCTTTCTTAGCGGAAGGCGGGAAGGCCGGTGATCTTGTTGCCCAGGATCAAGGTGTGGACCTCGTCGGTGCCTTCGTAGGTGCGAACGGACTCGAGGTTGTTGGCATGACGCAACGGGGAATAGTCCAGGGTGATGCCGTTTCCGCCGAGCATGGCGCGGGCGTCACGGCAGATCTGGATGGCTTCCCGGCAGTTATTGAGCTTGCCAACGGAGATCTGGTGGGGTTCCAGCTCTCCGGCGTCCTTCAGCCGGCCCAGGTGCAGGGCGAGAAGGAAGCCCTTGTTGATTTCCAGGGCCATGTCCACGAGTTTTTGCTGGGTGAGCTGGTAACCGGCCAGGGGCTTGTCGAACTGCAGGCGTTCCTGCGAGTAGGCGAGGGCCGTGAGGAAGCTGTCCCGCGCAGCACCCATGGCGCCCCAGATGATGCCGTAACGGGCTTCGTTCAGGCACTCGAAAGGCCCCCTCAAACCCTTGGCGTTGGGAAGGATCGCCTCGGCGGGAAGCCGCACGTCTGTCAGTTCGATGTCGCATTGGATGGATGCACGCATGGACAGTTTCGGCTCAATCGGAGCGGCCCTGAATCCGGGGGTGTCCGTGGGCACAATAAAGCCGCGGACGCCGTCTTCGGTCTGGGCCCAGATGACGGTCAGGCGGGCAACGGAAGCGAGGCCGATCCAGCGTTTTGAACCGTTGATGATCCAGTCGTCTCCATCGCGACGGGCGAAAGTCTTCATGGCCCCGGGGTCGGACCCGGCAGTCGGTTCGGTCAGGCCGAAGGATCCGATCGCTTCGCCGGCCGCCATCTGTGGCAGCCACTCCTTTTTCTGTTCCTCGGAGCCGTGCTTGTAGATGGCGCTCATGGCGAGGGAACCCTGGACGCTGACGAAGGTCCTGAGTCCTGAATCGCCCGCTTCCAGTTCCGCGCCGGCGAGACCGTACTCTACTGCGGACCGGCCAGCGCAGCCGTAGCCCTTCAAATGCATGCCCAGCAGTCCCAGTTTCGCCATTTCGGGCACAATCTCCAGCGGGAACACGGCGGATTCGTACCAGTTGGCGATGTTCGGCTTGATCTCCGAGTCAACGAAAGACCGGACGGTGTCCCGGAGCGCAATCTCGTCCTGAGTCAGGAGTGCGTCGAAGTTGAGCAGGTCTGCAGAGTCAGTCATAACTTCCTTTTGATGCGACGAATGTGAGTGTTTGTTGGCGAATCAGGGTCATGCCCCGGCGGGTTCTTCCGGCCTTGAAGGGCTGGGGCTGGTGCCTTCCCCGGGACGGCTCAGCCATTGGCGCACTGCATCGCTGTGCTCACCCAAGGCCGGAGGCGCTGAACGGCGTTCGGCCAAAGACGGCGTCCAAGTGATGGGGTGACGGATTTGTTGCCCCATGATCCGGCCGCTTGCATCATGGACCGGAATTGTCGGTTCCAGTCCCAGCGATTCCGCGAACTCCAAAGACTCTTTGATCGTGGCCACCTGCCCGGCGGGGACACCTACCCGGTTGAGGGTGTCCTGCCAATATTGGGCGCCGAAACGTCCCAGAGCATCTTCGAGCAGCGGGATCAGTTCCACGCGGTGACGGACCCGGTCATTGTTGGTCTGAAAACGCGCGTCCGCAGGCAGATCCCTTAGGCCGAGCGCCTGGCAAAGCTTGACGAACTGGCCATCGTTCCCGCAGGCAACCGCCAGCGGCCCGTCCGCACATTGAAGGAGCTGGTAAGGGACGATAGAGGGATGATCGTTTCCCATCCTGGCAGGCACCATCCCGGCCCCCAGGAAGCTTTGGCCCTGGTTCGCCAAGGCACCCTGCAAGCTTGAGAGCAGGTTGACTTCTACCAGGGCCCCTTTACCGGACCGGTTGCGTTCGTTAAGCGCGGCCAGCACCCCAATGGTTGCGTCCTTGGCAGTCAGGACGTCCACGAGTGCCACACCGACCTTGGTGGGATCCTCGTCGGGCTGCCCGGTGATACTCATAAGGCCTCCCAATGCCTGGACCACAAAGTCGTATCCAAGCAGTTCGGCCCCGCCTCCACTGCCGAACCCCGTGACCGATACATAAATCAGGCCTGGGTTTTCCGCTGCCAGCTTAGGGTAGCCCAGGCCCAGCCTGGCCATACCGCCGGGTTTGAAATTTTCCACGACGACATCGGCTCTGCGGGCCAGCTCACGGGCCAGCTCCTGGTCCGCCGGGTCCGTCAGATCCAGGCATATTGATTCCTTGTTACGGTTCACGCTCTCGAAATAGGTTGCTCCGGTTGATGAAAAAGGAGGACCCCAGCTGCGGGTATCATCGCCGGCACCCGGCCGTTCGACCTTGATGACCCGCGCTCCCAGGTCCGCCAGCGTCATGGTTGCCAACGGGCCGGCCAGGACACGCGAGAAGTCGGCGACGACTATGCCATCCAACGGCTGCATGCGTGAATTTGGGCGCGGCCCAGCGTGAGGTTGCAACAGGGTTCCTTTCAACATTTGCCGGTCGCGGCGATGGACAATGGTCCTAGCTGGCTGCCGGTGCAGCTACAGACCCAGCGGAACTGGGAATATCCCCATGCCGGATTTCCTGGTACACCCGCGTGCGGAGATCCGCGAATTCGCGCGTTGCCTTGGTCGTGATCTGGTCACGTTGCTCCCCCAGGTGCGTTTCGATGAGGTCAACAACCTGGGTGGGCTTCTTGCCCAGGACCAATACGCGGTCTGCGAGGTAGACGGCTTCATCGATGTCATGGGTGACGAGCACAATAGTGATCCCAAGGTGGTTCTTCAGCTTCAGGGTCAGGTCCTCGAGGTCCCCTCGGGTCTGGGCATCCACGGAGGCGAACGGCTCATCCATGAGCACGATCGCGGGCGCGTAGGCCAGTGCACGGGCGATGGCAACACGCTGCTGCATGCCGCCGGAGAGCTGCCACGGGTACTTGTCCACATGATCCTTGAGTCCGACCTCCACAAGCGCTTCCATTGCCTTGTCCTTACGCTTGGCCTTGTCCTTTACGGCTGAGCGCAGCGGAAGCATGACGTTGTCAATGACCGACAGCCATGGCATCAGTGACCGCGAGTAGTCCTGAAAGACGATCGCCATCTCTGCGGGCGGTTCCGTGATCTCCCGGCCCCGAAGTAAGACCTTCCCCTTTGTCGGGTTGGTAAGTCCGGACAGGCACTGCAGGAGGGTCGTCTTTCCGGCGCCGGAGGGCCCGACGATACACATGAACTCACCTGCACGGACCGCAACGTTGATGTCGCCGAGTACCTGATGATCGCCGAAGCTCTTGCCCAGGTGTTCTACGACGAGCAGTTCGTCCGTTTGCGCAGGGGCGTGGCCCGCGAGGGGGGTTTCAGAGTTGGTCATGTCAGGCTCCTAAGCGTTTTTCTTGTTGTGCCAGTCGAGGACCCGGGCTTCCACCAGTCGGAATCCGAAATTGAGGAGATATCCCAGCACGCCGAGCATCACGATGCCCGACCACATATTCAGTACTTTGAAGGTGCGCTGGGAATCGAGAATGAAATAGCCGATGCCGCCTGGGGAACCGATCATCTCGGTCACCACCATGACTACAGCAGCGATGGCGAGGGCTACCCGTGCACCGGCGAAAATTTGCGGTGCCGCGTTGGGGACGTAAATGAATCGAATCTTGTCCTTGAGCGGGATGCGGTAGCTGCTGGCCATCCTGAGCAGCACGGGCTCTACTGAACGCACGCCGTCGATGGTGTTCAGCAGGATTGGCCACATGGAGGCAAGGGCTATCATGAAGACTTTCATTCCGTCGCCGATGCCGAGGAAGATGATGGCGATCGGCAGCAGCGCAACGCCGGGGGTGGAACGAAGGAACTCCAGGAGCGGCCGGATCGCTTCCTCGAAGCGGGGCAGGAGTCCCAGCAGGATTCCCCCAACGACGCCAACTATTAGGGCCAGTCCGAATCCTGTCAGGATCCGTGACAGGCTCGGAAGCAGGTTCTCGATGATCCCATCGAAGAACCAGAGTTGGTTCACGGTCTCAAGGATTTTGGCCAGCGGTGGGAAGTAGAAGGACTTGCTGCCGGAGGACAAAACGAGCCAGAGGACGATGAGGACGAACGGGAGCCAGATTTCCCAGGCAAGTGACGCGAGGCGTTTCATTCAGAACGCTCCCCTCGAATAATAGGGTGCCACCAGAGCACCCGGCGCTGGAACAGAACCAGGGCCGAGTTAATCGAAAGACCGATCAGGCCTGCGGTGATGGCATAAGCGAAGACCTCCGGGCGTTTAAAGGCCTGTTCCATGTGGGAAAGTTCCAGTCCGAGTCCGGGCGCTCCGCCGATGTATTCTGCGGCGATGGTCATGAGCAGGGCCATCGTTGCCGCGAGCCGCATCCCGGTGGAGACGAGCAGGGTGACGCTCGGTGCCCAGAGAAAACGCAACCGGTCCAGGGTGGAAATGCGAAACACGCGGACAACCCACTTCAGCAGTGGTTCGACCTGTTTGGCCGCGTACATCGACTGGATGAGCAGCGGCCATACCGCGGCCAGGACGATCATGGTGATTTCCATCCTGCTTGTCGCTCCAAAGAGCAGGAGAACCAGGGGCAGCAGGGCGATAGTTGGAATGGTCCGAAAAAAGTCGATGACCCACCGGGTGCTTTGGGTGGCGCGCACGGAAACCCCAATCAGCAGCCCGGCCGGGATCCCGATCAGCGCGCACAGTGCCAATCCAATGGCCCATACCTGCAATGTGGTGCCGATGGCAGTCCAGTATCCACTCGTACCCCAAAGTCCGACCAGCGCCGAGAAAACGGTCACCGGACCGGGGAGGCTGCCACTGTTCACAATCGGGCTCACAGAGAGGAGCTGCCAGATGAGCAGTACCGCGCCGATGGCAACGAGTTTAAGACCGAAGCCAACCCGTCTCCGCCCTGCCGCAGCTGGGTTGCCCTTCCTGGCTTTCATCCGGGCACCGGCCAGGACGGCCGATTTACTGTTCGCCGTCATTTCACTCATTTGGAATCAGCGAGGAGGTCCTCGGCCTTGGGCTTGTCGGTCAGGATTCCGTACTTGACCGCGAGATCGGAGATCTTATCAAGCTGGTCGGGCGTTGTCGCGGAGTCGCCGAAGGTCTGGTAAAAAGCGTTGTTGAGCTGTTCGGGCGTGTACTTGAGCTCCGCCTGGGCGACCTTCGCAGCGAGCTCGCGGTTGCCGTTCACTTTTTTCGCGGCTGCGTAGACGCTGTCGGCGAAGTCCTTCACGGTGTCCGGGTTCTTGGCAATGAATTCCTCGGTCGCCACGTACACGGAGCTCGGAACTCCCTGGTTGCCTGGTGCGTCAGTGTTGTGGATCAACTTGACCTTCCCTGCGGCGATCGAACTGGACATAAGAGGCTCGGCGGGGGTGGAGGCCTCAACCGTACCCTGCATCACGAGGTCGATTGTCTGGGCGGAGGGCACCTCCACAAATTCGATCTTCGAGGAGTCGCCGCCGGCGGCGTCGACGAACGCCCTGATGTTCATCCAGGTCTGCGTCTTGATCGCAGGAACGCCGACTTTTTTACCAACGAGGTCCGTTGGAGAGCTGATGGGGCTATCGGCCTTGGCCACGACACCGGCGGCGGACATTTCGCCGTCTTCTCCGTTGGTCGACTGTTCGCCATTGACGGCGATGATCCTGACCGGCAGGCCCTGGCTACGGGCCTGCATGAAGGTGATGGTATCCATCTGGGCCACCTGGAGCTCACCGCTCAGCAATTGGGGCACCGCATCGTTTGCGGATTTATTGGCTACGGCTGTGACGTTGAGGTCGCTTGCAGTGAAGTCGCCTTCGCTGAGGGCTACGCGGAGGCCCAGCCCGGAAAGGGTCGGCGTCGCTCCGACCTTGAGATCTTTCACCTGATCCGCCGCGGCGGACTGGGAACCGGCTGTTTCACCCCCGCAAGCGCCAAGCATCAGTGCGAGGGCAAGGGTCGCTGCGGCGGCGCTGCTGCGGCTGATTAGGGAGGACGAGTTGGTAATTGCGGGCATTGGGTAACTCCGGTCTCGTGTAAAGCGGAATAGTTTGTGCCGTGCATCACTTATGTAGTGCTTGGTACAGAATGCTACGAAGGGCAGGCGCCCCATGCAACGCGTCTTTCCACATGGCGCAAAGGCCACCCGGTGACGCCTAGGCGCCGAGGGTCTTTTGGAGTTGGCCTGCTGCTCGTTGGAGGGCAGCAGTGGACTGCGCCAGGTTTGTCTGGTGCGTCCTTGCCGACACACTGATGGCGGCCACGGCTACGCCGCGGTGCAGGATGGGCGCGGCCACGCATACTTGCCCCAGAACGGATTCCTCCAGATCGTAGGCCAGTCCCGTCGAACGGACATCGATGAGTTGCTTCTGCAGCAGCCGGGGGTGGATCGGCGAGTAACGGGTGGGCCGCGGAAGCGGGCCCTGCAGGACTTGGGCAACCGTCGCGGCGGGCTGGAATGCGAGCATGGCTTTGCCTAGGCCGGTGCAGGTGGAAGGCGCGCGCCCGCCGATTGCCGTTGGGGCGGGGACGGTGCGAAGCCCCACAATTTTGTCGACGAGGACAATTTCGGAGCCTTCGGGGACGGCAAGCCGGACAGTCATGCCCGTAGCGGCGTAAAGCTCCCCAAGGTAAGGCGATGCCTGCTCCCGCAACCCTTTGGGCCGGCACAGGGCAACCTGGTTTCCGAGTTCGAAGAGCTTGTCTCCCAGGCGGTAGCGCGTGCCTTCTTTGGAAACGAAGCCGCCTTCGACCA
Organism: Pseudarthrobacter sp. TE3704; assembly: GCF_056279405.1. Classification (NCBI taxonomy): domain Bacteria; kingdom Bacillati; phylum Actinomycetota; class Actinomycetes; order Micrococcales; family Micrococcaceae; genus Pseudarthrobacter; species Pseudarthrobacter sp. TE3704. Next base: position 327,611 of record NZ_JBWCCJ010000003.1, read on the forward strand.
AGTAAGCCAGCAGGCGGAAGGCGGTGGAGGTGGGAACCCCGACCCGGCGGCCGATTTCGCTCACGCCCAGGACGGGGCCCCCATCACGGAAGGCGTCCAGCAACTGCAGGGCCTTCAGGACTGAGGCGGTTCCCTGGCCCTCGCTCCTGGCCTCAATTCGGGATGCCTCGTGAACACCGTGCCGGTCTTCAGTCACTGCTGTCATCATTGACTCCACTTCTGTCCGTGGCGGGCCTGCCACTTCCCTGTCAGCTCGAGAATGTTTCGTGAGCCGACTCACTTCTGTAGTGAATGGTACACTGATTGTAACGATCGTTCCACAATGTCGCAATGCCGCCCTTGAACACAGCAGAAGTACGATGGGTGCCAGCCCTTCCGCCTCCGCCCTCCGCGGCCCAGCCCTCCGAGGGGAGACTTTTATGAACACCAGCCGCCGAAATGCCCGCGGGGAAGCCAGCCTGCAGCGCATTTTGGAGTCCACCGTGCAACTGGTCAGCCGTTACGGATACGACAACACCACCATTGCGAGAATTGTCCGTGCCACCGAGCGCCCCGCCAGCTCGATTTACTGGTTTTTCGAGAACAAGGACGAGCTGATTACGGCAGCCTTGGAGAACTCGTATTCGCACGTGGCCCCTGCCCGCCGGCCCTGGGACAAGTTCAACCCTGAACGTCCGCTGCTGGACCAGCTAAGGGAAGAGCTCGAACCCGAACTTCGCGCTTCCGAGTCCGAAGATCCGCTGCGGCTAGGCATCATGCTCGCCTTGGAGGGAAGCGCCGCGAACTCGAAGATCCAGGAGCCCTTCCAGCGCCGCCGGACAGGTGCTCAACGGCGTATCGAAGCCTGGTGGGAGGCGGCGTTCGCCGCGCAAAGTGCGGATGAAGGCTTCGACCGGACCGCCGGCGTCGGATGGATGGGAAGGCTGACAATGGCTTTCCTGGACGGCCACTACATCTCTGACGTCGCTGTGGAGGACCGCGATGCAGCCCAACGCAGCACCATAGTGGCTCACGCACTGGCCGGCGCGTACGAGGTCATGACTCGACGGCCCGAACATCTCGTGCACGAAAGGGACACAGCCACTGCATCCTCGGTTCAGCCTCACACGGCCGAGACCGTACCGGAGGCTCCCAACCTGCTGCATGTAACCCGTGCGTTGGTCGCCGAGCATGGTTATGAAGGCGCCACGATGAGTCGGATTTGTGAAGCGTCCGGTATGAAGCGCAGCTCAATTTACTGGCGCTACAAGGACAAGGACGCTCTGATCACGGCCGCTGTCGCAGAACCCTTCCTGGAACTGCTGGCTCCGCTGCGTGAGCTGCCAAGCACCAGCAATCATTGGCTGGAGGAACTGTCGTCAGCACTGACCAAGGTGATGAGCGGCGCCCAGGAACACCCGGACACCGTCAAAAGTGGATTGCTGCTAAAGCTCCAGCGCTGGGACCCGCCAACTTCGGGTGGGTCCGCGGTGCTGGCGGGTACAGCTTCGGTCGAAAACCAGTTGGCCGTTTGGTTCCAAGAGGTTCTCCCGGCGGCAGAGGCTAAAGATGCCATAAGCGTGCATCTGGCGTGGATAATCGCCCGGCTCTGCGAGGGCCTGATGCTGGGTTCTGCCTTGGGCCACCCCGTGGCATCCAACGCCGTTGCCGGCATCCTGGTTCCCATGCTCTCCAAGGCCCTGGAGCGCTGGCAATCCAAGGTGTGAACGGAGGCGCCTACCGGCAGGAGCAGGCGTCATTCACTGCCCCTGCCGGTCTCAGTAGCTGCTGACTGCGCCTGTCGTTCTAGGGCCTGTGGCGCGGAACTGGCCCAGCAGGTCATCGGCCGCCCGGATCAACAGGGAGGAATCGACGCCGACACCGGCAAAAGTGATCCCGCTACTTAGCCAATCGTGGGCTGCAGCGACATCGGTGAGCATGATGCCACTCGGGGTTCCGGCACGCCGGGCAGTCTCAATGCCCTGCCGAATGGTGCGGGTTACCTCAGCGTGGGTGCGCTGGTCCCGGTACCCCAAGTCCGCGGCGAGATCTGCTGGTCCAAAAAGCACGCCGTCGACACCCTCTGTGGCCGCGATCTTGTCGAGGTTTGCAATTGCTTGGCCGGTCTCGATCTGGACCACCAGACAGATGTCGTCGTCGGCAGCCTGCACATAATCAGTCAGCCGGCCCCATCGTGAGGAGCGGCCGAGTCCGCTGCCCATGCCCCGTACACCGCGCGGCGGATAGCGTACAGCCCGCACCAGTTCGGCTGCCTGTTCAGCGGTGTTAACCATCGGAATCAGCAGGTTCTGCACCCCGATTTCCAAGTACTGCTTAATCAAAGCCATGTCGCCCTGAGGCAACCGGACCACCGCCTGAGACAGATCGTTTGCGCGGTCCCCCAGCAGCGATCCGGCGGCGGCTATGCCTTGCAGCTGCGCCAGTACCGAACGCAAGTCATTGGGGCCGTGCTCGGCGTCAAGAAGCAGCCAGTCGTACCCGCACCCGGCGAGTATTTCTGCAGCGTAGCCGTCAGCCAAGACGGACCAGAGGCCGATCTGGGTGTCGCCGGCTGCCATTCTCTCTTTGAAGCGATTAGGCGGTGTTTTCCTGGTGATTGACATCTGACTCCCTGGCTACAGCAATTGGAAGGACACTGTTCCGAGCGGGCCGTAGTCGGCTTGGATCACGTCCCCTGCCGTCAGGGGCACTGGCCTCGTGAACGACCCTGCCAGAACTACCTCCCCCGCTTCGAGCCGCTCACCAAAACCATTCAGTCGACGCGCAAGCCACGCCACACCGTTGGCCGGGTGGCCCAGGACTGCCGCAGCGACACCTGATTCCTCAACGACACCGTTGAGGTGCAGCAGCGCACTCACCCACCGCAGGTCCACCTGATCAGGCCGAACCGGCGTGCCTCCCAGGACGATCCCGGCGTTGGCAGCGTTGTCGGAGATCGTGTCGAAGACCTTCCTGGGCGCCCCTGTCTCACGGTCAAGTTGTTCGATACGGGCATCGATAATCTCCAGGGCGGGAGTCACCCGGTCGCTGGCGTTGAAAACGTCGTTGATGGATACGTGCGGGCCCTCAAGCGGACGTTTCAGGAGAAAGGCCAGCTCCACCTCGACGCGCGGTCGGATAAACCGTGCTGCGGGAATGATCTGCCCTGATTCGTAGACCATCTCGTCAAAAAGCGTCCCGAAATCAGGTTCATTGATCTGACTGCTGACCTGCATCGCACGAGACGTCAGTCCGATCTTGTGCCCTACTATTCGTTGGCCCTCGTCCTGTTTGAGCTGAGCCCATGCACGCGAAACGGCGTAACCGTCTTCAATACTCATATGCGGGAACCGACCTGAGAAATGCCGGACCTGCTCCCTGCTTTGCTCTGCCTCATGCAGCTCTTTCGCCAAGAGGCTGGATGTCTGCTGGTCAAGGGCCATTACCTGGCTCCTTCTGTCTGTAAGACACCCAAAAATTCCTGCGCAACCCGGTTGAAACGCTCGGGCTGTTCAAACTGGGCCCAGTGATCGCAGCCGGTCATCTCTACGACCGCGCTGTTCGGGATCAGCTTTCCGAGCAACCTGGCGTTTTCCAGGAACATGTTGGGAGAGTCCACCGCGGCGATAATCATCGTCGGCTGTTCCAGCCGGCTCCATTCGTCCGCGGACAGGTGTTGTCCGCCTTGGGTGAAAGCAAGCAGGTGCCCCATTGCCCGGGCCATCTCTGGCTGTTCGTAGATGCGCAGTCGGACACCCACCAAGTCATCAATCAGATCGTCCGGGTTCAGCATCAGCCGGCCCATGGCGGCGGTTACTGATTCCCAGGACGGTGTCTGCGCGGCGTTCTGCCTTCGGCGCCTCACATCCACACCGAAATCTTTTTCCTCATCCGGGTCGACAACCACCCCCGCAGGGGCCACCATAACCAGCCGGGTGACGCGTTCGGAATGATCCAAAGCCAGTCGCCCTGCGACCCAGGAACCGAGGGAAACACCGATCACTGCCGACTCCCGGATTTCCAATGCATCCATAACGGCCACGGCATGGTCTGCATAGTCCTGAATCAGGTAGGGACGGTCAGGTTTATCGGTGTAGCCGCACCCGAGCATGTCGATGCCGATGACGCGATGGCTTTCAGCGAGTGCGCCATAGTTCGCACAAAAGTTCTCAAGACTCCCTGCCGTTCCGTGAAGCAAGAGAACCGCTGGGCCCTGAGGATTCCCTGCTTCAAGGTAACGCGTGCGGACCCCGCCGGCGTCGATCCAGCCCAGCGTATGCGGAACAGTGTTGAGGTATGTCCATACGCTGCGATAGCGGTCTGTGCTCGCCTCACCGGTCATGGTGGATCCCTTTCTGTCAATGCTGTGGCGAAGAACGTCGCCACAGACGTCGCCTCTCGGCTGTGTGCGTGGGGACCAACACTAGGGGCGCCAGGGGAAGCGGGGAATTGTTTTATGCCGCATTATGGAATGACCGGTACATTGGCCTGCCTGCCCTGACGGCCGGGACTCATCTCGCGCGTAGACGGCAGCTGAAAAGGAATGTTTTGTTCGTTCCGCTATCTGGAAGACAGCCCTCGCTACCGTGCACAGCCTCGGCATATGCTCCCGGTAACACCCCGTCCTTGCAGCAAGGAGAATTTAGATGCCCACCACAACGCAAGCTGATACCACGAGAGTCCCTGACTTTTTTGAACCCCGTTCTGAGGACTGGAGCGACTATCGACGCCGGGCCATTGACGAGGGGGAGAAGTACCTAGCCGCGGTGGATGGCATCATCGATACCGTACGCGCCGGCCGCCACCTTTCCGAAGAGGAAGGCCGCGTACCGGACGCCACCGTGGAAGCGATGATCAGCACGGGACTCTTCCGTGCCTTCACACCCATGCAGTACGGCGGCCTCGAAATGGCCCCGGCTCAATTCTTCGAAGGCATCATGCGAATCGCGGAGGCGGACAGCGCTGCCGCCTGGATTGCCGGACAGCTGAACGTCCACTCCTTCGAGATCGCCCTGATGGGTAAAAGGATGCAGGATGAGTTTTGGGGCGAAAGCCCGGACACTCGCGCATCAAGCTCCTACGCCCCTGTCGGTAAATACGCCGCCGTTGAAAACGGCTATCGGCTCAACGGCACCTGGACCTTCTCCAGCGGTGTTGATCATGCCCAGTGGGTCATCCTCGGCGGCGGCGACCGCACCTTCGTGGTTCCGCTCAGTGACGTTGCCATCGATCACGAAAGCTGGGATGTTCAGGGGCTGAAGGGAACCGGCAGCAAATCCGTGACCCTGAAGGATGTCTTCGTTCCCGATTACCGGACCCACCTCCTGGTCGACACGTACAACGACGCCAATCCAGGCTGGGAAGTCAACAACCGCCCGTTGTACTGGGTTTCCTTCTTGGGACTCTTCAACTCCACACCGGCCAACACAGCCATCGGAACGGCGACTGGAGGCATCGAGACCTTTATCGAACAGTCCCGGGTCCGGCTCACCCGCCAGGGCACCGGTGCGCCAGCGGCACAAAACCCGTTCCTGCACCTGAAGGTCGCCGAAGCCCGTACACGGGTCCGCACAGTCAAAGACCGGCACCTGAAGAACTGGCGTGAACTCTTCGATACCGCCTGCCAAGGGCAGGAAGCCAGCCCGCTCGAACGCATGCGCGTCCGGTTTGAGGCCGCTGATTCGATCGCCGCCAGTTTCGAGTCTTTCACTGAAATTTGGCCGATTGCAGGAGCGGCGGCATCCTCAAACGCCAACCCGCTTCAGCAGACCATGCGGGACCTCATGGCAGCGCGAAACCACGGCTCGGCAGGCAAGGAACTCGCAGCCGGACAGTACGTCAAGGAGCTGTTCGGCCTTCCGCCCGCACCGTTCTCTGACTTCGGCACGCTCAGCTACTACAAGTAAGGTCCCGGGCTAACGTTAGCCCGCTTCCGCACCCGTGAAAGGACCATCAAGATGAACGAAGCAACTGACCTGTTGCACTCCCCCGGACCTGTCGAGGAGGGCAACCCCGCCGACGACTTTCGCGCCTTCCGGCGCGCCCTGGGCCAATTTGCAACCGGGGTCACCGTAATTGCCACCAGCGCCGGTGATGAGCTGGTGGGCATGGCTGCCAACTCGTTCTCCACAGTCTCGCTGGACCCGCCGCTGGTGCTGTGGTCCATCCGAAAAGAGTCCAAGAGCGTCCCCGCCTTCCTCAACAACGGCCACTTCAGCATCAACGTCCTCGGTGAAGACCAAATGGAGCTGTCTGCATTGTTTGGCCGCCCGCAGCCGGACCAGTTCGGCCAGGCGAAGTGGAGCGCCGGAACCCACGGCGACCCGTTACTCGAAGGTGCCATCGCACACTTTGAATGTGTCCGGGAGGCGGTCGTCGACGGCGGCGACCACCACATCCTGATCGGCCGGGTGGAACGCTACGCCCGGTTCGAAGGCGCGCCGCTGTTATTCGCCCAAGGACAGTATGGGGTTCCGGTTGCCCACCCCGATGCGACACCGGCACCAACCCCGCAGCCCCCCACCGACACCCGGGAAGCGGAAGAGTCACTTTTCCTGTCGCTGTTAAAGGCCGCAGACAACCACATGTCCGCGCTGTTCCAGGAGCAGCGGCAGCACGTGGGCGTCACTGTCGCCAGCGGCCGGATACTCAACCGGCTCTTCGAAGGACCGTGCGCCCCCGATGTGCTGGAACTGGAGACATTCCTTGGCGAAAGCGCTGTTGACGACGCCCTGACGGAGCTTTCGCAGAAGGGTCGTGCCGAGAGGCTCGCGGATGGAACATGGTCACTCACGGATGAGGGCCGGGAAGTACGGGCAGCGCTTAGGCGCAGCGCAGAACACTTCACCCACGAGCAGCTTCGCGGCATCCCAACGCAAGATCTCGCAACAGCTGAACGCGTCCTCGGCACACTCCTCCAACGCGCGGGCGGTGACCAATGAGCTCTTCGCCGACCCTAACGCGCCCACCAGAGGGAGGATCCCATATGGCATCCATCATCGACCAACTGGTCACACACGTTCTCGACACACCCTTCGTAGCTTTCAGCGAGGACACGGTCTTCGCTGCTAAAAAGCGCCTGATCGATGCCTTGGGCTGCACCATCTCGGGAGCCGGTGCTTCCGGAAATGATGCCATGCTCAATATCTTCAACGAATGGGGAGGAGCCCCCCAGGCGACGGTCCTGGGGTCCGGCACCAAACTGCCACTTCCCCACGCGGCGATGGTGAACTCGTTGCAAACCCGCTCCTTCGACTTCGAAGTATGCGGACCGGAACCTGAGGGCATCAACAAGGGCAAGATGGTGGGCCATGTCGCCAGCACCACCGAGCCTCTCGCCCTGAACGTGGGCGAATACGTCCACGCTACGGGCAAGGAAATGCTCGCAGCCGTGATCCTCGGAGGAGACGTCGCGGCACGCATCTCCGTCTCCAACACGTTCAACTTCGACGCCGACTTCGAGGTCTGCGGAACCTCCAACGCCTTCGGAGCCACCGCCGTAGCCGGTCGTCTCATGGGCTTGAACCACGAGCAGCTCCGGAACGCTTTTGGCATTGCAATCAACCTCATGGCCGGCTCCTACCAAGGCATCTGGGACGGTGTGCATTCCTTCAAGCTTCCCGGTGCTGCTGCCGCCTACAACGGCATCCTGAGCTGCCAGCTGTCGTTGGGCGGCTTCTCAGGAGTGCGTGACGCGCTGGAAAGCCGGTTGGGCTACTTCAACCTTTACTGCGCGGATCCGCACCCCGATGTCATGCTGGCAGACCTGGGATCCATCTTCTACGTCAAGGGGCAACACAAACTGCACCCCTCGTGCTACGGGAACCATAATCCCATCGAATGCGCTCTGCTGCTCCGCGAGGAGCATGGTTTCGCCGCCGATGACGTCGCGGAAGTCTTCCTCGACGTGCCTCCCAACCGCCTCGACCACTTCCTGAATCAGGTGGCTACCGCCGACGACATGCAGCCGAAGTTCCTGTTCACCATCCCTTACGCCGTGGCCAACGCGTTATACCGGGGCAGGCCGGAGCTTGAACACTACACAGAGGACATGATCCATGACCCCGCCGTGCTGGACCTCACGGCGCGGGTCAAGCTCAGGGGCGGACTTCCCCTTGGTAAGAACCATGCCATCCGAATGACCATCCACTTGAAGGATGGGCGCGTCGTGGAGACCTACCGCGAGGATCCGGCCGGCTGGCTCGATACGCCCGCACCTTATGACGCCATCGTGGACAAGTACTGGCGCAACGTCCGGTTCTCCGGACTCGTCAGCGAAAACAGCGCCAAGCACGGACTCCATCTGATTGAAAACCTCGAGCAGGTCACGGACGTGACCGAACTCGCAGCCCAGCTGACTCGCTGAGCAGCATCCCACCGGAAAGTAAAGGAACAAAAACGATGACGGAAACCACCACCACTGCGGCCGCTCAGAAAACTGAGTTCAACCCCCGCCTCGCCCACCTCGGCATTTTCTGCAAGGACTTGGATGCCATGGTCGAGTTCTACTGCCGGGAATTCGGCATGATTATCAGCGACTCCGGCCTGGGCAAATCCGGCAAGGCCGGAATCCGGCGGCGCGGCGCCTTCCTGACAGGCGACCCTTCCGAGCACCACCAGCTGGCGCTCATCGAGGGACGGGACAAAGACACCCCACCGACCACCGCACAGATCTCGTTCCTGGTCCCGACGCTGAGCGAGCTGCGGGCATTCTGGCGGCATGTTCAAAAGACAGGCATCCCTGTGCAGGTCGTGAAAAACCACGGCAATGCATGGAGCATCTACATCGATGACCCGGACGGGAACATGATCGAGGTCTACACCCACTCCGACTACTACACCCAGCAGCCGCTTGGTGAGCCGCTGAACCTGGAAGACAGCGAGGAGGAGATCCTGCGCCAGACGGTGGAACTCGTGAAGCAGGATCCTGAAGCCCGGCCCCGTACCGAGTGGATGGCCGAGCAGGCCGAAAAGCTCAAGGCAGCAAGGGTAGCCCTAGCCTCCTAAGCTTTGCCGCGCCGGAGGATCAAGGCGCTGTGTCATCCCGGGGGCAGGTTGTGCCCCCGGGATGACACGTTTTTGTCCAGGCAGCGTTCGTCGTTGCCACCCACGAAAATGGCCCACCGTCTACCAACCCAATGGAGGAGCACACGTGGCCCGCATTAGTTATTTTGATCCTGAGAGTGCCTCTCCCCAAATCGTCAGGGCTCTCGACGGGAAGAAGAAGATCAACATCTTCAGGATGATCGCGAATTCGGACGGCGCCGGTGCCGAGGTCCTGGCTTTGGGGCAAAAACTTAGTCACGGATCCTCGCTTGACCACGTTGACCGGGAAATCGTGATTCTCCGCGTTGGTCACCTTTCTGCTGCCTCCTACGAGATTAAGCAGCATACGGCGGTAGCACGGCGGGTTGGACTCTCCGACGACAAGATCACGGCTATCGGTGAGTACCCGGATACCAGCTTCGAGTTTAACGATGCAGAACAGGACCTGATCGCCTTCACGGACGCCGTGGTCGAAGAAACCACTCCCCCGGAAGACATCTTCCGCCGCGTCCAAGGAAGGTATAACAAGAGCCAGATCGTCGAACTGGTTCTGCTCATAGGCTTCTACATGATGGTCAGCCGCGTCATGAACACCTTCGAGATCGATCTCGAGACTGGGCCGACGGACACCTTCAAGGCCCAGCTTAAGTAGTGCGGCTTTCCCTCAATAACCGTAGAAGGTGGGCGCGAGGTACATAGGTAATGTTGATGACATCAAGCGGTCGACGGCGGGAGGTCCCCGCCGTCGACCGCTTTCTGTTTGTTGGGGGTCGCTTTCCCAGCTGATCCCGCTGGCACCCCTAGAACTGCCCGGTAGGGCCGCTGTCCTTGACTTCGCCGCGCCAGCCGCCGGTTTCGGTACCGCGCGATTCGATGAAGGCCTTGAACTTACGCATGTCCGCCTTCACCTGCATCTCGTCGATCTTCAGTGCCGCGCCTGCCTTTTCAGTGACGGTTTCCGGCGCCCATTCGAAGTGGACCCGGACCTTCGTGTGGTTGGCATCCACCGGCGTGAACCTGATGATGCCGGCATGGGACTTGCCGTCGGTGCTGCGCCAGGCGATCCGGTCGTCAGGCTCCTGGTCAACGATTTCAGTATCGAATTCCCGCTGCACGCCACCCACCTTGGTTACCCAGTGGTTGGTGGTGTCGGTCAGCTGGGTTACGGATTCCACGCCGGACATGAACTGCGGAAAGGATTCGAACTGGGTCCACTGGTTGTACGCGGTCCGCACCGGGACATCGACTTCAACGGTCTCTTCAACGTGTTCCATCTGCTTGCTCCTCATGACGGACGGCCGCAACAGCGGACCGGCAGCACTGGCAATCCTGCCAGTCAGGCAGCCGCCACACTTTCACCATAAATCCGCCCGCTACCGGGGTCCAGACCCTAAAATCGCAGGTCGGGATGGACGAATTGGCGGCACCAGCCGGTAGATTTGAGCCGATGATTTCCATTGACCGGGACGACCCCACACGCGCCGACGTCCATCAACTCCTCAGCGAACACCTGGCAGATATGTACGCCACCTCACCGGCCGAAAGCGTCCACGCCCTGGACCACTCCGCCCTGTCCGTACCGTCCATCACGTTCTGGACGGCCCGCGAGAACGGTGATCTGCTGGGGTGCGGCGCGCTCAAGCTCCTGGATTCCCCGTCCGGGCCAGCGATGCACGGCGAGATCAAGTCCATGCGCACCACGGCCAGAGCACGCGGCCGGGGCGTGGCTACCTTGATGCTCCGGCACATCCTCGACGACGCCCGCGCCCGGAACCTGGAGCGCGTCTACCTCGAGACGGGAACCGAGGACTACTTCGCCCCCGCGCGGCGGCTGTATGCCCGGCACGGCTTCACCGAGTGCCCGCCGTTTGCCGGTTACACCCTGGATCCCAACAGCGTTTTCATGGAACTGGGCCTGTAGCGGGGACCCCGCAGCCAGCGGGCTCGAGAACTGACGTCACACAACGCGACAGCATCCCGCTCCGGACAGGCAACGGCCTACCCTTGACAGGTGACTTTGACTAAGATGCGCACCGCCGCCGCGAGCTCGCTCGCCGCCGCCGGTCTCCTGTTTTCCCTCGCCGCCTGCTCCTCGCCGGCCGCGACCCAGCCAACCACCTCTGCACCGGCTTCCACCGCAGCGGCCTCAGCCAGCGCCGACGCCGGACCCTGCGAAGGCGTGAAGGTCATCGTGGATTCGGGCGCCCTCAAGCAGGATGCCGCCGACACCTCCGTTTGCGTGGATGTGGACGAGCCCACCGTAGCTTCCGAGATTCTCGACAAGGCTGACGTGAAAACCGAGGGCACCGAGCAGTACCCCACCGAACTGGTCTGCCGCGTGAACGGTGTCCCCGCCGCGGACTTCGACATTACCCACAAGGCCGGCACGTACCGGGAAGAATGCAAGGGGATGCCCGCCGCCTTCGCCTACTGGTCCCTCTGGGTGAAGCCCGCCTCCGGTGACTGGGCCTATGCCCAGGAAGGCCACGCCACCCTGAAAGTGAACCCCGGCGAGAGCCTGGAACTGCTCTACACGGTCGACGGCGAACCGGCCGCCCCCAAGGCATGACCTTCCGACCCGCGCCGTTACGCGCCGCGGCGGCCCTGGCCGCCATCTTCGTCGCGGCGCGGGTCATCTACCGCATCCTTTTCCACGGGACGGCAATCGGCGGGCCGCTCCTTCTGGACCTGCCGGCAATCCGGCTGCCTGCCCCCTACGCCCATGTGGTCCTCCTCGGCCCCGTCACGGGATCCGGTCTGTGGGAGGCGGTCCTGTCAGCCCTGCCGATCGCCGGAGTCATCCTCGGGTTCGGCCTGCTCAACGCTTTCGTGGATGTGGCGCGCGGCTTCGTGCACCTGGCCCGGCGTGGCCCCGTGCAGGGTTTGGCCCGGACGCTTGTGGTGGCGTGGGCGGCGCTTCCGGCACTGGCCGACGCCGTTGCCTCCGTGCGCCTGGCCTTCCGTTTGCGGGGCGAACGCTTCGGAGCCCGCGCCCTGGTGCCCGTGCTCGAGCGCACCCTTGAGCACGCCGGCCGGGTTGCAGCGGCCCTGGAGTTGCGCGGCTTCGGGAGCCGCGAGGCACACCACCCCGGGCAAAGTACGGAAGCGCCGGTCGTCATCCGGGACGCACAGTTCCGCATCGGTGACGCGCAGGTGCGCGTCACAGAATTCAAACCGTCCACCGGATCGATCGCCGTCATCACCGGGCCGACGGGCTCCGGCAAGTCCACCATCCTGCGGGGCATCGCCGGTCTCCTCTCCCACGTTGACGGCGGACAGATTTCTGGCACCGTGACCGTTGGCGGAACGGACCGTGCCGCCGCCCCGCCGCGAGATACCGCCCGCCACGTTGGCGTCGTCCTGCAGAATCCCCGTGCCGCGTTCGCCAGCACCCGGGTCCGGGACGAAATCTCCCTCGCCCTTGAGTTGCGCGGTGTGCCCTCCCCTTCCGCCAAGGCCCGCGTGCTGGAGGTCGCCGGCCGTATCGGGGTGACGGATCTGCTGGACCGGAATCTCAGCACCCTCTCAGCCGGTGAGGCAACGCTCGTCGCCATCGCCGCCGCGGTGGTGGATCGTCCGGCCCTGCTGCTCGTGGATGAGCCCCTGGCCGACCTCGACACCGCAGCCCGCGGACGCGTCGTCGCCGTGCTTCACGCCCTCGCCCGGGACGCCGGTGTCTGCGTCATCGTTGCCGAACACCGCGCCGAAGCGCTCGTTCCGGTGGCCGATTCCTGGTGGACCATCAACGACGGCGCCCTGGTGCCGGGTGCCGCGCCCGCACCTTTGCATCCTGTCGAGGGCCGTCCGACACGGGCACAGCCGACGGACCTCGCTCCTGTACTCACGGCCACGAACCTCGCGGTGCACCGCAAGGGCACGCCGCTCGTGCGCGACGCATCCCTGACCCTGAATCGCGGTGAAGTAGTGGCCCTGGTAGGGCCGAACGGGGCCGGGAAGTCGTCCCTCCTGGTGGCGCTCGCCCTCGGTGAAAGCAAGGCGGGTGAAGAAAAGGGCGGTCTGAAAACGTACGACGGCGGCACGGTCGACGGCGGCCGCGTGGCCTTGGTGCCGGACGCCTCGGACGACCTTTTCACCAGGGACACGGTGGCAGGAGAACTCCGCGCCGCCGAACGGCGCCTGGCACGCCGAAAGAGCGGCGTACAACCTGAGCCGGGCTACGCGGCTGCACGACTTGCCCGTCTGCGGGGCGACGTCAGCATCCCCATTGGCCATGAGCATCCCCGGGATCTCTCTGCCGGAGAGCGCAGGATCCTTGCCATCGCGCTGCAGACCATGGATGACCCCCAGGTTCTCCTGATCGATGAGCCCACCCGAGGACTCGATCCGGCAGCGCGCACCGCAGTCTCGGCGGCGCTGCGGGCCGCGGCGGACGCCGGCACGGCCGTCCTGATCGCCACGCACGACCTCGACTTCGCCCACGGCCTCGGCGCCCGGATCCTCCCGATGCGTGACGGCGTGGCCCCCTCATCCCTGGCCGCCACGGCACCTGAACCGGCCCTTCCGGATCTGCAGCTGACAGGTGCCGGGCCAAAGTCCGAAGGCATAGACAAACAAGCAGACTTCCAAGGCAAGGAACGGCACCACCCCATCCGGCTGCCGCGCGGTGTCGAACTCGCGGTTCTCGCCGCCGCAAACCTCCTGGCCCTCGGCGCCTTTTGCTGGCCGTTGCTCGCTGCGGCCCTCCCCCAGGATGCCGCGGCTGCCCTGCCCTACGCGGCGCTGGCCATCGCGCCGCTAGCCGCCGTCGCCGTCGTCGTGTCCCTGGACGGCTCGGTCCGCTCGGCACATACCGTGGCACTGCTTGGCGTCCTGGCAGCGGTCGGTTCCGCGGTGCGGGTGGCGAGCACCGGCGTCGGAGGTGTGGAGGCGGTCTTTATCCTGCTGATCCTGGCCGGACGTGCGTTCGGCGCCCGGTTCGGCCTGCTCCTGGGCGCCGCCACGATCGCCGTCTCCAGCGTTTTGTGGGGCGGCGTCGGGCCGTGGACACCGTTCCAGATCTTCGCGTGTGCGTGGGTGGGCGCGGGGGCCGGCCTGCTCCCCCGCCGGGTGCGCGGGCGTGCAGAACTGTGGATGCTGTGCGGCTACGGAGCGGTGGCGTCCTACCTGTTCGGCCTGCTGACCAACCTGTGGTTCTGGCCCTTCGCGGTGGGCGCCGGCACCGGCATCTCGTATGAGCCCGGCGCCCCGCTGGGCACCAACCTCAGCAGCTTCCTGCTCTACTCGCTGGTGACGTCGACGGCGGGCTGGGACACCCTGCGGGCTGTCACCACGATCATCGGAATCGTTCTGGTGGGCCGGGCCATCCTCGTCGCGTTCCGGCGGGTGAAGCCGGTCTCCAGCATGAGCAGCCAAGCCGCGAAGGCTTCCTCCCCCCAGGCCAGGGACCGGCTTAAACTCGGGGTCTGAGGACGCCCGAAACCCGATGAACCCGACGGCTCCTTGGCCGGAAATCCGTGCGTATCTGATGCGAATGATTTGTTCTAGTGCATGGTTCCACGGCAGCCCCGGCGCGTCACACCGTTTGGGTTCCAGAAGGGTCAAGAACCGGATAGGCACTTGCAAACAAGATCCTAAGCATGCTTATTATGTTTGTAGCCGAATGCGAACGGCTGCCAACCAGAGGAGGAAACACCATGGGATTGGGCGACAAGATCGAAAACGCTGCCGAGAAAGCCGGCGGCAAGGGCAAGGAAGCGGCAGGCGCGGCCACGGGTGATGAGAGCCTGCGGACCGAGGGACAGGCCGATCAGGCCAAAGGTGATTTGAAGCAGGCCGGCGAGAAGGTCAAGGACGCTTTCAAGAAGGATTGACCAGCCTGCAACGAGGGGCGCACTCAGCGAACGGGGTGCGCCTTTTGTTGTCTCCGCACCGAGCGGAGCAGCGAAAGCAAATACCCGGCCGGATAAGAACGGCCAGAAACGCCTACGGGAGCTCGCATGACGGAAGTACAGAGGTCGGCGGTAACCGGCCAACTTTTCTGCCGGCGATATCGGCTTCATGAGCTGGTCGGCCGCGGCGCCGCCGCAGGCGTGTACCGGGCGCTGGATGAAGCCCTGGGCAGGGAAGTGGCGCTCAAGGTCTTCTCCAAGGAGGGCGGCGAGCCCGAGTTGCCGGCCCGCCAGGACGCTGAAATTCGGATCCTTGCCTCCCTGATCCATCCGTCCCTGGTGACTTTGTTCGACGCCGGCACCGATCCGGACACGGAGCGGAGCTTCGTGGTGATGGAGTACGTGCCCGGCCCTGACCTCCGCCGTCATCTGCGGGACGGGCCAATGGACCCCGCCGAAATCGCCAACGTGGGCTCGGATCTGGCAGCTGCCCTGGACTACGTCCACAGCCGCGGCGTGATCCATCGGGACCTCAAACCGGGGAACGTGCTTCTCTACAACCCCCGGCCCGGCCAGCCAAGTACACACTGGCGGGCCAAGCTCGCCGATTTCGGCATCGCCCGGGTGATGGAGGAGGACCACCTTACGGGGACAGGCCGCATGGTCGGCACTGCCGCGTACCTCAGCCCTGAACAGGCTCTCGGCGAGGCTTTGAACGGTGCAAGCGACGTCTATTCCCTGGGTCTGGTACTGCTGGAATGCTTCACACGCCAGGTTGAGTTCCCCGGCAGCCAAATTGAATCGGGCGTGGCGCGGCTCCAAAGGAACCCCGTGATCCCCGACAGTGTTGGCGCAGGCTGGAAGGCCCTGCTAACTGCGATGACTGCCCGGCAACCCGCCGACCGGCCAACCGCGGCAGAAGCAGCGACCGCACTGCAGCGACTGGCGCTGCAGGATGACACGCACGCCGCCTCCATGACAACCGCTGATATCGCACCCGTGGAGCGGAACGTCAGCAGTTCAAGGGCTCCCGCGCCCCCGACGTTGCCGCCGCATCCGCCAACCGTTGCTGCCCGGCAGTTGCGAAAACCCGGAAAGCGCGCCCGGGCTGCTCTAGCCGCCTCCATCGCGGCGGTCCTCCTCGCCGGAGGCACAGCTGCAACCCTTGGGGGCGAGGGCACGGTCCGGCCTGCTTCGCCTGCCGGGCCGGCAGTACCGGTGCAAAACAACCCAGTCGATTTTCACCTTGACCAGCTCGAAACCGCCCTCAAGCCCTCCCCTGCTTTCCAGTCCACACTCAACCAGGTGCGCCAGGCGGTGATCAAGGGTGACCTTCAAACTGCCCTCACCCAATTGGACCGGTTGGAAAGGGATGTAAGTGATGAAGCAGTCAGGAACGGGGTGACGTTCGAAAAATACCGGAGCATCACCGAGGCCATCCGCCTGGTCCGCAATGATCTGCAAACACTCATCACCGCTTCTGACGGACCCACCGCTGACGCAGTCCCCGCAGCCCCCGGCCCCGCGCCGGTCACAACTGCAGACCCCGTTCCTGTCTCCAATCCCCTACCCGCGCCCGTCGTTACCGTGGAAATCCCCGCCGGCGCACAGGCAGGTAATACCCCTCCCGGGGAGCAACAGGACCAAACCTCGAACGAAGAACAAACCGACACAGGTGGAGGCCTCGACAACGAAAAGTCCAAGGCCGGCAAGCCGAAAGATCCCGGGGGCGGCAAAAACAAGAACTAAACCGCACCCGGCTCCCCTCGGTAGGTGAAATGCAGGGCAGCCTCCTGTTGATGACGTGCTTCAGGCACCCGCGTATTGGGCAGGGGCATGGGCTTCGACTGCGGCGTTTAGTTCCTCAAGGGTCGGTGGGTTCGCTCCGGGGCGCTGTACCGCGATGGCCGCGGCTGCGGCTGCTGTGTGTCCAAGCTGTTCCAGGACAGCTGGGGCGAAGCCTTCGGTTCCCCGGGTGAGGAAGCCCAGGATGAGGGCGGACATGTAGGAGTCCCCGGCGCCGATGGTGTCTGCGACTGCCGTTTTCACCGCAGGGATGCTGATGTTGGCGTCGACGGATGTGAAGTGTGAACCTTCGGCGCCCCTCGTAATGACGGTCAACCGGGTGCCCAGTCCGAGGATGTGTGCCGCGGTTTCGTCCAGGCTTTTCCGGGGGTACAGCCACTGGGCATCCTCATCACTGAGTTTGACCACGTCGGTGAGGGCCACGAGCTCTTCGAAGATCGCTTTCGCTTCCGTGTGGCTGCCGAGCAGGGCCGGCCGGATGTTGGGGTCGTAGGTGATCATGCAGTGCCGGTGGGCCTGTTCGAGCAGGGCTTTTACCGCGCTGGCGCCTGGGCTAAGGAACGTGGCAATGGATCCCGTGTGCAGGATTTTGGGGAAGTACGCGGGCGGCGTGGGGGCCAGATCCCAAGAGATATCGAAGTCATATGTGGCGGAGCCGTCCGGTGCGAGGGTCGCTGTCGCAGACGGCGTCCGGGTGAGGGATTTTGAGCCGGGTAGAAGAGTGACTCCTGCGCTTCGGAGATGGTTTTCGATTGCGGTCCCCCGGGCGTCCGGGGCGATGGCTGTGAGCAGACCTGTGGTGACGCCGAGGCGGCCGAGTCCGTAGGCGACGTTGGCCGGCGAGCCGCCCGGGTGTTCCACCTGGCAATCTGAGGTGGTGACCACGTCGATCAGCGCTTCGCCTACGACAGTGACGTCAAGCGTCGGGTGAGCGTCGGGCCGGGCTGTTGTGAGGTAATCCATGGTCTGTCTCTCGTGGGGATCTGATGGGGTGGGGGCTGTTCAAGCGACGTCAGTCCGCGGACCGGTAACCGGTGCGCGGACTGACGTAAGGGCAGCAGTTGGTTAGGCGGAGGCTGCGCCGGTCATGATCGCAACTGCTTCGGTCATGGTGTGGGTTTGAGGCGTGATCGTGGCCGCGCATTTGCCGAGGCGCTGGATGTGGATCCTGTCTGCCACATCGAAGACGTGGGGCATGTTGTGGCTGATGAGGATGACCGGCAGGCCGCGGTCCCGGAGGTCCCGGACCAGTTGCAGGACCTGGTTGGATTCGCGCACGCCCAATGCCGCCGTCGGCTCATCCAGCACGACAACCTTTGAACCAAACGCCGCGGCGCGGGCAACGGCGACAGCCTGGCGCTGGCCGCCGGACAGGTTCTCCACGGGGACGGTGACGTCCTGGAGGGTGGAGATGCCGAGCCGTGTGAGCTCGTCCTTGGCTTTGCGGCGCATTCCCTTCGTGTCCAGGACGCGGAAGATCTTGCCCAGCGGACCCGGGACCCGCTCTTCCCTGCCGAGGAACAGGTTTGATGCCACATCGAGTGCCGGCGACACGGCAAGGTTCTGGTAGACCGTCTCGATGCCGTGAGCGCGGGCGTCCTGGGGCCGTTTGAAATGCACAGGCTGTCCTGAGACAAAGAGCTCACCGGAATCGGGGACTTCTGCTCCGGTCAGGCATTTGATCAGGGTTGATTTGCCCGCGCCGTTGTCGCCGATCACTGCCAGGACTTCCCCCGGGTACAGGTCGAGGCTGACGCCGTCCAGGCCGACGACGCGGCCGAAGGTCTTGACGAGGTTCCTGGCCTTCAGGATGGGCTCGCGCGTGGCGGTGCCGGCGGTTGCTGATTCTGTCATGGTCATGACTTGACCTTTCGGATCCACTGGTCAATGGACACAGCGAGGATGATCAGGACGCCTACCGCCAGGGTCTGGTACAGAACGTCCAGCCCTGCGAGGGAGAGTCCGTTGCGGAAGACGCCGACGATCAAGGCGCCGAGGAGGGTTCCCCAGACGGAGCCGCGGCCGCCGAAGAGGCTGGTTCCGCCGATGACGACGGCGGTGATGGAGTCCAGGTTCAGGTCCACACCGGCGTTGGGGCTGGCTGCGTTGGTGCGGCCGATCTGGATCCAGGCGCCGATGGCCAGGACGGCGCCGGCGGCGAGGTAGACGCTCATGAGGACTTTGTTCACGGCGATGCCGGCCAGGCGCGCGGCTTCCTTGTCATCGCCCACGGCGTAGACGTGCCGGCCCCAGGCGGTTTTGCCCAGGATGAATGCGATGGCCACGTACAGCAGAAGCATCACGACGACGCCTGTTGAGATGCGCACCGGCCCTACGGGGAAGGTGCTGCCGGTCCAGGTCAGCAGGTCCGGCATGGCCGAACCGCGCACGGTCGCACCGTTGGAGTAGAGCAGTGTCAGGGCGATGAAGATGTTCAGCGTGCCCAGGGTAACGATGAAGGGTGGGAGCCGGAACCTGGTGACCAGGAATCCGTTCAGGGCTCCTGCCGCGAGTCCGACCACCAGGCCTGCAAGCAGGGCAACAGGGGCGGGCAGTCCGTTGTTGACGGCGAGCTGGGCCACGACCATGGAGGAGAGGATCATGACGGCGCCGACGGACAGGTCGATGCCGGCCGTAAGGATGATGAGTGTCTGGGCTATGGCCAGGGTGCCTACGACGGAGACCTGCTGAGTAATCAGTGAGAGGTTTTCGACCCGCAGGAATCTGTCATTGAGCAGGCCGAACACGACCACCGCGATCAGAAGGACAAGGGCGGGGCTGACGGCGGGGTAACGGTGCAGGATGTTGCGGATGCGGCTGAGCGGGGTCTGGCGGTCAAGGAATTCCTCCGCCAGGTCGGCATGCCCGGCGCTGGGCGGGCCGGCGGTCTGTTGCTGGGTCACGGTTGGTCCTGATCTTTGGTGATGGTTGCTGGGGCGTAGCTAACGCGGAAGTGGTGCGCCGGGGAGGCCGGAGCGGAGCGCGGCCTCCCCGGACGGGTAGCGGGGGTTTTACTTGCCCCAGCAGATCTCGGAAGCTTCGGTGGTGGTGATGCTCTTGATGCCGTCGGCCGGCTTGTCGGTGACGAGCTCGACACCGGTGTTGTAGAAGTCCAGGCCTTCGGAGTTCGCCGGCTTGTTCCCGGTCTTGGCCAGGTCCACGATTGCCTTGACGCCGAGTTCGGCCATCTTCACGGGGTACTGCTGTGCCGTGGCACCGATGATGCCGGACTTGACGTTGTTCACGCCGGTGCAGCCGCCGTCGATTGATACGACGAGCACGTCTTTGTCCTTGCCGGCTGACTTCAAGGCCTCGAATGCTCCCGCTGCCGCAGGTTCGTTGATGGTGTAGATGACGTTGATGTCGGGATTGCTCGACAGGAGGGTTTCCATGGCCGTCCGGCCGCCGTCTTCGGCACCCTGGGAGGCCTGGTTGCCGACGATTTCGTATTCCCCGCCCTTGCCGCCGGTGTACTTTCCGGTCTTGGCCTCATCACCGTTCTTCTTGGGATCGGCAGTATCGATGCCGAGTCCGGTCAGGAAGCCCTGGTCGCGGTTGTAGTCCACGGAGACGACCTTGTCATCGAAGAGGTCGACGAGGGCGATGGTGGCCTTCTTGCCGTCCAGCTGTGCTGCCGTCCACTTGCCGATCAGCTCGCCGGCGGCGAAGTTGTCGGTGGCGAACGTGATGTCTGCGGCGTCGGCGGGGTCCGGCGGGGTGTCCAATGCGATAACGAACAGGCCGGCGTCCCGGGCTTTCTGCAGCGCGTCCACCACGGAGGGGCCGTTGGGCGTGATGAGGATGCCCTTGTCGCCCTTGGAGATGGCGTTTTCGATTGCCTGGATCTGCGTATCTTCGTCGCCGTCCGCCTTGCCGGCGGCCAGTTTGAGGTCTACACCGTCAGCCTCTGCGGCTTTCTTCGCTCCGTCCTGCATTGAAACAAAGAACGGGTTCGTCGTGGTCTTGACGATCAGGGAGACGCCGACTTTTTCGCCTGACGTGCCTTCGCTGGCACCCGGCGCGGTGGAACTTCCTCCACAAGCGGACAGGCTAAGCGTTCCTAAGGTCAGGGCCGCTCCTGCCGCAAAGATGCGGGTGGCGGTTGCAAGGTGGGACTTGGAACTCAACATTGAATCTCCTGGTGTTTGAGGCCATCATGGCCTCGACAACGATGTCATAGACGAGGTAAGCAGGATCACACGCTAGAGTCAATAGCAAAAGAACGAGAAGGAGCGACTTTCTTGACAACGATGTCCGATCGTTACCAGCCACCTCTGTCCCCCACCCGGCCCACGATGCGTCACGTGGCAGCACTCGCGGGCGTGGGGATCAAAACCGTTTCACGGGTGATCAACAACGAGGCCGGAGTATCCGAGGCCACCCGGCAAAAGGTGCTCGATGCCATCGCGCAGCTCAACTACCAGCTGGACGTCACGGCCGGCAGCCTTCGCCGGGCGGGCAGAAGGACTCTCTCGGTCGGCCTCCTGCTGCCCAGTGTTTCCAACCCGTTCAGCGGTGAGATACACCGGGCCATGGAGGATGCGCTTGGCGCCCGCGGCATAGCCGTTTTCGCCGCCAGTCTCGACGACGACCCTCAACGGGAGCAGGCCATCATCGCCGCTTTCCTCGGCAGGCGGGTCGACGGCCTTGTCCTGACACCGATCGCTAAAAACCAGGCATATATGATCCCGGAGCACTCCAGAAACCTGCCAATGGTCTTCATTGACCGGGAGCCGGTAGGGGTTGACGCAGATGCTGTGGTCACTGACAACGCAGTGGGCGCGGGCACAGCGGCCGCACATCTGCTGATGCACGGACACACCAAATTGGCCTACCTGGGCGACCGCACAGACATCCAAACTGCGCGGGAGCGCCGGCGCGGCTTCCTCGAGGAGATCGGCAAGGCAGGACTTCCCACCTCCGAACTACCCGTCATCGACAATCTCCATGATGAGGAAGCAGCGAGGCGGGCAGCCCATGAACTGTTGAGTTCCGAGGATCCTCCAACGGCAATCTTCTCCAGCCAGAACCTCGTCACCTTCGGAACCATGCGCGCGCTGAAGGAGCTTGGCGTCCAGAAGCGGGTGGCGCTTGTCGGGTTTGACGACTTCACACTTGCCGACATGATGGACCCCGGAGTTACTGTCATCGCTCAACACCCGGAGCGGATCGGCGTCAAGTCGGCCGAACGGCTTCTGGCCAGGATCGATGGCGACGATCAACCTGCGCAGACCTACATTGTCCCCTCCGAGCTCATCCAAAGAGGCTCCGGCGAAATCCGCCCGCCGGCATAACCCCCAAGAAAAACTTCACCTCTGCAAAACCAACATGAAGAGAGAAATCATGACCAAGACCTTGTATGCCGAATTCACCGTCAAAGCCGGCAGTGAGGCCCGCGTTGCCGAAATGATGGCCGAATTGACCCACCACGTCCGGAACGAACCAGGCAACGAACTGTTTCTCCCCTACACCCGTGAAGAAAATCCCCGGGAATACTTCGTCTTCGAGGTCTACCGGGATGAAGCCGCGTTCCAGGAGCACATCAACGCCGACTACGGAGCCAGGTTCAACGGGGAATTATCCGATCACATCGAAGGTGACGCCTCGGAGCTGACATGGCTCAACCCGGTCGTATAGCCCAGCTAAAACAGCGACAGTAGAGTAGGCGCGGCCCAGGGGTTTTACCTCTCGGGCAGCCCATTCATACACCTCAGCCCCCGTCCTGCGGACGCGGGGCCAATCGTCGTCCCCGTGCCCAACGCCGCATTCAGAGTCAAGAAAATCGGCCACCAAATGACCGTTGACTTGTCCAATAGACATCTTTTAGAGTCCGACGCATTGGCTGACAACGTTGTCTACTGGCTAGACACGCGCAATGAAGGGCGACACAAGCAACATGAAACAATCCACAATGCGGAGCACGCGCAGCGTCTCTGCACTGACACTGGCCATCCTCTCGCTCGCCGCAGCACTGGCCGGCGCCATCCCAGCGTCCGGTGCCGAACTCGGGGATGAGCAGTACCGGCCGGCCATCCACTACACGCCGGAAAAGAACTGGATGAACGACCCCAACGGGCTCGTCTTCCACAAGGGCGTCTACCACATGTACTACCAGCACAACCCCTCCGGGAACACGTGGGGGAACATGTCCTGGGGCCACGCCACGTCCAAGGACCTCGTCCATTGGGAAGAGCAGCCGCTGGCCATCTCCACCGATGCCCAGGAAGATGTCTTCTCCGGCAGCGTCGTCGTGGACAAAAACAACACGTCCGGGCTGGGTACCGCGGAAAACCCGCCCCTGATCGCGATCTACACCAGTGCCTACAAGGAAGCGTCCCCGCACCGCGGCCTGCAGGCCCAGTCCCTGGCCTACAGCCTGGACGACGGCCAGACATGGACCAAGTACGACGGCAACCCCGTCCTGAACCGGAACTCAGCGAACTTCCGCGACCCGAAGGTCTTCTGGTATGACAACCCGGCCGGCGGAGGCTACTGGGTCATGACTGCGGTGGAATCGCAGGAGCACAAGGTTGTCCTCTACAAGTCCGACAACCTCAAGGACTGGACGGCACTGAGCGACTTTGGGCCCGCCAACGCCACCGGCGGGCAGTGGGAATGCCCGGATCTGTTCCCCTTGGCTGTTGACGGGGACCCGAACAACGTCAAATGGGTCATGATAGTCAGCATCAACCCCGGCGGCGTCGCTGGAGGCTCTGCCGTCCAGTACTTCGTGGGCAACTTCGACGGCACCACGTTCACCTCCGAAACCACCGAACCAGCCACTGCCCCACCGGCTGGAACAGTCCTGGCCGGGTTCAACGACGGAACCTACAACGGCTGGACGGTGAACAACGAACCGGGCAACTGGAAGAATGGTCCCTTCGGTGACGCCCCAGCGACCGGTTCCCTGCCCGGCCAGAGCCCCGTGACCGGGTTCGGCGACAGCGGACTGATCAACTCCTTCAATGATGGGGACTGGCCTCTGGGTTCCATGCAGTCACCGACATTCACCGTGACCGACGACTACTTGAACTTCCTCGTGGGCGGAGGCAAGCACCCGCACGTCTCCGACAAGCTGGACAACAACCCGCCCGAGGGAGAGCTCAAGTTTGAAGGCTTCGAGGTTCCCGACGGAACTACCCTGGCCGATGCAGACTGGACCGGCACCGGAGACCTGACCCCCAATTTCCAGCCAGCCACCAGCGGCGGGGACTATTACATTGGCGCCAAACGGATCAACACGTTCGAATCCGGTACGGTACCAGGTGATGACCGCCAAGGTACCCTGACATCACCCGAGTTCCCCATCACGAAGAATTTCATGAGCATGTTGGTAGGAGGCGGCAACCGGTCCGCCGACTCGGGACAAACCCTCGCAGTCGAACTGCTCATTAATGGCAACGTGGTCCGCTCCCTGGCCGGCGACAACGGCGGGCTGCTGAACTGGAAAGGCTGGGACGTCTCCGAATTCGCTGGGCAAAACGCCCAGCTGCGCATCGTTGACCAAGCTACCGGCGGGTGGGGACACCTGACCCTTGACCACGTCATGCTCACTGACACTGCCGCTGTTCCCAGGTCCGATGAAGAAACGGTGAACCTGGTAGTCAACGGACAGGTGGTCCGTACGGCCACCGGCAACGACAGTGAATCCTTGGACTGGGCATCATGGGATGTCAAGGAATTCGTGGGCCAGCAGGCACACATCAAGGTCGTCGATAACAACAGGTTCGGCTGGGGGCACATCCTCGCGGATGAATTCACGGCAAGCCCCACGCCAGCTGCGTCCCGGCTGGAGTCCTATGACTGGCTGGATTACGGACGGGACTACTACGCCACCGTATCCTTCGCCAACATGCCCGACGACAAGCGGGTAATGCTGGGCTGGATGAGCAACTGGGACTACGCCAACAACACCCCAACCAACCCCTGGCGCAGCGCCATGGCCCTCCCCCGTGAAGTGAAACTCACCCAAACCCCTGACGGACCGCGCCTCACCCAAAGCGCCGTAAAGCAAGTGGAAAACCTGGGAGGGAAAGTCAGCTATAGCGATAAGAAGGGCGGCCCGATTTCCGCAGGAACGCACCCGCTGCCTGCGCAGTCGGCAGGCCAGGTGCAGCAGGTGGACATCACCTTCGCCCCCGGTACCGCAACAAAATCCGGCATCACAGTCCTCGGCGACGGACAGTCGGCCACCGTCATTGGCTACGATGCCACGACCGGCAAGATGTTTGTTGACCGCACAAAATCCGGCAACACCACGTTCCACCCGGCCTTCGCTTCCATCGAGGACGCCCCCGTCACGCTGGACAAGAACGGGAACGTCACCATGCGTATCTACCTCGACCGCTCCTCCGTGGAGGTGTTCGCCCAGAACGGCCTGAAGACCATCACCGACCAGGTATTCCCCAACCCGGGAGCCGACAAGATGGCCCTCTTCGCCGAAGGCGGTACCGCCCAGCTCAAATCACTCACCGTGACACCGCTGGAAAAGGCAATGTTCCTCCCCGAAAAGAAATAACACGCCCCACACTATGACCAGCTCACCTGCGAGCTGGAGCTGAAGGGACTGGGTTCGGTCTTTACACCGGGCCCAGTCCCTTCAGCTTTCCAGGTGTAACAGAGGCACTTGACAGTGCCTGTTCCGGCAGGCAGGGACCACCACCAACTCACACCTTGAAGTACTTCGCCTCCGGGTGGTGGAACACGAACGCGTCGGTGGACTGCTCGGGGTGCAGCATCAGCTCATCGCTCAAAACAACGCCCATCCGCTCCGGCTTCAGCAGCTCCGTCACCTTGCGGCGGTCCTCCATGTCCGGGCACGCGGGGTAGCCGAGCGAGAAGCGAGCACCGCGGTAGTCGAGCTTGAAATACCCTGCCGTGTCCTTGGGCTCCTCGGCCGCGAACCCCAGCTCCTTGCGGATCCGCGCATGCCAGAACTCCGCAAGCGCCTCGGTGAGCTGCATGACCAGGCCATTGAGCTCGTAGTAGTCGCGGTACTGGTTGGCGGCAAACATCTTGGACGTGAACTCCTCGATCTTCGAGCCGGCGGTAACCAGCTGCACCGGCAGCACATCGATCTGCCCGGACTCGCGCGACTTCACAAAGTCGGCCAGGCACAGGTGCCGGTCGCGCCGCTGGCGCGGGAAGTCGAACCGCAGCCGGTCGGTGCCGATCGGACCGCCTGAACCACCATCAGGGGCGAGCAGGCCCGCGGCGCCCAGGACGCCGTCGTGATCCTCCCCGTGGTGCAGCACCACCACCTGCTCCCCCTCAGAAACCACCGGGAAGTAGCCGTAGGCGACGGACGCGTCGAGCATGCCCTCGGCGAGGATCCGGTCCAGCCAGTAGCGCAGGCGCGGCCGGCCCTCGCGTTCCACCAGTTCCTCGTAGGAGGCGCCGTCATCTCCGCGGCCGGGCTTGAGCCCCCACTGCCCCATGAACGTGGCGCGCTCGTCAAGCAAGGCCGCATAGTCGTGGAGTGCCACACCGCGCACAATGCGCGTGCCCCAAAACGGCGGCGCGGGCACAGGGTTATCGGTGGCGACGTCGGACCGGCCGGGCATCGCTTCCGGCTCGGTTACCGTGAACTTCGCGCCGCCCTTGTGGATGCGCTTCTTCAAAGGCGGAAGGCCGACGTCGTCCGGTGACTCGCCGCGGGCGACGCGCACCAGCGGTTCCATGAGGGCGAGGCCCTCGAAGGCGTCCTTGGCGTACCTGACCACGCCGTCAAACTGCTCGGCCAGGTCCTGCTCCACGTAGGCGCGGGTAAGGGCAGCGCCGCCGAGGATGATGGGCCACTTCTTCGCCAGGCCGCGGGACTGCAGCTCAGCCAGGTTCTCCTTCATCACTACGGTGGATTTCACCAGCAGCCCGGACATACCGATCACGTCGGCGTTGTGCTCCTCGGCCGCGGCCATGATCTCGGCGATGCCCTGCTTGATGCCGATGTTGATGACTTTGTAGCCGTTGTTGGTGAGGATGATGTCCACCAGGTTCTTGCCGATGTCGTGCACGTCGCCGCGCACGGTGGCGATCACCATGGTGCCCTTGCCGGAGGAATCCGACTTCTCCATGTGCGGCTCGAGCAGCGCGACGGCGTTCTTCATCACCTCGGCGGACTGCAGCACGAACGGCAGCTGCATCTCGCCGGCGCCGAAGCGCTCGCCCACCACCTTCATGCCCTCGAGCAGGTGGTCGTTGATGATGCCGAGCGGGGTCAGTCCCTCGCTGCGGGCCAGGTCCAGGTCCTCTTCGAGGCCCTTGCCTTCGCCGTCGATGATGCGCCGTTCCAGTCGCTGGCCGGTGGGCAGGGCTGCAAGTTCAGCGGCGCGCTTGTCCTTGAGCGCTGCGGTGTCGACGCCGGCGAACATGTCCAGCATGACGGCCAGGGGGTCGTAGGTGGTGTTGCCGTCGGCGTCGTATTCGCGGCGGTCCCAGACGAGGTCCAGCGCCACCTTGCGCTGCTCTTCCGGCAGGGAGGCGAGCGGCACGATCTTGGCGGCGTCAATGATGCCGCTGGTGAGGCCAGCCTGCGCGGCCTCGTGCAGGAACACCGAGTTCAGGACGACGCGCGCTGCCGGGTTCAGGCCGAAGGACACGTTGGAGACGCCGAGCGTGGTGTTGATGCCGGGGTACTTCGCGGTGATCTGGCGGATGGCCTCTATGGTTTCGATGCCGTCCCGGCGGGTCTCTTCCTGGCCGGTGGCGATGGGGAAGGTCAGGGCGTCGACGATGATGTCCTCCACGCGCATCCCCCACTCGCCCACCAGCGCATCGACGAGGCGGGAGGCGATAGCCACCTTGCCTTCGGTGGTGCGTGCCTGGCCCTGTTCGTCAATCGTCAGGGCGATCACGGCGGTGCCGTGTTCCTTCACCAGCGGCATGATGCGCGCGAAGCGGCTGTTGGGGCCGTCGCCGTCCTCGTAGTTGACGGAGTTGACCACCGGGCGGCCGCCGATGAGTTCCAGCCCGGCCTGCAGCACGGGCGGTTCCGTGGAGTCGATGACGAGCGGGAGGGTGGAGGCGGATGCGAAACGTGAGACGACCTCCTTAATGTCGGCCACGCCGTCGCGCCCCACGTAGTCGATGCAGACGTCCAGCAGGTGCGCGCCGACGCGGACCTGCTCACGGGCGATGTCCACGCAGTCGTCCCAGCGCTCTTCGAGCATGGCCTGGCGGAACGCCTTGGAACCGTTGGCATTGGTGCGCTCACCAATGGCGAGGTACGCGGAATCCTGGTCGAACGGCACGTGGTGGTAGAGGGAAGCGATGCCGGCTTCCCTCTCAGTGGGGGTGCGGGCGGGGCCGTCTTCGCTCTTGGTGACCGTTCCGCCGGCGCGGAAGGGCGCAAGGCGTTCGACGACGGCGGCCATGTGTTCCGGCGTCGTACCGCAGCAGCCGCCCACCAGGCCCAGGCCGAACTCGCGGACGAACTGCTCGTGGGCGGTGGCGAGTTCGGTGGGTGAGAGCGGGTAGTGCGCGCCGTTGGGGCCGAGCACCGGCAAGCCGGCGTTGGGCATGCAGGCGATGGCGACGGAGGATTGCTTGGAGAGGTGGCGGAGGTGCTCGCTCATTTCGTCGGGCCCGGTGGCGCAGTTCAGGCCGATGGCGTCGACGCCGAGCGGCTCGAGTGCTGTGAGCGCGGCGCCGATTTCGGAGCCCATGAGCATGGTGCCGGTGGTTTCGACGGTCACCTCGACGAAGATGGGGAGCCGGATGCCGCGGGTGACGATGGCCTGCTTGCAGCCGTTGACCGCGGCTTTGGTCTGCAGGAGGTCCTGGCTGGTTTCGATGAGGAAGGCGTCCGCTCCCCCGTCGATGAGGCCCTCGGCCTGCAGTGCGAAGGTCTGCTTGAGGTAGTCGTAGGAGGTGTGCCCGAGGCTGGGGAGCTTGGTGCCCGGCCCCATGGAGCCCAGGACCCATCGCATGCGTCCGTCCGTTTTTTCTGCCGCTTCAGCGCGTTCGCGGGCGATCTCGGCACCCTTGCGGGCCAATTCTTCGATGCGGTCGTCGATGCCGTAGTCGGAGAGGTTGGACCAGTTGGCGCCGAAGGTGTTGGTTTCGACAGCATCGATGCCTGTGGCGAAGTACGCGTCGTGAATGTCGGCGAGGACATCCGGGCGGGTGTCGTTGAGGATCTCGTTGCAGCCTTCGAGCCCCAGGAAGTCTGTTTCCAGGGACAGGTCCCGGCCCTGCAGCATCGTGCCCATCGCGCCGTCGGCAATGACGACCCGGTGGTTCACGGCATCCAGCAGCTCCTGCGCACGGGCAGGGCGGGGCACGGACTCAATATCAAGCGCAAAACGAGGCATCTAAACAGGTTACGTGCGCGGGCTCGAACGTTGCGCTGTGTGTCCGTGTACTACGACGGGAGTGGTCTGAAACCTTCGGGAGGGTCTACACACGACCTAATACCAATGGCGCACGTCGGGTCTGACCTGGCTTTCCCCGGAACCTTGGAATGCGAGGCGTACAATTTCGCGGGGCTCGTCCGCTACCGCTCTGGACGGAGACCCGCGCCACCCTGCCTACTAGCGCTGGAGCCCCTAACTGCACTTTCATACTATCGGGGCACCTTTCCACTCGATCGCTGTGACAACGTATTGCCGATCTCGGCTGCTCTAGCTCATACGGTACGTGGCTTGATCCGCGTACACCCCGGACGGACCCGTGCGATTCATAAGCACAAGCCGCCTCGTGTGCGTAGCAATATGAATGTCCTTAGTCGGCATGCCCAGGTATCCGAGCAAATTGGTTGTGAGGGCATCAGATACATCTAGAAGAGGAAACACTGCGGTAACCAATATCTGGTCCCAAGGACCGCTCAGTCCGTTGGAGAGCCACAAATTCGAATGAGCTGCGCCAGAGTTAAGCCCCCAGGCAAAATGGACCTTCCGGGTATGTTTCAGGCTTAAATCTGTAATTTTTAGATCGACGTTGGCAACCGTTTCTCCGTACCGAACGTTTTGCGCCTGCCCCGTACTCTCCTTGACTTTCACTTGGAGCCCAATACGGCTAAACAGTTCAATGGCCTCTTCCCTGACTTCAGTCACCCTTGGCAGGTCGCCCTTCTCCGGGAGCACTGTATCCAGGAGGTGCAGAATGGGGATGCCCCCCTGCACGTATCCCAGGAAATTTGCCGCGGCACGAGCCAGTCGCTCTTGAGACGTTAAGCCAGGGTCGGTTAGCGAACAGATCCGCAAAACAGCTTCGTGTATAGCTCGGCTGCAGTTCATTATGGGCAGGGGGAGCATGGCCTCCGCTTCAATCAAGGCCTCTAATCCTTTGCGGTACTCTTCACAGATTCTCAAAAGTGAATAGACGGTGTCCGCGGCGTTGTAGAAGACAGCTTTGATTTCTTTCGCGTGTTCACTTTTAGCGGCCCAGTCTGTGTCCTGTCGCAACGTTGAGCCCTCCAGCGGCGCCGCATATACCTGGAGCGCAGCTTTGGAGGCCCTTAAGATCGCATTGGCTTCCTGCGCCAAGACACGCTTCACCAGCACTTCCGCTCTTGGCGATTTAGTCGGCATGGCTTAAACGTATCCAACGCGCGGTCAACATAGCTGGATGGAGAGCGGGATGCCGCGGGAGACGATGGCCTGCTTGCAGCCGTTGACCGCGGCTTTGGTCTGCAGGAGATCCTGGTTGGTTTCGATGAGGAACGCATCCACTCCCCCGTCGATGGAGCTCTCGGCCTGCAGGGCGAAGGTCTGCTTTGAGGTAGTCGTAGGTGGTGTGGCCGAGGCTGGGCAACTTACTGCCCTGCCCTATGGAGCCGAGGACCCAGCGCGTCCGGCCGTCAGTTTTTTCTGCCGCTTCTGCCCGTCGCGGGCGAGCCCTCTGATCCGGTCGTCGATGCCGTAGTCGGAGAGGTTGGACCAGTTCGCGCCGAACGTGTTGGTCTCGACCGCGTCAAAGCCCGTAGCGAAGTAGGCGTTGTGGATGTCGGCGAGGACGTCCGGCCGGGTGTCATTGAGGATCTCGTTGCAGCCCTCGGGCCCCTGGAAGTCGTCCTCGAGCGACAGGCTCCGGCCTTGCGTCATGGTGCCCATCGCGCCTTAGGCAATGACGACCCGGGTGGTTTCACGGCATCCAGCAGCTCCTGTGAACGGACAAGGCGCGGCACGGACTCAATATCAAGTCAAGTGAAGAGCGGAGCATAGAGGTCATGCACTCAGGGGCACCAACGGACCAGCCATTGGAAATGCATCAACAATCTGAGCCCGGGAATGCCGAGTAATGTTTTCGTGCTCTCCTGTCTCGAACGAGACAGCGGCTCCCTCGGGCAGTGCGCAGCGTGCCGAAGCACTGTGGCGACTGCCCTCTAGTGCATGGGAAGCGTGCGCCGTAACGGCAAAAGGCTGGGAGGACAGGATGAACTAGGCTTTTGGTGGCTTGAGGACACCTGTTGACGTGATTCCGAGAGCGCAGATACCCGCACCCCGCTGCCCCCAACGGAGCTGGCGCACATCCTGTTGCATTTGGCGACCGGGAACCGGTTTCTCACTAGTGAGCTAGCGGTTTCCCGCCCCATTCCTTGAGCAACACATGTAGTTCGATTAGGAGCTAGACTGCTCGACGCGCCTGTAAGCGTAGCCTCGTCGCGCGGTACCTGGCACGTGCTCAATTTCGCCAGCGTCAACAAGACTTTGAAGAATCTTCTTCATCTTGCTTTCAGATTCAATGCTCACGAGCTCCCGCGCCTGGCTGTTTCTAATGCTGGGATTGTGCTTTAGGTACTCCACCACTTGCTGAGCCGGAGAGGCTAGGCTTTCGTGCCGGATCACGACGACGACAGCGTTCTCCAACTGTTTGATCTCCGGTGGACGGAGGTTCAGCTTACGCATAGATGCGAAAGCTGTGTCTAGCCCTTCCCCAACGTCTTTATTAGGAGGATCCGGGAAGCGGTTCAGGTGCCTCACAAGGTTAGGGTTCCTACTGAGACGTTCGTCCAAGATGTTGTCCGGCGTGATATGTCCCGGGAGCCGTCCAGGACTTTGCACTTCTATTCTGTTCTCATAGATGCGTATGTGCACGTCATCTAAAATGCTGTAGTCGCGATGGAGAATCGCGTTTGTAATAATTTCATGCAGAGTCTCCTTGGGGTACTTGACGGTCCGCAGGCCATCAGCATCCAAAAATCGCGATTCAGAGATTTTATCCACAGTTGCATCGACCGCGGCATATGCCTGCCTGTATAAGTGCCCCTCAATCGTTTGAGGATCGGAAACAAGTTTGTCCCTTTCGGCAACGTTGCTCGAATAGCGATAAACCTTTATGCCGCACCTTTTTGGGAGCGCCGCCTGGGGCTGGTCAGCGAAAAGAAGCGTTGCGGCTACGGTGGGCCGCGAACCGTGAATCAGATACTGTCCACGCAGGTAGATATCCGGCTCCGCCGAAGGAACGGCTTCGAGCAGGTACTCAATGATCGGAGTGGAATTTGTTACGGCTTCGAGAGGAATAGACAGAGTCTCGTCCTCGAAAGACTCCAGCCCCTTCAACCGACGGAGCGCGACGAGACCTTCCCCTTCAGGCACTTGGAGAGACTGTGCGCCGAGGCGTTTGTATACCTTGCCGTCGGTAGAAGTCCTAACAAATCGAGACTTGAGAGCATTGACGTGCAGAACGAGGCCAGGATGATCCGGTGATCGAAGGAACTCTCCTTGCAAGTCTTCACCGAATGGCGATACCTGTTCGAAAGCCTGAAGGTGCCCGTTTGCATCCTCAACATCGTTGAATCCACGCCACTCAAAGAGGCCGTTATTCTCATCAATGCCCACGAAAAGGTCACCGCCATCGGCGTTATTGAACGCTGCAAGCGCCTTGGTCAGCTTACCCGGGGAAATATCTATGGCTTTAAAGTCAAGGAAGTGTCCCTCTGTCCGGCTAAGGAGGCTGACAACTTTATCTGCAGGCACGTCGATAATTTGCACATTGCAAGCCTACTGCCTCAAGCTCCTAACTTTTAGACGTTATCGTGTCGTGGTGGGTATTGCCCACAATCCAACACCTCAACAAGTGCGCGGTGAAGCTAATTATTACGGGTCTGTTTGTCTAAACCTCCGCCGCCGGAGCGGCGAACTGCGCCTCATACAGCCGCGCATAAGCCCCACCCGCGGCAAGCAGTGAAGCGTGCGTGCCCTGCTCCACGATCTGGCCGGCCTCCATCACCAGGATGAGGTCGGCGTCGCGGATCGTGGACAGGCGGTGCGCAATGACAAAGGAAGTCCGGTCGGACCGCAGGGCACTCATCGCCTTCTGCACCAGCACCTCAGTCCGGGTATCCACAGACGAAGTGGCCTCGTCCAGGATCAGCACCGACGGCCGCGCTAGGAACGCCCGGGCAATCGTCAGCAGCTGCTTCTCCCCGGCAGACACGTTGGACCCCTCGTCCTCAAGCAGAGTGTCGTACCCGTCAGGCAGCGACCGCACGAACCGGTCCACATACGTCGCCCGCGCCGCCTCCAGAATTTCAGCTTCAGTAGCCGAAGGCCGCCCATATGCAATGTTGTCCCGGATGGTCCCCGCGAACAGCCACGTATCCTGCAGCACCATCCCCATCCGCGAGCGCAGCTCGCGCCGCGGCACCGAGGTGACGTCCACGCCGTCGAGCGTTATCCGCCCCGCATCAATCTCGTAGAACCGCATCATCAGGTTTACCAGCGTGGTCTTCCCCGCCCCGGTGGGCCCCACAATCGCCACCGTCTGCCCCGGCTCCGCCACCAGGGACAGCGAGGAGATCAGTGGCTGCTCCGCCGAATACGAGAATGACACATCCGAGAACACCAGCCGCCCCCGCCCGAACACAGGCCCGGTAGAAGGGGCCGGCTCCACAGACTCCTCCTCCTCGTCCAGCAAAGAGAACACCCGTTCAGCCGACGCCACCCCGGACTGCAGCACGTTCGCCATGGACCCCAGCTGCGCCAGCGGCATGGTGAACTGCCGCGAGTACTGGATGAACGCCTGCACATCGCCCAGCTGCATCGCCCCGGACGCCACCTGCAGCCCGCCCACCACGGCGATCCCCACATACACCAGGTTCCCGATGAACGTCATGGCCGGCATGATCAGCCCGGAAATGAACTGGGCGCCAAAGCTGGCCTCATACAGCTCCGCGTTCTTCTGCCGGAACCGCTCCCCCACCTCCTGCTGCCGGCCGAACACCTTCACCAGCGCATGCCCGGTGTACGTCTCCTCGATCTGCCCGTTCAGCTCCCCCGTGTGCTTCCACTGCGCCACGAACAGCTTTTGCGAGCGCTTGGCGATCAGCGCCGTCAGCCCCAGCGTCAGTGGAATGGTCACCAGCGCGATCAGCGCCAGCGTGGGCGACAGGATCACCATCATCACCAGCACACCCACCACGGTCAGCACCGACGTGACCGCCTGGCTGATGGTCTGCTGCAGGCTTTGGGAGATGTTGTCGACGTCGTTGGTGACCCGGCTGAGCAGCTCGCCGCGCTGGATCGAATCGAAATACCGCAGCGGCAGCCGGTTGATTTTCGCCTCGATCCGCTCCCGCAGCCCGAACACCGTCCGCTGCACCACCCCGTTCAGCACATACGCCTGCACCCACATAAACGCCGACGACAGCACATACAGCACCAGCGCCCACGTCAGCACACTGCCCAGCGCCGCGAAGTCGATCCCCTGCCCCGGCACCAGGTCCATCGCGCTGAGCATGTCCGCGCGCTGCCCCTCCCCGGACGCCCGCAGCTGCGCAATCACCTGCTCCTTGCTCGTCCCGGCCTGCAGCTCCCGGGACACCACGCCGGCGAAGATCAGGTTGGTGCCCTCCCCCAGCAGCCGCGGCCCGATCACGGACAGCGCCACCCCGGCCACCGCCGTCACGAACACCAGCAGCAGCCACGCCCGCTCCGGCCGCAGCGTCCCCATCAGCCGCTTGGCCGACGGCCAGAAGTTCATCGCCTTCTCCGCCGGGACGTTCATCCCCGCGAACGGCCCGCCGCGCCCCGGGCCGCCTGCCGGGCGGGGGATGCGGACGACGTCGGCGCTTGCCGTTTTGGCCCCGGGCGCGGTACCGGCAGCGGACGACGGCGGGCGGTGCGGCGCGCTCATACCGTCTCCTCCGCTGCCAGCTGGGAGGAGACGATCTCGCGGTACGTCTCCGAGGTCTCCAGCAGCTCGCGGTGCGTTCCGCGCCCCACGATCCTGCCGTCGTCGAGCACTAAGATCTGGTCCGCATCCACAATGCTGGAGACGCGCTGGGCGATGATCACCAGCGTGGCGCCGGCGGTGCTGCGCTTGAGCGCCTGCCGGAGCCGGGCGTCGGTGCCGGTGTCCAGCGAGGAGAACGAGTCGTCGAAGATGTACAGCTCGGGCCGTTTCACCAAGGCCCGGGCGATGGCCAGCCGCTGCCGCTGCCCGCCGGAGACGTTGGTGCCGCCCTGGCTGATGGGCGCATCCAGCCCCTCGTCCATTCGCTCCACGAAGTCGCGGGCCTGGGCGATCTCCAGCGCTTGCCAGAGCTCGTCCTCGGTGGCGTCCGGCTTGCCGTAGAGCAGGTTGCTGCGGACGGTGCCGCTGAACAGGTAGGGCCGCTGCGGAACCAGGCCGATGTGCCCCCAGAGCAGGTCCGGGTGCAGCTCGCGGACGTCCACGCCGTTCATCCGGACCGAGCCTTCCGTGGCATCGAACAGCCGGGGCATGAGGTTCACCAGGGTGGTCTTGCCGGCGCCGGTGCTGCCGATGATCGCCGTCGTCTGCCCTGCCCTGGCGGTGAAGCTGATCCCGGTGAGGACCGGCTGGTCGGCACCCGGGTAGGCGAATCCGACGTCGCGCATCTCCAGCTCGCCGCGCCGGCGGCCGTCCTGTGCCGCCGTCGTACTGACGGGATGAAGCGGCGGCCGGACGCTCGACTCGGTCCGCAGCACCTCCCCGATCCGGTCCCCGGACACCGCGGCGCGCGGGATCATCACGGCCATGAACGTGGCCATCATGACGGACATCAGGATCTGCAGCAGGTAGCTCAGGAACGCGATGAGCGTGCCCACCTGCATGGACCCGTCCTGGATGCGGAACGAGCCGAACCAGATCACGGCCACGGACGAGACGTTGAGGACCAGCATGACCATGGGGAACGCGAGCGCCATGAGCCGGCCGGCGCGCAGGGCGGTGTCCGTGACGTCCTCGTTGGCGCGGGCGAAGCGTTCGGTCTCGATGTCCTCGCGGACGAAGGCGCGCACCACGCGGATGCCGGTGAGCTGCTCGCGGAGGACCCGGTTCACGGTGTCGATCCGCTTCTGCATCTTGCGGAACAGCGGCACCATCCGGACGGTGATCAGGCCGACGGCGATCAGCAGCACCGGGACGGCGACGGCGATCAGCCAGGACAGCTGCGCGTCCTGCCGCACGGCCATGATCACCCCGCCGATACTCAGCATGGGCGCGGTGACCAGCATGGTGCCGGACATCAGCACCAGCTGCTGGACCTGCTGGACGTCGTTGGTGGACCGTGTGATGAGGCTGGCTGCGCCGAATTTGGTTACCTCCTGCTCGGAGAAGTCGCCCACCCTTGTGAAGATCGCGTCCCGGAGGTCCCGGCCCACGCCCATCGCCGCCTTCGCCGCGAAGTACACGGCGATGACCGCGCAGACGATCTGCAGCAGGGTGATCCCCAGCATCACGCCCCCCAGGCTGAGGATGTACCCGACGTTGCCCTTGGCCACGCCCTCGTCGATGATGTCGGCGTTCAGCGTGGGCAGGTACAGGGACGCGATGGACTGCGCCAGCTGGAAAATTACGACGGCGGCCAGCAGCTTCCGGTGCGGCCGGACGTATTCAACAAGCAGCTTCCAGAGCATGGGCGGCTCCTGACACAGTGTCCACAAGTTGTGGTGCGAAGGTCAGTTTACGTCCGGAGGCTGGGGTGGGGACGCGCTTGTGGAGGAGAAGTTGAGGCGGTTCTCGGAGGGCGTAGTTGCTCCCGGGCAGCGCGTTCGTCCTGTCGCTTTCTCAGGCTTATCGGGACTGCAGAGCATCCAGTGCGACTGCCATAGCCGCCGCAACCCTGCCATCGAGTCGTGCACCCGGAAGGGTGATGAGGTACCGGTCCCGCAGGGACCTTTCCCGCTCTGATGTCATGAGCACCTCTCCGTTCGTGTCGACAAAGTCGAAGTGGAAACGGAAGGGCGAAGGGACCACATCACCAATCGGCGTCGCTTCCCATATGCGCCGGCCGAGGGCGACGCCAACGTTGCGTTCACTTCCGGTGACTTTCAGCCCGGACGCTTCGAGGTGCCACGTCGACCGCAGCAGGGATTTGGCAAAGTCCTTACGGAAGTTGCCAATTGGTTGTCCATTGGCGTCCAGCACGTCGTACGTCGCGCCGAGGTCGATGCGCTGCCGGGCCTTGAAGGAGAAGATCGGCATGGTCCTCGACTCGTCCTGGTAAAAGGTCACCTGCTCCTTGAAAGCGGCCCGCTTCTGCTGGGCGACGGCGAGCAGGTGCCCGGCCTGCCCGTCTCCAGTGGCGGAACGTATTTCGTAGCGATTCACCATCAGGGTGAGCTTCTGTGTCACGGTGAAGCGCTCGATGCCCTGTAAAAGTTCTGCGGTCATGTCGGTCCTCGTTGGAGCGGTCTCGGATGGTTTGACCTAGCCAGCAGGTCGCGGGCTGGCCTGGACGGTATGTTCTTACCCTAAGGATCCTCTGTGTAGCAGGTGATGATGACCAGACGAGATCCAGTTCGCCGAGATCCAATCATCCAGCACCGCGTACAGGTCACCTGCCTGCATACGGTCGATCGGCCTTCCCTATCGGACCGGGAGGGGGTTGCTGCCGCTGGGGCTGTCGCTTGCGCCCTCGAGAGTTGTCACGAGCCTGCCGACCTGGAACGGCGGGTTACTCATAGATGTTCCTTCGTTACTGGCTGCGGAGTTGGCCTGGGCATTTCGCCGGCATCCGTGCGGGGGATCCCTGCTCCGGCCGGTCAGCCTTCGGACAGGAGGATTCCGGCGTCCTCGACAGGGGCGGCCGGTGAGACAGCTTCACGTACCTTCCTGCCGCGGATATAGCCCACGATCCCCAGGGCAAGGATGGAGCCGAGGGTGCCAAGGGCGAAGGCTTCGAAGGTGAATTGCGAGACTCCCCAAATCTCCTCGAAGTCGTATTCCAGGCATCGCAGTCACACCTCAGGTGGACTGGCGCCAGATGCCCACCGACTGGCTCCAGGCTCCGGACTGGACCTCCTTCGAGCGGGTCCTGGGCAGCGCCTTCCCGCGGGCATTGTTCAACAGCTTCCTCATCGCCCTGGTCACCACGGCCATCGTCGTCGTGCTCTCCGCCATGGGAGGCCACGCGCTTGCCCGGATGAAGGGCAAGCACAAGGACCGCTTCCTGTTCCTGGTCCTGGGCACGCGTATGGGCCCTGCCGTGGTTTTCGCACTGCCGATCTATCTCCTGGCATCCGGCGCAGGCCTCATCGATACGTACGCCGGAATCATCGCCGTCTATATCGTCTACAACCTGGCCTTCGGCATCTGGATGATGCACGGCTTCTTCCTGGACATCCCTGCGGAAGTTGAAGAGGCCGGTTTGGTGGACGGCCTCACGGAGTGGGGCGTGTTCCGTAGGGTTTCGCTTCCCATGGCGGCATCCGGTGTCATTGCGACCGCGACCCTGGTGTTTATTCTTACCTGGAACGAGTTCTTCTACGCGTTCGTCCTCACCCAGCGGACAGCTAACACCTTCCCCACTACGATCCCCGGGTACTTCGGGGCCTTCCAGGTGGAGTGGGGATCGATGTTCGCCGCAAGCACCCTGGGCATCCTGCCGCCTGTCATCTTCGGCATCCTTGCCCGGAAGTGGCTTGGTAAGGGGCTCTCGGGCGGCCTCGTCGACTGACCACACCACATTCAACGCCGGCAGTTGGGCACGCGATGCCCGGCTGCCGGCGTTGGTCATGCATTTCTGGAACCCCCGAAATTGCCTCGCTATCAGCTGACCCGCAGGACCTAAATTCAGGCGAGTTTGGTTACATGGTAAGTGTGGCCGGCCGCGCGGAGTCGCTGTATGAGCACGTTGCCGAGTGCAGTGGCGGGTGTCAGCGACCCTTTCGCGGCGGGCAGCCGGTCACCGTCGAGGGCAAGAGCGAGTGCGGTCTCGCCTGCCATCACGGCGGTGGCGGCATAGCCGGGATCACCGGGGCCAGCAGCAACCGCCTGGTATCGGTGCCCGTCCTCGGTGCGGGCGGTCACCTGGGAGTGGAACCAGCCCGCGCGCTGCGTGCTGGTGCTCGGACCCACACCCGGTGCCGGAAGAAAGCGGTCAAGCACCCTCCGGGTCGGAGGGAACGCCATCGCGCCTGTGAATGCCCGCAGCCCGAGTGCCGTTGCCCTGGCGATGACTGCTCCGGCCGGTCCCCGTGCCACCCCCATCACCTCGCCGTACTGAAGGGAACGGCCGTAGGCCCAGCCCTGCAAGGCGTTGCTGCGGCGCACTATCCGGGTGTTGAACGGGGCCATGACGAAAGGCGCGGTCCAGGTGCCGTTATCGGAACGGCGCACAGGACCGGCGTCAGGAGGCTGTTGTGTCGTCGGTTCCCGTGTGCGGTCCGGGCTCAGAGCGTAGGGGTCCGCGGCTAATGACCTCAAAGCGGTGCTCGATCGCATCGCGTCGAGCTGCCCGCGCATCGATTCGAGCGTGCCTCCGCTGATGCCACCCTTGGCCGTAGCAACAAGTTGGACCTCGACCAAGGCACCAGCGCCATCGGCTTCTGCCGCCTGATGAAGCAGCAGTACAGCGAGGTCGGACGGCACCGAATCGTAGCCGCACGAGTGCACGATCCGGGCCCCGCTCGTCCTGGCCAGAGCGTCGTAACGGTCGATCGCCTCCCGGACGAAGGACACCTCACCGGTGAGGTCGGCGTAGTGCGTACCGGCCCGTGCGCAGGCGGCGACGACGGGTAGTCCGTGTTTCGCGTATGGACCGACGGTTGTGAAGAGCACGCGCGTGCCCGCGGCCAGGGCGGCAATCGAGTCCGCGTCCTCCGAGTCGGCTTCGATGAGGGCCCATCCCTCTGCCTCGGCCGGCAACTGCGACCGAACCGCGGCGAGTCTGGACCTCGACCGGCCCGCGAGTCCGACTCGCATACCGGCCGGTGCATTTTCCGCGACGTAGCCCGCGATCAGTCGGCCAACGAAACCCGTCGCTCCGTAGAGAACGAGGTCATGTTCCCGAGATGAGGTGTCCATAACTGCAGCCTGTCACAGCGGCAACTCCAAGCTGACACACGGCTCCTTGTTTTGAATCGACCTCACCTTGACCGTCATAGTGGAAGAATCCCTAGGATTCTTTATTTCCCGTGGATAGTCTGGGGCAGGAGACCACCCTACGCGAGCGTCAGTGAGAATGTGATCGAAGCAGTTGCTGCGGTAATCGGCCGGAACAATGTCACCACAACCGGCCGGGATGATGGGCCTGTCATGATGTTTGCCCACGGTTTTGGCTGCGACCAGGCCATGTGGCGCAAGCTGCTGCCCTACTTCGTTGATGATTACCGGCTGGTTCTTTTTGATCATGTTGGTGCGGGAAACTCCGACATCAGCGCATATGACTGGGAGAAGTACGGGTCCCTGGACGGGTACGCGTCGGACCTGCTCGAGATTTGCGCCGCCCTCGAGCTTGAGGACGTCATCCTGGTGGGCCACAGTGTCAGCACAATGATTGCCGTGATCGCTGCCGTGCAGGACCCCAACCGTTTCTCCCACCTTGCCCTGCTTGCTCCTTCACCCCGTCATACTGATGACCCGTATGACGGTTACGTGGGCGGGTTTTCGCGGGAAGACATCGAGGGCCTGCTGGCATCCCTGGACAGCAACTATTTCGCCTGGGCCGCGGCCTTGGCGCCCATGGTCATGGGCAACCCGCAGGAGCCGGAATTAGCGGAGGACCTGCGTGCCAGCTTCTGCCGGACAAATCCGGCCATCGCACGCCACTTCGCCGAGGTAACCTTCTTTTCCGACACCCGCCCTCAACTGAAAAAGTTGCGCACCAACTGCCTGATTCTGCAGTGCTCCGACGATCGCCTTGCC
The DNA here is from genome assembly GCF_056279405.1 of Pseudarthrobacter sp. TE3704. NCBI lineage: Bacteria > Bacillati > Actinomycetota > Actinomycetes > Micrococcales > Micrococcaceae > Pseudarthrobacter > Pseudarthrobacter sp. TE3704. The sequence goes on from NZ_JBWCCJ010000003.1 coordinate 368,341, forward strand.
CCGCCGGAAGTGGGCGCCTACCTGCACAAGAATCTGGAACACAGCACCCTCATGCAGCTTCAGGCCACCGGGCACTGCCCCCACGTCAGCGCTCCTGAAGAAACGGCTCGGGCGATTCTGCACTACCTCGACACCCGCTCGTGACAGGCGCCGCACGCCCCGGCATTTCGAAAGCCATCCTTGCCCTCGATTATGGGATCACGGAGACGGTTTACCAGAACCTGCGCCACCCTTTTGATACAGGCGTGGGTAGTGCCCGCAAAAGGGGGTGTTCCCCCCTCGTTCGTGGCGTTTCCCGGGCGGGAGGTCAGAACCGCTCTACGCGGCACCCACACCATTCCACAAGTTGGATCGCTGCGATCGGCTCCACGATCTGCTGCGTGGAACGGCTTACATAACGATCTTTGATGAGACGTCAGGGCCTTACTGGGGTTGCGTAAGCCAGACGGCAGGACTCCTACCGGTTTGGGATAGCGAACCTTACTAAGAAACTAATGGACGATGGTTGGCTGCAATAGGGTTCAGTTTGAACGTCCTCCACTCACCCGTTAGCTCGTTCACCAATGCCCGGGCGGTTTACCTGTCGCAACGTCCCAGATATACGAGGTGTCGGCAGGGACATCCACGTGCAGGGACGTGACCATCCTGCGAAGCGAGGCGTACTCCGCGGACGCCAAGTACGTGCGTGCATCGTCATCGATGGTGAAAGTCCTCGCGTACCCGCTCCGCGGCACCTGCGGCGCTTTCACGGTGGGAATCCGGAGGGCATCCCCAAATAGGACAATCAATTGCCCCGTCGGAACCGCCTCCGTTCCGGTGGAGCAGGCGGTACCCCGGCTGCTGTCGGGGACCAGGCCGAAGGTGCCCCGCGTCTCCTGGCCCGCCTCGAGTTCATACCGGTACGCGGTCGTGAGGCCCGGGTCAAGGATTTCTGTGCCCGTCTGTACCTCCTTCCGGTCCAGTTCCACGCCGCTGAAGGGGAACTGGCCGCATGTCCAGGCCAGCGCCCCGGCGGGCGCGGGACCAAGGTACAACATAGCTACCACCAGCCCATCCCGATCCCGGACGGTGGCGTGCAGCCCTGGGAAATCAGTGGACGGCCGGTGGCGCCGGACCTGCCATTCTGCCGGAAGGTCGAAACTGGCGGACAGCTGCGGCCCGGTTGCCCAAGGGCGGGTAACTGTGACGGTCCGCCACAGCAGTCCAGGGTCCGGAAAGGCAGCCTTTGCTGCGTCTTCATCGGCATTCTGGCTCGCTTGGGGCAGCATCTGCAGAATACCGATGAGCAGGATCAGGGCCAACGGGACAAAACCCAGCACCGACCGCGCACTGCCGTGGCGCCGATGCCTGACGCCGGCATGCCGGTAGATACCGGCGTTGCCCGGGGTGAGCTGCTCGGGTTCGTTGGCAGGAGCAAGGATCTGAAGTTCCTCAAGGGAAAATGACGGGTTCGCTGGATCCAACTGAGGGGCAGCGTCCTGGATGCGCTGTTCGATGGGGTTCATAGCAACATCAGGTCAGTGTTGTGGCTGGAGGGCAGGAGGTTCGGGCGGCTGTGGAAGGGGCACCACCCTGCGGAGCCGCCTTTCGGCGTGCCGGTAAGCGCGGTCAAGGCGGCGGCCGGCCTCGGCGATGGAACAGTCCAGGTATTCGGCCAGCTCGGCCATGCTGACCTGGTCCCAGTACACCAGCCGCAGTATCTGCCGGTCAGATGGTCGCAAGGATGCAATCGCCCCGGCGTCCGATGCGGTGCGGGCAGCGGCCTGGTCCTTGTCGTTGGCCATTTTCGTGGCGGCGTCCAGCGCCGTGGCCAGTATGCACCCAAACCGCGGAGCGGCTCCTTCCGGCTCGGCCAAAGCGGCCCGGTAGGCGTCAACGGTGATCGCCCTGGCATAGTGGAGATCCCCGGTTCGCCTTGCCACGGCGGCCAGTATCCGCAGCAGTAAAGCATCTGTCGCTGCTAATTCGCGGGAGCTTGCTGAATCCATGTCTTTACCTCCAGATGCAAAACCGCAGGCCCGTTAGGGGGCCGTGATGTTTACCGAACTGAACATTCGTTTGATGTCCCGGTACTCCGTTGTGTCCATGAAGGCCTCGGCCTCCTCAAGGGTGGAAAACGTGTGGGCTAGCGGATTTGAGGGCACCAGCCAGCCCGGGTACTGGCCGGAGAACAGGACATAGCTGGTGAACATGAAGTAGAAGCCTGGCCGCTCAGCCCTGACCTGGAAGTACTGGGTGCAGGGATCGGTGCTGGTCCCTGGCGCCCGCGTGGTGATGCCGAACGACGGGACAAGCTTGCCGTCGGCGCTGGATACCACCCGGTACACGAAACGGGGCGGAACAGTGCCCTCGATGCCCCGCTCATAGGGAACATCAACCGGTGAACTGTCGAGTTCCGTGAAGGACTCCTGGGGGCCCGGGCATGCAGCAGGATCGTAGCGGCTTCCGAACTGGCCGTAGTAGACCATCGCCGCGGTGACTCGGGCTCCTGATTGGCCCGCCAGGTTGGCTGGAGCGTTCAGATACCCGGCCGCGGCCGGATAGTCCGGGTTGGTACTGTCGACATCATTGTCCGCCTGGTCCAACTGCCACCCAGGGGGAATGCGGACGTGGACAACAGTTTCACCATTCCTGAGGACGTCCGCCGAGAAGCTGCCCAGCCGCCAGTCGTCCGCGGCCGCAGTCCCGGTCTCCGGCGGTGCCACAGGTTGAGGAGACATCACATTCGATGACAGCAGGCCCACCAGCGCTGCGGACACCAGCAACAGGGTGGCTGCCACAATGGCGAGGGCAGGCATCAGTTTGCGGAAGGGCCCGCGAAGCCGAGGCTGGTCGGACCCTGCCCCCTTGTTGTGGACGCGGTCATCCATGGGAAGTACCGTCTGTGCCTGCCGAAATTCCGCCACCGGTGCACGGGGTGGTTCCGCATCGTCCCGGACGGGGTTTGCGCGCCTCAAAAGCTCGTCGATGGGGTCCATGTCAGCTCCCTGCGCTCCGGACGTTCTTCGGAAGGGCAGCTGCGAACGCTTTTTTTGCCCTGTGGATACGGACTCCGGCTGCCCCTTCGGTGCAGCCGAGGCAGCGTGCCAGTTCTGCCGTAGTGAAGTTGTCCCAGTACACCAGGATGAGAACCTCACGGTGACGTTCAGGGAGCCGGCCAAGTGTTTCAATCACCACGTCAGTAGCGGGTCCTTCATCGGCGCGGTGACCATCCGCTGATGCTTCCTGGACCGCGGCCCCAACAAGGGCAAAATCCTTCAGCTTCACCAACAGTTCGCGCCGGCGTTTCCTTCCGCGGTATTCGTTCCCCAAAAGATTGTGCGCCACCGCGCAAAGCCACGGCAGGCCGGCGTCGTCCTGGTCATCAAACTTTCGCCACGCTATCCGGAAGACATCGCCCGTCAGTTCCTGGGCTGTCTCCGGGTCGCCGATACGGCGGAGAATGTAATGGTAGACGCGGCGGTAGTGTGCCCTGTAAAGGGCCTCAAACTCCGTTTCGCGCTCCAACAACATGGGACCGCCCCGCTTACCAGAACCCCGGAATCTCCGGGTACTGATCATGTTTCCGGATACGCAGACTTCCTTACAGGGCGCCCCGAAAGTTTCCCCACCCTATTGCGCGCGAGTGTCCAGTTGGCGGTACCTAAAGACCTTATAACCGCCAGGGCGAGGACTGCGACATGGAGTGGCGCCCGAGCGGCATTCGACATGAAGCGGCAGGTCTGTGAATCGAAGCGGTAAATGGCGGGATTTTCGCAGCGCTAAATGGCAGGTGCCGTTCAGCTGTTGCAGCACGGCCTCTCCGCACTGTCAGAAGGTCGGGCGGTCTGCTCCGTCGACTGTCTTGCAAAGCTAACGATTCGAGGCGCAGAGGTTTCGAGACATGCAGTCTTTTTGGGGCACCCTTTGAGCCCTCCAAGGCTTGGAGCTTCGGGCGGAGGGGAACAATGGAGCCATGGCACGTGGTAATTTGCGCATTTTTCTTGGGCGCCGCGAGGGACGGACGGCTCCGAGGCTGGGGCGGCGGCGGGAGGTACCGGCATTTGTCCTCGCTTTGGGGCTCCCTCCGCTCCTGCAGTTCCTTTTGAAGCTTCTGCCTCATGACCAGTTGTCAACGGACATGCTGGTACAGCTCACCGGGATTGTTGGTGTCGCGCTGCTAGGGGGGCTGTGGCCCGCAGTATTGGCGGCTGTGGTCGCTGGGTTGATCGTGAATTACTTCAGCGTCCGACCTTTCGGGTCATTGGCGGTGATTGATCCTGAGAATGTCCTGGCGTTGTTCATCTTTGTCGTGGTGGCGGTGGCCGTGTCACTGGTCGTGGACCGCTCGGCGAAGCTCAGCAGGGAGGCGCACATCGCCGGGGCGGAAGCGGCGGTCCTTAGTGATTTGAGCCGTCGGGCGGTCGCTGAAGGAAACAGTATCCCTGCGTTCCTGGCCAAGGTTCGGGAGCATTTTCAGGTGAAGGGAGCAGGTCTGTGGGTCAGGCGTGAGACTGGGCCGGGCGCGAGCGTGGTGTGGGAGCTTCAGGAGTTTTCCGGCGAACCCCGCCCGACTGTCCTAACGGATGCTGACATAGTGGAGCAGCTGGACCGGGACCGGAGGCTCACACTCACCGGAAAGGAACTGACCCAGGATGAACGTCGGTTGTTGGCCGCATTCGGTGCGCATCTGCTGGCCATGGTCCAACGCGAAGAGCTCACCGCGAGCCAGCGGGAAAACCTACGCCTGGCCGAGGGGAACATCGTGCGAACGTCCATTCTGCGGGCGGTGTCCCATGATCTGCGCACGCCCTTGGCTGGCGTCAAGTTAGCGGCAAGCAGCTTGCGCGACAAGACCATTAGTCTCGCGCCTGAGGAGCAGGAAGAACTGCTGGACACCGTGGAGTCCGGTGCGGACCGGCTGGCCCATCTGATCAGCAACCTTTTGGATATGTCCAGGATCACCGCGGACTCCGTTGCGCCCCTTATCCGCCCGGTCTTTTGGGCCGATGTGGTGGGTGAAGCGCTCCGCGGCACGGACTCGCAGAGGCTCCGCGTGTTGCTGCCGGACAACATGCCGCCGGTCGATGCCGATCCCGGGATGCTCGAACGCGTGATCGCGAACCTGGTGGAGAACGCTTTGAAGTATGCCCCCGATTCTGATGTGGTCATCTCCGGCGCCGTGGGTGGTGCGGGCAGTGCAAGAATTGGGGATATTCCTGCCAGCGAGCTCACCGTCGTCGACCACGGCTCCGGCATCCCGGCAGGCAAGGTCTTGGCCATGTTCCGACCCTTCCAACGAGCCGATGACACCACGCCCGGGACAGGAATCGGCCTCGGCCTGGCCGTGGCGAAAGGGTTCACCGAAGCCATGGGCGGGGTTCTGCTGGCTGAGCCCACCCCCGGCGGGGGCTTGACGATGGTGATCCGGCTGCCGCTCTCCACCGGCGTAGCGCCGACACCTCCCACGAAAGGACTCCATGGCATCGGTACTGATCGTTGATGACGAGGTCCAGATCCTCCGTGCCCTGCAAATCAACCTGAACGCCAGGGGCTATTCCACCGTCACCGCATTCACCGGACAGAACGCGCTGGAGCAGGCGGCCCAGCATCCGGTGGACGTCATCATCCTGGACCTCGGTCTTCCCGACCTGGACGGTGTCGAGGTGATCCGCCGGCTCAGGCGTTGGAACAAAGTCCCGATCGTGGTCCTGTCCGCACGGCACGGGTCTGATGACAAGATCCAGGCCCTGGATGCCGGCGCTGACGATTATGTGACCAAGCCGTTCGGGATGGACGAACTGATGGCCCGGCTCCGTGCCGCCTTGCGCCGCGGCTCCCCCGGGGACACTCCGGTGATCGAAACCAGCAGTTTTACCGTCAACCTCGCCACCAAGCAGGTGACCCGCCGGGGTGTGACGGTCCGGCTCACGCCCACTGAGTGGAACATTCTGGAGTTGCTGGCCAGGAACAGCGGCGCCCTGGTCACACATGAGGAGATCCTCAGACAGGTGTGGGGTCCTGCCTACTCCGAGGAGACCGCCTATTTGCGGGTTTACCTCGCCCAGCTGCGGCGGAAGCTCGAAACCGACCCGGCGAGTCCACGGCACCTGCTGACCGAAACCGGACTGGGATACCGCTTCCAGGAGTAGCCCCTTCACACCTGCTGCAGGGGCTTGTTTGACGTCCGCAAGAGGGCGTTAAGAAACCATTAAGATCGGCGGAAACCCCGCGTTGACGGGCTTTGCCCGGTGCTACGCTCCGGTGGTTATCAGCACAGCGTCGCGCCTGAAAACGGGGAGAGTTGTGCCCGTTTTTGGCAGTATAGAAAGACACGTCCTTGACGGCTTCTGCCCGGTTCTCCATTCCTGCCACCGTTCCCAACCCTGAACGCGAAGCTTCCCCCGGCAGCCCGCTGGTCAGGTGGCTGCTGGAACACCGGGTGAACCAGCCCGTGGGACCGGAGGCAAACGAAAGCCATGCCGCCCAGCAGAGCTGGTGGAAGGTCATGTGCCTGACCGGAGTGGACTACTTCTCCACCCTGTCCTACCTGCCCGGTATCGCCGCCCTCGCCGCCGGGGCGCTCTCCCCGCTGGCGACGCTGCTGATCGTGGCCCTGACACTGCTCGGGATGCTGCCCATGTACCGGCGGGTGGCCAAGGAAAGCCCCCACGGCCAGGGGTCCGTGGCGATGCTCGAACGGCTCCTGCCGTTCTGGCGGGGGAAGGTCTTCGTGCTGGTCCTGCTGGGCTTCGTCGCAACCTCCTGGATCATCACCATCACCCTCTCCGCAGCTGATGCCACCGTGCACCTGCTCGAAAACCCCTACCTGCCACCTTTCCTTGAGGGCCAGGCCGTCACGATCACCGTGGTCCTGCTCCTGATCCTGGGCGGGGTGTTCCTGCTGGGCTTCTCCGAAGCCGTCGCCGTCGCCATCCCCCTGGTGGCAGTCTTCCTCCTCATGAACGCCGTCATCATCGGCACCGGAATCATGGACGTTTTCACCACGCCCGGTGCGCTCACCAACTGGACCGAGGCCCTCACCTCTTCAGGCGGTGGCTTCACCGGAATCATTGGCCCCGCCCTGATCGCGTTTCCCCTGCTGGTTCTGGGCCTGTCCGGCTTCGAAACCGGTGTCAGCATGATGCCCCTGGTCGCCGCCAAAGGCAGCACCCCTGAGGAAAAGCTGGCCGGCAGGGTCAAAAACACCCGCAAACTCCTGACCGCGGCCGCACTGATCATGAGCGTCTACCTGCTGGGCAGCAGCTTCGTCACCACCGTCCTCATCCCCGCCGAAGAATTCCAAGCCGGCGGCGAGGCCAACGGCCGCGCCCTTGCCTACCTGGCCCACGAACACCTCGGCAACGGCTTCGGGTCCGTCTACGACATCAGCAGCATCCTGATCCTCTGGTTCGCCGGTGCCTCCGCCATGGCAGGGCTGATCAACATCGTCCCCCGCTACCTGCCCTCCTACGGCATGGCCCCGGACTGGTCCCGCGCCGTCCGCCCGGTGGTCCTCGTTTACACCGCCATCAGCATCCTGATCACCATCGGTTTCAACGCCGACGTCAACTCCCAGGCCGGCGCCTACGCCACCGGCATCCTCGCGATGATGGTCTCCGGCGCCATCGCCGTCACCATCTCCGCGATCCGCAAGAAGCAGCGGGCAGCGTCCATCGGCTTTACCGTACTGACCGTGGTGATGCTCTACGCCCTCGCCGCGAACGTACTCGAAAAACCGGACGGCATCACCATCTCCGGGTTCTTCATCCTCGGCATCATCGCCGTGTCCCTCGTCTCCCGCATCAGCCGCACCACCGAGCTGCGCGTGGACAGGCTTGAGTTCGACGACAACGCCCGCCGCTTCATCGCCGACACACTCGAGTACGACGGCCGGATCAACCTCATCGCCAACCGCCCCCAAGCCCGCAACGCCGCCGAATACGCCGGGAAGGAAGCGGAACAGCGCGAGAACAATCCTGTGCCGGGCACGGCTGATGTGATCTTCCTGGAAATCGACATCACCGACCCTTCCGAGTTCAGCGACACCCTGGCTGTTCACGGTGTGGAGGTGGACGGCCACCGGGTGCTCCGCGCCCAGAGCCCGGCCGCCCCGAACGCCATCGCGGCGATCCTCCTTGCCCTGCGCGACTGCACCGGCGTCCGCCCGCACGCCTACTTCGAATGGTCCGAAGGCAACCCCCTGGCCCACCTGATGCGCTACCTGCTCCTGGGACGCGGCGACACCGCACCGGTCGTCCGCGAGATCATCCGCGAAAACGAACCAGACCCGGACCGGCGTCCCGGTATCCACGTGGGATGAGCCTGCGCAGGAGCCCCCCGCAACCGGCGGAAACTGGAGTGCCGGGGCTGGACCCTGCCAGCGTCGCCGCTGTCCAGAAAATGCTGCGGGAAGCCAGGAACGGTAAGCCCGGGAAGGGCAACGTCGTCCGCAGGCTGATGTCCCATCCGGTCAGGGCCGTCCCGGTGGCGTTTTTACTGGTCATCATCATCGGCGCCGCTTTGCTGATGCTCCCGGCGGCCCGGACTGACGGCGGCGCTGAAGGGTTCATGCCGGCCCTGTTCACCTCGGTCTCGGCGGTCTGTGTCACCGGCCTGATCACCGTGGACACGGCAACGTTCTGGACCCCCCTGGGGCAGGGCATCATCCTCGGGCTCATCCAGGTCGGCGGGTTCGGCATCATGACCCTGGCCACCCTGCTGGCGCTGCTGGTCCGCAAAAACATCGGCCTGCGCGGGCAACTGGTCGCACAAACGGAAACCCACACCCTGAACCTCGGCGACGTCCGGACCGTGCTGTTCAAGGTCGCCAAGATCATGCTCGGGTTCGAAGCCGCAACAGCCCTGATCCTGACTGCCCGGTTCTGGATCGCCTACGACCAGAACCCTGCCACAGCCCTCTGGCACGGGATCTTCCACGCCATCTCCGCCTTCAACAACGCCGGGTTCTCCGTCTACAGCAACAACCTCATCGGCTTCGCCGAAGACCCCTGGATCATCACCCCCATCTGCCTGGCCATCATCGCCGGCGGACTCGGATTCCCGGTCATCATCCAACTCAGCCGCGGCGAGCTGAAGCCCAAAAACTGGACCATCCACCTGCGCCTGACCATCTACGGAACACTCTTCCTCCTGACCGCCGGTACTGCGCTGTTCGCCGCGTTCGAATGGAACAGAAACGAAACCCTCGGCCAACTCTCCCTCACCGGCAAGATCCTCGGCTCCTTCGCCGGCGGGATGTTCCCGCGCACCGCCGGGTTCAACAGCATCGACTACGGCGTTGCCGCCCCGGAAACACTGATGGTTTCCAACATTTTGATGTTCATTGGCGGTGGCAGCGCCGGCACCGCCGGCGGCATCAAAATCACCACCTTTTTGGTGCTCGGCTTCGCCATTTGGAACGAAGTCCGCGGCCGCGACCAGGTCACCATCGCCCACCGCTCCATCAGCTCCTCATCCCAGCGCCAGGCCCTCTCCGTAGCCCTGCTCGGCATCGGAACCGTCATGATGGGCACCATGCTGCTGCTCATGTTCACCGACTACAGCCTCGAAAAAGTCCTCTTCGAATCCATCTCCGCCTTTGCAACCGTCGGCATGAGCACCGGCATCACCTACAACCTGCCCCCGGCTGCCGAATGGGTCCTCATGGCCCTGATGTTCACCGGACGCATCGGCACAGTCGCCGTCGCCTCCGCCCTCGCCCTCTCAGCCCGGCCCCGCCTCTACCACCTCCCCGAAGAACGGCCCATCATCGGGTAACACCCTCCCTCCGCCGGTACAGTGAACAGGCGCCTTTCTGCCGCCGGGCACTTTCACCGGCTCCCCGCTGCAGCCAGCCGTTCCGCAACGAACCACCCAGATTTCCCCCGAGGAGGGCATCAACCATGACGATGGTGGACAACGCCGTTTACGTCAACGGCCACCGGACCGACAACCCCCGGAACCTGGACGAGACGTATGAAGTGATGCGCGAACGCGGTGGAATGGCCTGGATCGGGCTGTACCGGCCCGAACCGGCAGAGATCCAGTCAGTAGCAGCCGAATTCAACCTCCACGAACTCGCCGTCGAAGACGCCCTGCATGGCCACCAGCGCGCCAAACTCGAACGCTACGGTGACACCCTCTTCACGGTCCTGCGGCCCGCTCGGTATCTGGACGACGTGGAAAAGGTCGAATTCGGAGAACTGCACGTCTTCGTCGGCCCCGACTTCGCGGTGACTATCCGCCACGCCGAGTCCCCGGACCTGGCCCGGGTCCGCCGCAGACTGGAAACCGATCCCGACCTGCTTAACCTCGGACCCCAGGCCGTCCTCTACGCAATCCTGGACGAAGTCGTAGACCAGTACGAACCTGTCGTGGCCGGCCTGGAAAACGATATCGATGAAATCGAGGACGAACTGTTCGGTTCCAACCCGGACGTCACCCGCCGCATCTACGAACTCTCCCGCGAAGTCATCGAATTCCAGCGCGCCACGCACCCCCTGCGCGGCATGCTTGAAGCGCTCCTGCGCGGCTCCGACAAATACGCCCTGGACCTGGAACTTCAGCGCCGGCTCCGCGATGTCCACGACCACGTCCTGCGCCTGGTCGAACGGGTGGACGGGTTCCGTGCCCTGCTGCAAAACGCCCTGACCGTTAACGCCGCCCTGGTCGGGCAACGGCAAAACGAGGAAATGCACCACCTCGCCGAATCCAGCCTCGCCCAGAACGAGGAAGTCAAGAAAATCTCGTCCTGGGCAGCCATCCTGTTCGCCCCCACCCTCGTCGGGACCGTCTACGGCATGAACTTCAACTACATGCCCGAACTGGACTGGGCCTTCGGGTACCCCTTAGCCCTGGCACTCATGCTCGCCATGGGCATCGTCCTCTACCTGTCCTTCAAACACCGCAAGTGGCTGTAGGCCGCCCCGCCCAAGGGGCTGCAATGGCCAATAAGGTTTCGCTGAGAAGAGGTTTCGAGACACCCTGCTCGGGTTAGGAGAAGGATTTGTAGGCATCAGACGGAACCCTCTTCGGACGGTCCTGTTAGCCAAGGGCCACGTGTACTGGCTTGAATCTGAATGGACCTCCGCACTCCGGCCCGTAAGGGTATTCGCCGGTTGATTCCGTCTCTATTGGCAAAAGACTGGCAAAGCGATCCTGAGAGGTAGTGCTCGCGTCCACGTATATTGATGTGACACTTACGCGCGGAGCCAGGCATGGCCGGGATTGGGGCACTAGCCATTTACCTTCGGCATGCCCGTCACCGGCTCAGGAGTGCAGCCCTCACCGAAACAAGCTGACACCGATTCCGGCGGGGTGGAGAAGGAAAGTTCGACCTAACCCACAAACGCCCAGTCCGCCGCCCACAACCGGGGACAATTATTATGGGTTATCCACCGCTACTGCTGCAAGGGAGCTACTCCAACGGCTCCTTCTTACAGCCGTGGATAACCTGAATTGTGCCCAACCATGGACGGATCAGAGTCGCCGCCAGTTCCGGCCGAGATCAACTGCCGGCGCTTAAAGAGAGGCAGGGTGACTTCTCACGCCGTCGGCCGTCCGGTAGTCTTCGATGGCGCTCTGGAGATCGGACAGTTGGGTATGTGACATAGTCCACACTCTCGAGATGTGTGGATCCTTCCTAAAGGTGACTTTTACTTCGTCGACCGAGAATAGCTGTTCATCGTTATGCTCGACGGCAAACCAAGTACCACTCATTTGCTTCTTCTTCCCTTTGCTATGGATCTCTTCGCCGTTCTAATCACTCGGATGCGAGGGTGAAAGGCGAGGCCGCGGAGATCGTTGGAAACCGCCTAGGCCAACTGGTGTATCCGCGCCTAAGCCCGGCGTTGAGAGGTTCGTCAGAGGTTGTTAGTGAATTCCTTTGCCTCTTCCTGAGAGCGTGTCGCGAGCCTAGGTGGTTTCCCGTATCAATCCGTGGGGCACGGCCGGATGCGCCCGCACCACGTAGCAGCCCTCGCCGACGTCGGTGATCATGATGCCTGTTGAGTACCTGTCGGCTGCTTCCCGTACCTCGCGGACGGCATTTGTGAGTGCGTCGGGGAGCTGGCCTGCTTCCTGCACTCTGACCTCCACCATGCCGGCACTGCGCCCCTCGGTCCGCTGCTCCACACCGTTCATCCGCCTGCGGAGCCGGCAGTTTCTGCCGGTTTGGTGCTTGCGGGGGTGGTGCCGGGGACGGAGGTGCCTGAATCGGCTCTGCATCCATCTTCTGGCACGTTCGCCTCTCCTGTCAGGCGGACAGCGGTCAGGCCGGCTGCTGCGGCCCAGGCTTGGGGTGAACCTGCGTGGTGGTATTGGACGGGCACGGGGAAGTCTTCACGGGAGAAGCCGCCGAAGAGCTCCGGCAGTGTGTTGCTGAAGTGCGCAGCTGCCTCCCGTATCCCCTTAGCGACCGTCCGTGCCTCGGCCAGAAACCCGTATCGTGCCATCCCTTCGGCTGCCAACATGGTGTCGTGCGGCCACACCGAACCGTTGTGGTAGGACATGGGGTGGTAGTAGTGCTGCCCGGCGGCGAGGGTGCGGATCCCCCAGCCGGTGAAGAAATCGTTCTGGAGCAGTCGTGAGGTGACTGCCCGGGCATCCTCCGGGTCGAGGATGCCGGTCCAGAGCAGGTGCCCTGCGTTGGAGGCAAGCGCATCCACCTGCCGTCCTTCGGCGTCCACTGCCAATGCGGGGAAGTTTTGCTGTTCCATCCAAAATTCTTTGCGGAAGCGGGCTTTGAGCTCGTCCGCGACCTGCTGCAGGGTGTCTGCCCAGGCTTGGTCACCCCACTGTTCCGCCGCCAGGCGCGCGCATTCTTGCAGGCCGTGCCAGGTGTAGCCCTGAACTTCGGCCAGCGCGATACTGCCTGCCGGTTCCCGGCCGTCGGCACCGGCTACAGCGTCGAAGGAGTCCTTCCAGCCCTGGTGCAGCAGCCCGTTCGGGTCTGGAGTGTAGCGGAGGAATCCGGTGTCCCACAGGCCGCCGTCACCAAGGATCCAGTCCACCGCAGCCCGGGCGGGCTGCTCGAGCTCGCGGAGCAGCGCGGGGTCGTCCAGGCGTCCCAGGGCCATCAGGAACAGGGGCGTGGAGTCTACAGTGCCGTAGTACCGGCCGTATGGCACCGCGCCCAGATGTGCCAGCTCGCTGACCCGGACCTCATGCACCATTTTGCCCGGCTGCTCCACACGCAGAGGATCGTCAGCGGTGCCTTGCGTGGCTGCGAGGGCGCGGAGGACATCGCCGAGTAACTGCGGGCGTTCAGCCCGGGTGAGCATGGAGGTCAGCAGGGAGTCGCGGCCAAAGAGGGTAAGGAACCAGGGCAGCCCGGCAGCAGGAATAGTCAGAGCGGGTTCCGCTGGGCAGGGCATCAGCAGCGAGTCCAGGTCCTTGAGGCTCTGCTCGGCCAGTGGGTCGGCAACCTCATCAGCACTTCCGGCGGCGGCATTTCCGGCTGCGCCCGGAACCGGTGGTCGTGATTCGCCGCCGCACAGGGCGGCAATCGTCAGGTTCTGTGTCTCCCCGACGCCCAGCGGCAGGTCCCAGGACAGCACGACGCCAACGAAGCGGCCGGCCACCGGCTCCCGGACGACGGCCGGCACCCTGCTGGCGGTGAGCTGCAGCCCGGCCTCGAAGGTTCGGCCACCGTAAGTATGGGTGTAATCGAAAGCGACGGAGCCGTCCTCGTGCACTGTCAGGCTGCTGGCGGCACCGCTAAGATCGAAGGTCCGGCCGTCGGTGCGCACGGTGAACTGGTCAGCGAAATCGGTTCCCGCCCGTAGCACCAGCCGGGCCGTTATCGGCTCCCGGCCCAGGTTCCTGATGGACAGGGTTTCCGTGAGGCCGCCTGCATCCAGTTCCTGTGTACGGAAGGCGACGAGGTCGTGGGTTTGGTTCCGCCGCGCGGCGGGACTCAGGGCAGTATGGCGGCGGCCCGGTTCGCGGACGCTTCCCACATCCCAAAAAGTGGAGTCGTCGATTTCCAGGATCCAGCGGGACAGGAGTCGGGTGTCCGCCACGTAGAGGCCCTCGGTTCCCAGCGCGGACACGTCGGCACGGCCAACGCTGCCGTCAGCGGCTCCACGCATCATGGCGCCGTGGGCCACCAGGACCGATACCGCGGACGGAGGGGCGAGGGCGGTCATGAAGCGCTCCGGTGGTAGGTGGTTTCCAGTGCCAGCGCGGCTGTCCAGCTGAAGCTGCGGGTGCCGTGGGCCGCGCCGGTCCACGGGTCGATGTATTCAGGGAAGTTGTGTTCGGCCGCGAGCCGGCCGATGTTGCCGCGGAGATACTCCGACTGCTCCGTGCATCCCGCCAGTTCCAGCGCCTCGGCCACCATCCAGGACATGTTGAACCAGGCTGGTCCACGCCAGTAGAGAGCGGGGTTGTGGTCCTCGGCGGTAGCGTCATAGCTTGGCACCAGGAGTGCGTTGCCGCCCATGAAGCGTGGCCCGTTAAGTGTGGCCAGCAGGTCTTCGGTATGGGCGTGTCCGCTCAGCAGCAACGGGATCAGACCGTTGATAGTGGCTTTGCGGACAACACTTCCGTCCGTGATGTCGCGGGCCGAGTAGCAGCCCAGTTCCGGGACGTAGAGCTCCTCCAGTGCAGCGGTGACGAGCTTGGCCCGTTTCCGGTGGGCGGTGCCCGGCAACCCGAGCTCCGACGCGATGTCCGCCAGGGCATATTCCGAAACGGCCAAGAGGGTGTTGAAGAGCGGGTCCTCCATCAGGAACGGGTAGTCCGCGTCGGTGTCGTCGCAGTTGTGGTCCCGGTAGCGTTCGGCCATCCAGAAGTACTTTCCGTATTCCTTTTGGCTGGGACGCTCCCCCGGGTCCGCGTGCTGCAGATCCGGGCGGTTCAGTTCGGTTTTGCAGTCCGCTGGAATGCGAGTCATTACGGTGTCCCAGAGCGGGGAGTTGTCCGTTCCGGATTCCCAGGGGTGCACGATGCAGGCCAGGCCGGAGCCGCCACGGTTCCGCCGCCCGGTGAGGTAGGCGTGCCAGCGCACCAGCTTGGGGTAGTTCCGTTCCAGGAAGGACCGGCGGCGTGATTCCTCGGGGTCGGCCTGGTGGATTTTCCATACCGCCCAGGCGTGGTTGGGCGGCTGGACCAGGCCGGCCGTGTCCACCCAGCGGGGCGCACCGGGAATGCTGCGGGACTGCCAGAAGGACGCTCCCGGGGAGTAGTCCTGGTCCCGGTGCGGGTCGAACACGATCTGCGGCAACCTGCCGTCGTCCCACTGCCCGGCGAACAGCGCATCCATCTCCTGGCCGGCGCGGCGCGGTGAGACCCGGCTCAGGCCCACCGCGATGAAGGAGGAATCCCAGCTCCACTGGTGCGGGTAGAGGCCGGCGGCAGGAACGGTGTGCGTTCCGCGCCAGTTCGCTTCCAGGACGGCGGTGGCCTGTGCGGCGGTCTGCGCAGGGGTGGCAGGGTCGGCAGCGGCCTTGTTCCCGGCCGGGCCTGCGGCGCTCACAGGTAGCGTCCCAGCAGCGAGGGCACGCGAGGCAGGACTTCGGCCGCCGGGCCGGACAACCGGGACTCCAGGGCGACGGTGCCCTGGTAGCCGATGGATTTCAGGGTCGCCCCGAACAGGGCCCAATCAACGTTGCCGGCACCGGGCTCGAGTCGGTTGGAATCGCTGGCCTGGATGTGGCCGATAAAGGGGGCGGCGTCCTGCAGTGCGGCCGCGGGATCACTTTCCTCGATGTTCATGTGGTACGTGTCCGGCGCCAGGCGCACGGCGTCCTGCCCCACGAGTTTGAGCAGCCGAACGCCGTCGGCCAGGCGGTTGATCATGTGGTCCTCGTAGCGGTTAAGCGGCTCCAGGTAGATTTCCACCCCCTCCGACGCCGCGTGCTCGCCGAGCGCCGTTAGGGCTTCCACCAGCACGGCGGTGTCCTCCTCGTCGGAGCGGGGCGGCACAAACGGCGGGAGGCGCTTGGAGAACATCCCGTAGGACGCCGGTGTCATGACGCCGCGTCCGCCGATCTCGGCCATCACGCTGAGCTGGGATTTCAGTTGGACGACGGCGTCCTTCCGGAGTTCGTCGTCGAACGCGCCGATGAAGTGGGTCATGTCCACGCAGGCGGTGGGCATGACGACCCCGGCGTTTCTCGCCCGCCGCAGTTCTGTCAGCCGGGCCTTGAACTGCAGGTTCCCGGCGGAGCGGAGCTCAATGCCGCCGAAGCCCCATGCCAGCGCGTGGTCGAATTTCTCTTCCAGGCTTCCGCCCGGAAGGTGCTGTTCCTGCACGGTTATTAACGTCATGAGAACTCCAATACAACCTGAAGCGCGGATTGCGGGTCCGTGTCCAGCAGTTCGTAGGCCTTTGCGGCATCGACAAGGGGAAAGGTGTGGGTGACAAGGGACGGGGCATCCAGCAGGCCCTTGGCGAGATGTTCCACCACGGTCTGCTGCAGCCGCGGTACGGTCCAGCGGGAACGGAGGCGGTTGGGAACGGAGCCTATCTGGGATGCCAGGAGCTGGACCCGGTTGTGGTGGAACTCCTCACCGAAGCGCACGCCGGCGGCCTCGCCCTGGTAGAAACCGGCGGCGATGACCGTGCCGTCAGCTCCCACTGCCCGGGTTGCCTCATGGAGCGCGCGGTAGTTGCCGCTGAGCTCGACCGCGACGTCCACACCCGCCCCGCTGGTGATCCTACGGATCCCGCCGGCAAGCTCGGGCGAGGGGTTGAGGGCATGTTCCGCGCCCCAGTCCAGGGCACGATGACGGCGGGCTTCGATGCCGTCCACTGCGATGACGCTGGCCCCGTTCAGCACCGCGAACCGGGTTGCCAGCAGCCCGATGACACCCTGCCCGAAGATGGCAACGGTAGAGCCCGGGCCCAGGTCAGCGGCAAGGACGGCACTGAGGGCAATGGCTCCCACCCTCACGAATGCACCGGCCAGCGGGTCCATTCCCGCCGGCAGCACGTGGCCCCGCAGCGACTCCGCAGCGAGGACCCCTTCGTCCCGGTGGCCCCAGATCCCCCAGACCACATCGCCCAGACGTACCGCGGGATCTGTTTCGGCGGTGCCCGCCGGCGCGGCGACCTCCACCACTTCGCCCACTTCGGAATAGCCCCAGCCGTCCAGCGGGTACCCGAGCATTTCATGGCCGGGCTGGAAAAGCCGGGACTCCGGGTCCCAGACGGACGTCAGGTACGGGTTGGTGCCGCGGTAAGCCGTCAGCTCGGTCCCGGCTGAGATTCCTGAATACATAGTCCGGATCCGCACCTGCCCCGGTTCCAGCGGGGCAGAGGGCTGGTCGATAACAGCGACGCTGCGTGGCGCGGCAATGCGCAGAAAGCGGGACACTTCTTAGCGGTCCTTAGGTGGTGGGCTGTGGCGAATGTTTGTGACGTAACCGACATTAGCATAAGCACTAGCCCACTTGTGTATAGACGTTAGGCAGAATGTGCAGTATCTTCATCACATGGTTTCCCACCCCGGCCCCGGGCCTTCCCGTGCCCCGTACGTCCCGGTAAAAGTCGGGCTGGTGGGGGCTGACCAGTGGGCAGCCACGATGCATGCACCCCTGCACGCTGCGGGAGCGGAAACCGAACTCATTGGTATCTGGTCAGCGCGCGCGGAGAGTGCGTCGAAGCTGGCGCGCCAGCATGGAGTCCGTTCCTTTGCGTCCCTCGAGGAGCTGCTCGCTTCCTGTGAAGCGGTGGACTTCGCCGTCCCGCCCCCGGTCCAGGCCGAACTCGCCCCGCGGGCCGCCGACGCCGGACGTGCGCTGCTGCTCGAGAAGCCGCTGGGGGCGTCGATGGCCCAGGCCGTGGCGGTGGCGGAGGCAATACAGCGCAACCGCGTGGCACATGCCGTGGTCCTGACCAAGCGCTACCACCCGCGGACCCGCGCCTTCCTCGCCTCCGCCGCGGGGCTAAGAAGCGAAGCACGAATCCTTGGCCTGTCCGGAACCTACCTCCACGGCGGGTTCCTCGAGTCGGGCTTCCTGGCCGGCCACGGCCCGCAGGGGTGGCGGGACGAGTACGGCGCCCTGCATGACCTCGGGCCGCACCTGCTGGACCTCATGGACCTGGCCGGCGGCACCATCGATGCCGTCCACGCGGACGGCATCAAGGACTACGTGGCGCTGACCACCCTCCACGACGGCGGCGCTACAGGCCAAGCGGCCCTGTCAGGATCAGTCCGGCTTGGCCAGGTCAGGACAACGGTCAGCGTCTACTCGGCCGCGGGGAGCCTGGACTACACCACCGCCGGAATGGACCACGCCGAATGTTGGCCGGTCCTTCGGCGGGAGTTCGCTGACGCCGTCAGGCTGGGGACGCCCGTGACAGCAGATGCGCAGCGGGCCCTGCAGATCCAGGCCATGGTGGAAGCAGCGGCACTCTCGGCCCGGGACGGGCGCCTGGTCCGGGTGGCCGACGTCCTGAAGAACAGCTAACGGCGCCCGCCGGGATGGCTGGTCTGGAAGTGCCGCAAGGTGACGGGCAACTGAACGGTGACCGGAGCCTGGCGAGCAATACCGCCGGTCTTGCCGGCCAGCCGTTCAAACAGCAGCCTCGCAGCCGTGGCTCCCAGCTCACGGGGATCGTGGGACATTACAGTGAGCGGCACCCCGAGGAGGTCGGCCAGTTCGACGTCGTCGAAACTCGCCAGAGCGGGAACCGTCCAGGCAGGTCCCGCGTGCGCGTGACGCCGGTCCCGCCATTCGCAGATTGCCCGCAGCGCCCCCACAGTGGTGCGGTTGTTGGCGGAGAAAAACGCCGTGGGCGGATGCGACCCGGCCAGCAGTGCGGCGACGGCGTGCGCCGCAGCCTCCGAATCCCGGACTTTAGCCAGGTGCACAAGCTGGAACCCAATTCCTGCATTCTCCAAAGCCGAACGGAAGCCCTCGAAGCGGCGCCGTGCGGTGGAAATTGCCTCCACGTCCCCCAGGAAGCCGATGCGGACATGGCCTTGGGCGAGAAGCGCTGCCGTTCCGGCAGCGGCCCCGGCCACATCTTCGACCAGGACAGCATCACAGTCCAGGCCTTCCACCGTCCTGGTGGCAAGGACCAGCGGGATATCCCCCAGCTGCCGGACACTGCTCGGGTCCAGCCCGTTTCCCGCGGGCACCAGAATGACGCCCTCGAGCTGGCGGCCTGCAAACTCAGTGAGCAGCTGTTCCTCCAGCGCCGCATCTTCGCCGCTGCTGCCCAGCACGATCTGCCGCCCGTGTGCGGACGCCACCTCCTGGACACCCAGGGCGAACCGTCCGTAGTAGGGGTTGCCCAGGTTGGTGACGGCGATGCCGATCAGGCCGGTGGGTTTGCGCAGCCGGGTGTTCCGGGCACTCTGGTTGGGCCGATAGCCCAGCTTCTCAACGGCCTCGCGCACGCGGTCCTGGACCTCCGGCCGGACGTTAACGCCGCCGGCCATGGTCCGGGACACCGTCATGGGGCTTACTCCCGCCAGGGCGGCAACATCCCGTACGGTGGGGGCACTCCTGGCCCTGGAGGCACCCGTGGCCGTCGAGGCGCCCTCAACCGGGGCAGGGGATGCGTTGCTGCGGGACATGTTATTACCCAGGAAATTCTTTCGGCGGCGCCGGCTGGCAGGTTCCTGCCCGGCATCGTCAACGTTACCAAGTGCAAGGAGCGCGCATGAAGGAAGCCAGTTTGCCCACGCCGGTGCTGGAAATCGGCGGGACCCACGTGACCGCTGCCAAAGTTCAGGGCCCGGTGGGCGGCTGGCGGGTCACGCCGGACAGCCTGGTGCGCCTGGACCTGGACGCACACGCGCCGGCGGAGGTCCTGCTCGACGACTTTGCAGAGGCAGCCCAGCGCCTGGGCAGCGAACATAACGGCCGGTGGGGCGTGGCCCTGCCGGGACCATTCGACTATCACCGCGGCATCGCCAACTATGCGGGTGTGGGCAAGTTCGACCGGCTGCAGGGGGCGAACGTCGGCGCCGGGCTTGCGCGACGGCTGGGCTCCACCCAGGAGGGCATCGTTTTCCTCAACGATGCGGACGCGTTCGGGATAGGTGAGTTCGTCATGGGGGCCGCCGGGATCAGCCGCCGGGCCGTCTGCATCACGCTGGGGACTGGCGTGGGCTCCTGTTTCCTGGCCGACGGCGTGCCCGTCAAGACCGGAAGTGACGTTCCGCCGGACGGCAGCTGCTATCTGCTGGAATACCGGGGCCGCCCCCTGGAGGACACGGTGTCCCGGAGGGCGATCCGCCGAACGTATGTAAGCGCACGGCCCGGGGTTGGCACTCCGGATGTGCATGAGATTGCCGAGGCGGCGCGGGCCGGCGACGCGGTGGCCGCCGGGGTGCTGGAGCACGCCTTCACGGCGGTGGGCGAGGCCGTGGGCCCTTACCTCGCACGGTTCGGCGCCGAAGTTCTGGTGGTCGGCGGCTCGATGGCAGGTTCCTGGGACCTGGTGGAACCTGCCATCCAAAAAGGCCTCGCCGTGGCCGCTCCGGCGCTGGGCACGCTGGTACTTACCAGGGCCCTGCGTTCCGAGGAAGCCGGCCTGATCGGAGCCGCCTACTGGGCACGCCGGGTTTCGGTTCCGCGGACGTAGGCCTTAACGGTGGCCAGCTTCTGCCCCATCCCGCTGCCGTGCGGCCGGATGGTGTAGGCGCCCACCGCTGCCGGAATGATGAACGTTTCGGCGTAGCTCACCACGAACGGGGCGAAGCTGCCGGAGGGGCTTTCGACCACCGCCTCTGTGCCCTCCACGAGATTCAGCACGTTGACCGTGCCGTTCGTGTGATGCTCTACGGCGTCCGTGAACCAGTGCCGGCGCACCTCGATGAACTCAAGCTCGTGCAGGCCCGTGCGTTCCTCGGTCCAGCCAGGCCCTGATCCAAGCTCCTGCACCTGTTCCAGCAGTTGTTCCCGCGCCCACTCGGTGTCGCGGTCCCATTGGATATTCCGGCTGGCATGGTCCACGTGGATGGGCCGCGGCCGGCCGTCCAGGCCAACCCGGTCCCAGTCCCACATCTTGAACGTGAAGATGTACGGCGTCGCGGAGATTTCCAGCACCATCGAGTTGGCCCCGGAGCAATGCACCGTGCCGGCAGGGATGGAGAAGTGGTCATGCTTTTTCGCCGGAAAGGCGTTTACGTAATCCTCGGCAGGGAAGTGCATGCCGCCCTCGGACGCCTTTTTCAGGGCCTTCACCATGGCCTCCGGGTCCGTTCCGGACTTCAGGCCGAGGTACACCACGGCATCCGGGCCGGCGTCCAGCATGTAGTAGCTCTCGTCCTGGGTGTAGTGCATCCCGAAGCGGTCCTGGATGTAGTCCGTGAGCGGGTGGACCTGCAGGGACAGGTTGCCGCCCTCCATCGTGTCCAGGAAGTCGAAGCGGATGGGAAACTCGGCGCCGAAGCGGGCGTATGTCTGCGGTCCGAGCAGCGCGGCCGGCTGCGTGAACACCACATCCACCGACGGCAGCTCCACCGTCTCCCCGCCCACGTCCAGCAGGATGCTGTTCTCCTCCGGCACGCAGTCAAAGCACCACGCATAATTGTCGGCGTCGCTGTCCAGGCCGATAACCTGCTTCATCCACTGCCCGCCCCACACCCCCGGATCGAAGAACGGCACCACCCGGAACGGGGCCGCGGACGCGGCCTCCATTCCCTGATGGAACCCACGGCCGGTGATCAGCTTCGCCTCTGCGGCGCCGCGGTTGGTGTCCAGGACGTAGTCGACGGCGGGAAACAGCTGCCGCTTGTGGCGGTCCGCAACCCGCCACTCCACGAAGAAACTGCGCTTGTACTTGCGCAGGTTGTCCTCCCTGCCGTTGTTGCAGCGCCAGTTGGGAGCGCCCGCGCGCTGCCGCTGCTGCAACTCCCAGCGCGCCATGTCCGCAAGGACCAGCGTCCGCTCCGCCAGCGGCACCAGGGCCGCCCCCCAGCCCACCAGCACCACAGGAGCCTCCGACGATGCCACGTCCCGTCCAACGTCAGCCAGCCTTGCGTCGTCGTAAAAGTCCGCGAGGGTGTGGTGGCTGATGACGCCGAAGACCCGGTCATCCGTGAGGTTCGCGGCGATCAGGGCGTCGATGTGGCTGATGGGGTGGGCGGCAAGCTCTTCCACGTTCAGGATCCGGTGCTCCGGAAGGGCCGCAGTGAGGGCCGCCACCAGATCATCCAGGTTCACACCGGGGTAGGTGTCCACGACGATGGGGGCTCCCCCGGACCGGCCGAGTTCGCGCCAGGCGTCCTGCCCGGACCATGCCTGGTGGCCGCCTGGAACGGTAACGGCGGGGAATTTGTCGTAGCTGCGGGGAGGGGTGTGGCTCATCGTCTTCCAATCGGACAGTTCTTGTTGATAACGTTACCAGCATGCGCCGGACCAATTCTGGAGGGCGCCGACGGTGAAGGGCAGGTGCCGCGATGCGGCGAATGGTTTCCTACGGGCACTCCTGGGTGGACGGCGACGGCGCCTCCCGCGGAGCTTCCTGCCTCGCGGCGCTGGTGGCCCGGAGGCTTGGACTGGAACTGGACAACCGGGGCGTGGGCGGAAGCAGCAGTACCGGAACTGCGGCGCTGGTTCAGTCCGCCGCTCCCCCGCCGGCCGTCCTGTACCTGGTGATGACGGGACTGAACGATCTGCGCCTCGGCGGGGACTCGGCGTCGGCCCTTACGCAATACAGAGCCTCGCTCCGTACCATTCTCGCGGCTTGTCGGGACGCGGCCCCTGATGCTCTCGTGGTGGCTCTCGCGCAGCCGCACCTGCTGGATTTCAGCCTGCACGCCCCGCATAACCGCGGCTCGAACGCGCTGGTGGATACCTATAATGATGCGCTTCGCGACGCCTCCGCCGCTCAGCCGGGGGTCCTGGTTGTGGAGCCGGATGGCTGGGATGCCTCCATCATGCTGGACGCGGACACGGTCCATCCGAACGACGCGGGCCACGCTTGCCTGGCCCGCGCCGCCGTCGCGGCTGTTACTGCTGCATGGCAATGACGAGGCCCGCCCAGGTCTGGGGCACGGCGCCGAGGCCGCGCCCGTTCTCGGGGTTCCAGTATTCGGCCCAGCCGCTGGTGGTGGCGCCCTTCGCTGTGAGGTCCGCCAGTGCGGCGGCCTCCTGCTCCATGCCGAACCTTTCGAAGGCCTGCTGAAAGAGGTAGTTCAGCGGCGGCCATGCCGGGCCGCGCCAGTACATATCGGGATCGTACGCCGGGTGGTTCCGGGCCACGTTGGCAGGGCCGAACTCCGCCCTAAACCTGCCAGGGTCGGCCAGTTGGCCCAAGGCAGCCCGGGCCTTGGCCTCGTCTGCAGTCACCAGGGCGCCCATGACACCGTCGCTGATGGGGATCCTGGCTGAAGGTCCGCCGCCCACTACGGCCTGGTCGGACCAGAGCTGCTCCTCCCTGTCCCACAGATGCTCATCCATCACGGCCGCCAGTTCCGCTGCCCTGTCGTCAAGCTCCGCCTCACCCGTGACCGCGGCGAGTTCGCGGAAGTTGAAGGCCGTATAGGCGTTGAACGCGGCAGGACAGGCCACAAAGCTGGTGGACCATGCGGCTGCTCCGTCGTCGGAGAAGGAGACGTCGTTCATGCGCTCCTTGTTCCAGGCGGTACGGGCGGGGCGGCTGTAGCCGTCCTTGGTCCGGCCCGGTGCTCCCCAGCCGTCCCAGCGCGGCGAGTGGTCGTTGCCGGCTTCCCATGGATGGACAACATAGATGAGTCCCTCCGCGGTGCGCCGGTTGTCCCACAGCCAGTCCAGACCTTTTCGAGCCTTGAGCACCAGGGCGTGGGGCACCGGGACGCCAGCGTCGGCGAGGACCCTGAGGGCGTGCCCGAACATGGGCGGCTGTGTCAGCGAGGACGTCCCGGCCAGCGGGCCCAGAAAGGTATCCGGCCCCTCGCCGCCGTAGCGCATGTGCGGGACCATCCCGTTGGACAGCTGGCCAGCCAGGACAGCCTCGATTTCGTGCAAGGCCCGCTCGTCGCCCAGCCTTGCCCAAATGATGGCGTGGAAACAAGAGTCCCAGAGCCACAGGTGCGGGTAGGTGCCCGGATTGGGCACGCTGTAGCCGTGGTCCGGGCGCCAGTGCGCCTCCATCAGGTGGCGCACGTCTCCGACGAGCCCCGCCGTCGTGGCGTTGTACTGCGGTGCCGTGTTGTCCTGCTGCCCCATCAGCCTTTCTCAGCTCCGGCGGTGAGGCCCTCGGTGAGGAGACGTTCGGCGGCGAAGAAGATGATGATGATGGGTAGCGTCAGGATCACTGAACCGGCCATCAGCACTGTGGTGGGCACTTCAATGCTTCCTGCGAGTTGGGACAGCCCCAGCGAGACGGTCCAGCTGGGCCGGGTGTTGACCAGGAACAGGAGGGCGAAGAGGAATTCGTTCCAGGCGATCATGAAGACGAACAGCCCGTTGGAGATGATGGCCGGCATGGCCAGCGGCAGGCTGATCCGGCGGAGGACGCCGAGGCGGCTGCAGCCATCGAGGGCCGCGGCTTCCTCAAGGCTGGTGGGAATGGTGTCGAAGTAGTTGCGCAGCATGTAGATGGTCACGGGAATGACCTGAGCCACGTACACGATCAGCAGTGCCACCAGTTGTCCGCGCAGGCCCAGTCTCGTAAAGAAGGTGAACAGCGGGATGGCCAGCAGGATGCTGGGGAACAGGTAGACGGCCAGGAACAGGGCGCTGACCTGGCGGCGGCCGAAGAAGTTCAGCCGGCTGATGGCGTAGGAGCCGGGGATGGCCACTATCAGCGAGATCAGCACCGTGCCCAGCGCCACCAGGGCACTGTTGCCCATGAACTTCAGGAACCCTTGGCCGCCGTCCTCCTGGGGTGTCATGATGCTCACGTAGGAGCCCCAGTCCAGCTCGCCGAACGGAATGACCAGCGAGCCCGGATCCCTCAGCAGTGAGTCCAGGGGCCGGATGGACAGGACGAACATGTAGTAGAACGGGAACAGCGTCACCAGCACCAGGCCGGCGATCACCACCCAGCGGAGCACCCCGAAGATTTTGGTTTCGATCACGTCGCGGGTCCAGCGGGAGCCCTCCGGTGGCCGCGATCGGGAGGCGGGGCGTCTCGTTTCAACGGGAACAGCCATCAGGAAACCTCCTCTTTCCGGGCGAAGAATTTGATGTAGACGCCCACGAACAGGCCCAGGATGAGGGCCAGGACCAGTGCCTGCGCTGAAGCTGCACCGATGTCGCCGCGCGCGGTCAGGTAGTTGAAGACGGTCACGGCCACTACTTCGGTGCCGCCGCCGCCTCCAGTGAGCAGGTAGATGTCATCGAAGCTGTTGAAGGTCCAGATGAAGCGCAGGACGGACAGCATGGCCATGGTGGGCAGCAGCTGCGGCAGGATGATGTGGTTGAACCGCTGGATGGGTGTGGCGCCGTCCACCCGGGCTGCTTCCTCCAGGCTGTCCGGCACGGCGTTGAGCCGGGCCGTGAGGAACAGGAAGGCGAAGGGGAAGGAACGCCACCACTCAAACACGATGACGGTGATCAGTGCGGTGGGGATCTGAAACTCCAGCCCCAGCAGCGAGACTTCCCTGGCCCGCTCGCTAAGGAACGGGATGGATTCCTCCCAGCCGAACAGCCGCTTGCCCCAGTAGTTGACCAGCCCGAACTGTGGATCAAGCATGGTGGTCCAGGTGAACGTGACGGCCACGATAGGCGCAACGTACGGGATCAGCATGGAGGCGCGGATCAGGGTCCGGCCCTTGAAGGGTTTCCGCAGGGCCAGGGCAGCGATCAACCCAAGGATGATCGCACCGGCGGTGCCGAAGATGGAGTAGGCAAGGGTGGTGCCGAGCGAGGAGAAGAAACTGCTCGAGAAAACATTATCGAAATTGGCCACGGTGTAAGGGCCGAAAATGCCCGCCGTGCGGATGTTCAGGATCCGGACCCGCTGGAATGCGAGGACCAGGGTCCAGAGGATCGGCAGGACCACCATGACCAGGACAAGGACCAGCGTGGGGGAAAGCAAAGTGAGGCCGGCGCGCTGCTCTTCCCGGGCCATCGGTGAAAGCTTGCGGCGCCCCCGCAGGCCGGCGGCTGATGCCGCCGGCCCTGCAGAAGCACCCTTTTTGGTGGAACTCACTGGAGCGAGTCCTTGATGGACTTGAGGGATTCCGCGGCCTGCTTTGCTGCGGTCTGGGGGTCCACACCGCCTGAGGTGACGTCACTGACGGCCTTGGCGATGGGCAGTTCACCCAATGCTGCGCCTACAAGGTCGCCCTGGCCCTGGGTGATGCCCCAACGCTTCAGCTCATCGGGACCCTGCTCCAAAGCGGAGAGGACGTCTTCGGAGTAGAAGTTGCCAAGCGGTTCCTTCTTGTCCACGCCTGCAGGCATCGTCTTCCACTTGTCCGCGTACTCCGTGGGGTTCTCGGCAGTGCCGGCCCGGACCGGGAGGCGGCCTTCAGGGGCGATGGAGAGCCAGTCGACGTAGCCCTCGGTCATGAAATACTCCACGAACTTGCGGGCAGACTCGGACGCGGAGTCCTTGGTGACAGTCCAGGAAACAACCTCGCCGAACTGGGCAGGCTGGTCGCCGTCGGGTCCCTGAATGCCCGTGACAACGCCGGTGTTCTTTGCCAGGAAGGCCGGGTCGGCGGCGCATTCGGGGCAGGTTGGAGCGGCGTCGTTGCGGAGGCCGGCCATTTCATCCAGGAGGAACGTGGACCAGATGGACATTGCTGCCTGGCCAGCGAAGTAGGAGGCACGCACGGTGTCCACGTCCTGGGCACCCGGCACCGAATAGTCGCGGAGCATGTCGCGGTAGAACTCCAGCGCTCCCACACACTCGGGGCTGTCGAAGGTGATGTCGCCCTGTTCGTTGACCATCTCGCAGCCGTTGCCCTGCGCGATGTGTTCGAAGGTCTGCTGGGTGAAGGCTTCACCGGGCTTGTTCGCCGCAGCGATGCCGGCCAGTTCCGGAGTGTCCAGCTTCAGCGCCGCGGCCTTGATGTCGTCGTAGGTCTTCGGCGCTGCGATGCCGGCCTTGTCGAAGAGGTCCTTACGGTAGTAAAGGAGCTGCTGCCACGAGGAGTCCGGAACAGAAAGCTGCTGGTCCCCGTCGCGCGTCAGCTCAAGAGCCCTCGGCGAGAAGGTGCTTTCATCCAGGCTTTCGACAATGGCCTTGTTGGTGTCCGCGTCCACCAGGTCGTTGGCGGCCAGCGTGCGGACCTGAGCCAGGGAGATGGAGCCGATGACGTCCGGCAGGTCCCCTGCTGCAGCCGAGGACGTCAGGACCTGGTTGAACTGGTCCTCGGGAACACCCACCAGTTCAACCTGCACACCGGTCGCTGCGGTGAACTTGTCGATGATGGCCTCAGTCTTTGCCACGCGGTCAGGGAGCGTGTCAGCGGTCCAGACGGTGATCGCCTGCGCCTCGCCGTTGGGGCTTTCGCCGTCTTCCGATCCTTCATTCTGTGTACAGCCTGCCAGCATTGCCATGGTCAATGACGCCGCTGTAAGTACGGCCATTGTGGACCGGCCTCGGGTTCTCATCACTTCGATGCTCCTGTCTATGGCGGCGCCGGAAGCGGTGCCGCGGTTCGCGCGCTCGGCCCCTGGCTGCCTTCGGCGCGGACCACTTCGGCCGCCCCGCCGGGACAGGTGCTGAAAACTCCCCGGGCTGTGAGCGCAGTCACAGCTTGGGACTTGTGCATAAAGGCTATCCAAATGTTGTCTAGCTGTCTAGCATTAGCTGCAGAGTCATTCAACACGAGCCGGACAGGCTTTTGCCGGATGCGCTCCGCGAGCACCTAGGATTGCAAGAGTGCCTTTTGAGCGGTAGGAGCCGTATATGTATGTGGGACCCGGGGATGTCCTTCACCTCATCCGGTCCGGGCAGGCCCGGACGCGCGGGGACATCCAGGAAAAAACCGGTATGTCCCGCATGACCGTTGCCCAGCGCGTGGACACCCTGCTCAAGGCTGAACTGATCCGTGAAGCCGGCACTGCCAGGCCATCCGGCGGCCGCCGCCCCACGGACCTGGCGTTCAACCTCCAGCACTCCTGCACCATCTCCGCGTCCGTCGAAACCACCTCCAGCCGTGTGGCCCTAACAGACCTTGGCGGCGAAATCCTGGCCGACGAGCACTTGAACATCGCGGTGGAGGACGGCCCGGAGAAGGTACTGCGTGCCATCACCGCAGCGGGACAGCGGCTGATGAAACAGGCCAAGATGCCCGTCGCCAAAGTATCCGGCGTGGGAATTTCCATCCCCGGCCCCGTGGATCCGGAAACACTCCGGCCCTCGCAGCCGCCCATCATGCCGGGATGGGACGCCTACCCCATCGTTGAACTCATCCAGGACGCTTTCCCCGTCCCTGTGCTGGTGGAAAACGATGCCGACGCCATGGCAGTGGGCGAATACAGCGCCGGGTTCGCCGGCACTCCCTCACTATGCCTGGTAAAGGTTTCCACCGGCATCGGCACCGGGCTGGTGATTGACGGCCGGGTGTACCAAGGCGTGGACGGCGGCGCAGGCGACATCGGCCACGTTCGGCATCCCGCATTCACCGAACTGCAATGCCAATGCGGCTCCTTCGGTTGCCTGGCAGCCGGAGCCAGCGGCGGCGCCATCGCCCGGAATCTCACCCAGCTAGGCATTCACAGCACCTCCGGCCGGGACGTGCGCGAACTGCTGCTGGCCGGCAACGTGGACAGCATGCGCCTCACCCACGAGGCCGGCAGGCGGCTCGGGGAAGTGATGGCAACCGTGGTGTGCCTGCTCAACCCGGCAGTCTTGCTGATCGCAGGGGACCTGGCCTCGGCCTCACTGATCGGCGGGATCCGCGAAACGCTCTATCCCATGTCACTCCCCCGCGCCACCCGCCACCTGGACGTCCGGCTCGCTAGCCTGGGCGAGGACGCCGGCATCCGAGGAATGTCCTCACTCCTTGTGAACCAAGTGTTCTCTCCAAGTGCCGTCAACGCACGGCTCGCCTAAGGCCTGCCACTACGGCTAAACCGATCAGGAAGTAACCGCGGTCATCGCCTCGATACGGCCTCCCCTGGACCCGTATCTGCTTCTGGTCCAGTGATCGGCCTGGCGTGGCAGGAGTTTCACCAGTTTCACCCAGGGAGGGTGCTGTGCAGAATCCCTTCAAGCCAACGGCTGGGGCAACGCCTCCCGAGCTGGTCGGGCGGGCCGGGCTGCTGGACGAGTTCCAGTACGGCCTGCAGCAGGGTTCCGGCGCGCCAAGGCTCTTGACCATCATCACCGGCTCCCGGGGCATCGGCAAGACGGTCATGTTGAGCGAAGCCGAAGGCATCGCTCGTAATCACGGGTGGTCCATCATCTCCCGGACAGCCGCGCCAGGGTTTCTCGCCGGAGTCGGCGACGACATGCTCCGCCTCCTT
Organism: Pseudarthrobacter sp. TE3704; assembly: GCF_056279405.1. Taxonomy (NCBI): domain Bacteria; kingdom Bacillati; phylum Actinomycetota; class Actinomycetes; order Micrococcales; family Micrococcaceae; genus Pseudarthrobacter; species Pseudarthrobacter sp. TE3704. The sequence continues at coordinate 397,639 of NZ_JBWCCJ010000003.1, forward strand.
GATGAACTCGGGGACGGGCATCCGTCGCTAAGGTCACCGCTTTTTCAGCAGCAGGGTTCGGTCTGACAACCCAACTCCCTCCGGAACGGGCCGTGGACTGCGCCGGACCGGAATTGAACTGCTGCGCCTGCTGGAGGCGAAAGGCACAGGACTGGTCCAAAGGCTAGACTCTGAGCCCCACAACCCCCGAGGAGCTGGAGAGGATTCTTGCCTCGGCACACGAAGCCGCTGGTCCCTTTGGCCGACTTCTTCCTTCCGCTAGGGCCGACATCCTGGACGCCATCGCCGACGCACTCGAGGCCGGTTCCGACGAACTTGTTGCTTTGGCCGCAGCGGAGACTAACCTGGGCACCGAACGGCTCAAAGGCGAACTCAAGCGCACCGCATTCCAGCTGCGTCTTTTCGGCGACGTCCTCCGGGGCGGCGACTTCCTTGATGTTCGCATCGATCACGAAGACCCCAACTGGCCCTCAGGGGTTCCCCGCCCTGACACCCGCCGCACCAAACTTCCCCTTGGTCCGGTGCTCGTTTTCTCAGCCAGCAATTTCCCTTTCGCCTTCTCCGTGGCAGGAGGGGACACCGCGTCTGCCCTCGCCGCCGGCAACCCTGTCATCGTAAAAGCCCACTCAGGCCATCCGCAGCTCTCCGAACGGACCGCAGAGGTCCTGATCCAGGCCTGCCGATTAGCCGGCGCTCCAGCCGGAATCTTCGGATTGATCCATGGCACCCAAGCAGGCAGTGACGCCCTAAAGGACTACAGAATCAAGGCCGCTGGCTTCACAGGTTCCATCCCCGGTGGACGCGCCCTCATGAACATCGCAATGTCTCGGCCGGATCCCATTCCGTTCTACGGGGAACTGGGAAGTAACAACCCCGTTTTCGTCACCCCAGCGGCAGCCGAAGCCCGGGGTCAAAGCATCGCAGAAGGTTATTCGCCTCCTTTACGTTGGGGGCAGGGCAATTCTGCGTCAAGCCAGGAATGCTCTTCGTGCCGGCCGGTTCGGGAATGCTGGAAAAGCTACGAAACGCGGCACTGCCAGCTGGCGCCAGAATGCTAAATGACCGTATCCGCGAAGGATATGTGGAAAACCTTCAGAGGCTTTCCTCCCACCCGAACGTAGAGGTGCTCGTACAAGGACTTGCACCCTTTTCAACGTCGCCCTCGCCCATCCTGCTTGCCACGAAATCGGAACATGTTCTCGAATCCCCCCGCGAGCTGGAAGCTGAATGCTTCGGACCCACGTCCCTCGTTGTTGAGTACGACGACCTGTCCCAACTGGTCCCCCTGGCAGAGACATTCGAAGGACAACTCACAGCCACCATCCACGGAGAAAACGACTGCCCGGTGCAGGACCTTGTCCGAGTGCTGTCCGAAAAGGCCGGCCGAGTCCTCTGGAATCAGTGGCCCACGGGCGTGGCGGTCACCTACGCCCAGCACCACGGCGGGCCATACCCTGCTTCAACTGCCGCCGCCACAACGTCCGTCGGCACCTCAGCCATCGACAGGTTCCTGCGCCCCGTCGCGTACCAGGGTTTCCCCCAACACCTCTTACCAGCTGAACTTCAGGAAGAAAATCCGTTAGGAGTGCCCCAAATGATTAACGGCCGCCGGTAACCACAGGGCCTTAAACACGGGAGGAGGCGAAAGCTGCCGAACGGCGGCTCGCCTCCTCTCGTCCGCGGAAACCTGCGCCACCGCTTGAACCGCAGCCGGTCCAGCGGGCAGGCAGCGGCATTTCAAAAATTCTCTAAAAAGTCCGGCAGCAGAGGTGCGCGGTGGCTGCCTCGTGCTTCTTCTTCCACTCGGCGTTCTCCCGGTACGTCTCGACGTGGTCAATATGTAAATCCCCTTTAGTCATCGGCGTGCGTACTATTTCCACGCCATAGAAAGGTTCGGCGGTGTTGGGCATGAGCTTTACCTGTGGGTGCTTGAGGTCAGAGACAATCCTGGGACCGAGCCGCCGGATGTGGTTAGGGGACCATGGCGAGGAATAAGAAGGCGAAGAAGATGACGAGATGAAGGATGCCCTGGAGGCGGGTGGCGCGGCCTGGGGCCACGGTCAAGGCCCCGACAATGACTGTGAGAACGAGTAGGACGATCTCTGTCGGGCCGAGCCCAAGGGTCAGCGGTCCTTCCAGCCAGATGGAGGCCACGGCAATCGAAGGAATTGTCAGGCCGATGCTTGCCATTGCCGAGCCGTAGCCAAGGTTCAGGCTTGTCTGCATCCTGTCCCGCGCGGCAGCACGGGTGGCGGCAAGTGCTTCGGGCATCAACACCAGTAGGGCGATCACGACTCCGACGAAGGACTTTGGAATGCCGGCTGCCGCTACCCCTGCCTCAATGGTTGGCGACACCGTTTTTGCCAAGCCGACCACAGAGATCAGGGCAACGCAGAGCAGTCCGAAGCTGATGGCGGTGGCCCGCACAGTGGGCCGTGTCGCGTGGCCCCGGTTTTTGGCCTGGCCAGGGGTGATCACCGGCAGAAAGAAGTCCCGGTGACGAACCGTCTGGGTTATCACGAAGCCTGCGTAGAGCACGAGCGATGCGACGGCGGCAAAGCCCAGTTGCAGCGGTGAGAAGGTTGGGCCGGGGCCCGTCAGGGTGAACGAAGGCAGGACCATCGTTAGTGTGGCGAGGGTGGCCACGACGGCCAGCGAAGCACCGGTTCCCTCGGCGTTGAACCGGACCACGCTGTAACGGACGGCTCCTATCAGTAGTGCCAGCCCAACGATCCCGTTCACGGTGATCATGAGGGCAGCGAACACCGTGTCCCGTGCAAGTGACTCACTGCCGGGACCGCCGGCGCCCATCAGCGTGAGGATGAGAGCGACCTCAATTACTGTCACAGCAACGGCGAGAATCAGTGCTCCGAACGGATCGCCGAACCGGTGAGCGATGACCTCCGCGTGATGCACTGCCGAAAGCACGGCGCCAATCAGGACAACCGCTACGACGCCAACGAGCGGTGACTCGAGGGATCTTTGCCAGGTCAAATCCAGGACCAACAGCGCCGCCACCGGAACGATCATGGGCCAGGAAGTCCGCAAGGAGCTGAGCTGGAAACGGCTTCCCTTGGTCGTCATCTCCTAACTATGCGCGGGAGCTCTGGCCTTGCCAACCACAGCAGCGAACCTCGGCCTGCACGGATAAAGCCCGGGACCGGCTGCGGATCGGTGGATCAAGGCTTGGCCTGCGCGGCTCTGTTGGAGCTGACGGATGTCCGCCCGCCGATGGTGGAGACCAACTCGAGAGTCCGGTCCACCCGCCGCAGCCGGGGACGGATCAGAGTCGCCACCAGTTCCGGCCGCGTAATCGGCAAGCATGGGGTTGCCCCGCCGAGGGGGCTAACGGAATATCCATTATCGGCTCTTTGGCTTGGACTGCTGGGCGGGGCCGACAATGCCCCATGCTCCCGCGTGTTTCGGTCGCCTGCTGCAGTTGTCGGTGGCGGCATTCCTGGCGAAGTTCACAAGGGGGTATACCTTTTAGGCGCAGAACTGCGGTCTGCCGCTCTTAGCCGGGGTTCCGCTGCTTCTCTATGCAGAGATGGTGATGTACTGCTTCTTGAAGTGCTCGTGAATCTCCCAGACGCCGCTCCACCCGTTCGGGATCAGCACCATGTCGCCGGCCTTATGGTCCACGCGTTCGCCGGTGTCGGAAACCAAGGTGGCCTTACCTTCCAGCACCAAAATAACCTCGTTAACACCTTTGCGGGCAGTTTTGAAGATTCCTGGTGAGCATTCCCAGAATCCGATGTCCACGTTGCTGGCCTTGACCGAGAAGGCGTTATCGGTTGCGTCTTTCGGCTCCGTGTCGTTGATGGCTGTCGGCTTGAGGGCCAAGGCGGGGAAGGACAGGCTGTCCGCGGAACGAAGGACTTTTACTTGTGGATTCGACATTGACTTTCCTTTGGTTGTTTTGAAGCTGGTGCTTGCCATCTCAGTGTGAGTACCCTGCGGCCGCGTCGGTGAGGCTCTTGCCCTTGGTCTCGGGAGCCAGCCATTGGGATAGCCCGGCACCGGCCAAGGCAACAGCGGCCGCCATCAGCATGGTGGGGCCGGCCCCGAGGGTTTCCATTGACATTGGCATGAGGAAGATGCCGATACCGGCTCCTACGCGGCTGACGGCGGCCGCGAACCCGGTCCCGATCCCGCGGATCTCGGTGGGAAGGATCTCGCCCGGGTACACGCCCGTCAGCGTTGTGTACATCGCGTTGAAGAAGGAGAAGACCAGGAACAGGATGAGCACCACGGGCGCCGGCGCGCCGGCCCACAGTCCGATGACCGCGAGGACGGCGGCGCACAGCCACTGCGGAGGGACGCACAGGACGCGGCGGCCGGCCTTGTCGATCAGCAGGACGGTGACCACGACTCCGGCCAGGGCGACGGCTGAGAGCCCGACTCCACCGGCGAGACCGCCGGCGAGGCCATACTGGTTTAGCACGCTGTCGGCGAAAGTGGCGATCGCGAAGTACGGTGTCACAGCGCAGAACCAGAACACCGAGATAAACAGTGTGGAGCGCCAGTGGGCTTTGGAGAACAGCAACCCGAAGCTGCCCTTACGGACGTCCTCGTGCTGGAGGTCCTCGAGCGCATCGTCCGGCAAGTACCTGGCAGCGAGGGCGCGGGCCTCGTCCTTGCGGCCCACGCTCCACAGCCAGCGTGGCGACTCCGGCAGTCCGAGCCGGGCAAAAAACAGGACAACGGCGATGAAGGTGCTCGTGCCGAGGATGAAGTGCCAGCTCAGGTCGGTGTACTCACCGAGCAGGTAACCGAGCAGGAACGCGATCATGAAGCCGGCATACCAAGCAATTTCCATGGCGCCCATGAGCCGTCCCCGCAGACGGGCGGGCGAAAACTCGGCCATGAGGGGCCAGCCGACGGCGTACTCGGTGCCGATCGCGATGCCCATCAGCAACCGCACCACAAGGAGTAGTACCGGTGAGTCGACGAAGAACTGCATTCCGGACGCGACAGCGAACAGCCCGATGTCGAACATAAAGATCGGCTTACGGCCGAATTTGTCGGCGGCCCAGCCGCCGAGCGGTGAGCCGATCAGTATTCCGATCAGGGCGGCCGCGGCAATCAGTCCCTGCCACACCACATCGAGCTGAAGGTCCTCGGCCATTTTCCCCGACACCGGTCCAATGATGCCGAGGATGTAGCCGTCCAGGAACATGCCGCCGATCAGGACGGTGACCATTCTGGTCATAAAGCGTTTTTTGCTCGCGGCCGAGACGATGTTCTGCTGCGAAGTTGGGCTTTTCGTGGGAGACATTCTTTAGCTCCTCACGGTTGTGGTGGACGAGGACGGTTTCGCCTTGTTCGCGGCTTTGGGAAGTTGGCGGTGGAGCATTGTTTTGACCTCCCGGTCAGTGAAAACGTTGGAGAATTTGCGGTTACTTACCTAAGAGTCGCCCTGTTCGGCGGGTACGCCAGCGGGACTTTCAGAGGCCGACGACGGCGGGCTGTGCCGCCGTCGTCGTGCTTGTGCATATCGCCCGACAAAGCAGCCCGCATGGGTTCCGGGGTCAACTTTCAGGATGGGATGGGGACGGTTGCGGGCGATGGTTGTTGGGGCTGGCATAGATGGGCGTTCCTGCGGCGGTGGCGTCCACTGCCTGCATTTGTCCCGTGAGGGGCGCTGTGTTCTCCTTCGTGGCAAGGATGAATTTTTGGTGTCCGTGTTCTACCACCGCGGCCCGTACGGTGCGCCGCATGACGGAGTCGGAGAGCCGTTGGCGGAGCCAGATGGGGTCCCGGCGCAGGTCTCGGGTGAGGGCGATGCAGAGGACCAGGAGAACCACAACGAAGGGTGCAGCGGCCACAATGGTCATGCGCTGGAGTCCGCTGAGTGCTTCGGCGGGTGTGTCGCCGCCTGCCAGGAGCATGACGATCGCTACCGTCCCCATCAGGGTTCCCCAGAACACCACCACGGGCTTGGAGGGCTTCAGGGTGCCGCGGGAGCTGAGGGAGCCCATCACGATGGACGCTGAATCTGCGCCTGTAATGAAGAAGATGCCGGTGAGGACCATGGCGAGCACTGCCAGTCCGATGGTGAGCCACTGGGGTGTTCCGAGCCCGTTCAGCATGGCGAAGAGTGCGCCGTCGAAGGAGATGGTGGGGGCGCCGTCGACGATCGTGGCGATGCCGTCCGTGGTGGAGGGGGTCCCGTCAGCGGCGCGCTGCTGGTGGATGGCTGTGCCGCCGAAGATGGCGAACCAGAGCAGGGACACCAGGGACGGGACGAACAGGACACCGGTGACGAACTGGCGAATGGTGCGGCCACGGCTGATCCGGGCGATGAACATGCCCACGAAAGGGGTCCAGGACATCCACCAGACCCAATAGAACACGGTCCAGCCCGAGAGCCAGGCGCGCATGGTGTCATCGCCGGTGGCTTCCGTGCGGGCGGCCATCTCGGGGAGGTGCTGGAGGTAGGAGCCCACGGCGGAGGGGACCAGGTTCAGGATGAACATCGTGGGACCCACCACGAAGACGATGACTGCGAGCACCACGGCGAGGACCATGTTGGTGTTGGACAGGAACTGGATGCCCTTTTCGAGCCCGGATACGGCCGAGGCGACGAAGCAGAACGTGAGCACGGCGATGATGATGACCAGCAGGGGCGTTGCGACTTCACCAACAACACCGTTGAACTTCAGGCCGCTGCCGATCTGCAGTGCCCCCAGTCCCAGCGACGCAGCGGACCCGAAGAGGGTGGCGAAAATGGCGAGGATGTTGATGATCTTGCCGCCGATTCCGTCGACGGCTTTACGGCCGAACAGGGAGACGAACGCCTCTGAGAGCAGGTTTTTGCGGCCCAGCCGGAAGGTGCTGTAGGCGATCGCGATGCCCACTACCGCGTACATCGCCCACGGGTGCAGGGTCCAGTGGAATACCGACGTGGCCATTGCTGTCTCGACGGCCTCCACGGTCTGCCCGTCCACCGTGCTCGGCGGCGGTGATATGTAGTGGTAAAGAGGCTCGGCGACGCCGTAGAACATCAGCCCGATGCCCATGCCGCAGGCGAACATCATGGAGATCCAGGACCCGGTCCTGAACTCCGGCGCCTCGCCGTCCTTACCCAGCGGTATGTTCCCGAACCGGCCAATCGCCAGCCACAGGACGTACACAACGAAGACTGAGGACAGCAGGACGAAGACCCATCCGGTGCTCGCAAGCAACCAGTTCAACGCTGCCGTCGAGGCAGCAGCCAGGCCGTCCGTGTCAGTGAATCCCCAGATCAGGAACGCAATAACCAAGGCTCCCGTCACCACGAAAATGGTCTTGTCCAAACCACGGGCGTGGATACCGAGTGTCTTTCGCCTTTCAACAACCCCGTCCTTCAAGTCGTCAAGGATCTTTGCTTCCTCGGACTCGGTGCGGTGCAGGTGGGCTGTGTCGTCCACGGGAGCTGATACGGACGACCCTGCGCCGGGCAGGTCATCTGGTGAGTGTTTGGTGCTCATGGGAGCCTCTTTCGAAGAGAATGTGAGGGTCGAACGGCAGCCGTCGTCGATGGCTGCTGCCGTTGGAGGAGTCAACCCGGCCTTGTTAGTGGCTTCTGACTTCCTTGTCGGTTTTGATGACAATGGGTTGGTCTTCGCTGCAGACCATGACCCGTCCGCGGCCGTCGCTTTGAATGATCCAAAAGACGCTGCGGTCCACCGCGATCATGTCGATCCGGCCGGTGGTAGCCGTGCCGTCCTTGCCCAGCACCTGGACGACATCGTCGCGGGTGAGCCTGGACCAGTCCGGGACGGGTGCAACGGGCGGCCTGCTCTGCAGGCGGGCTCGTTTGGCGGGGCGGAGGTACATTTTCCTGGGTCCTGAATCGAACATAGAGAATGGGTTGAGCCTGGTGTCCGGCCCCGGACGCGTTTCTTGTTGCGAGAGGCTGCCCGGGGCCGGAGGTCTGTGTCAGGGCACGTCAGACCTGGTTGTGTTCAGGCTTGCCGTCGATGAGGCGGTTGACCTTCCAGGGGTTCTCATCCTGCAGGGGTGCGGGGAGGAGTTCCTGGGGGATGTTCTGGTAGGCGACGGGGCGCAGGAAGCGGTTGATGGCGAGGGTTCCGACGGAGGTGGTGCGGGAGTCGGAGGTGGCGGGGAAGGGGCCGCCGTGGACCATGGCGTGGCCGACTTCGACGCCGGTGGGCCAGCCGTTGACGATGATGCGGCCCACTTTCTGCTCGAGGGCCGGAATCAGGGGCGCCGCGGTGGGGTAGTCCTCTTCGGTGAGCTGCAGGGATGCGGTGAGCTGGCCTTCGAGGCGTGTGATGGCGTCGAGGAGTTCGTCGGTGCTTCCGTAGCGGATGACCAGGGACGCGGCGCCGAAGATTTCCTCGTGCAGGACGTGGTTGGTGACGAAGTCGCGGACCTGGGTGCCGAAGATGGTGGGCGCCGGTGCGTTCTGGGTTTCCCCTTCCAGTCCCTTGCCGATCAGGTTCACGCCTGCTGCGGCGCCGAGGGCTTCTGCCCCGGTGTTCCAGGACCCGGCGATGCCTTGGGTGAGCATGGTCTGGCCGGAACAGGCGGAGACGGCGCGGCCGACGGCGGCGGCGAGTTTGTCTCCTGCTTCGCCTTCGGGGGCGAAGAGCAGTCCGGGGGAGGTGCAGAGCTGGCCGGAGCTGCCGGTGACGGCGGTGACGTACTGCTGTGCGAGGGCGTCGATGTCGCCTTTGAGGGCGCCTTCGAAGACGATGACGGGGTTCAGGGAGGACATTTCGGCGTAGACGGGGATGGGTTCGCGGCGGGCTGCGGCGGTGCGCATCAGGGAGATGCCGGCGGCTTGGGAGCCGGTGAAGCCGACGGCTTTGATGTTGGGGTCGGCCACGAGGGCTTGGCCGATGCTGGCGCCGGGGCCGTAGATGAGGGAGAACACGCCGGGGTGCAGGCCGAAGTCTTTGACGGCTTTGGCCACGGCCTGGCCGACGAGTTCGCCGGTGCCGGGGTGGGCGTTGTGTGCTTTGAAGACGACGGGGCAGCCTGCGGCCAGGGCCGAGGCGGTGTCGCCGCCGGCGGTGGAGAAGGCGAGCGGGAAGTTGCTGGCACCGAAGACCGCGACCGGGCCGAGCGGGATCTGGCGCTGGCGGATGTCTGCCCGGGGCAGCGGGGTGCGCTCCGGGGTGGCGGGGTCCACGCGGACGCCGCGGAAGTCACCCTGCCCGACCACGTTCGCGAAGAGCCGCAGCTGGCCGGTGGTGCGCGCACGCTCACCCTGCAGCCGCGCGGCGGGAAGCCCGGTTTCCTGCCCGGCCCGGACGATCAGTTCCTCGCCGATGGCCTCGATGTTGTCCGCGATCGCGTCCAGGAACCCGGCGTGCGTTTCCGGGTCCAGCGTGGAGAAGGACGGGTACGCCTCAGCTGCCGCCGCGGTGGCAAGCTTCAGCTGGTCCTCCGCGAGCAAGGAGTAGGCCGGTTCAAGATTCTCGTTGCTTGCGGGGTTGATTCCATGCGTTGTGCCGCCTGTTCCGGCGGTGGTCTCCCCCGCGATGAGGGAGTGTCCGTGAAGCGTCATTGATTCGTCTCCTAATCTTTAGGCGTTGCCGGGGCCCAGGTGCCAAATGCCGAGGGCGGAGAGCAGTTCCCTGGGGTCCCAGACGACCCACTCCTCGGCGAGTTTGTCGCCTTCAAAGTGGAGGAAGGAGGCGCCAGTGACGGTGACACTCCTGCCTGTAGCCGGTACGTCCATGAACATGCCTTCGTGGGTGCCCTTGGTCTGCCAGTGAACGGCTACTTCTGCACCGTCTTCGACGATCTGCAGGATTTCGGTGCTGGAATCCGGAAATGCAGTATGCATCGCTTCGATAGTCTTCTTCAGGCTGTCGTAGTCTTCGCTGCCGGATTTGGATTGGCGGACGTAGCCGGGCGCCAGAAGTTGCTCGAACGCGGCCAGATCTCCATTTCCCCATGCGCCGTTCCATGCCTTGAGGATTAATTCACGTCGGGTGCTCATGATGCGGTCCTTGCTGGTTCGGATTCCGGTGCAGCGGGTGCAACTGCTACCGGTACCGGGATGTCGATGGGTGTGTACTGGCCGAACTTGCCGGCCCGGAAGAGGAGCGCATCGCCGGTGCCTTCTTCCATGTTGGTGACGGCTCCGACCACCATGTAGTGGTCACCGACCACGACTTCGGCGGTGACGACACAGTCGATATAGGCGGTCGCACCCTGCAGGTGCGGGGTGCCGAGGGGGCCGGGAGTGCAGGGCAGGCCCTCAAATTTTTGCGGTCCTTTTCGGGACAGTGATTTGCAGATGCTGATCTGGTCGTCGGCGAGGATGTTGGCGGTGAACTTCTGCAGCTTGCGGAGCTTCGGCCAGCTGGAGGAGGACTTGTCCACGCAGAACATGACCAGGGGCGGCTCGAGCGAGAGCGATTGGAAGGTTCCGACAACCAGGCCGAGCTTTTCGTCGTCGTCGTTGATGCCGGTGATGGCGGTGACTCCGGTGGGCAGCTTGCCCAGAATTTGCCGGTAGTAAGCGGGGGTGATGCCGCTGTCCGGTGTCTTTTCAGCGGAGGGGGTGATATCCATGTCAATCTTCCTTGAGTTCTGCGTGGATGGTGCGGCCGGCGCGCAGGCCGCTTTCGATGGCGCCGTCGAAGAAACCGGCCCAGATGTTGGCGGTGTCGCTGCTGGCGAAGTGCAGGGCGCCTTCGCTGGCCTGCTGGGCGGCGTGGTATTTGGTGAGCTGGCCGGGGCGCTGGATCTGCCAGGTTTCCTCGGCGTATGGGTCCTCGCCCCATTTGTGCCCGGTGACCTCGAGGACTTCGAGGTCGTCGCGCCATACCTTGATGGCTTCCTGGATCTGTTTTGGATCGGTGACGTCGATGCGGTTCGCGTCGGCGCCGAAGCCGACCAGGACGGCGTCGTCGTCGCCGATGAATTCGGTGCGGATCACGGACAGCGGCTTGTCCTGGGCCGAGTAGGCGAAGAACGGCTTGATGGGGCCCTTGACCCGGATCCAGGCCTTGACGCCCTGGGACGCCGTCTTTTCCCGGCTGGGGGCCAGTTTGCCCTCGGACAAGGCGGGCTGGACATCAAGCTTGTGCAGCACGTTCTGCGGCAGGGTGATGACCACCTTTGTGGCCCGGATTTCCCGGCCGTCACCGTAGGTGACGGTGGCGCCGTCCCTGTCGTGACGGACGCTGGTCACCGCGGTGTTGAGGCGGATGTCCGCATTCGTGTCTTCGGCGATCGCGTTGACCAGGGTGTCGTTGCCGTCCTTGAGGCGGTAAATCGCTGAGGCCTCGTGCATCAGGTGCCAGTGCCCGGAGGACCCGGCGGTCCAGCGCAGCGCATTGACGTACGCGCACTGATCCAGCGGGGCGTTGAAGTGGCCCACCCATGCAGCCTCGTTCGCGTTCCGCTCGTCCTCGGACAGGTCCAGCTTGTCCAGCATCTCCTGCAGGTTGTACTGGTCCACCTCGGCCAGGTTCTCCACCGTCAACGGCGCGTCGGGGCGGGGCAGCCACTTCATGGTGTCTTCGAGCAGCCGGGTCATGCCCGGGTCGATGAGCTTCATAAAATCATCCAGGTTGCCGCGGCGCACCTCATCACCGGCCAGCCAGTAGGTTTCCTCCGAGCGCGGGCCGCGGGAGACCTCAAGGCCGTAGCGGGTGACCTCGGCCCAGACATGGGGCTGGGTCCAGTGCAGCCAGTTCCCGCCAAGTTCCAGCGTCCTGCCAAGACGCTGCTCGGTGTACAGGCGGCCGCCAAGACGGTCGCGTGCTTCCAGGACAACCACGCCGTGGCCGCGGTTACTCAGCTCACGGGCAGTGATAAGGCCAGCCAGACCGGCACCGATGACGACGACGTCTGTTTGTTCAGTCATTGAGGGATCCTTCGTTGATAATTCCGTTGGGCTGCTTTTAGCCGGCGGCTTCGCTGAGGTGCTTGGCGCGCTGTGCTGTGGCCGGGTGGCCGTCCAGCGTGTATTTCTGGCCGAAGAATTTTTCGCGCAGGGTTACCGGCTCCTGGTCCTCAGAACGCACCGGGGCAATGATTCCTTGCGCCCGCAGTTCCGGCAGCGCAAGCTCGATGAACTCTTCCCAGCCTCCGGGCTTGGTGATGTAGCTGAGGTTGATGCCGTCGATGTCGGCTTCGTCGCGCCAGCGGCGAAGCTCTGCGGCGACCGTTTCCGGCGAACCGATGATGGTGGAGCCGGTGCCGCCGACCGCGAGGAACTCCGCGATCTGGCGCGGGGTCCAGTCCCGGTCCGGGTCGGCTTTGGAGAACATGTCCACCATGGACTGTCCGGCCTTGGTGCCAACGGACCGCAAGGGGGTGTCGAGTTCGTACTCGGACATGTCGATGCCGGTCCAGCCGCTGAACCGTGCGAGGATGCCGTCGACGGGCGCGTTCTCCACGGCCTTCCGGTACTTGGCCTGGGCTTCTTCGTCGGTCGGTGCCACCACAACGGTGAGCAGGATGACGATCTTGACGTCACGGGGATCGCGGCCGGCGTCGGCCACGGCCTGGCGAAGCTTGGCCACACTGCGCTTGGCACCCTCAACCGAAGTGCTCTGGATGAAGACGGCCTCGGCGTGTTTGCCGCCGAACTCCATGCCCCTGGAGGATGAACCGGCCTGGAACAGCACCGGAGTGCGCTGCGGGGAGGGCTCGCAAAGGTGGAAACCGGGAACGGTGAAGTGTTCGCCTGCGTGATTGATCGGGTGGACCTTGGCCGGGTCGATGTAGGTCGAGCCCGGCGCGTCGCGGACCACAGCGTCCTCTTCGAAGGACGTTTCCCAGAGCTTGTACACGACGTCCATGTACTCATCGGCCATGTCGTAGCGCTCGGCCGGGGTGAGCTGCTGAACTTTGCCCATGTTGCGGGCGGCTGCCTCGGAGTATGAAGTGACAATGTTCCAGCCGACGCGGCCATTGGTGAGATGATCCAGGCTGCTGAAGCGGCGGGCCAGCAGGTAAGGCGGCTCGTAGGTTGCCGAGACAGTGACCCCGAACGTGAGGTGTTTGGTCACGGCGGCCATGCCGCTAATCAGCACAGTGGGATCGTTGATGGGAAACTGCGCGGCATCGCGCAGGGCGGCATCACCATTTCCACGGAAGACGTCGTGGTAGCCGAGATTATCGGCGAAGAAGATGCCATCAAAGCCGGCCTTTTCGAGCGTCTGGGCGATGCCGGTCCAGTACTGGAGATCGGTATAGCGGTGGCCCTGGTCCGCCTCGTTCCGCCATGACCCGGAAGTCAGGTGAGCGGGGGCGAAGACGTCGAAGGCGAAAAGGCTAAGAGGTTCATTCTTCATGGCAGTGGTGCTTCCTTGGACTTGTGCCGGAACGTGAGCGGAGTTAGCTCGGCGCTCACTATATGAGCATGGCGACCAATTTATGTGTAATGCACCTCACTGTCAAGAGCAGAAACGCTCTGTTACTGCCACCCAAGAGGAGGCTTTGACATCAAGCATGTGACTGCTGTCTCATGATTTCAGCATCTACGCCCGCATAGTGAGCGCAACGCTCCCTCTTTGGGAAGCCTCGCCGCTAGAAGTGCGGGCCACGAATCCGAAAAGCCCGAGGAAGTCCATATGTCGACCGCCCATCGTGTCTCATCCCTGAGTTCACTTCTGCACCGCGTAGCCACCCCTGGGCTGCACCGCCTCGTCTCCGTCCCGACCACCGCACGCATCGTCAGCGACAATCAGAGGCTGGACTCTGCTCCCTGGGCCGGGCTCTACCTGCACTCTGACGACCGGGCTGCCCCGGCGACACGGCCAGATGACAACTAGGACCACTTGTTGAGCAGTCCGGGTAGAAGGTGAGCGCCTGCTCTCGACCCAGGCGCATAGAATTGGACCAACGGGTCATCGAACGTGGGTAGTGCCTGCAGACGTGTGCCTGCCCCTCTATACCCTCGTCCTGAAAGAACTCGAGCCATGACAGACACGGAAGAAAATCAGGCGCAGGAATCCGGCGACTCAAGCAATAAGTCCGTCATTAAGGCCGCCGCCTTGCTGCAGGAACTGGGCCGCCGCCCACACGGCACAACAGTCACAGAACTTGCACAATCAGTTGCCATGAGCCGCCAAACCACATCGCGGCTCCTTTCCACCCTGGAGCAAACCGGCTTGGTCAACCGCAGGGACAACCTTTACAGGCTCGGCTATGAAATCGCACGCCTTGGCCGTCTGGCTGATCCCGCGGCAGGGCTCACGGAACGGGTTCAACCGATTCTCGACGACGCAGCCACAGAGCTTAACGAATCAGTCACCTTTGCCATTGTCAGCGGTTCCTTCTCCTACGACGTGGTTGCCGAAGGTTCCAGCTCACGGCTCCTCAGCGTGCCCAAACAGTACATCGGCCGGGACTATCCGCTCCACGCAAGCGCTTCCGGCAAGATCCTCCTCGCAGAGCAAAGCGACGAAAAGATCGAAGAAGTCTTTCCCGACGACCTCGAAACCTTCACCCGGTTCACCATCGCGCGCCGAAGCGACTTGATTAAGGAAATCCACACGGTCCGGGAGCAGGGATACGCCATCCTCGACAATGAGCTGGAAGAGGGACTATTTACGGTCGGATGTGCGGTACGGGACGTACAAGGCCAACTGGTAGGAATCCTCACAGCCAACGGGCCCGGGGAACGCTTGAGGACTGGGCGCCTGCCAGCCATTGTCGAAAGGCTCCGCAAAGCCGCCGACGAAATCGCCAAGGCCATGGTTTAGGGCTAACTTCCAACCGATGCAGAACTTCTGACAGGCCCGGTTTCAAGCGAATTCTGCTGGACTCCCTTGTCCTACCCGTCGACGAGTAAAACTTCTGCCCTGAAGAGCATCAGAGCGCCAGTCTTTCCTACACCCCAACCTAACGTCGGGGCGGCTTGGCCAGGGAGGATTCGGCCTGTCGACGGAGCTCCGGACTTGTTTCTGGCCACCGGAGAGTTGCAAGATGCGGCATCGCCATCCCTTGCCCGAAGCGATTGCCAGCAAGTTCCGATCCTTTGGACTACTTCATGATTCTCGGGTTACCGAACCCGGATTTCCTGCCCTCCGCCTGTCAGGATGGAATCTGAGAACACCATGATCCACTGTCAATAAACTGAATTTCAGCGCTATTCTGACGCCACGCCGATCGTTGCTTCGAGTCTCGCGTGCCAAGTGAGGCCGGCCGGTCGGCGGTCGCAGGTGGCCCCGCGCTGTCTGCAAGGCCGTCCAATGCGGCTCTTTGGAGAGGCAATCTCCGAGAACCCGGACGGGTGCGGCGGGTAGGAGACACTCCTACGGTTTCTGCTCCCCTGGGTCCTGACCCGATAGCTAGTTGACCGAACATCCGTTATCGGCATTTCAAATAGACGGGAAGTAGCTAAAAACGGGGACCCGCGCCAGCGTGCTTCGTCACCGATTGGTGATCGATTAAGGCTGAAAGTCGAAGACGAGAACGCTACTCTCCTGATCACTGATGTAGTTCCTGATGAAGGATTTGAAAGCGTGGTGCATCGGGTCATACAGCGCCGGGTTAGTGATCAACGGTTCGCCGACGTAATAGTTTCGATCACCCTGCGAGGCGAAAGACACGATATAGGCCTGATGGAACCCCTGCCCCAATCCCTCGGGACTGTTCTGTGCGCCGGACTCGATGCTCAGGATGTAGGAGCGTCCATCCCGCTTTGATGTTTGGAGCTCGTGGAAATTTTGCTCTATTTTCTGTAAGTCCGCGCCGTCTACGTCCTCACGGTAGCGGAACAAAACGATGTGCCGGATAATCCCCGGTCCATAGTCAGGGCTTGTTAGCGATATTTCGCGTTCCTGGTCGGCATCATTCGTCATGTGTGTCCTTTCCGGCTTGGCGGCCGCTATTCCGGCTTCACCTGCCGCTCCGGCCAGACCGTAGTCGTTCATACCAACTGCTTGGTCGCTTCCGGCTGTGCTTCCCGGGGGCGGTTGGGCAGTCCCGCCGTCCATCGGTCGATGAGTCCATCGAGTTGGTACGAGAACTCTCCCACCAAATCAACCTCCGGATTGAGCAGCCACTGCAGCTCGATGCCGTCCATCAGGGCGATCAGGCCCCTAGCCTCGGACTCGATGCGCTCCTCGGGAACCGAGACGTCCCCCGCCTCGCGGGCCTCCCGAAGGAAATCGCAAAACCTGCCCAGGGTCGTTTCGTACCTTTTCACGATGAAATCCCTGGCCGGGTGCTCCGGGTTTGACGCCTCGGAAGCGAGGGTCAGGAAGAGCTCCATGAAGCCGCGGTGCTCGGTGTGGTACTGCATGAGCTCCGGGAGCCTGCGGAAATGTTCCAGGCCTGTCCCGGCGTTCCTTGCCGCGCTGTATTGATCGGCCCAGTACTCAACGACCGCCGTCAGCAAGCCCTCCTTGTGGCCGAAGTACCGGACCAGCGCGGCGCTGGTGACGCCCACTTCGGCTGCAATGGTACGCAGGGATCCGGCCGCGTAGCCGTGGCGCGCGAACACCCTGGCCGCGGCCTCGATCATCTGCTGGCGGCGGGCGATCCCTTTGGGGTAGGAACCCCGCGTCACTGTCTGCTCCGTTGCCATGCCCCTCCTTCCAGAGTATTCGAAACACCTCTTGCAAAAAAGTTACCACTCGCTTATGTTTTAGGAAAGTAAGCGATCGATTACTTTGTGGTCCACGACACAGTAGATGCCGATGGTGGACCCAAGTCCTCGACCAACGGCGGTGCCTGGCTCCGTCGCATTTCACAGGAGTTCAGATGATGCTTTCCCCTCCGCCCCGGTCCGAGCAGGACACGACGCTCGGCGTCGGCTTCCTTGGAGCCGGGCCCGTGACGCAGGCCATCCACCTGCCGAGCCTTTCCCGTCTCACCGAGCTGTTCACCGTCACCCACGTCATGGATGTCGACCCGGACATTGCCCGATCCGTCGCCGGCCGGGTCGGGTCGCATTCCTCCTCCTCCGTGCAGGAACTGCTCGAGGACCCCCAGGTCGAGGTGGTCGCGATCTGCTCCCCCCACCGCTTTCATGCCGAACAGGTCATCGCCGCCTGCAGGGCAGGGAAGAAAGCGGTGCTGTGCGAGAAGCCTTTCGCCGTCACGGCCGAGGAGGCGGAGCAGATTGCCCGGATCTCCACGGAAACCGGCGTGCCCATCGTCGTCGGGGCCATGCATACCTTCGATCCGGGGTGGCTTGCCGCCGAGCAGCTCTGGGAGAACCTTCCCGACTCAGCCCACACGATCCGCTCCTCGATCGTGCTGCCCCCCAACCCACGTTTCGAGGACTTCGCCACCGAGGTCATCACGCGGCCAAGCTTCCCGGCCCCTGACTTCTCCGACCCTGAATTCATCCGGGCCCGCCTCGAAGGCAGCGTCCTTGGCCTGGCCATCCACGACCTACCCCTGGTCCGCCGCTTCGTACCGGACTTCGACGACCTGGAAGTCCTGCACGCAGCCATTGCCCGGCCCGGCGGCTACAACATCGGGCTCCGCGCCGGAGGCCGCAGCATTGAGCTGCTTGCCGCCATGAACGACACCTGGAAGCCGGAATGGACCTTCGAGGCCATCGGCCCGGATTCGGCCCTCAAACTCACGTTCACGCCCTCCTACGTCCAGGCCGGCTCGGCCGTCGCAGAATACTCAACCCGCGGACAGAAGGTCGTTGCCGGCCCGTTCGGGCACAACGGCTACGAGGGTGAGTGGCGCCGCATCGCCGACATCATCCGGGGCACCGCAGCGGCACCGGACCCTGCCGCACTCATCGACGACCTGCGCTTCGCCCTGGCCATCGCAGACGGCGCCGTGGGAGCCGCCGTCGGACCTGAAACCGCCCAGAACACCCAGCCCCGGAAGGTGCACGCATGACCACCCAACTGACCGTCTCCAGCGAGCCCGCCGCCCGCGCCAGAGGGGCGGTGGACGCCGTCATCGCCTCCCTTCCGGTGTCCCTCGCCCCAGCGTCCGACGCCGCGCTCCTCACCGCCGTTGACGGCAGCACCGGCTGGGCCGGCCGGGCCGAAGCAGCCCACCAGGCCGGGGCACTGGCCGCTGTAGTCATCGCGCCCACCACACCGGAGGCACTTACCGAAACGTCCGTGGACAAGGTCCTCATCGACTGGCCTTTCGCCTCGCACCCCGCACTCGAGGGCGCAGCCGCCGCGGCTGAAGGCCTGCGCCCGTCCGTGTCTATCGTGGAGTCCCGCATCGTCGTACCCACCACCGGGAACCTCGACCTGGCCCTGGTCGACCAACTCACCGCGCTGAACCGGCTCCTCGGCGGTACCCTCGCACCTGGATCCCTGCGGCGCCTCCACCAAGACGCCCACAGCTACCTGATCTGCGGGCAACTCGGCGACAGCGTTCCCCTGTCCGTCTCCGCCGTCGTGACGGATGCACTCCCGCCGCAGCTGCAAATCCGCATCCTGACCACAGATGGAGGCCTGACCGCCATCATCCCCTCCCCCGACACCGCGGCCCCGGCCGAGGTGCGGGTCACCACTGCCGAGGGAGAGCAGCTCCTGCCCACCCTCTACGAATCCGCCCACCGTGCCACCTGGCGGCGCGCCCACAACGTCGCCACCGATGGCCTCGTCACTACCGACGTAGACGAGCTACGCCGCACCGCAGCGCTCGTCCGCTGACCGACTGTTACTCCAATACCCAGATCTGGGCGCTGACGCCCCGAAAGGACCCATCGTGAACAAGAGCACCCCGTCCAACAGCACCTTCTCCCGCCGCGGCTTCCTCGGCCTCACCGCAGCTGCCGCATCAGTTCCGCTTCTTGCCGCTTGCGGCGGAGGATCCTCCACCGGCGGCGGTTCGGGCGCCGGTGGCACGGTCAAGTTTTGGGACATGCCCTGGGGGCCGGCCGCGTACACAGAGGCAGCCAAGAAAATCACGGAATCGTATGCACCTGAAGGCGGAAACGCCAAGGCAACCTATCAGCAAATCCCGTGGAACAACTACTACCAGTCCTTCTCTTCGGCCATCGCGTCCAAGACCGGGCCGGCCGTATCCACCGGTGCCGGATTCCAGGCGTTCCAGTTCGAAGAGCAGGGCCAGATCGCGTACGCCGACAACGTCATCGAGGAACTGAAAAAGAACGGTATGTTCGAGGACTTCCTTCCCGGCGTGCTCGAACCCTTTGAGTCCAACAAGGGCTACATCGCCATCCCCTGGCAGCTGGACCCGCGCGTGTTCTGGTACCGCAAGTCGCTCTTCGAGCAGGCAGGAACCGAACTTCCGAAGGACTGGCCCACCCTGTTGGAAGCCGGCAAGAAGCTCAAGGCAATCGGGGCGTTCGCCTTCGGTACCGGCGCCGGCGCGGGAAACAACATTGGAGTCCAGTCCGTTGTCTCGATGCTGCTCAACAACGGCGGCGGCTTGTTTACCAAGGACGGCCAGCCGGATGCCCTCAATGACCGAAACGTCGAGGCCGTGGAGTTCATCCGTGAACTCGTGTCCAACGGCATCGTGGACCCGGCCGCGGTGAGCTACAACGAGGACAGCCTCACCACCCAGTGGAAGGACAAAAAGATCGCCTTCGGCACCCACTCCCCCGGCCTTACAGCGCGCGCCGGGGACACCACAGGTGACATCCTGGTCGCGGATCCGCTCACGGGCCCGCACGGCGACAAAGGAACCCTCACCTACGGCAACAACATCATGATGTACAAGGACACCCCGTCGCAGGAGGCTTCTGAGGCATTCCTCGTCTACTACCTGGGCCAGCTGAAGGAACTGTGGAAGCAGGGCGTGGTGGGAGCGATGCCGGTGTTCAAATCGATCACGGAACTTCCTGAGTTCCAGAAGGACGCCAATAACGTCAAGATCATCAAAGACTGGCAGCCGATCTCCAAGACGTTCAGCGCCCAAGGCACCAGGCTCTTCGCCGACCTGGCAGCCGTTGAAGGTGGCCAGTTCCTTGGCCAGTTCACGCAGGCGGTGCTCGGCGGCAAGACTGATGCGAAGACCGCACTGCGGGACCTGCAAACCGGCATCGAATCAGTGATGAAGTAGTAAGGCTAAAACGTTGTCATCGTTCACTGCACGCGCAGGCCTGGACCGGGCCCGCCGGGGCGTAGCCCCCGGCGGGCCCGGCCTGCCGGGAAACCGCAAGAGCAAGCTCAGTACCCAGACCCGCCGGACCTTCTTTTGGCTCTTGTTGCCCTCGATGGTGCTGCTGGTACTCATCCATGCCTATCCCCTCATCTATGCCGGAGTGCAAGCCACCCATGACGGTTCCCTGATCGAGACCGGCAATTTCATCGGGGGGGAGAACTTCGCCAGTGTGCTCTTGTCTGAGGCATTCTGGAAGGCCACCCGATTCACCCTGCTGTTCACCGTCGTCGGAGTGTTCGGCTCCTGGCTTATCGGAATGGGACTGGCCCTGCTGCTGCGGACCAAGATCCCGGCAAACGGATTCTTCAAGGTGCTGCTGCTCCTGCCCTGGGTAGTGCCGATCGTGGTCTCCGCGGCCGCCTGGAACTGGCTGGTAGCAACACCCGACAGTCCCGTCCCTGCGCTGTTCCGCAGCCTCGGCCTGGGCACCCCCCTATTTCTGGCCGACCCTACCCTGGCCGCCATCACCGTCATGATCTTCAAAGTATGGGTCAGCTTCCCGTTCATGATGATGATGACATCCTCGGCCCTGGCATCCGTGGACACGTCCGTCTACGAAGCTGCCAACATGGATGGCGCCAACCGTTGGCAGCAGTTCAGCCAAATCACGCTACCGCTGATCTCCCGCTCGACCTACATCAGCTGGATCCTCATGACGATCTTCTGCGTCAATGACTTCCCCACCATTTACCTGCTGACCGGCGGCGGTCCCATCGACGCGACGACGTCCCTCGTCGTATTGGCGTACCGCACCGTCTTTCAGAACTTCCAGACGGGCCCGGGCGTGGCCATCGCCTTCCTCATGACTTTCACCCTCGTCGTGGTGTCCGTCATTCTGTATCGCCAGATCCGAAAGTCGAGCGTCGAATAATGAACGCAGTAGTGCATACACCCGCCGAAGCCGGCCAGGTTCCGGGAGCCACAGGCAAACCCCCTGTACTTCCTGAAGCCGGTATGCGCGGGCGCTGGTGGCGCTTCGCCCTCATCCTGGCCATCACCGCCATCGTCCTTGTCCCCATCGTGGTCACGATCGTTCTTTCATTGACGCCAGCACGAACAAGTACGGCCACAGGCCTTACCTTGGAGAACTTCCGCTACATCTTCGCCGAAACGCTCGCCACCACATGGCTGCAGAACAGCCTGATCACCACCTTGGCGACGGTCGTTGTATCAGTGGCCGTGGCAGCACCGGCCGGCTATGTCCTCTCCCGCGGCAGGAGCAAGGCAGTCTCCGGCTACTCGCTGCTGCTGTTTGTGATGCAGTCCCTGCCAATCATCACCTCCGTAGTACCGCTGTTCATCCTCTTCGCCGGGTTGGGGCTGGTGGACAACCTCCTGGGCCTGACCATCATCTATGTGGGGTCCACGATGACCGTGGCGACGTGGATGATGGCCGCGTACTTCGACTCCATTCCCATGAGCCTGGAGGAAGCAGCCTGGATCGACGGCTGCTCGGTCTTCGGGTCCTTCACCAAGGTCGTGCTGCGCAACTCCCTGCCAGGAGTGCTCTCCACAGCGATCTTTTCCTTCCTGCTCGCGTGGAACGACTACCTCGTGGCCATCGTGTTCCTTCGATCAACCGAGATCATCACCCTGCCCCTGGGTGTCCAGTCATTCTTCCAGCAGAACCTCACCGACTGGAGCTCGGTCATGGCCCTCGCCGTGGTGATGATGATCCCGCCGGTCATCCTCTTCGCCACTCTGAACAAATACTTCAGCGTCGGCGGCATCGGCGGATCCCTCGCCGGCCGGTAATACCTGCACCCGCGACAAGACGCCCAAACACCCGAACTGTACAAGGGAAATCCATGTCCTACTCCGTCCAGCTGTACTCCATACGGACCGCCATCGAAGAAGACCTTCCCGGCGCCATCCGCCGCCTGGCCGAAATCGGTTTCACTCAGGTTGAGCCCTACAACTTCGCCTCCCTCGCCGACGAGCTCGCCCGGGCCTTTGCCGAGAACAGCATCACCGCCCCTACCGGCCACGCCCCGCTGCTCAGCGCAGACCAGGACGAAATCTTCGCTGCTGCCAAACGCCTGGGCATCGGCACCGTGATCGACCCGCACATCCCGGTGGGCCAGTGGCAGGACGCCACCTCCATCGAAGCCGCGGCCGCTAAGCTCAACGCCGCCGCCCGGAAGGGCGCCGAATACGGCATCCGCGTCGGCTACCACAACCACGCCTGGGAGCTGGAGTCCCGCATCGACGGCAGGAGCGCTCTGGAGTATTTCGCCTCGCTGCTGGAGCCCGAGGTGGTCCTGGAGGTTGACACGTACTGGGCGGCCGTCGGCGGCGAAGACCCGGCTGACCTGCTGACCCGGCTGGGTGACCGTGTGGCCGCGATCCACGTCAAGGACGGCCCTGTCACCAAAGACACCAAAGCCCAGCTTCCGGCCGGCCAGGGAAAGATCGACATCCCCTCCGTCCTCGGCGCCGCCCCGGCCCTGGAGGTAGCCGTCATTGAGTTCGACGACTACGCCGGGGATGTGTTCGACGGCATCGCCGCGTCCCTGAACTACCTCAAAACCAATTGCTCCATTTCTTTTCGGGTTGCTTAGCACGCACCCGGCGACGCAAGTGTCCAGATCAACGAGGAGATGTACATGTCCGCTCTCGAAGAGCACGAGATAACAGCCCGATGAAAAAGCCAACCTTGTTTAGAAGCCACAGCCGACGCCGGCGCCTAACCGCCGTTGCTGTCGCAGCCGGCATAGCCGCCACAACTATCGCGCCAGCCCTGGCGTCACCGCCGCCGGCGCCCGCCGCGGAACCGGCGGGGCACTCGGCCCTGGGTGAGGCCGCGTACCAGCGGCCTCTCGGAGTCCTTGGAAGCACCCCATGCAGCCCCCACGACTGGCAACGCTGTGCAGGTGATACCTCCGCACCCGACACCGCACCGTTCGCGCTCGGCAATCCCATGGCTCAGCCCGGCCTCGGGATTCCGCTCGGTGGACTCGGGGCAGGTTCGTTCATGATCAACCAGGCCGGGACCTTCGGTCCGTGGAACATGGGCGGATCCACGAACTCGAACTATGAGAAGCGCATTCTGCCGCAGGCCGCCATCCACCTCCGCGAACAGCAGCCAGGCCGAACCGCCATGACCAAGACGCTCGCCGTCAACAGCTCCGAGTTCGGGTCCGTTCTCCCTGCATGGTCGACCCTGGATGCTGGGAGCGGGACATACAGCGCGCTCTACCCCTTCGGCCGCATCGACTACGCCGACCCCGTGCCCTCCACGTCCGTGTCAACAACGTTCTGGACGCCCATCGTGGCCGGCAACGACGAGTCCTCCTCCCAACCCGTGGCCTACTTCGATGTGGAACTCAAAAACGAAACGGGCAAGCCGACGAACGTGTCGACCATGTTCACCTTCCCCAACGCTCCAGCTCACGTGGCCAGCACAGTGCAGAACACCCCCAGCTCCGTGCCCAGCGTCCGCACGGGCTTCACCAGCCACGAGACCGTGGATCACCGGAACAAGATCACCGGTATCACGCTGGGGGCCTCAAGCCCCACCAACACCGCAGACTCCCAGAACAGCGAGTGGACCACCGCTGTGCGAAGTGAACCCGGACAGCGGGTCACGTACGCAACTTCCTGGAACGCCGACGGCGACGGCTCCGACATCTACACCCCCTTCAGCGCAACCGGCAGCCTCCCCAACGCTGCCCTCGACGGCAGCAACTCCGCCAGTGCCCTCGCAGTAGAGATGAACCTGCCGGCTCATCAAACGCAGACGGTTCGCTTCGTCCTGGCCTGGGACTTCCCCCAGATCACTTTCGGTACTGAGGGCGACACATCCTGGATGAGGCGCTACACCTCCTTCTACGGAGCCCGTCAAGACGAACAAAACAACTACGTCCCCGGCAGCTATCCCGGCAACCAGGGCTTCGCCATCGCTGCGCGTAACCTCGCACGCGTGGAGGAGGCAGAGGAAGCGGTGGAACGCTGGTGGAAGCCGGTGGCATCCGACGACACGGTGTCGCCCGCGATCCGTATGGCAGCGCTGAACGAACTCGGTCAGCTCACGTTCAACGGCTCCTTCTGGGAATCAGGCCTTGTCTCCACCCCACACCAGACCGGGGAACCCAGAATAGGCTCGGCGGTCCCTGGCACCCACCTGTTCCACACGGTCACGGGTGGTGGCTGGGCTGACGCCGGGGAGACCGACGTCCAGGGACAAATGGCGATCGCCCTGCGCGAGCTGTTTCCCTCCATCGAAGCCGACTGGGTCCGTGCGACCTCCGAGATGATCGCCCAAGACCCACACGGCCGAGTGCCCGGCAGCCCGGGCTTCAACCCTCCGGTCGAGGGCTATCTCTGGTGGCACTTGAGCGCGCCGTGGCTGCTGTGGGAGAAATCTACCAGCCCAGCCGCACCCGAAACCACCTTCTTCGACCGTCCGGTCAAGTACCTGATGCGTGCGTACGGCGCGTATCGCAGCTCGGGCGACGACTCGCTGTTGCGCGACGCCTACCCGGCGATGCTCCGCCTCTGGACGCACGACGTCCTACCTCGGATACCGCAGGGAGACACGCTGCCCACGGAGGCGGCCACCTTCGCCAGCACCTACGACGTGATGGGGCAGTCCGGTGGAGTGCACGGGGTCTACACCTCCGGCCTGTACATCCTGGCCGCAGAGATTATGGCCGCCGCTAGCGAGGATGCCAAACGCCTCGGCATCCCCGAAGCCTCGGCGGTCGACGTCGACGCCCTCAATCACACGCGGGCCACGGCCCAGGCCGCGTACGAGTCCGCCTTCTGGACCGGGAGCTACTACAAGTTCACCGACGCAGGCGAGAGGTCCACCGACGTCTTCGTCGACGTGCTGTGGCCCCAGCACGTGGCCGAGCAGCTCGGCCTGGCGGACATCAATCCGCCCGAACGCGTGGCCGCCCACCTGACCAACACCTTCGACCAGCTCACGCAGGTGAAGGACTCCACAGGGCACATGCTCGGAGCGCCGAACCTCGTCCCGAACTGGGGCAAGCCCTATCCGGTACTGCCCAACCGGCCGAGGGAACTCGGGTTCCAGGCCGCGGAGGTGTGGACCGGGACGAACTTCGGGTTCGCCGGGACGCTCATACAGGAAGGCAGACGGCTCGGCCGACCCGATTTGGTCGCCGATGGCAACGAGCTCGCGGAGGGTGTGGTGCACCAGATATACAGCCCCACCGCGGCCGCGGGTGGCGCCTTCGCCTTCAACACCCCGGAGGGCTGGAACGGCTACGACACCACCACTTACCGGGCGGCCTACTTTGTGCGGGCCCTAGCCGCCTGGGACATGTACGCATCGGCCCGCCAGTGACAGCGCAGACCTAACGAGCGTGCACCAACTGAGGACGCAGGGTCAGGCCATGACCCTGCGTCCTCATCACGTCCGCGAGTCAAAGTTTCCGCCCATCTTTCGGATGCGGCGGGCGGCGACACTTCATTCCGCCACTGCCGACACATACCGCACAACTGCGGTAGAGCACGAAGGGCTCGACGAGTGGTGGACCGCCCGAGGCCGCCTGCCGCGCCAGCGCCTAGAAAGGAATAGACCATGACAGACAACACCGTCCACACCAAGAACCGACAACTCCAAGGGCCGCACGGGGAAATCCCGATCCGCATCTACACACCATCGACGCCCCGCCCCGAGCCGGTCGGCTTGGTGTGGTGCCACGGCGGATCGTACATCTACGGCGACCTCGACATGGCCGAGAGCGACTGGGTCGCCACAAGCCTGGCCGAGGCCGGGATCTCCGTCGTCGCCGTGGACTACCGACTCGCCCCGGCCCCTCAGTGGGCACTGGACCTCGGCGGCGAACCGGGCGGCGGTAACGCCTACTACCCCATCGCGATCAACGAGATCGAGGCTGTCCTCGCTTGGGCAAACACAGAACTACATTCGCAGAGTTCAGCCGGCTGGGCACTGGGTGGAGCAAGCGCAGGGGGAACCCTCACCGCAGGATTGACTCTGCGTTTGCGCGATCAGGGCCTCGCCATGCCCTCCAGGCTACTGCTCGCATACCCGCTCCTGCACCCGAAGTTGCCGCAATTCAGCAGCGAACTGGCGGCCAAGCTCGCCGCAACGACCCCGGCCCCTGGCATCCCGCTCACACCGGAAGGCGTCGAAGGGCTGACTCTGAACTATGTGAACGGAGACCTCCAGCAGTTGGGCGACCCTTATGCCTTCCCCGGCGGGCATGATCTATCCGGCTTTCCACCCACGTTCATCCTCAATTCCGACGTGGACACCATCCGCGCATCCGGCGACGCCTTTGCCGCCGAACTCGCCAGCGCGGGCGTGGACATGTTGACCGTCAGGGAACACGGAACCGAGCACGGACATCTCAACGAACCGACAACTGTCGGTGCTCCACGCAGCATCCACCGCATGATCGAATGGCTCACCTCGCCATGGGCCTACGGTCGATCCGCTGACACCTCGCGGGCAAAAGAAGCATCAGTGCGGTGACCCACCCGTATCCCCTTGCCGAGCCCCAATCACGGGTTCCGGCCCGTCGTCGATTCTTTTCCGCCTAGGAGGGCGCATGTTCCACGACGCCGATCGGCCGCCCACCAATGCGGACGGCCTCATCACACCCAACGACCTGCCTGGTCATCCACCGCTCTCGCTATCCGTTCAGCTAACGAGAGCGGACGACATACACAGCCGGGATCAAAAAATCAGTGACGCCGTCGATCGCTTGTTGCCTGCCGCATTCGAGCACAGACACGGCATCCTTGTCACACAACAAGACGTCGACATGTACACCGTCCAAGTCCATCCGGACGTGCCCTGCGGCAGCATCCATGAAAAGCGCCCCTGAAACAACCAGACCGGCACCAAAGCGCGGCATACGGGTCGCCTTGGCGGCCCTCCCCTTGCATCTGCGCTCCTGCATCGAACGGAAGTCATTTGGACGAGAAGTCACACAAGAACACGCCGGTGATCGGTATCGACATTGGAGGCACCGGTATTAAGGGTGGCATCGTCAATCTGAAAGAGGGCCGGCTGCTGGGTGAACCTTTCTGCGTACCCACCCCGCAGCCGGCCACCCCCGAGGCCGTCACCGAATCAGTGGCCCGGGTCGTCTCCGAACTCTCGGCGCGCCCAGAGGCGCCTGTTCCCGACTTCCCCGTGGGTGTGACCTTTCCGGGCATCATCCAGCACGGCGTGGTTCGTTCCGCGGCCAACGTGGACAAGAGTTGGCTCAACACCAACATTGATGCCCTCCTGACGGCCCGTCTAGGTCGGCCCGTGGAGGTCGTCAATGACGCCGACGCTGCAGGGCTTGCCGAAGCGCGGTACGGCGCTGGGGCTGGAGTTGCCGGTACCGTCCTCGTGATAACTCTGGGCACCGGAATTGGTTCAGCATTTATCTCTGACGGGAAACTGGTCCCGAACACCGAATTGGGTCACCTGGAAATCGATGGCCACAACGCCGAAAGCAGCGCCTCAGCCGTGGCCCGGGAAAGAGCCGGCTTGTCCTGGGACGAATACAGCCTTGTGCTGCAGCGCTACTTCTCCCACGTCGAGTTCTTGTTCTCGCCCGAACTGTTCATCGTCGGCGGCGGCATCTCCCAGCGGGCACACGACTTCCTGCCCAACCTCAAACTCCGCACGCCCATCGGCCCGGCAGTTCTTCGCAACGAAGCGGGCATTATCGGGGCTGCAGGCGAAGCCGCATCCGATCATCAAAAAATCCCGACGCCCGCATAAGTGCAGGGGAGCACAAATCGGTCAGCAACAAATGACAGCGCGGGTGCGCTCCTCTCATGCTGAATTCAAGTACACCCCAACCTGACGTCAGGTGACCTCAGAAAAACCGTCAGAATAGGGTCCAATCGGTTACTTCCAGACAGCCTTCCAGCGAGGTCCCAAGTCCAAACCTGACAGCTTGGACCGCGCGGTCTGTTAGGCGGCAATTACCCAACCCGAGCATCAAACCGCCGCCGGTACTCCGTCGGCGTCGTGGAGAAAGCGGCCGCGAAGTTCTGGCGCAGGGTGACGGCGTTGCCAAATCCGCAGTCGGCGGAGATCTGGTCTATCGACAGGTCCGTGGTCTCCAAAAGCCGCCGTGCGGCATCAAGTCGGCGAGCGCGGATCCAGGCGGCCGGGGTTGTCCCCGTTGCTGCCCGGAAGGCGCGGACAAAGGTGCGGCGGCTCAGGTGTGCCTGCGCGGCAAGCCGGTCGATCGTGAGGGGTTCACCCAGGCGGCCCAGAGCCCATTCGAGCAGGCGCGAGATTGGATCATCCGTGGAGCGCTCCGGCACCGGGTGCTCGATGTACTGCGCCTGTCCGCCTTCCCGGTGCGGCGCGATGACCAGGCTGCGTGCCACCCGGTTCGCCGCCTCCGCCCCGAGCCGGGCGCGGACCAAGTGCAGGCAGGCGTCCAAGGCCGAGGCGGTGCCGGCCGATGTCAGGACGTCACCGTGGTCGATATAGAGCACGGACCGGTCGAGCGGAACATCGGGGTGCCGCGCAGCAAGAGAATCAAACGCCTGCCAATGGGTGACCGCCCCACGCCCCGCGAGCAAACCCGCGTCCGCTACGGGAATCGCGCCAAGGCACAGCCCCAAAATTGGAGCCCCGCGCCCGTGGGCCCCCTGGAGCACCTGCCGCAGCGAATCGCTGGGGACGCGCCCGTCGTCGAACCATGAAGGCACCACCACCACGTCCGCCTCTTCCGCGGCCTCCGGCCCCTTCACCTCGCCCAGTCGGTAACCCTCCGCGGTTGTAATCCCACCCTCCTGGTCAGTAAAAAGAACGGTCTTCCAATCGGCAAGACCCTGGCGGGCCACCTCGTCAAAGACCATCTGCGGAACGGCAAGGTGGAACATCGTCGCGCCGTCGAAGGCGTACACCGCGATCTTCAAAACTGCCCCTTCCCGCCACAATGGCCCGAATCCATCGTATATCCGCCTTCGTGCCACTGTTGGCGTGCACCGGCAACCGGAAGACTGGAAAAGTCGCCACAAGGCAGCCGATAGAACCAACAGGGAGAACCATAAACATGAGCACCCCCCGCCGCGCCCTCATCCTCATCGACGTGCAGCAGCAGTACTTCAGCGGCCCCCTCGAAATCCAGTACGCGCCGCACCAGGAGTCCCTGCCCACCATCACCAAGGCCCTTGACGCCGCCACCGCCGCGGGCATTCCCGTGGCCGTCATCCAGCACTCCGCAGGTGAAGGAGCACCGGTCTTCGCGCCCGGCACGCCAGGATTCGAGCTGCACCCCGAAATTGAACGCCGCAAAGCCGCCGACTGGAAGTCCCTGGTCAAGCAGTACGGCTCCGT
The DNA here is from genome assembly GCF_056279405.1 of Pseudarthrobacter sp. TE3704. Taxonomy (NCBI): domain Bacteria; kingdom Bacillati; phylum Actinomycetota; class Actinomycetes; order Micrococcales; family Micrococcaceae; genus Pseudarthrobacter; species Pseudarthrobacter sp. TE3704. The sequence goes on from NZ_JBWCCJ010000003.1 coordinate 426,980, forward strand.
CTACGCCGGCACAGACCTCGCCGAGTGGCTGCGGCAGCACGACGTCGACACGGTCACCCTGGCCGGCTACATGACCAACAACTGCGTGCTCGCCTCCGCCGTGGAGGCAGAGTTCCTTGGCTTCAGTACCGAGGTCCTCTCCGACGCCACCGGCGCCATCAACCTCGCCAACGAAGCGGGTTTCGCCGACGCGAAGACCGTGCACACGACACTCCTCACCCTGCTGAACTCGAACTGGGCAGCGGTGGCCGATACTGATACGTGGACCAACGCACTGAACACCCGGCAGGCCCTCGCAGGCAGTGACCTCGGCAGCTCCGCGATCGCGGGTTCCGAACTGGTCCCCCAGGCGTGACCAGTTCCCCGGGCTTCCCAAGGGGCAAGCCGGGTGGGAAGCCCGGGAACACCAGCGCCATCAGCGGTGTTCCCAACAGGGGACCAAGCCCCAACCGATCATCAAGGACTGTTTACATGAAGTGGATTCTTCTCGCCGGCGCGATCCTGAGTGAGGTGACGGCATCCCTCTCCCTGAAAGCCGCGCTGGATAATCCTGTCTTCTTCATTGTGGTTGTTGCCGGATACACCGCTTCGTTCGGCTTCCTCGCAGCAGTCCTCCGCAAAGGCCTGGGACTCGGCGTCGCCTACGGCATCTGGGCCGCGCTGGGCGTGACGCTCACGGTGCTGCTGGCCGCCCTCATCTTTGGTGAGGCACTGACCCCGGTGATGATGGTCGGCGTCGCCATGGTCATCGCCGGCGTGCTCTGCGTGGAACTGGGGTCGCACAAAGAAACGGCACAAGAACCCGAGAAAGAAATGGCCCGCTCATGATGTGGCTGCTTCTCGCGGGCGCGATCCTCACCGAGGTCACCGCCACCCTCTTCCTGCGCGTCGCCTCCACCGGCAAGCGCCGCTGGTACATCCCTGTCGCCGCCGGGTACTTCCTTGCCTTCACCCTCCTCACCCTGACCCTGGACCAGGGTATGAGCCTCGGCGTCGCCTACGGCATCTGGGCGGCCGCCGGCGTGGCACTGACCGCCCTGGCCAGCCGGGTCTTTTTCAAGGAGGCCATCACCCCCGTCATGATGCTCGGGCTCGGCCTCATCATCGGCGGCGTCCTGCTGATCGAGCTCGGCGCGGCACACTAGGGCTGAAACCAGCAGCACACTAGGGGGCCGAAAGTGGTGGACGCGGCCCGCCGTCGTGGTCCAAACTGCCTAGATGGACGCACCTGCGGTGTCGATCCGCACACCCGACCAGCGCATCAGGGTTTTCGTCAGTTCCACCCTGCGGGAGCTCGAGCCGGAGCGCCGCGCCGTCCGCGAGGCCGTCGAATCACTGCACCTGGCGCCGGTCATGTTCGAGCTCGGCGCCCGCCCCCACCCGCCGCGCTCCCTGTACCGCTCCTACCTCGCGCAAAGCGACGTGTTCGTCGGCATCTACGGCGGGAGCTACGGGTGGGTGGCGCCCGGCGAGGAGGTGTCCGGGCTCGAGGATGAGTACGCACTGTCCGCCGGCATGCCCAAGCTGATCTACGTCAAGGACAGCGTCACGCGCGAGCCGCGCCTGGACGGGCTGCTGGACCGCATCCGGAACGACGACGACGCCTCCTACAAGAGGTACGGCGACCCGCAGGAACTCGGCGACCTGGTCCGCGCCGACCTCGCCGTCCTCCTCGCTGAGCGGTTTGACGCCAGCCGCCCGGCCGCGGAGGAACCGCCGGCACAACATTACGACGGCGGGCGCGTGCCTGCGCCCTACAGCGCCATCGTGGGCCGCGGCGGCGCCATCGCCACCGTCCGTGAACTGCTGGACCGGCCTGACGTAAGGCTCGTGACGCTGGTGGGTCCCGGCGGGATCGGCAAATCACGGCTCGCCATCGAAGTCGCCGCGGAAATCGCCAAGGAGGGGACCGACGTCGTTTTTGTCATGCTCGAATCCGTGCGGTCGGCGGAGTTCGTCCCGGCGGCCATCGCCCACGAGCTCGGCGTCCGCGACGCCGGCGACGGGCCGCTGGAGGACAAACTGGTCACGGCGCTGCAGGGCCGCCGCCTCCTGCTGGTGCTCGACAACATGGAACATGTTCTGGACGCCACCGCCGTCGTTATGAAGCTGATCTCGGCGCTGCCGGAACTCACGCTCCTGGTCACCAGCCGCTCTCCCCTGCGGGTGCGCCCCGAGCGCACCTACGAGGTGGCGCCGCTCGACGTGCCGGCGGAAGACGCCCGGCCCGCACCCGAGACCGCCGCCGGCATCCCGTCCGTGGCGCTGTTCGTTGAGCGTGCCCGCGCGGTGCGGCCCGACTTCGGGCTGACCCAGGCCAACTGCACGGCGATGCTCGGGATCTGCCGTGCCCTCGACGGCGTTCCGCTCGCCCTCGAACTCGCAGCAGCCCGCATCCGCACGCTCACCCCCGAATCCATCCTGCAGCGGCTCGGCACCGGACTGGGCCTGCTGTCCGGCGGTGCCCGGGACCTGCCGGAACGCCAGCGCACGCTGACCGGAACCATTCTGTGGAGCGTGGACCTCCTGCCGGCATCCGCGCGCGCCGCCCTGGCCCGGCTCGCCGTCTTCACCGGCCCGTTCACCCTGGCGGCGGCAGAGGCAATGGTGGGCGAGGGAGCCCTCGATGCCCTCGACGCCCTGGTGGAGTCCAGCCTGGTGAGCCAGCGCGACGTCGGCGGCGAGAGCGTCTTCACCCTCCTCGCCACCGTCCGCTCGTTCGCAGCCTCGCTCAGCACCAAGGAGGATTGGGACGCCGCCCGAAACGACCACGCGCAGTACTTCTTCGGCCTCGCCCACGCGGCCGCGCACGGGCTGCGCACCGGCGACCAGGGCCGCTGGCTCGCCGACCTCACCCTCCAGCGGGCCGACCTCGCCTCGGCCGTCGGGTGGCTCACCACCCAAGGGCAGTGGGACCGCGCCGCCGAACTCGCCTGGTCGCTCTACCTTTACCTCTGGCTCGGCGGCCTGCTGGGCCAGGTCCGGCTCTGGATGACGCGGCTGCTCGATGAAGCGGCGGCGCGCGGTGAAACCCTCCCCAGCCGCGCCGAGGCCATCGCCCTGTACTTCACCCGGGCCGTCGCCTTCTGGCAGCAGCAGGACGTGGACCTCGTGGGCGGCCTCACCCGCAGCTCGCAGCTCTTCGCCCAGTCCGGCGATGCCTCAGGGGAAGCGCTCGCGCTGGTGTCCGCAGCGCTGGCGCGGCTCGCAGCTCCGGTTCCGGACGTCCAGGGGGCCATCGGCGACCTGGAACGCAGCCTGGAAGGCTTCCGCGCGGGCGGCGACCGCTGGGGCGAGGCGATGTCCCTCGTCACCATGGGACGCGTGCTGCTCGTCACTGGCGAAGGTGAGGCAGCGGCGTCGCGCTTTGAGGAAAGCCTCGCGCTGGCAGGCGAGGAAGGCGAACCCCTCGGCATCGCCATCGCCCTGCACCACCGGGGCTGGGCCCGCATGCTGCAGGACGACGTCGACGGCGCCGCGCAGGATTTCGCGCGCGGCCTGGAGATCTCGGCGGGCCTCAGCCACGACGAAGGCATCGCGTACGGCCTCGAAGGACTGGTGGCCGTCGCGGCGAGGCACGGCGACGTGGCCCGCGCCGGTGAGCTGGCCGGCGCCGCAGAGGCGCTGCGCCAGCGGACGGGCCTGTTCAATGCCGCCGTCGCCTCCTTCCACGGACCGGTGGTTGAGGCCCTGCGTTCGGGCGGGCTGGGCGGAACGTTCGACGACGGCGCCTCCCGCGGCCGTTCCCTGCCGCTGACGGAGGTGCTCGCCCATGCCAACGCTTAAGGCGGTCGCAGGGACCGACCGCGTGCTGCGCCCGGTGCGGTGGTTGGCTGCCTTCATCCTGCCGTTCCTCCTGATCGCCGCCACCATCCTCGTTTTCCTCCCGGGCCGCATCGCGGAGCTGTTCGCCTGGCCCATCAGGCCGCCCCTCACCGGAATGATCCTGGGCTCGGCGTACATTGGCGGGATCATCTTCTTCGCCGCTGTCCTCCGGACGGGCCAGTGGCACCGCGTGCGGCGCGGATTCCTGCCCGTCTTCGTCTTTGCGTCACTTTTGGGCATCGCCACCGCGCTGCATGAAGGGCTGTTTACGCGGAACCTCTCGTTTTTCGCGTGGGCGGCGCTCTACGCGTCCACGCCGTTCCTCGTGGCCGCGGCCGCCCTCGCCCAGCGCGGGGCGGATCCCCGCCTGGCAGCGCCGCGCGATGTGCTGATCCCGGACCATGTGGCCCGGGCGCTGGTGGGGGTGGGCGGCGTGGCCACACTGACGGGCCTGGTGATGTTCCTGTTCCCGGCGCTGTTCATTCAGAGCTGGGGCTGGGACCTCACTCCGCTGACCGCCCGGACGCTGGGCGCGGTCCTCAGCCTCACCGGGTTCGTAAACGCGCCCATGGTGGTGGACCGCCGGTGGAGCAGCTACCGCGTCCTCTTTGCCGCCCAGCTGGTCAGCCTCGTATTCATCCTGGCCTCGGTCGCCGTCGGACGTTCCGACGTGCACTGGGAGCGGCCTGCCGCGTGGGCCTTCGTGACCCTCGTGCTGCTCGCCCTCGTGTCCTACGGAGCGCTCACGGTGTGGGCCGAGCTGCGGCTGAGGCGCGCGGGGGCGTCCGCCGGCACCACCGCCGAACGTTTCGGGTAGGGCTTAGGCTGGCCCTAGACGCAATGGACAGGAGACCGAAGTGGCCGAGACACTGACCGCCCCGCAGGTGGCTGAGCTGATGGCCGAGCTCGCCGCGCTCGAGGACCCCAGGGCGCGCGAGGTGAACGAAAAGCACGGTGACGACCACGGCGTGAACCTGGCCAAGCTGCGCGCCATTGCCAAGCGGCTGAAGATCCAACACGAGCTGGCATGCCGGCTCTGGGCGACCGGCGACACCGCGGCAAGGCTGCTGGCACTCCTGGTCTGCCGGGCCAAGGCGTTCGAAAAGGACGAACTGGACACCATGCTGCGCGAGGCACGGTCCCCCAAGGTGCAGGACTGGCTGGTGAACTACGTGGTGAAGAAGGGCCCGCACGCCGAAGAACTGCGGCAGGCCTGGTTCACCGATCCGGATCCGATAGTGGCCAGTGCCGGCTGGGCACTGACCAGCGAACGCGTGGTGAAGAAGCCCGAGGGCCTCGACCTTGGCGGTCTGCTGGACATCGTCGAGGCGGAGATGCAGGGTGCGCCTGATCGGCTGCAGTGGGCCATGAACACGTGCCTGGCGCAGATTGGGATTGAGCACCCCGGGCACCGCGCCCGTGCCTTGGACATTGGCGAGCGCCTGCAGGTCCTCAAGGACTACCCCACACCCCCGGGCTGCACGTCGCCGTTCGCGCCCAGCTGGATCAATGAGATGGTGCGCCGGAAGCAGGATCAATAGGTCCTGAAACCGGATGACCTGCCTACACCAGCTTGTTCACAAGGGCCGGAAGGTCCTTCACGCCGTCCAGGATGGCGTGGTGCGGGTGGCGGCGGAGCTCCGCGGCGCCGAGTTTTCCTGTCAGGACGCCGACGCCGGTTACCCCGGCATTCGCTGCAGCCTGGAGGTCGTTCACGGTGTCGCCCGCGGCGAGGACCCGGGACACCTGCAGCACGCCGGTGCGTTCCATGGCACGGTGGATCATGTGCGGTGCGGGCCGCCCGCGCGGCACCTCGTCGGAGGTGACGACGGCGTCCAGCAGCTCGCCGTCGCCGATCTTCCATTCCAGCGCGGCAAGGAGCGGACCGGCCACATCGCGGGAGAAGCCCGTGGTGAGCGCGATTTTGATCCCCGCGGCTTTGAGCTGGCGCAGGGCCGTCTCCACTCCTTCGAGGGGAACCGGGGCATTCGCCCCGTACAGGCCAGCGAGGATGTCCTGGAACCGCATGAAGGCGTCCGCGACGCGTGTGGGATCGGCGGCAACGCCTCCCAGCTCCATCAGCGCTGCGATGGCCTCGGTTTTGTCCGCGCCCATCCATGCCTGAAGGTGGGCAGCGGTGACCTCCGCCCCGGTTTCCCGGACGGATTGCTCCAGGGCGCGGTACACATCCCCGTGCTCGTCGATGGTGGTTCCGGCCATGTCGAGGGCGACAAGTTCGATCATTAAGGGGTCCTTAGGCAGTGGTGGGCACCCGCACCAGGTTGGCGCGGTGCTCGCTGGTATTTTCGATGGTGAAGTTGGTGATGCCCGGGACGTACCGGTCATCGGAATATTCGATGGGCTGGCCGGCTGCGGACGACGTCAGGCGCCGTTCCCGGAGCAGGGGCGCGCCGGGCTGTACGCCCAGCAGTTCCACATCCAGGCTGTCCGCGGCAACGGCGTCAATGGTGTGGCGGCCGCGGCTCAGGTCCACCCCGTTTTCTTTGAGGTAGCTGAAGATTGACCCGCTGTCCGTATCGAAGTCGAAGAGCAGTTTTCCTGCGCTGAGGATGAAGCTGGTGCGCTCCACCATGGCCGGGGTGTCGCCCAGCAGGCGGAGGCGCAGGACTTCCAGCACGGGTTCGCCCTCCTTGATACCCAGTTGCGCTGCGACATCGGCTGAGGCCGGCCGCTTGGCGATTTCCCGGGTCTGCTGTCCGGGACTCCTGCCAATGGACCCCGCCCATTCGGTGAAGGACATGAACGTCGTGAAGGGCTGGGACAACGCTGCGCGCCCCGCCACCGGTTGCTTGCCCCGCCCGCCCAGGATCAGGCCTTCCTTGCGCAGTGCGGACAGGGCCTGGCGCACGGTCCCGCGGGATGCCTCAAACTCACGGCAGAGCTCAGCCTCGCTGGGAATCTGGAAACCCTCCGGCCAACTGCCGGACGTGATGCGGCCGCGCAGTTCATCAGTCAAACGCTGATGCAGGGGCAGGAGATGAGATACGGACATAACTTGATCATACAAGTTGCAGAACATATCTTGCCTGTTTCGGCCGGGCTCTGGATGAATGAAACGTTATTTCTGACCCATCCGAATGAACAGGCCGTTAACTTGTTCAGACAAGTGCCGTTTCAGCTTGATTGCCACTTTCGGGATGGCCACTATCAATGCTGTGACTACCCAAAACCCCCAAAACCACCCCGCTGGCCTTCCTTCCGCCGTGGACGTCCTGGTGGTCGGCGCAGGAATCGTGGGCCTCGCCCACGCCGCCCTCGCCGCCGACCGCGGGCTGACCGTTATGGTCATCGACCGGGACCACCAGGCCGTTGGTGCATCCGTCCGCAACTTCGGCCATTGCTGCATCACCGCCCAAACCGGGGAGCTCTACGACCTGGCCATGACAGGACGCAAGCACTGGCTGGACTTCTCCGGCCGCGCCGGATTCTGGTCCAGCGAGGCCGGGGCCATCGTGGTGGCCACCACCCAGACTGAAATGCAGGTTCTGCAGGAACTGGCAGGAGCGCGGGAACCCGGGCAGATCGTTGTGCTCACGGCCGCCGAAACACTGGCCAGGCTGGGACGCCGCACGGACCCGGAGTCCGGAACCGGCGTTGTTGGCGGCGCCTGGCTGCGCGACGACCTGCGGGTGGACCCACGGACCACCGTCAGTACCCTCGCGTCCTGGCTCGACTCCCGCGATGACGCATCCGTGCACTGGAACACCACCGCGCTGGGATTTGGGGCAGGAACCACCCGCACCGCACGGGTGCGGACAAGCCGCGGCGATGTCGAAGCGGACCGCGTGTTTGTGTGTGTTGGCCACGATGTGGACGTGCTCTTCCCGGATCTCGCCGAGGAACACCGGATCGAGCGGTGCAGCTTGCAGATGGCATCCGCGGAGCGGCCCGGGAAACTGGACCTGCAGCCGGCGGTCCTGACCGCCACGTCGATGCTGCGCTACGGCGCCTTCGTTGAACTCCCCTCGGCGCCGGCCCTGCTGGCCGAGGTCCAGGCCAAGAATCCTGCACTGCTGGCCGTGGGTGCCAACGTGATGTTCACTCAGCGGCCGGACGGAACCCTGCTTTTGGGCGACTCCCATGACTACGGAAAGTCCGTACCGCCCTTCCTGCAGGAATCCACCACCAGCCTCCTCCTGGACCGGATCCAGGCGGTGCTTGGCGTGGAGAGCCTCGCCGTGAAGGAAAGGTGGCAGGGCATCTACGCCTCCAGCGACGTTGGCCCGTTACTCGTGGCCGACGTGGCACCGGGAGTCACCGCCGTGTCAGTCACCGCCGGCATCGGCATGACCGTCTCCTTCGGCGTGGCCGAACGCAACACCAAAGCCTTTCTCTAACCCGCCAATTCTTGCCAATCTCCAAAGGACACCATGAAAAGCCGTTACCTGGCCCTGCTACCCGCTGCGCTGCTCACCGCCGTCGGACTTTCCGCCTGTACCGGCGGGCCGGTCGAGAGCGCCTCAGCCAACACGCCCGCCTACTGCTCCGACGGGCCGCTCAAGTTCGGCATCGAGCCTTACGAGGACCCGGCGAAGCTGGAACCTGCCTACCGTGTCCTGGCTGATGCCATGGAGAAACACATGGGCTGCGACATCGAGGTCCAGGTAGTGGAGGACTATTCAGCAGAGGTGCTGGCCATGGCCAATGACCGCTTGGACATCGGCCAGTTCGGACCCATGGGCTACGTCTTCGCCAGCAGCAAGGCCGGCGCCGAACCCGTGGCCTCGTTCGGGACGGCGGACGGGAAGCTGAGCTCCTACACGGCGGGCATTTGGGTTGCCAAGGACTCCGATATCCAGTCCATTGAGGACCTCCGGGGCAAGGACGTTGCCCTTGGCGGCGTGGGATCCACCTCCGGCGATGTCCTCCCGCGGTACGGCCTCAAAACGTCCGGCATTGCCGAGTCCGACCTGAATATCAGCTACGCGGGCGGGCACCCGGAGGCCCTTCTGGCTTTGACCAACGGGACTGTGGACGCCGCCCAGATCAACTCCCAGACGTTGGCGTCAGCAACAGCGGCGGGCACGTTCAAGGCCGAGGACTTCCGGCAGGTGTGGACGTCGGAAGCAATTCCGAACGATCCCATCACCATCCGCGGAAACGCCGATCCTGCCCTAAAGGAAGCCGTACGGGACGCGCTGCTCAACCTGCCGGCCGAGGCCATTGCCGAGGTTGGCGCCTTCCTGGACGTGACTCCTCCCGGCCCGCTCCTTGCGGTGAGCAAGGAAACGTACCAGCCGCTGTTCGACCTCGCCGCCACCATGGGGCTTACCGAGGAAGACCTGTGACGGCGCTGGAGGTAACCGGCCTGACCAAGGCCTTTGCAGGAAGAACAGTCCTGGACGGCGTGGACTTTACCGTCCGGGCCGGCGAACTGGTGGCATTCCTGGGCGCCAACGGCTCAGGCAAGTCCACCACCCTGAAGTGCGTGATGGGCCTGACTGCGCCTGATGCCGGCGCCATCCGGCTCCACGGAGAGGATCTTGGCCGGCTTCAGGGAGCGGCGCGGATCAGTGCCCGCAGCAAGGCAGCCATGGTTTTCCAGAAGATCCACCTGGTACCCCGGCGGACGGCCCTGGAGAACGTCTGTTCCGGCGGGCTCCTGCGTGCCAGGGGCCTGGCCTCCGTCAGCCCTGCGTTCTTCGCAAAGGAACTCAAGGAGGAGGCCATGGCCTGCCTGGACCGGGTGGGCCTCGCCGGGATTGCCTTGGAACGCACCGGGAGGCTGTCCGGCGGCCAGCAGCAGCGGGTCGCCGTTGCACGGGCCCTGTGCCAGCGGGCCTCCGTACTCCTCGCTGACGAACCCGTCTCAGCCCTTGACCCGCACGCGGCCGAACAGGTCATGGCACTGCTGGCCGAGTTGGCGCATGCGGAGGATCTCGCGGTTGCCGCCGTCCTTCACCAGCCGGACCTCGCGCTCCGGTACGCGGACCGCTCCATTGGCCTCCTCCAGGGAAAGATTGCGTTCGACGGCGGCCCTGGCGCCTTGACGCAGGACGTCCTGGACACGCTGTATGCACCTGACAGGATCGCCGCATGAACCGCACCGTGCAGGGCCCGGCGGAAAGAGCAGTGCGGGCCACGTCCATGCCGGTGCCTCCGGCCCGCCGCCAGTGGGCCCGGTCCGGGCTGGCCACTGCCGCTGCCGGCGCCATCGTGCTGTTGCACGTGGTGGCACTCGAGAGCACGGAATTCCAGCCGGCTTTGCTGATCGACGGCGCGCACGGCATGGGCACATTCCTTGCCGAGGCCTTCCCGCCGGACCTGGACTGGGAACGCGTCCTGAAGCCAAGCCTGGAAGCAACTCTCGTCACGCTGTGGATCGGGCTGCTGGGCACCACCCTCTCAGTACCAACCGCCCTGCTGCTCGCCGTACTGGCCTCCACCACCAGCTCCCCGCATCCCCTGGTTTACCAGGCAGCCCGCGCAGTCCTGTCCTTCTTCCGGGCTGTCCCGGATGTGGTTTTCGCCCTGATCTTTGTCACGGCAGTAGGGCTTGGCCCGTTCGCCGGCGTCCTGGCCCTGATCTGCCACAACACCGGCGTCATGGGGAAGCTGTGGGCGGAAGCCATGGAGGAAAGTGACCAGGGACCTGTGCAGGCACTGGCCACGGCCGGCGCCACCCGCATGCAGCAGACGTTCCACGCCGGCATCCCGCTGGTTATCCCCCAGTTCGTGGGGCTGCTGCTCTACAGGTTCGACGTCAACGTCCGGTCCTCGCTGGTGCTGGGCCTGGTGGGTGCCGGCGGTGTTGGCCTGCTCATCAACCAGGCCATCAAGTCATTCCAGTTCGACGCCATGCTGACCCACATCATGGTGGTGCTCGTACTGATAGTGGTTGTTGACCAAGCCTCTGCACTGATCCGGCGCAGGCTCGCCTGACGTCCACACCTCCGCAGGCTTGGGCGGAAGCCCCCACGCGAGTCGGGCTCCAGCGCGGGGGCTTCCTTTGCTTCCGTGTTGGGGGAACTAAACGTGGAAACAGGTAGAAATTTACCCGCCAGTAATCTCGGTTCCAGACCGTTTCGGCCCGCTTGCGCAAATCTTGATTAAACCTTGAGTAGTGCCCCGCCTCGATGAGGCTGGGCACTACTCAGGGGTCGGGGTGGTTGGTCGCCTAGCCGATCAGGGTGGTGATGAGCCTGATGGAGGAGGCGATGATGGCGATGAGGCCGATGGCTCCAAAGAGGTTGTGCCACCACTTGTTGCGAAGATCGCCCATGACAGAGCGCCTGTTGGCCATGATGACAATCAGGAGGCCCAGCATGGGGGCGATGAGGACGGTCAGGGATTGGGCGATGACGATCAGGGCCACCGGTGAGGACTGGAAGGACAGGGTGATGATCAGGCCGAAGGCGAGGATCATGCCGGTGACGATGCGGGCGGCAGGCGATCCTGCCTTCGCGCCCCGTCCCATGGCATCGGAGAGCATGGTGCCGCCGGCGGTGGCGTTGGCGATCATGGACGAGAACGCTGCTCCGGAGAGGCCGAGGGCGAAGAGCATTGCACCGACGGGGCCTGCCAGCGGCGTGAAGATGGACGCGAGGGCGCTGATGGTCCCGGCTTCCGCTCCGGTTTTGCCGAGGACTGCCGCGGCGACCATGATGACCAGGGCCGTCATGATGCCGGGGGCGACGATGCCGGGGATCGTGTCGACGAGGGTGATGTCGCGGTAGTCGGCGCGGGTGCGGCGGTGTTCCTTGATGCCGTAGGAGGTGTAGAAGGCGGCGTTGATGGAGAAGTTGGTGCCCACGAGCGCGACGATGAGGATTTCGCTTCCGGCCGGAAGGGTGGGGACCATGCCTTCAAGGGAGCGGTACCAGTCAGGCTGTGCCACCACGGTGCTGGCGATGAAGGCGATGCCCATGAGGACAACAATGACCAGAAGGGCTTTTTCGACGATCCCGTAGACGTTCTTGAAAGCCAGGACGAAGGCGACGGCGGCGGTGCAGACGACCGTCCAGAGGACCGGGGATCCGCCGAAAATGAGCGATAGTCCCAGGCCGGATCCAACGGCGTTGCCGACGGAGAACATCAGCGTGATGCCGAAGACGCCGAATCCTGCCAGGACGCCCACCCAGTTGCCGAGGTGTTCCTTGATGGAGGTGATCAGGGAGGTGGGAGTGGCGATGCCGAGCCTGACGCTCATGTCCGTGAAGAAGATCATCAGGATGGTGGAGACCGCAATGACCCAGACGAGGCTGTAGTCGAAGCGGCTGCCGGCCTGGACTGCGGTGGTCAGATTGCCGGGTCCGAATTGCCACGCTCCGACGACGAAGGCCGGGCCCATGAGGGCAAGGTAGCCCAGGAACGTCCGGCGCTTTCCAGTTCCTGCCGGTGCGGGGTGTACGTGCGGTGCAGCCATCTTCTGTTCCGTCGATCCGGGATGGGTGATGGTCCTATTGTGCTCGCGCATCTGCGAGTCCTCCTTATACAGCGACATTGCTGGGGGCGTGCGTTGGCCCGGGATGGAGAGTAAAAGCTGGGGCACGGGCGGCGGGCCAAAGGGCCCGCCACCCGTGAGGACCCGTGATGGGTGGGGTCAGACGGCAGCGGTGGCGGTGACCTTGCCGATGTTTGCGGCGGCGAAGGCTTCCGCGATTTCGGTTTCGGCGCCTTCGGGCAGGGGCAGGAGCGGGGTGCGGACTGTGGCGTGGTCCAGGATGCCGCGGTTCACGAGGCCCCACTTCAAGGCGACGGTGCCCTCCATATGGGAACCGCGGTGGTAAACGTTCTTGGTCACCGGCAGCAGCCGCTCATGAATTGCGTGTGCACGCGGGTAGTCCTGCGCCTTGCCGGCCTCGATCAGTTCGACGAGCAGTTCGGGGGCGATGTTGCCGTAGCCGACGAGCAGGCCGTCAACATCGAACATTGTCGGCAGCAGGTACTCGTCATGGCAGGACAGCACCTGCAGCTCGGGATACGCGGCGCGCAGCGCGGGGATCTCCGTGTACCACCGGCGCATGTTCCGGACACCGTTCTTCGTTGCAAAGACGCCCTCCTGGCCGGCGATCTCCAGCTGCGTCTCGAGGTCGTAGGTCGCCTTGGTGTTGTCGGGGTACTGGAAGAGAATCAGCGGCAGACCGGACTCTTCATAGATCTCCTGGTAGCGCGACTGCGGGGCGCCCTTCTGGTAGCCGAAGCGCAGCCACCCGTGCGAGGGGTAGACGAGACCAGCTGACGCGCCGGCCTCGACGGCCTTCTTCGCCTCGAGGGCCGCGGTCTTGTTGCCTTCCTTCGTGATGCCCGCCACGACCGGTACACGGCCGTCGGTCGAGGCCACGAACGCACGGATAACGTCCAGCTGCTCCTCTTCAGTAAGGAACGTGCCTTCGCCGGCGTGCCCCAGGACGACGAGGCTCTTCACGCCCTCAATCGATCCGAGCCACGAACCCAGACGCTGGATCGCAGCGAAGTCGACAGCGCCATCTTCGGTGAACGGGGTGACAGGTGCGGGGCTGAGTCCGCGGAGATCGAGTGTCATTGCAGCTACCTTCTTCTCTTCTTTGATGGTCGGCAGTCCCGCGATGCTTTTTCTCGGATGAGAACGTTTGCGGGAACGTTTTCATTGTGCGCCGTGTCACAGGCCACTGTCAAGAGAACGTTTGCAGATTTCAGGAATAGAGTGTCTGTACACCGCCAAGGAAGAGGAGAACCGCCATGGAACGGGCCACGCCGGGCACCATCGTCACGCTGAAGGACGTTGCCGCAGCCAGCGGCGTGAGCATTTCCACCGCCAGCCGCGCCCTGGATGAACGGACCGCTTCCCGTTCCGCTGCCGCCGCGCATGTCCGGAAAGTTGCCGAAGAGCTGGGCTACCGCAGGAACTCCTTTGCCTCCAGCCTTCGCCGCGGCGAGACACGGACCCTGGGCGTCCTGGTCCCCCGCCTCAGCGACACGGTCATGGCGCTGATGTTCGAGGAACTCGAACGTGCCGCGGCCGCCCGCGGATACTTCGCGATGGTGGCCACCAGCGGGGACGATCCCAATGATGAACGCCGTGCTGCCGAGACGCTGCTCGACCGGAACGTTGACGGGCTGATCCTTGCCACGGCACGGCTCGACGACGAGCTTCCGCGGCTGCTGCGCGAGCGCAACGTGGCGCACGCACTGGTCCTCCGCACGGACGGCGCAAGTCCTTCCGCCCTGGGGGATGACGAGGTGGGCGGCTACCTTGCCGTCCGCCACCTGATCGACCTCGGACACCGGGACATCGCCGTCGTTACCGGCCCGTCCTTCACTTCAACCGGCATCGCACGCCTGGCCGGAGCGCGCAGGGCCTTGAACGAGGCAGGCATTGTTCCCCGCGAGGACTGGGTCATTGCGGGCGGCTACGGCATTGAGAACGGGTTCGAAGCAGGCGAAGCCCTGTTGGACGCGGCCGCCCGCCCCACCGCCGTATTCGCCGCGAACGACAACATCGCCATGGGAATCATGTCAGCGGCTCACCGGCATCATTTGAGGATCGGAACCGATGTAGCACTGGTGGGCTACAACGACACGCCCCTGGCGTCACGGCTCCCCACTCCCCTGACCTCGGTCCACGTCCATCTGGACCAGATCGCCAGGACCGCCATCGACCTCATCATGGAGCCCGGCTCGGAACCGCGGGTTCGGAAGTCCATTCCCACGCTGATTCCGCGCGAATCCAGCGGGCCGCGGTTCGAAGGGAAATCCGGCAGGTCCTAGCCCCGCTAAGGCTCCTCGGTGGCGTCCGGGTCCTCTTCGGGCTCGAAGGTGTTCGGCTCGGCATCGGCTGAGATGCCAATGCCATCGCCACCCCTGGGGATCCCGCCGTCGTTCTTGCCTTCGGTACCTGCTGCGCCCTCGCGGGGCTCGTCCTCAGGCAGGGAATCGGGTGAGTTGATGGTCATCGCTCCTCCTTCATTGGCCGGGCCTCCACGCTAACAGCCCTCGGCTGGAAAGGCGCCGAAGGTTGTGTTTTTATTTACCGCGGCCCCGCAACCGGACCGGCCGCTTTCAGGATGACGTCCAGTCCTGCAGGGCTTCCGGGCCAGTGCCTGCGGATTGCGTCGGCACCTGCGCGCTTGATGACCGAGCGCAGCACCAGCGCCACGATGACGGCGTCGTCCGCGTAGCCAATCACCGGGATGAAGTCCGGAACCAGGTCGATGGGTGAGAGCAGGTAGGCAAGCAGCAGCACCAGCCGGACGCGGATTCCGACGGCGACAGTGCGGTCCGCGGCCAGCCTGCGGATGAGCCGCAACAGGTCCGGGAGCAGCCGCAGCGCATCCTTCATGGTGACGGTTTCCGGGTGGCGGCGTGCGTAGAGCCACAGGAGGAACAGGAGCACGGCGTATGCCAGCAGCACCCCTGCCACGATTCCGGCGACGGTTTCCCAGGACATCCTTCACCCCTCCGCAGGGCCGGAAGGGTTCCGGCTCCTGTACGAGGGTACGCCGGAACGGACGGGTGGAAATTCGTCCTGTCTACGGCGTCATGCGGTAGCCCACCCCGCGGACGGTTTCCACCCAGCGGGGACGGCCGGAATTGTCGCCCAGCCTCTTGCGGAGGTTGCCGATGTGCACCTCCACGGCACGCTCCTCACCGGCGCTGACGAAGGACCCGGTGGCATAAGGCTCATTGCGCAGGCGCCGGACCAGGTCAGCCTTGCTCTGCACCGTCCGGCCGCCCTCCATCAGGAACAGCAGGAGATCGAACTGGGTGCGGGTCAGGTCCACCGGCACTCCGTCGATGGCGGCCTGGCGGGAGGCTTCATGGAGGGTTAACCCCCGGTGGGCAAAGTCGCAGCGGTCCGGAGGCGTTGCAACGTCCGGCCCGTCGTCCGGCTGCTGAACGGCAGCGGCCGCCTGGGGATGTTCGGACAGCTGCCGGGGCTGGCGACGGCCGGGGCGGCGCCTGCCCTGCGGGCGCTCGGCGGGAGCGGCCTGCAGGGTGCGGGGCCGGCGCAGCATCGCGGCAATCCGGGCACGCAATTCCCGGGGCCGGAACGGCTTGGTGAGGTAGTCGTCAGCACCCGCCTCGAATCCCATCAGCGCGTCGGCCTCGTCCACCCGGCCGGTGACAATGATGAGGTAGGCGTCGCTGAACGTCCTGATCCGCCGCGACGCTTCGATCCCGTCAAAGTCCGGCAGCCCCACGTCCATGGTGACGATGTCCGGATTGTGGGTACGGACCGCTTCGACGCCAGCCCAGCCGGAGGACGTCGAGTGCACGGCAAACCCGGACTGCTGCAGCACCTCCGTCAGGGCGGACCTGATGTCGTCGTCGTCCTCGACCACCACGGCAACACCGCGCTCCACCATGCATGCCCCGCATCCCGTATTGACGTACTCATAGTGCATTCGGTGACGCAAGCCCGACGGATGGCTTTTTTGTAAGGTCTGCGGAATGCGCTCCTGAGCCTATCCAATGAAATAGGGCAAATTGGCTTTCCTTGGCACAGGTTGAGTGATTCTTGAGGTTCGCAAATATGGCATTTCTTTTACGATTTTTCGCTCGCCTTCTCGAGGCCGCCATCGGCTTCGGCCGGTGACGTAGTCGCAGGTCACACGCGTGTTGTGCACCGTCACCTGCTTTTCATTCCGCTGCGAGGAGCGCCATCAGAAGCGCCGTACAAAATGCGGCGCAGCGCACACACTCCTTCCATAATTGCTCCGCCACATTCCCGATTCCGATACGGCCGGGAATAGGCCTGACAAAATTGAGGTGCAAAAAGCCGCCGCGGCGATAAGGAATCCAGTCGCATAATGAGGACCTGGCCCGGCAGGGCCTCGGCCAGCAGCGACTAAGCGAGCAAAAATCGACGGCGGGATGCGGCTGCGAGCCGGCGCCCCGCCGTCGTTCCTTGCCCCTAAAGCAGCAAAACCAGCAGGGCCGGATGCCGCACCCAGAATTGATGCGATCTTGACTAAAACTTTGCTGACCCCTGCAGTTGCAGGTCCACGCTGAATGCATAAGGACCAACAGCTTGTGGGGAGCAGGACGTCATGGGAAACGAATTAGCCTTTGATGAAGTAACCGCCGTAGGAGGCGTGCTCACGGATCAGCATCCGCTCGACTTCTACACCCTGGGGCTTGCCGGCTGCATCGACCGGCTCACGGTACCCCTCCGTCAGCAAGGGACCGCGGTCCGCTGGGATACTCCGCACTGGGGCATCGAGATTCCGGCGGACTGCGCGTCCCTGCTGTACCAATCCGCACGCGAGGCGCTCAGCAACGCCTACAAGTACTCGGAAGCATCGCAGCTTACCGTCCAGCTTGCCGCGGTAGACCACGGCATCCGCCTTGTGGTGGCCGACGACGGCTCGGGCTTTGACAGCAGGCTCGCCACCTGCGGACGCCACCACGGGTACGGTCTCCGGCTGATGTCCGTGGCCGTCCACGAAGCCGGCGGCAGCGTGGACATCTGCTCCTCGCCGGGGCAGGGCACCAGCGTGACCGTTACCCTGCCGCTGGACTGAGGACACCAGCCGAAAGACCGATGCCCGCCGTCGCTGGACGGCGGGCATCTGCATGTCCCGGGATCGCCCGGAAGCTAGCGCGTCAGCTTGGCGGAGTCGTGCTCGAGGTCGCCGATGTGGCCGGGTGCGTTGGCAGCCAGGACGCGGGCAACGAAGGCTCCATACTCGTCCATGTAGTGGCGCAGGAATTTGGCGGTTCCCTCGTCCTTGACCCCGCCGCCCTCACCGAACACGTCGGCGTTGTAGTGGATGTAGGCTTCCGGAGCATTCAGCTGCGGGGCGTCCAGGAAGCTGAGGACGCTGCGGAACGAGGACTGCATCACCGCGGTACCGATGCTGCCCACCGAGGCGCCGATGATGCCGGTGGGCTTGCGGGCGAACGAGTTGCTTCCCCAGGGCCGGGAGCCCCAGTCGATCGCGTTCTTGAGCGCGCCCGGGATGGACCGGTTGTACTCCGGGGACACGAACAGGATGCCGTCGGAACCCTCGATGGCTTCCTTGAGGGCGCGGCCCTCGGGCGGGAAGTCGGCGTCGTAGTCGTAGCTGTACAAGGGGAGGTCCTTGATGGGGATTTCCGTGAACTCCAGGTCCTCCGGAGCCAGTTTGATCAACGCCTGGGAGAGAACCCGGTTGATGGAGCCGGTAGCCAGGCTCCCCACGAAGTATCCGATCTTGAACGGTGCCATGAGTGCTTCCTTCCACTGGCCGGTCACGCCGGCCGTCCATGTTCGTCTGGAAAAGGTGCCGCCGCTGTACCGAACCAGCGGCGGCGGTTGGTGCTCAGTGCATCACCAGTCCAGCACAGAAGGACGGTCCCGGCCAGAGCGGATGGAAGGTTCTTGACAGGCCCTTTCCGGAAGCGCTCAATGAGCACTATCGCAGTCCCCACCATGTCCACCGCGTCCTCCAAAGGAGCAGAGCAGCCATGACCGAAAATCCACTGCAGGACCAGCGCGTCCATAACGAGGCCCCTGCCGAGGGCGATCCGGACGCTGATCCCACAGACATCCGGGTCCACACCCAGGATCCGGCCGAGGGGGCGGACGTGCCTGAGACTCCTGAAGCCAAGAAGAGCTCGTAAATCCGGCCGTTATCCGGCCACCCCTTGCCGCGCGCCATCACGCGCACCAGGCAGTGAAAGATGCATCCCACCCTTCACCGGCTCACCCTAGCGGCACTGGCCGGAACCTCACCTCGGAAGACACCGCCGCCGTCGTCTGTTTCCCATGCTCTGGAAACCAGCGCCCCCAAAAGGTATGTTGGTAAGCATGCTGATGATTTTTATCGACTCATCAGTTCCCGGTGACAAGTAAAGGAGACGTTATGAGCACGAAGGTGGAAAAACGCATTCTGGTGAACGTACCGGTGAGCACGGCCTATAACCAGTGGACCCAGTTCGAGGAGTTCCCGCATTTCATGGGCGGCGTCAAGAGCGTTACCCAGCTCAGTGACGACCGGCTGGAATGGGTTGCCGAAATCGGCGGCGTCCGCCGGCAGTGGGAAGCGAAGATCCTTGAGCAGGTACCGGACCGCAAGGTTGCCTGGGCAGCTACGGAAGGCGCCACGAACGCGGGCGTTGTCGAGTTCGAGGACATCGGCGGCGGCCAGACCTCCATCCAGCTGACGCTCGAGTACGAGCCCGAAGGACTTATTGAGAAGGTGGGCGACAAGCTCAACGTGGTGGACCGGCAGGCCGAAGCAGACCTGAAGCGGTTCAAGGAGTTCATTGAGGACGAAGGGTATGCCAGCGGCGCCTGGCGCGGCACCGTCAACCCCGGTGCCACCCTTGGCACGCCCGGCGTTGAGGATGCCGCTGCATCCCGCGGAGACTCCGGCAAGGCAGGCGTCTCCGGCAAGGTGGCAGCCGGCCTCGGCGTTGCTGCAGCAGCGGGCGCAGCAGCAGCCATGGCAGCCGGCGGCAACAAGGGCGAAACTGCGGCTGCCGACGAAACAGTAACTCCGGTGGCTCCCGGGGAGCCGGCCACCGTCACGCCGCTGACCACCGACACCACCGTCACAGGCACCACAACAACGGGTACGACGGCGGCAGCCGGCTCCACCGGTTCGGTCGCCGACCTGGGCGATGACAGGATCGGGCACGCCTTCGACCAGACCAACGGCCTGGTGGACACCACCGGCGAGTCCGACGAGACGCTGGAAGGCGAGAACCTCAGCGCCGGCGAGCGCCGCGAGCAGGACCGCCGTCCCGACGGCGGGCTGCCGCCCGTGGGCGGCAACCTCGGCCAGCACTGACCGGCCTGATCCGCGGTAGCCGCACCGCAAAGCGCCGCCCGCCTCTTTCCCGAGGCGGGCGGCGCTTTGCCGTTGATCAGTTGAAGACCCGGCCATCCTGGACGACGTGCTCCAGGTGCTCGGCGATGTCGGCAAGCACGGCGATGTCGGCGAGGGGGTCAGCCGACAAGACCAGCAGATCCGCGTCGGCTCCAGGTGCAACCACCCCTATCTCGCCTTCCCTGCCAAGGAGTTCGGCGGCCGTTGTGGTGGCCGAACGGATCGCATCGATGGCAGGCTGGACCTTGCCCAGCAGGCGGAATTGTTCATTCTGGTGGCGGTGCATCCCGCCCAGCAGGTCGGAGCCGAAGACGGTCTTCACGCCAGCTTCGTGGGCGCGGCCGATGGCTTCCAGTCCGCTGGTGAGCACCGAGTCCACCTTGCCCCACATCTCCTCGGTGAGCCCGAATTCCCGACCCTCCTCTTTCAGCGCCCAGTAAGTAACCAGTGTGGGAACAAGGAAGGCGTCCTTCTCGAGGAAGAGCTGCAGGCTCTCGTCGTCCAGGAGGTTCCCGTGCTCAATGGACCGCACACCGGCTTCGAGCGCCCGGTTGATGGCGCGTGCGGTGTAGGCGTGGGCTGCGACGTACCGGTTGGCCGCCTCGGCTTCCTCCACGGCGGCGCGCATCTCTTCCATTGAGTACTGGGTGGAGTCGATGCGGTCCGTGGGCGATGACACCCCGCCGGAAGCCATGATCTTGATGTGGTGGGCGCCCTTGCGGAGCTCGTCCCGGGCTGCGGCACGGACTGCATCCACGCCGTCCGCTACCCGCCCGATCCCGCAGCAGCCCTTGCGGTTGGGGTCGTGGTCCTCGCCGGGAAGCCGCATGTCGCCATGGCCGCCCGTCTGGCTGAGGGCACGCCCGCAAAAGTGCAGCTTGGGTCCTTCCAGCAGGCCCTCGGCCTGGGCCAGTGCCAGCCCAAAATCAGCACCGGAAAGGTCGCGGACCGTGGTGAAGCCGCGCCGCAACATGGCCCCCATGATCTTTGCGGTCTGCGCATAAACGTACGACGCCGGCGTCCAGGTCAGGGAGCGGAAGTCGGCGCTGGAAGCCACAACATGGACGTGTGCATCGATGAGGCCCGGAAGAACGAACTTGCCGGTGCCGTCGATGATCCGCGCACCGGAGGGGGCGTCGCCGTCGGGACCTACCGTAGTGATCTTCCCGCCGACGCTGACGACGTCGGCGAGTGAATAGGTGCCGGCTTTGACGTCCAACACGCTGGCATTGCGGATTACCAGGGCAGGGCTTCCCGTTTCCGGGGCCTGGGCATTGAGGGTGTCAGTCATTTAAAGGGTGTCCTTCCCGGGGACGTCAGTAGTGGGATGGGCCGCAAAGGCTTCGATGAGTTCCGGCGAGTGTTTATCCACGATCCCGACGGCGGCGTCCACACTTTGCGGCGTGTAGCGGCCTTCCGCGTCGAGCATGGCCAGGACACCAACCACTGTGCCGTGGTCAAGAACGGGGACATTGATGACTCCCCCGCAGCCGAGGCTCTGGATCAGCTCGGAGTCGGCGAAGACGTCGCGCAGCGCGTTGAGGTCGGCTGCGAGGAACGGCTTCTTGTCTTCGATCACTGTTCCCAGCCAGCCGGGTGAGATCTCCACCGTTTTCTCCGACCCCACCGGGTACTCCGCCGGGTGGCTTGTGAAGAGCCGCCGGAGGGCTGACCGTTCCGGGATCCACTGGAGGGCAGTGAAGAGGATGACACCGGGTTCCTGGCGCATGGCGTCAAAGGTCCGCTGGAAGATCACATCAGCTTTCACGGTGCTGTCCGGCATCATTGTCCCCGCTCCGGGCCTGACCCGACCGGTGCAGCATCATGCTCGGCGCGGGCGTTGATGTCCTCAAGGGATTTTCCTGCCGTCGAGGCGCCAAAGATGACGACGCCCAGGACACCGATAGTCAGAACAATGGTCGTCATGGTGAAGACGCCTCCGAAGCCCAGGGCCACGGAGAAGATTCCGATGATGGACGGGGCAAGGATGCTGCCGATACGGCCGACGGCACTTGCAAGGCCAACACCGGTAGCGCGCATCCATGTGGGGAAGAGCTCCGGCGTGTAGGCGTAGACCCCTGCATAAGTGCCGTTGAGGAAGAAGGACAGGGTTGCCGCGGCCACCAGGATCATGCCCGAATCGTTGGACTGGCTGAGCCAGAAGGCGCTGAGCGCGGAACCCGTCAGATAGAGGGCGATGGTGTTCTTGCGGTCGATGCGGTCGTTGAGCCAGGCCGCGGAGAAGTAGCCGGGGATTTGCGCCAGGTAGATGATGATCGAGTACTCAAAGCTCCTGGTAACGGTGATACCGCGGCCCACGAGGAGCGTAGGTATCCAGGAGAAGAAGCCGTAGTAGGAGAAGGTGATGACGAACCAGATCAGCCAGATCACCGCGGTGCGGCGGCGCATGGCCTTTGACCACATGAACTTCAGGGCGTTCCAGATGCTGATCTTTTGCTTGTGCTCGGTAATCTCTTCGTTCCCCGCGGCCAGGGGCGTGAGGGTTTTGCCGGTCGCTTTCACCACGCTCTGCTCAAAGTTCTCGACCACCTGCCGGGCTTCCTCCATGCGGCCCCGGCTGATGAGGTACCGGGGAGATTCGGGGAGGCTGCGGCGCCACCAGAGCAGGAGCAGGATGGGAACGGCCGTGATGACCTGGGCCCAGCGCCATCCGTCCTCGCCCAGGGGAACCACGAAGCGCCCGATGAGGGCCGCACCCACGAAGCCGAAGGAGAAGAAGCCGGCGAGGGTGCCAATGAACCAGCCGCGCCGCTTCGGCGGGATGAATTCGGACAGGAACGGGGCGATGATGACGCTTTCGGCGCCCGCACCGAGCCCTGCAAAGATCCGTGCAATCAGGAAGACTTCGAAGTTCGGGGCCATCGCCGCCACCACCGACATCACGCAGTAGAAGGCCAAAGCCCACAGCATGACCTTCTTGCGGCCAAAGCGGTCCCCCATCCAGCCGGAGAGGATGGCACCGAAGAAGAAGCCCAGCGGGGCGGCCGAACCGACCAGCCCGAGGCTCGCGTTGCTGAGGCCCCAGAGTTCCTGGATTCGTGGCAGGAGGAATGCGACCACTGCCCCGTCCATGCCGTCGAAAGAGTAGCCGAGGCCTCCAATGAGGAGAAGCTTGTAGTGCGGGCGGCTGAGGGTCAGCCGGTCCAGGCGTGCGGTAAGTGACATTTGGGGATCCTGCCAGAATGGGCGAAATTGTACATTTCCTATGTTGTGCACAGATCCGTGCATGTATTGTTAAGTTACGTGCACCACAATGGGGAGGTCAATAGGTGAAGCAGGAAAATGACGGTTCGTCCCTGGCCGAATGGTTGGACAGCCGCGTTCAGGGCCGCAAACTGGCGTCACGCCAGACGCAGGTGGTGGGCATCCTTCGATCCCAGCCGCGGCTTGCCTCCTACGGCTCGGTCAGCGACATTGCAGCCGCAGCAGCGTCCAATGCCTCAACAGTGACCAGGACCGCCCAGACACTCGGGTTTAAGGGCTGGGCAGATTTCCAATTCGAGCTCCGGTCGCGCTTTTTGGCGTCCCTGAGCGCCCTGGAAGTGGCGGCAGAACACAACGACCACATCAGCAGCCCTGCGCAGGCCGCCCTGTCAACGGACCGGTCCAACCTCGCCCACCTGGAGCGCACCCTCGATGTCCAGGCGGTCCACAGCATCGCCAAGGCCATCGCCGGGGCACGGCAAACGTTCATCGTGGCAGGCGGCAGTTACGCCATTCCGGGCAAGGCTTTGGAACACAACGCGATCATTGCCGGCTACAACGTGCGGCTCCTCGACGCCGATGTGGCCGCACTGACCAACTCCATCGCACGGCTCGGCTCCGAGGACCTGGTGATTGCAATCAGCTTGTGGCGGGTCTATGACAGCACCATGCGCGCTGTCGAGATCGCGCACAATTTGGGCACGCCCATCGTGTCGGTGACGGACAGCGCGGGTTCCCCGGTGGCAGTGCACGCGGAGCACCGGATCGTGGTTCCCACCGAAGGTGCAGGATTCTTCCCTTCCCTCACAGGTGCCGTAACCGCGGTGCAGGCCATCGCAGTCGAGCTTGCCTCCCTGGACCGCGAGCGGTCCAACCAGAACATCGCTGCCTCCGAGCGCACCTGGGACCAGATGAGGATCATGCACCCTCGGTCCAGTTCGTAGGACATCCGCACAGCAAAAGCGCCGCCCGCCTCTCCCCCGAGGCGGGCGGCGCTTTGCCGTTGCTGCTTCTTTATTTGTCCGTGCCTGCGTAAGTCACGGACGGCATGGCCGGCGTTTCCATGCCCTCGCCGATGAAGAAGCTGGGGTGCGGCGGCTGGTTATACGCTACGTTCTCCCGGGCCACGGCGGTGCGGTACACCGGATCATGCATGAGGGTGCGGAGCCGGACCTCGGTGGGTGAGGTGCTGGTATAGATCCGCAGTTCCGTGCTGTCCGACGACGGGAAAGCAAGTTCCTCGCGCCAGTCACCCAGCAGGTCCGCCTGCAGTGACGGGTTGCCCTTGGTGTGGTTGTTGGTGCGGGCGCCGGCGGCCGTCAGCAGCCTGTCGCTGGACTCGGTTTCCCAGTTCCACTTGGAGATGGTGGGCACACCCACGCCGGCAACGGCGTCGAAGTCGTGGTCCACAATTTCGCGGAGCAGGTCCCCGTCCCACCAGGCCAGGAAGTTGGCGGCCGGGATCTTGTTTGCAATGAGCTCACCCTTGGCCGAGCGCAGCTGGCCCACCGGGGAGTTCCAGGCAGCGTCTCCGCCGACGGCCCAGCCTTCGGCGCCGGCGTAGCGGGGATCGATGTCCCCGGCTGCGCCGCGCCCGGTGTCGCGGGTGGCCGGGATGCTCCAGAGCACCTCGCCGGTGGCGGAGTCGCGGAGGGTGGCGCCGCGGTTGCCGCTTTGGCTCATGCTTTCGTGCACGGCGAAGGTCTCCAAGCCGGGCCGGGAGGGGTCCAGGTCGCTGGTGTGGATGGCGTCGCCGTGGCCCAGCTTGGTGTTGTACAGCGGGGCGCCGTTGTCGTCGATGGTCATGGAACCGAAAACGAACTCGTCCTTGCCGTCCTGGTCCACGTCCGCCACGGAGAGGTTGTGGTTGCCCTGGCCCTTGTACTCGCTGCCAGCGGCGTCGGAGTCGAACGTCCAGCGCTTGACCAGCTTGCCGCCCACCAGGTCGTAGGTGACCAGGACGGTGCGGGTGTAGTAGCCGCGGCTGAACATCAGGGAGGGCTTCTCGCCGTCGAGGTAGGCCACGGCTGCGAGGAAGCGGTCCACGCGGTTGCCGTAGCCGTCGCCCCAGGCGGACACGGTGCCGCGCGGCGGGTCGTAGGGCACAGTGTCCATGATGGTTCCGGTGGCGCCGTTGAAAACGGTGAGGTACTCGGGGCCGGAGAGGATGTAGCCGCCGCTGTTGCGGTGGTCCGCCGCGGCGTCGCCGATGACGGTGCCCGCAGCGTCCTTGGTGCCGTCCGCGGTCTTGAAGGAGACCTCTGCCTTGCCGTCGCCGTCGAAGTCGTAGGCCAGCAGCTGCGTGTAGTGGGCGCCGGCACGGATGTTGTGCCCGAGGTCGATGCGCCAGAGCTTCGTGCCGTCCATCTTGTAGGCGTCAACGTAGACGTTGCCCGTGTAGCCGGACTTCGAGTTGTCCTGCGCGTTGGACGGGTTCCAGAGCTGGATGATCTCGTAGCTGCCGTCTCCGTCCAGGTCCGCCGTGGTGGCGTCGTTGGCGGTGTAGGTGTACGGCTTTCCATCCTTGCTGACGCCGTCGGCCGGCTTGTCCAGCTTGATGGACAGGTAGTTCTGCGGCAGCGGCGTGAATTCGGCACTGAGCTTGTCCTGCCCGTTGCCGTTGCCCACGGTCTTGATGACGTATTTCGAGGCTGCGGTTCCTGCCGGGTCAACGTACGTTGTGGTGTTGCGGATGGGCTCGTCGGTGAGCTGGACGCCGTCGCGGATCACGTGGAACCCGACGCTGTCCTGGTCCAGGCCCAGCATGCGCCAGCCCAGGGAGACACCCTGGTCCGTCACCACGGCTACCGGCGCCCGGTCCAGGTTCTCCACCTGGCGCTTGAGGTCCGCCTTGCCGGAGGCAGCCGGAAGGCTGGGGTCTGCCTGGGCCAGGGGAACCCCGGTGAAGGCGAGCGCCGCCGCGGTCAGGGAGGCGGCAGCGGCCAGGGGCGCGGCTTTCCAGGCCCTGCCGGCCCTGGATCGGAGGGAGCATTTCGAGGGATAAGGCAAAGAACATCTCCTTTGATGCGGCGGCAGCTGAGTCTGCCGCACAACAGGTTGGAACGTTTCACTCACGCGCCTGACGTCCTCCAAAGTCAATCTGCCGGGGGAGTTCCAGGTGGGTAGAAAACGCTTTCTGCCCTTTAGGTTTATCAGCGGCACTTGAACGCGGTCAAGGGCTTTCCGGTACTAAATGGGAGGATTTGTTCTATTGCTGTGCATCTGCGGACGCAGCGGGACCGCCTTGGTTGTGCCTCATCCGGGCCTCCATCACCGCGGGCATGCTGTCCTCCGCCCACTCCTTCATCCCGTAAATCAGGCCAAGGAGGGAACGGCCCAGGGCCGTGAGCTGATAGTCGGTGCGGACCGGCACGGACGGCGTGAGGGTGCGGCTGAGCAAACCGTCCCGTTCCAATGTCCGAAGGGTGGATGTCAGCATTTTTTGGCTCGCGCCGGGGATCCGCCGGCGCAGTTCACTGTGG
The DNA here is from genome assembly GCF_056279405.1 of Pseudarthrobacter sp. TE3704. Taxonomy (NCBI): domain Bacteria; kingdom Bacillati; phylum Actinomycetota; class Actinomycetes; order Micrococcales; family Micrococcaceae; genus Pseudarthrobacter; species Pseudarthrobacter sp. TE3704. Next base: position 453,270 of record NZ_JBWCCJ010000003.1, read on the forward strand.
CGCAGGCGGCCTTCGGCGAGCTCCAGCATCACGAGCGTGACCCACTTGCTGCTGATCGTCTCGAGCAGTTGACGCGCCGGGCAATGCTCCAGTGCCGCGTTGTAAGTAGTACCGGCCTTTTGGCGCTGCTGCTCTGCCGTCATTGTCATGTCCGCGTCCCCCTCGCGTTTCGCTGGCACCACAGCCTACCGCGCCGGTATAAGGCACCTGCAGGTGCCCCCGGCACTTTGAAGTGCCTTCTTACGGTCCGCCGGGCCTGCAGGAATGATCGGACCAGCGGCCCGCATATGCGCCCACGTAATTCCCGAAAGGATACCCATGCCCACCATCCTGCATGTCAACGCTTCGCCCCGCGGTTCCAGGAGTTTGTCCCTGCAGCTCGCACGCTTCTTCCTCGGCTCGGTCCGGGAAGCGGCCGGGCAGGCTTTCGAGGTGGAGACGCTGAACCTTTTCGACGACGGCGCCCTGCCGGAGTTCGGAAGCACGGCTGCTGCCGCCAAGATGGCGGTGTTCGCAGGCCAGGAGCAGTCCCCCGGGCAGGCGGCCGCGTGGCGTTCCGCCCGGTCAGTGTTCGAACAGTTCGCGGCCGCGGACAGCTACGTCTTCAACATTCCCATGTGGAACGCCGGGGTTCCGTACGTGCTGAAGCAGTGGATCGACCTGGTGACGCAGCCGGGCTGGAGCTTCGGCTTCCACCCGGAGTCCGGCTACACCGGCCTGATGACCGGCAAGCAGGCCGTTGCCATCCACACCAGCGGCGTCTACGCTCCGGGCATCCCCTCGGCGTTCGGGCAGGACTTCAGCAGCACGTTCTTTGCTGACTGGCTGCAGTTCGTGGGGATCACGGACGCCGCACATGTCCGTTTTGCCCCCACCGTGGTGGGTGCAGACGTGGACGCTGCCCGCAGGCAAGCGGAAGACGGGCTGCGGGAAGCGGCTGGCGTCTTCGCCTCCCGGCTGGTCCGCCCCGATATCCTGCAGCCCGTCAACGGCTGACCTCGCATATGCGCTAGCGGATCCCCCGCAGCTTCAGTCCCGCGGCAAGGGCGGCGAGGCTGATGACCGCCACCACTGCCAGGTAGTAGCCGGGCGCCACCGCCTGCCCCGTCTGCTGCACCAGATAGGCGGCAATCATGGGGGTGAACCCGCCGAAGGCCACCACTGCCGTGTTGTAGCTGAAGGACAGCCCCGTTGCCCTTGTCCTGGCGTCGAAGGAATCACACATTACGGACGGAAGCGCCCCGAAGTAGGCCGCCTTAAGCAGGCCGAGGATGGTCATCACCAGGGCCAGCACCACGAACGAGCGTGCCGTGATGACCCAGAGAAACAGCGGCACGACGGCGAGCAGCAGCACGATGACGGTGGGCACCATGATGGTCAGCCGGCCGTACTTGTCTGCCAGGTGTCCCACCAAAGGTGTGCCGAGGGTGAGGATGGCGCCGGTGATGATGAGCGAGGTGAAGGCGACGCCGGGTTCAAGCCCCAGCTCTTTGATGGCGAAGGTGGGCATGTACTGGAGGATGAAGTTCAGGGCGGTGGACACGGCGAGCGCGCCGCCGGCGATCAGCATGCCGGTTTTCTGGGTTGCGAACACCTCCTTGATGGGTGAGTGCTTCTTTTCCCCCTGGTCCTGTGCGGGTGGAACTTCCTTCATTTCCTTACGGATCAGGAATCCGGCAGGCCCTACCAGCAGGCCGAACAGGAATGGTATCCGCCAGCCCCATTCAGTCATCTGCACGTCGGAGAGCACGGTGGTCAGGACGGCGACAAAGATTGCGGCGATCAGGCCGCCCAGCCCCTGGCTGGCGAACTGGAAACTTCCCAGGAAGCCCTTGCGCTTACCGTTCTGTGCGATGAGGTAGGCGGTTGCCGCGCCGAATTCCCCGCCAGCCGAGAAGCCCTGGATCAGACGCGCCAGCACAATGCCGATGGGCGCCAGGATTCCAATGGTGTCGTAATTGGGCATGAAGGCCAGCAGGGCCGTGCCCAAAACCATGAGCCGGATGGTGACCGTGAGGCCCTTTTTCAGTCCGTGCTTGTCGGCGAAGGACCCCAGCACCAGTCCGCCCAGCGGCCTGATGAGGTAGGAGACACCGAAGACGGCAAAGGCCTGGATCAGCTCAACGCCGGGATCGTCACTGGGGAAGAAGTTCCGCCCGATGTAGATGGCGAGCAATGCGTAAATGGCGATATCGAACCATTCAAGGGCGTTGCCGATGGTGGCCGCGATGATTCCCCGTGTGGCCGAGGGCGGGTTGTCCGCCTGGCCCTCCCGGCGGATGGCGGCGGGAGGGCTTGCGTGGTTCTTCTGCTGCGGAATAGTCATGGGAACTCCAAGGTCTCAGGATACGGAGCTGACGGAAAGGGAATGAGTGGGTTCCGGGGCGGGAGCGCCGGTGCGGGCCAGGTCGAAGAACAACCCGCAGGCAATCTGCAGGCCCTCCCTGGCCACTGATGCGAGGAGGTGCTCGTCCGGTGCGTGCTGCTGGCAGCCGGGGTGGGAGTGCGGAATCCACAGGGTGGGGAGCTCCAGGACATCCGCGAAGACAAAGCTGGGAAGTGAACCGCCGATGTTGGGCAGCACCACGGGTGTGCGGCCAGTGGTGTTTTCCAGAGAATTGGCGGCCCAGGAAACCCACGGATTGGCCGGGTCCAAACGGCTGGCAGGGAAGGATGTGCCTACGGAGAGCTAAACCATGCTGAAGCCTGCCGCGTCCAGGTGCCGGCGTATGGCGGTTTCCAGGTTCGCGATGTCGGTTCCGGGCACGAACCTGAGCTGCAGGGCTGCGCGGGCGGAACCGGGGATGGCATTCACGGGTTTGTCCGGATCGCCGGCCCCGAGCGCCAGGACTTCGAGCGTGTTCCACGCATAGAGGCGTTCGGCAGGGCTGAGCGAGCCGTCGCCCCAGGTGGGATCGGCGGCCGGGTCATCCGGGCTGAGGACCAGGTCAATGAGATCAAGGGCCGCCGCCACGGAATCCGGTATTCCGGCCGGGAGGAGCTCCGGAAGCTTGATGATTCCGTGCCCGTCCACGAGTGAAGCGACGGCGGCGGCAACGGTGGTGGCCGGGTTGCGCAGAAGGCCGCCCCAGTTTCCTGAGTGGTAGGAATTGCTGCGCAAGTCAGCCACCAGATCGAAGCTGATGCCGCCCCGGGCGCCCAGGAAGACGGTGGGGCTTTCGGCAGCCAGACGCGGCCCGTCGGATCCGATGAAGACGTCGGCCCGCAGCAAGTCGCGGTATTCCGCCGCAAAGTCCGCGAGGTCCGGGGAGCCAATTTCTTCGGCGCCTTCGAGCAGGAACACCAGGTTGAAACCCAACCGGCCGCGCTGCTCAAGGAGCAGCCGGAGCGCCACGATGTTGACCCAGTGCTGGCCCTTGTTGTCTGCCGAACCCCGGCCGTACCACCTCTCCCCTTCCGCACTCAGCGTCCAGGGGCTGCGGCCCCCGGACCACGCGGCGTCCTGGCCGTCCGTCACATCTGCATGCCCGTAACAAAGCACGGTGGGCAGGTCCGCACCCTCGTGCCGGGTAGCCACGAGGAAGGAGTTGAGCCCGCCGCGCCAGGAGTCGAAGCGTTCAACGGTGCAGCCCAGGGGGTGGAGAGCAGGCTCAATGACGTCATCCAGGTATGACTTCAGCGCAACGCGCCCTTCTGCGGTGGAGCTCTCCGAGGGGTAGGAGACCAGCCTTTCCAGATCCGCCTGGAACCCGCCGGAGTCGACAAACTCCCCAGCTGAGCGTAGGAGATCATTGCGTTCCTGCATCCGTTTCCATCCTTCGTTTTCCGGGGGTGAATCCAAAGTTAGGTGCACGTAGGGGCAAACGACCAGTATCGTTTCGTTCATGAGCTTTGACTTTTATGCAAACCTTGGCGGCTTGAGGTGAACATGCTGACGCCCGCCCTGCTGTACTTCGACTCCGTCGCGCAGGAGGGCACCCTGACCGACGCTGCCGAAAAGCTCCACGTCTCCGCGTCAGCTATCAGCAGGCAAATCAACAAGCTGGAAACATCCCTGGGCACCCCCTTGTTCAACCGGCATGCCAGGGGCGTAGATCTGACCGAGGCCGGCCGCCTTCTTCTGGCGTACGTCAGGCGGGCCGAAGCCGAGGGGGCTGCGGTCCGAGAGGAACTGCTGGTGTCCATGCAGCGGAAAACCCGCACTCTCCGGGTAGCCTGCGCGGAAGGCTTTGCCCGGATCTGGGTTCCCTCAGCCATCGCCCGTTTCAGCCGCCAGCACGACGACGTCGAATTTCACCTCGACGTCGTCTCCTCCTCGGAAGGGACCCGGCGGGTAGCGGAGGGGGAGGCCGACGTCGCGGTGGTGTTCTCCCTGGGCCCGCAATCGAAGGTGACGGTGGAACACTCCACGCCCACCCCGGTGGCTTTCGCGCTGGTCGCCCCGGACCATCCGCTGGCAGTGCAGCCGTCAGCCAGCCTGAAGGACCTTTGCCGGTACAAGCTCGCCGTCACTGCGCCCGGCTCCAGCCAGCGCGAACTGTTCGACCTGGCGATGCAGATCGAGGGCCTCACCCCGACCATCACGCTGCAAAGCGACCACATCAACCCGGTCATCGAGTTTGCCCGTGCCGGCGTGGGCGTTTCCCTGGTCAGCGGCCTGGCGCTGGACCAGCGGGACCGCGAGGACCTGGTGACGGTCCACCTCGACCATCCGGTTTTGCGGCAGCGGCAGGGGCAGATACAAACCATGACCGGCCGCACCCAGCCGGCCATCCTCACGGCGTTCGTTGACGCCCTGATCGACGCCCTGGACCTGCTCGCCTGAGCGCACCTTCCGGACCTGCGGCTTACTCCCGCCCGGCCGCCGCCCGCAGCAGCGGCAGGGTCCGGGTGGGCATCACTTCCACCAGCGACATGGCCGTGCTGGTGCGTACGACGCCGGCAATTGCCAACATGCTGTTGGCGACCCTGTGCAGGTCGGCCGGGTCCTTCGCGGCAACCTTGGCCAGCAGGTCGGCGTCCCCGGTGGTGGCGTGCATTTCGATGATTTCAGGGATGGTCCGCAGCGCCGCCACCGCCTCGTCACTTGAGGACTGGCTGACCGAAATCGAGATGAAGGCGATCAGCGGGAGCCCCAGCGCCTCGGTGCGGACCCGCTGGCTGAAGGGGGCCAGGCTGCCGTCGCTGACCAGGCGCCGGAGCCGGGCATGGACGGTGTTTCGTGCCACGCCGAGTGTCCGCGAAAGGGACAGGACCGTGGCCTGCGGATCCCCGTCAAGTGTGAGGAGGATCTCGGCATCAAGAGCATCAATGAGGTGCATAGTGAGCATTTTGCCACCTCCGTCCATCCGGCAGCCTCGATCTGTCCTGCAAGGAACGGCTGTGTTGCGCACACTCCACGCCGTGTCACACGATGCCTGTATGACCAGTACCCTCCCCGAAGCGGCAGCGCCCGGACTTCGCGCCGCCGTCGCCAGCCTTCCCGCATATGTTGCCGGCAAGAGCGCAGAGTCGGCACTGACTGCTGCCCTGGCCTCGAACGAGAGCCATTTCGCTCCCCTGCCGTCCGTCGTCGACGTCATCCCGGCAGAGGCTGCCCGGATGCACCGCTACCCCAGCATGGGTGCGGTGGATGCCCGCGAAGCGATCGCCCGCCACCACTCGGTGTCAGCCGACGAAATTGCGGCGGGGCCGGGCATCTCGGGGGTTCTGCAGCAGATCATCTCTGCGGTCTGTGACCACGGAGACGAGGTTGTTTTTGCGTGGCGGTCCTTCGAGGCCTACCCCATCCTGGTCACGGTGGCCGGCGCCGCGCCCGTCCCCGTACCGCTGCTGGACAACGAGCAGCACGACCTTGCCGCCATGGCCGCCGCCATTACGGACCGCACCCGGCTGGTGATCCTCTGCTCCCCCAACAACCCCACGGGCGTGTCCATTGAAACGGATGCGCTCGAGGAATTCCTGCGTGCCGTCCCGCCGCGGGTCCTGGTGGTCCTGGACGAGGCCTACATCGAATACCAGCGCGGGCCCGGCCTGGACTCCCTGGAGTTCTACCGGCGGTATCCCAACCTGTGCATCCTGCGGACCTTCTCGAAGGCCTACGGCCTGGCCGGCCTGCGCATCGGATATGCCGTTGCCCGGCCTTCCGTGGCCGACGGCCTCCGCCGCACCGCCATCCCCTTCGGCGTCAACCGGATGGCCGCAGCCGCCGCCGTCGCATCGCTGTCGGCCGCGGATGAGATCGTGGCACGCACCAGCGCGGTGGCCGAGGAACGCACCCGCGTCATCGCAGCGCTCCGCGGCTTCGGCTGGAACGTCCCGGACAGCCAGGCCAACTTCTACTGGCTCCGTGCCTCGGACGAGCTGCGCGAGCAACTGCTGGACGCGCTTTCCGCGGCGGACATCCTGGCCCGCGGCTACGCGGGCGACGGCGTCCGGATCACCCTGGCGGACAGGGAAACGAATGACCGGGTGCTTGCCGTCCTTTCGGACCGCGGGCGGTTTGCTGCCCAGTGAGCACCTCGACTGTAACCACCGCTGTCCCGGCCACGCCGGAAGAAGGGACGACGGCGGCACCCGCCACGCCGCCGTCGGCCGTCCGCCATTCCCTGGCTGAGGACGTCCTCGGCATCCTCACCGGCACGTTCGCTGCGTCGCTGGGCCTGTACCTGCTCAAATCCAGTGAAGCCGTCACCGGCGGGACCGCTGGCCTGGCCCTGCTTCTCAGCTACACCATTCCGTTGCCCTTCGGCGTCATCTTCATGGCGGTGAACCTGCCGTTCTTCGGCCTGGCGGTTTGGAAGAAGGGCAGGAACTTTGCGCTGCGGACCGGGGCCGCCGTTGCCCTGGTCTCCGTCATGGCCAGCATGCATCCGGCGGCGCTCGGCGCCCTGGACATCGATCCCGTGTATGGGGTGCTGGGCGGAAACCTGCTGGCCGGCGTCGGACTGCTGATCATCTTCCGGCACAAGTCCAGCCTGGGCGGATTCAATATTCTGGCCCTGCTGCTGCAGGACAAACTGAAGTGGCGTGCCGGGTATGTGCAGATGGTGCTGGACGTGGCCATCGTGCTGGCCGCCCTGGCACTGGTGCCACCGCTGATGGTTTTGCTGTCCGCGGCCGGCGCCACCCTCCTGAACCTCATCGTCGCCCTGAACCACCGCCCCGGCCGCTACCTGGGAAGGTAGCCGCCAGGCCGCCCCTTTATTCCCCGAAACGGCCAGAAATATCTTCGGAGGGGCCGTGGTTGCCGCCCACATGACAACAATCGGAATCATCGGTGCAGGACATATTGGAAGCCAAGTTGCCCGGAAGGCGGTGGAACTGGGCTACGACGTAGTCATCAGCAACTCCCGCGGGCCGGAGACACTGGCAGACCTGGTGGCGGAACTCGGTGCCAAGGCCCGTGCCGCGACCCCGGCAGAAGCAGCGGCGGCCGGCGACTTCGCCGTGGTCACCGTCCCGCTGAAGAACTACAAGGACGTCCCGGTGGAGCCGCTGGCCGGCAAAATCGTGATCGACACCAACAATTACTACTGGGAGCGGGACGGCCGGATCCCCGCCCTGGACAACGGCGAAGCCACCACGTCCGGGCTGCTGCAGGAACACCTGCCGGAGTCCAAGCTGGCCAAGGGCTTCAACCACATCATGGCTTCCGACATCACCACGGACGGGACCCCCACCGGGACGCAGAACCGCCGCGCACTCGCAACCGCCAGCGACTACCCAGAAGCCGCCGAACTGGTAACCAGCCTGTACGACGAGTTCGGCTTCGACACCGTAAACATCGGTCTGCTGGAGGACAGCTGGCGGGTTGAGCGGGACCGCCCGGCCTATGTGGTGCGGCAGAACGCCCAGGAGCTCAAGGACAACCTGGCCAAGGCCCAGCGGACCGTCTAGCACTGCATCCGGACACCCGAAACCGGCTGGCAGCAGCGCCGCGAACGCGCGTCTGCTGCCAGCCGGATAAGGTTTCTTGGTTAGTCTCGTGCTGGGACCAGAACCACCTCAAACGGGCTTGGTGGCTGTTCGAACTGGGCGTTCACCACCGCAAGAGTGTTGCCAAACAACGCCGCCGTCGCGGGGACGTCGAAGTGCGGGCTCTTGATGACGTCCTTGACGACGCCGGACGAGAAATCGTGGTTGAGCTTGATGCGGCTGACCTGGTCCAGCTGGTTTTGCACCGCCCAGATCGTCTTGCCCCTTACAACGATGCCGTCGACGAACGGAACGCTAACGCCTTCTATCAATGCGCTCTTTCCTGACTGGGAATCCACTGTGTAGAGGGCACCATTTACCGAATGCGCCACGATGAGGACCCTGCCTCCCCTCGCAGAGGCAATCCCGTTGAGGTTGAATTCGCCCGTAAGATCAGCGGCTGGCCCGCTCAAGGACCGCGTTGTTACCTCGCCCCGCTTGCCATCCCAGCTCACCTTCAGGCGATAGAGCTCACCGCGGGCCGAGTTAGTGAACCAGGCGCCGTCATCAGTGAGAGTGACATCGTTGATCACCCCCTGTCCCAGCTCGAAAACACCAACAGCCTCTTTTGTTTTCGTGTTGTAAACAAAAGCCTTTCCGGTAAACCCGCCGGCCACGAACAGAAGGTTTCTGCGCTCGTCGAACGCCATTCCCACTGCCATCCGATCGGCTGGGGCATCGATGAACCGCGTAGCTTTACCCCCTCGGATGTCGCCCCTGAAGATGTCCCCGGAAAACAGCTCCCCGGCATAGAACGTGTGTCCCCGCCCGGCCGCTATGCCCTCGGCGGAGGTGGCGCCGTCGAGCACAATGACGTCGTCCCGGGACGGCGGTGAGGCTGTTGCCGGCAGTGCGGTGGGCAACAGCAAAGCTAGAAGAGCGATGAATCCGACCGCGGTACGGCGCTGTACGTTTCGGCGCATGATGCTTCCTTGATTGGGCGGATGCGCGGGGCCGATCTGCGGCAGCTCCGCACGATGGTGCTGCCAGTTTAAGACTGCCGGATAGGCCCGCCAAGGCATCAAAGCCCCCCTTCTGCTTACAATCGAAACCTCAATCGACTACTGAGGGACCCATGAAGAAATTCGCCACAGCCCTGTTCGCCGCCGGCCTCGTTGTCTCCGCCACGGCCTGCTCCGCCTCCAACCAACTGTCCACCGCTGAAACCTGCGAGCGGATCCAGTCCGTTGTGTCGAACCCCGCCAACAACGCCGGCAAGACAGGCATGAACCGCCTCGCCAACCAGATCCGCCCCATCCACGCGGTGGCATCGGACGATCTCAAGCTTGCGCTGGAGTCCATCCTCGAATACACGGACGAGCAGGCCAAGGAGACGCCGGACGAAGCCAAGCTGGCCGAACTCCAGGCAGGCTACGAGCAGGCCGGCAGCACGTACAGCCAGTTCTGCAGCTAAATATTTCCCCGCTTACCGGACCCGGCCGCCTGGACTACAGGGTGGCCGGGTCCGTATTGGCGCCGCACAGGATGACGGCCACGCGCTCGTCAGGGCGCGGCGTATAGGCGCCGGAGGCCAGCGCGGCGTACGCGGCCGCGGCGCCGTGCTCCACCACCATCCGGTAGCCGTCCCAGAGGGCCGCACGGGCGGCAATGATGTCGTCGTCGGACACCAGGACGCTTTCGACGCCGGTGCGGACCGCCACGGAGAAGCCGATGTCACCGATGCTGCGGGCGCCCAAAGAGTCCGCAGCCACTCCGGAGACCGGCACGTCCACTGGTTTTCCGGCGGACAGCGCCGCGTGCAGCGTGGGAGCCGTTGCGGGTTCCACCGCCACCACCTTGGCATGGCCCTCCACGGCAGCGGCGATCCCTGCCATCAGTCCGCCGCCGCCCACGGCCACCAGGACGGTCTCCACGCCGGGCACCTGGTCCAGCAGTTCGGATCCCACCGTTCCTGCGCCGGCCGCGATTTCCGGCTGGTCATAGGCATGGCAGTAGACCGCGCCGGTTTCCTTGGCATGCGCAACGGCCGCCTGGTACGCGACGGCATATTCCGCGCCGCCCTGCACCACCGTGGCGCCGATGGCCTTCAGCTTCCGGACCTTGACCTCCGGCGCGGCGGCAGGAACAAACACAGTGGCAGGCACGCCGAGCTGCGCGGCCGCGAAGGCATTGGCGAGCCCGGCATTTCCGCCGGAGGCCACCACCACGCCCACCTCCGGGCGCAGTTCGCCGCGTTCCTTGCTGGCCAGGATCCGGTTGAGGGCCCCACGGGCCTTGAAGGTCCCGGTGTGCTGCATAAATTCGCACTTGAACCAGACGGGGCCGGGAAACGCGTCCCGGTCAGCCTCCATTACGGGGGTGAGCCGGGTAAGGCCGGCGGTCCGGCGCGCGGCACGGTCCACGTCGGCGCGGGTGATCACGTCAGACCTCGTCGTCCCAGATACCCGGCTCCTCCAGCGCTTCCTCGGGCTTGTCGTCCTGGCCAGGGTCGCCGCTTCCCACGTACGACGCCGGTACGGTGCCGGCCGCGTGCGCCTGCTGCTCCTCGCGGATGTTGGACGCGTGGGGAAGCTCGGGGTGCTGCCCGCTCTGCGGGGCCTCCGTTACTGCATCGGAAGCACCCTTGGCTTCGTCAGGATCGCCGGGCCCCCGAAGGTCCGCGGTGTTCTGGGGTTCGTCATTGGAAGCGGTCATGGTCCTGCCTTTCACCGTGGGAAAACTGGTTGCCCGGCACCGGAGCGTCGCCCGGCACCGGTTTCCAGCCTACGGCTGCACACGCGGGTTCGGCAGGCAGCAGGGCCGAACCTGTGAATTGTCCGGCGTAAGCTGTGAAAACCGGCCCGTTACCTGTGAATTGCGACTCAACCGGGACTTCCGCGGCGTCCCCGGCGTTTAACCCCATGGCGGAAGGAGGCCACGTGATTATTGTTCTTACCGGAATCGACGGTTCCGGCAAGTCCACGGCGGCCCGTGCCCTGGTGTCCGACGTTCAAGCCAAGGGCGGCAAGGTACTGCTGCTGAACAACCATGCGGGCCGGCGCAGCATGTCGGTCCTCGCCGCAAAGTGGGGGATCCGGCTGCCGGACCGCCTGGCTGACGGCATCGAAACCATCTTCCGCGTCTGGAATGTCCTGGTCTCCCATGTGCGTGCCGGCCGCTTCGACGGGCTGGTGGTCATGGACCGCCACCTCTACTGCCAGCTGGCCCTCCGCGCCACCAAAGGCCTGCCCCGCGGCCGGTTTCTGCCGTGGCTCCTGGCCGTGCTGCCGCACCCGGATGCCGTCATCCACCTGGACGTGGACCCCGGTGAGGCGCACCGGCGGATTGTTGCCCGCGGAACAGACGCCGAGACCCTGGCGGACCTCGCCGCCTTCAGGGATGCCTATGCGGGGCTGCCGGAATATGAAAGCTTCGTCAAGGTGGATGCAACCCTTCCGGCCCCGGAACTGGCTGGCCGGCTTGAGTCCGTTGTCACCGAAATTCAGGGCCGCATCCCGGCTCCGGCAAAGAAAGCCGCCACGAAGTAAAAGGTGGGCGGGACCAACAGGTCCGCCCACCTTTCCGGTTTGCCCTACTACTCCGAGGCCGTCGGCGAGGCCGTCGACGTTTCGCTGTCAACCGTCTCGGTGACCGTCACTGTGGGTGACGGTGACTCGTCAGGCGAGGCAGTGCCCGTGGAACGCGACGTGGAAGTCGACGTCGGGCTGGACGTCGCGCCGCCGTCGGCCTGCTCAAGCACCTCATTGATGAGGTCCTCGAGTTCCTTCTTGTCTGCGTCACCTAGGTCTGCGCCGCTCTTGGTGGCCACTACCAGCAGCCTGTCCTCAGCCGCGGATACCTGCATCAGCTTCTGCTGGTTCTCCCCGCTGCGGGTGCTGAGGGTCGCGAAGGTCTCCTCCGCATCGGTGTTCGCCTGCAGTTCCTCGCTGGACACTTCGTAGTTCTGGCCCAGCGCCTGCACAGTGAAGGTGGCGCACTGGCTCATTTTGCCCTTGATGTCGGCAAGGACCTCCTCGGCATCGGGCCCTTCGCTGCCCGACTGGGCGGAGAGGGTGCGGGGCGAGTTGCCTTCGGAGATCGCGACGGCCACCTCGCCGTTTTCCACGGTGTCCAGGAGGCCCGCGGTGGCAATGTCCTTGCAGTCCTCAGGATCCACGGTGGCCGTGCTCAGGAGCAGGTTGGCGATGTTCCCGCCCTGGTCCACCTGCTCCTTGGAGTAGAGCTTAAGTTCGCTGCCGTCCGCGTCGGTCTTGCCGGAGATGAGGTTGCGAAGCTCATCCTCGGTGTACACCTTCGCGTCTTCGGTCGCCGTCGCAGACGGCGTCGTCGTCGCTGTGGGGGTGGCGGAACCGCCGCCGCCACCCGTGCAGCCGGCCAGGGCCAGCATTGCAGCAGTCATCAGTCCGAGTGCTGGAACTTTACGCATGAGGACAACCCTTTCGAGATAGAAAGCATGCTTAGTGTTTCCAGCCTAAAGGGTCATCGCCGGGCTCGCACGTCACGGAGCCATAACTTTAGGTGCCGTGTCCGCATCAGGGTGCCGGTCAGGGGGTGCGGCTGAGGGCGGACGCGGTGGACGGCGGATGCCGCCACGCGCCGCTGGCCTTCGCCTGGTGTCCCAGGTTCCTGGAGATGGCCCGGGCAGCAGCCCTTACCAGGGGAACCAGTTCATGGGCCGGTGTGGCCGCATCCGGAACCACGATGGACAGCGCCGCAACAACGCCGCCGTCCGCTCCGAGGATGGGTGCTGCTACGGACACAGTCCGTGAGGGATGGGTCCTGCGGACCACGGCGGCACCGGACTGCTTGACTCCGGCGAGCGCCGCGCGCAGTTCCCTGGCCGGCATGCTTCCGGACCCGGGCTCGGCATCCCCAGGCTGCGCGAATACCTCCGCCTGCAGTTCCGGTCCGGCATGGGCAAGCAGCACCTGCCCGACGGCGGTTGTCCGCAGGGGCAGACGGCCTCCCACGCGGTAGGCCACCTCGGTTGCGGTCCGGGACGAGAGCCTGTCGATGAGGACCGCGTCGATGCCTTCGAGGACGGCGAGGAGTACATGATGGCGGGTCACCTCGTACAGGTCCTCAAGGTACGGCAGTGCTATCTGCCGCACACCGTGCCCGCGGGGCGAGAGCGACGCGATCTCCCAGAGCCGGACACCCACCACATAGCGCCCGTCCTCCAGCCGCTCCAAGGCACCCCATTCCGTGAGGTGCCGGGCCAGGCGAAGGGTGGTGGCCGGGGCGAGGCCGGCCAGGCGGGAGAGCTCGGACAGGTTGAGGGCACGGCGTTGCTCCGTGAACTGCCCCAACAGGCTGAGCGCCCGGACCACCACTGGCTGGCCGGCACCTTGGGGAATCACTCCGGCCGCCCTGCCTGCTCCCGCCACAATCCCTCCACGCCCTTGATGTCCTCCTCCAAGCCTTCCGTTTGTGGCGCCCGCCACAAAGTGACTTTTCACTGAGTGAAAAGTACGATTTCGAAAGCTTGGGTTCGGGGACAGGCTGATGGACGTCCCGCCGGCGATCTTGTTGCCGCCCCTCCCCCGATTGGAATCAACGATGAACTCCAATGCCCCCAGGAAGTCCCTGCTCGGAATATTTGTTTTGTGCTGGCTCGGCCTGCTCGCCGACGGTTACGACCTCTACGTCTACGGCGCCACCCTTCCCGGCCTGATCGGCCAGCCGCCGTTCAACGTCACGCCCGCCGCTGCGGGCGCCGTGGGGTCCATTGCGCTGGTGGGCATGCTGCTCGGCTCCCTCATCGTCGGAACTTTGACGGACCGGCTGGGCCGGCGGCGGATCTTCGTCAGCGCCCTGGCCCTGTTTTCGCTGGCCATGCTGGCATGCGCGGCGGCTCCCACCTGGGAACTGTTTGCGGTGTTCCGCTTCATCGCCTGCTTCGGCGTGGGCGGCCTGCTTCCGACGGCGGTGGCGCTCACCAACGAGTTCGCCCCGCCGGGCAAGAAGTCCCTGGTCCTGGGCGCCGTCCTCACCGGGCCGGCGACCGGCACGGTAGTAGCCTCCCTGACGTCGCTGGCCCTGCTGGAATCGAGCGGCTTCCGCCCGGTCTACGCCATCGGCGCGGGCGGCCTGCTGCTGGTTCCGTTCGCCTGGTTCCTGCTGCCGGAGTCGCCGTCGTTCCTGCGGACCCAACTCCGCACCGCGGAGGCAGACCGGATTGAGGCCCTGTATGGCCTGCCCCGCACCGCCGACGTCCCGGCAGCCGCCGTCCGCATCTCCCCCACCCGTGCACTGTTTGCCCAGGGCACCGCCCGCACCACCCTCCTGCTGTGGGCCATCACGGTACTGAGCCTGCTCACCATCTTCGGCGTCAGCACCTGGCTCCCGCAGATCATGCGGACGGCAGGGTTCGGCGTCGGCTCCTCCGTGTCTTTCCTGCTGGCCTACTCGGTGGGCGCCGTGGTGGGCACCGTCCTGGCCTCGGTTGCCAGCCAGAAATTCGGACCCCGGCCGCTGGTGATCGTTGGTTTCGCCAGTGCCGCCGCCGCCCTGCTCCTGATGTCCGTCAACCCGCCCGCCGCGGTGATGACGGTGCTCGCCGCCGTGGCAGGCTTTGGCGGGCTGGGCACGCAAAACATGATCAACGACTACATCGCCCAGTTCTACCCTGCGGCCACCCGTGCCACGGGGCTGGGCTGGGCGCTGGCGGTGGGACGCATCGGTGCCATCGCCGGGCCCACGTACGGCGCACTGCTGGTGAGCATCGGCGGCGGAGTGCCGGCGGCCGCCATGGCCTTTGCGGCACCGGCCGTACTGGGCGCGGTGCTGATGCTGGCCCTCCGCACCAGGGCGGCCCGGCGCACAGCTGTGAACCGGGACGCCGAACTCGTCGCCTGACCTCTGCCGCTCGGCCTGCAGCGGCCAAGCAAAGCCACCGCGGCCCCTCCTGTGAAATAATCCGAAGCAGTGGTCCTCACCGGACCGCTCCAGGAGCAGGAGGGGCCCGCTTTGTCCGCCACATCAAGGAGCACCGCCGGGGCGGCCGGCGCGGCCATCAACAACTCTCAGGTCCCCAAGCACGAACAGCTGCGGCTGATCATCCTCAAGCTCGCCAAGGAAGAACTGGAGCCGGGCGCCCGGCTCCCCAGCGAGCGGACCCTCATGGATTCCTACGGCGTCAGCCGCATCACGGTACGGGCCGCCATCGGGCGCCTGGTCAACGAGGGGCACCTGGTCCGGGTTCCGGCGAAGGGCACCTTCGTGGCGGACTCGCCGGTGCAGTCCACGCTGCACCTGGCATCATTCACCCAGGAAATGGAGTCCATGGGGCACGTCCCCAGTACGGTGGTACTGGTGGCGGAAACCGGCACCGCCCCGGAGGACACCGCCGAAGCGCTCAGCCTGCTGCCGGGTTCCGAGGCCATCCACCTGAAGCGGCTGCGCCTGGCGGACGGCCGGCCAGTCAGCGTGGACGACGCCTGGTACAACCCGGAGCACGCCCGCGGGCTGCTGGACATCGACCTGACCGGCTCGGTGTACAAGGCTCTTGCCGCGCAGTTCGGCCACCAGATCGACCGGGCGCGGCAAAGCGTGCGGTCCGAGGGCGCCCCCGCCGACGTGGGGGCGCTCCTCGGAACCGGGACGGGCGCGCCGGTACTGGCGTTCGACCGGGTTTCCTACTCAGGGTCCCTGGCCATTGAACATTCCCGCTCCTGGTACCGCTCGGACCGCTACTCGCTGAACATGGAAGTCCGGCTCTAGCCGGACCGCCTGGGCAGCTTCTTAATCCAGGGAGAACAGGCCAGCACCGGCGGTGACAGTACCTGTTGCCATGAGCGTTGCCGTGTCCGGCTTGGTATCGAGGACGACGACGGGACTCACCATCGAGTAGCCGGCCGCGAGGGCGGCGGCGGGGTCCACGTGCATCACGGGCTCACCGGCGGCGACGGTGTCGCCCTGGGCGATCAGCAGCTTGAAGCCTTCGCCCTTGAGCTTGACGGTGTCGATGCCCACGTGGGTAAGCACTCCCCGCCCGGCTGACTCCACCACCACAAAGGCGTGCGGCAGGAGCTTGACCACTTTTCCGGCAACCGGGGACACGACGTCGAACGCCTCGCCTGCCGGCGGCTCGACGGCCGCGCCGGAACCCACCATCTGGCCCGCGAATACGGGATCCGGGACGTCGGACAAGGGAACCACGCTGCCGCTGATGGGCGCGTGGACAACCAGCGTTTCCGGCATCAGAGCAGGTCCTCGATGTCTTCGGCCAGGTTGTCCGCTTCCGGGCCCACAATGACCTGGACGGCGGTGCCGGCCGCAAGGACGCCGTGCGCTCCGGCGGCCTTCAGGGTGGCTTCGTTGACCAGCGACCCGTCCTTGACCTCGGTGCGGAGACGGGTAATGCAGGCCTCGACTTCCACGATGTTGGCGGCTCCGCCCAGGCCCTCAATGATCTTTTCTGCTTTGGACATGGCTGCCCTTTCTGACGGTGCCCCGGGGAGCACTGCTACAGCACCAGGGCCGGCGGCCCAAGTGCGACCAATTATGTGCCGGTTCATCGGAACTGTCAGCGGCTGCCCGGAAGATCTTCTCCCTTGACAGGCGCTCGTGGGATGAATCACACTGAACTGGTCATAACCAGACAGTACCGGCTGGAACCGTTTCTCCACAAGCCCCCACCCGATCCCCGCAGAGGTGTAACCATGTCAACATCCGAGACCGCCGCCCTGGCTCCAGAGAAGAAGCCAAACAGGGCCTTCGCAACCCTCCAGCGGCTGGGCCGCTGCCTGATGCTGCCCATCGCCGTCCTCCCCGCAGCCGGCATCCTGCTGCGCATCGGCCAGGCCGACCTGCTGGGCGCGATACCGGGCTTCGAAGGCGGCGCAGCCGTCATCTCCGCGGCAGGCAATGCCGTGTTCACCTGGCTGCCGCTCATCTTCGCCGTCGGCATCGCCATTGGCTGGGCCAAGAAGGCCGACGGTTCCACTGCACTGGCAGCAGTGGTGGGATACATGGTGATCGACGGCGTCTTCAAGGCAATGTCCCCGCTGGTCCTGGCCGGTCAGGTCGACCCCGCCGGCAAGCCCGCGATGATCAACTACGGCGTGCTGGCCGGCATTGTGGTGGGCCTGCTGTCCGCCATGCTCTGGCAGCGCTTTTACCGCACCAAACTGCCGGACTTCCTGGGCTTCTTCAGCGGCCGCCGCCTGGTGCCCATCCTGACGTCCGTCACCAGCCTGGTTGCCGGCGTCGTCCTTGCCCTGTTCTACCCGCTCTTCAACGCCGGCCTCTCGGCAGTGGGTGAAGCCGTCGCCGGCAACGCCGTGGCCGGTGGCGGCGTCTACGGTTTCGCCAACCGCATGCTCATCCCCGCAGGCCTGCACCACATCCTCAACTCCGCCGTCTGGTTCCTCATCGGCGACTACACCGACGCATCCGGCCAGCTGGTCCGCGGCGACCTCAACCGCTTCTTCGCCGGCGACCCCAGCGCGGGCATCTTCATGACCGGCTTCTTCCCCATCATGATGTTCGGCCTGCCGGCAGCAGCCCTCGCCATCTGGCGCCACGCCAAGCCCTCACAGAAGAAAATCGTGGGCGGCATCATGCTCTCCACCGCCCTCACCGCGTTCTTCACCGGCATCACCGAACCGCTGGAGTACTCCTTCATGTTCGTCGCCTTCCCGCTTTACATCGTCCACGCAGTCCTCACCGGCACCTCCATGGCCTTGGTCAACGCCCTGGACATCCACCATGGCTTCACCTTCTCCGCCGGGCTGATCGACTTCGTCCTCAACTTCGGAAAATCAGAGAACGGCTGGCTGCTCATCCCCATCGGACTGGGCTATGCGGTGATCTACTACTTCCTCTTCTCCATCGTCATCAAACGCTGGAACCTGCGGACCCCCGGCCGTGAGGACGACGAAGTCAGCGTGGACACGGACGCCGCCAAGTAACGGCGTTCCGCTCCTCCACCCAAGCCACAGCAACCGAAAGCAGCTTCACCGCATGGAAATCATCATCCTTCCCACCCCGGCCGACGTGGCCCGCACGGCCGCAGACGCCATCGAAGAGCAGGTCCGCAGTGGCCCGTCCGTCCTTGGACTGGCCACCGGGTCCACGCCCTTGGGCACCTACCAGGAGCTCATCAAACGGCACCGGACCGGCGGCCTGAGCTTCGCGCAGGCGCAGGCGTTCCTCCTCGATGAATATGTGGGGCTGCCCAGCGCACACCCGCAGTCCTACCACTCCGTGATCCGGGACGAGTTCACGGCCAGCGTGGACTTTGGTGCGGACGCGGTGCAGGGCCTGGACGGGATGGCGGCGGACCCCGAGGCCGAGGCGGAGCAGTACGAGGCCCGGATTTCAGCGGCGGGAGGGGTGGACATCCAGATCCTGGGCATTGGAACCGACGGGCATGTGGGCTTCAACGAGCCCATGTCCTCGCTCGGCTCGCGCACCCGGATCAAGACGCTCACCCGTCAGACGCGGCAGGACAACGCGCGCTTCTTTGGTGACCCGGCGGACGTCCCGGACCACGTCCTGACGCAGGGGCTGGGCACCATCCGCGAAGCACGGCACCTGCTGCTGCTTGCCATGGGCGAGGCAAAAGCGGAAGCCATCGCTGCCGCCGTCGAAGGCCCTGTTGCTGCCCTTTGCCCGGCTTCGGCGCTCCAGCTGCACCCGCACGTCTCTGTGCTGGTGGACGAGGCGGCGGCTTCCCGGCTGGCGCACCGGGACTACTACACGGACACTTTTGGCCGGAAGCCGGCGTGGCAGGGGCTCTGAGCGTGGGAGGCGGCGCACCCCTTACTGTCCTCGGCCCGCCGCAGCTTGAACTTGCCGTGGAAAATGCCGACGGCGTACGGCTGGCTGCCGCCGTCGGCGCCGCCCGCGTGGAACTTTGCGCAGCCCTTGCCGAGACCGAGGGCATCACCCCCAGCGTCGGCACGGTGGAGCAGGCGTGCCGCGCGGGCCTTCCCGTCCACGTCCTGGTACGGCCGCGCCCGGGCAACTTCAGCTATACGCGGGAGGAACTGGAGGTCATCGAGCGTGATGTGGCTGCGTCAATGGATGCCGGCGCCGCAGGGGTGGTGGTGGGCGTACTCGCAGCTGACGGCGGCCCGGACGCTCCGGCAATCCGCCGGATAGCCGAGGTGGCACGCCGGTACAAGCCATCCGCCGAGGTCACGTTCCACCGCGCGTTCGATGCCGCCCTTGCTCTTGGATTCGACCCGGCGGATGCACTGGCCCGGTTGGAAGCAGCCGGCGTGGACCGGGTGCTCACCAGCGGCGGCAGCCCGGACTGCGCGGCCGGCCTCAGCATGCTGGGCCGGCTGGTGGAGCTGGGACGGAAGCACGCGCCGGCGGTCCAGATCATGGCCGGCGGCGGGGTGACGCTTGAGCTGGTACCGTCACTTCTCGAGACCGGCGTCCATGCCGTGCACACGTCCGCGCGGCCACGCCTCGGCATGTCGGGTGCGGACCGGGCGGTTACCGCAGACCCCGCCCTTGCAGCCCGGATGGCGGCAGCACTGACAACGGGAGGCCGCTAGCGATGGGTAATGAACTGATACTCCGCGGCCGCGTGGTCACCGGAAGCATGGACGTGGCCGATGGTGTTGTAGCGGTCGACGGCGGCCGCATCACCTACGCGGGTCCGGCGTCCGGCTTTGCGGGGCCAGGCTCGCATGATTCAGCTGAACGGATTCTGTTGCCCGGCCTGGTGGACCTGCACTGCCACGGCGCGCTCGGCTCGGACTTCTCGGAGGGTTCCGTCGACGGTGCCCGGTCCGCGGCGCGCTACCTGCACAGCCGGGGCACCACCACCCTGCTGGCCAGCCTGGTGACCGGGTCGCCTGAGGACTTGGTCCGGAACCTCACGGCGCTGCGGACTGTGGCAGATGAGGGCCTGATTGCCGGTTCCCATCTGGAGGGCCCCTTCCTCGCTTCGGGGCAGTGCGGCGCGCACGATCCCGCGTTGCTGCTTGAACCGGATCCGCGCCTGGTGGCCGAACTGCTGGACGCGGCCGGTGCCTCCCTGGCCTCCATGACTCTCGCGGCCGAACTTCCCGGGGCGTCCGGGCTGGCGGACCTCCTCGCAGCCCGCGGGATCATCCCCTCGCTGGGGCACACTGCCGCCGACAACAACGCTGCCGCCGACTTCCTGCAGCATGTAGCCGCCGGGCTCGCCGATCCGGCGAATCCTACGGGGCGGCTCCGCCCGACGGTCACCCATCTGTTCAACGCCATGCCCAGCCTGCACCACCGTTCCCCCGGCCCGGTCTCGGCCAGCCTTAGTGCTGCCCGCGCCGGCAATGCCGTGGTGGAGCTGATTGCCGACGGTGTCCATCTGGCTCCCGGGACGGTCAAGCTGGTGTTCGATCTCGTGGGCGCAGAAAACATCGCCCTGGTCACGGATTCCATGGCCGCTACCGGCCTGCAGGACGGACAGTACCGGCTGGGTTCGCTGGCCGTGACGGTGGATCAGGGCGTGGCCAGGGTGGACAGCACCGGTGCCATCGCGGGTGGAACCTCCACACTGCTGGATGTTGTCCGCAGTACCGTGGCTGCGGGTGTGCCGCTGCAGGATGCCGTGCTGGCGGCCAGCGGCGTTCCCGCCGAGGTCCTGGGACTGTCCTCGCAGGCAGGCGACCTGCGCGCGGGAATGCCGGCCGACGTCGTCGTGGTTGACGCGGACCTGAACCTTGCCGGCGTGCTGCGGCGGGGCGAGTGGGTCACCCTCGCTGGAACGGTCCGGGTAGACGACAGCTAATCCGCGCCGGGCAGGCAGACCTCCACAAGCCCGTCAGTGATGCGGGTTTCGAAGCGCGGCTGGCGCGAGGTGGCCGGCCCGGCCTGCACCTCACCGGTCCGCAGCGAGAAGGTGCTCCGGTGCCAGGGGCAGACGACACAGGGTTCACCGCTATCACTGCCGGCCTCGGGTGCACCCTGTTTGAGTTTGCCCTCGTGCAGCGGCCCGGAGAGGTGGCTGCAGACGTCGGAGAGTACGTTGAGCGTGTCCCCCTCCCGGAAGACGAGCAGCGGCAATCCGGCAACATCGCGCTTGTGGAGCGTTCCGTCGGGCAGTTCCTCAAGCGGCGCGAGGGGGTGCCAGCCGGACGGGAAGCGGTGCGGGATCTCCTCGCTGTGGTTCACTCCAGCGGCCTGCCGGTAGGTGAGGTGGCCGCCCAGGAAGCCGCTGGCGCTCACTGTGGCAAGCCCGAGATATGCCAGCACCTTCCCGCTGCCCTGGCTGCCGCGGGCGCGCTGCACCAGCGACGCAATGTAGAGGCTTGTTGCAGCGATGTTGGCGCCGGCGTGGACCAGTCCCACCCTCTGCTGCTGCGGGTGCAGTTGGGACCAGTCAGTAAATCCGGCCACGGCAGACGGTACAACGCTCACGGCCCCCACCCCGATCAACAGGGTGGCAGCTTTTTCATTGCCGGGAAGCGCGTCCAGGACTGCGGCCGAGATCCAGGCGCCAATGGGCGCCTGGACGGCGAGCGGGTGAACGGGGTGGCCGATGGGCACTCCGTGGAGGATGTCCCGGGCCCACCGCGGGCGGATCACCTTCTTCACGGCTTTCCGGACGCTCTTGGCCAGCGGATCAAGCCATTCGGCGTCTTCGAGTCGGGTAACAAGCTCAAGTGCAGGCAGTGGCTTCATGTGTGTCCCCTTACCCCGTTAACCGGTGTCCAGTCGTTGCCCGCGACCTTAGCCGCTGGCGCACGCGGGCAACAGGGCTGTTCCAAAGCCGGGAGCGGAGGTCAGCGGAGCGGCGATCCCAGCACCCTGAACTGGTTGCCGCCCATCTCACCGGACAGCAGGGGCATGGCTTCGGCGATCGCTGCCCGCACGCTGTCCAGCTGCAGCGAAGCCCGATGCGCTTCCGGCGATTCCCACAGCTCGCATACAAAAACGGTGTCCGGAACGTCGTCATTGATGCCCACTTCGTAGAGCAGGCAACCGGCTTCCTTCAGCCCGGGCATGGGCCGGAGCAGGATGGACACGACGGCGTCGCGCTGGCCGGGCCTGGTTCCGAGGCTTCCCACATTTGCAAAAGTCATACGGACAGTCTGCAGGACGGGTGCGACAGAACGCGCGCCCAACAGGACCGGCGTGGCAGGACCAGGCAGCGGCGCCGGCTCTATTGCCGTTCGCGCTTGGTTCAGCAGCCGCCCCTCCCAACAGATGTCGCACCCCTGTGGTTGGATGGTGTTCTCTTTGGGGATGGAGGCTGACATGGAAGTCTGGACGGGGAACCCCTATCCGTTGGGTGCGACGTACGACGGCAGTGGCACGAACTTCGCATTGTTCAGCGAGGCCGCGACCGCTGTTCACCTCTGCCTGTTCGACGAGGACGGCACTGAACAGCGCATCCGGCTCGAAGCCGTGGATGGCTTCGTATGGCACTGCTACCTTCCCCACGTCCTGCCGGGCCAGCTGTACGGCTACCGTGTGGACGGCCCCTACAATCCGGCGGAGGGCCTCCGCTGCAACCCGAACAAGCTGCTGATGGACCCGTATGCGAAGGCCATGAGCGGCGGCATTACGTGGGGCCAGCCCATGTTCTCCTACAACTTCGGCGATCCCTCGTCCTTCAACGCTGAAGACTCCGCATCCAGCACCATGCGGTCCGTGGTCATCAGCCCCTTCTTCGACTGGCAGCACGACCGCCCGCCGAAAATCCCCTACAACGACACTTTGATTTATGAGGCACACGTCAAAGGCCTGACCATGACCCATCCGGAGGTGCCGGTAAAAGAACGCGGCACCTACGCGGGCATCGCGCACCCGGCGGTGATCGAGCACCTGCAGAAACTTGGCGTCACCGCCATCGAGCTGATGCCCGTTCACCAGTTCGTCCAGGACAGCGTGCTGCAGGACAAAGGCCTCAGCAACTACTGGGGCTACAACACCATCGGCTTCTTCGCCCCGCACGAAAGCTATAGTTCCAGCAGCAGGCCGGGGCAGCAGGTGCAGGAGTTCAAGGCAATGGTCCGCTCCCTGCACGCCGCGGGCATCGAGGTGATCCTCGACGTCGTCTACAACCACACCGCCGAGGGGAACCATCTGGGTCCCACCCTGTCCTTCAAGGGCATCGACAACGAGGCGTATTACCGGCTGGTGGACCACGACAAGCAGCACTACCTGGACTACACGGGCACCGGCAACACCATCAATGTCCGGCACCCGCATGCCCTCCAGCTGCTGATGGACTCGCTGCGGTACTGGGTGCTGGAGATGCATGTGGACGGTTTCCGCTTTGACCTCGCCTCGGCACTGGCGCGGGAGTTTTATGAGGTGGACCGGCTGTCGAGCTTCTTCGACCTGGTCCAGCAGGACCCCGTGGTGTCGCAGGTGAAGCTGATTGCCGAGCCCTGGGACGTCGGCCCGGGCGGCTACCAGGTGGGCAACTTCCCTCCGCTGTGGACGGAGTGGAACGGAAAGTACCGCGACGCCGTCCGCGACTTCTGGCGCGGCGCCCCCGCAACCCTGGGCGAGTTCGCGTCCCGGCTTGCCGGCTCCTCGGACCTCTACGAAAGTTCAGGCCGGCGGCCGGTGGCCTCCATCAACTTCGTCACTGCCCATGACGGCTTCACCCTGCGCGACCTGGTTTCCTACAACGCCAAGCACAACGAGGCCAACGGCGAAAACAACAACGACGGCGAATCCCATAACCGTTCCTGGAACTGCGGCGACGAAGGCCCCACCACTGACCAGGGCATCCTGGCCCTGCGGGCACGGCAGCAGCGCAACCTGCTGGCCACACTTCTCCTCTCGCAGGGTGTCCCCATGGTGCTCCACGGTGACGAACTCGGCCGCACGCAGCAGGGAAACAACAACGCCTACTGCCAGGACTCACCCCTGTCCTGGATCAACTGGGGCACCGCGGACCAGCCCCTGACAGAGTTCCTCGCCGCCGTCACCACCCTCCGCAGGGAGCACCCAACATTCCGCCGCAACAGGTTTTTCCAGGGCAGGCCCGTGCGGCGCAGCCTGGGGCAGCCCCTTCCGGACATCGTCTGGCTCAACACGGATGCGTCCGAGATGGTTCCCGAGGACTGGGGCAACCCCCTCGCCAGGGCCCTCGGAGTGTTCTACAACGGTGAGGCAGTGGGCAAGGACCACCGAGGCCGGGTCATCCACGACCACAACTTCCTGCTCTTCTGCAATTCCGGCGACGACCCCGTGGACTTCACCCTGCCCAGTGCGGAGTACTCGCCCGCCTGGGAGCAACTGATCGACACCGCGGGTGAACATGCGGACCAAGGTTTCCTCGAGGCCAACGGCACCGTGAAACTGGCTGGCAAGTCCCTGCTGGTCCTCCGGGCGTACGCCAAGCCACCGGAGAAACCGGACCACTCCGTGGCGGCCTCCCTTGCCCTGCTGGCAGCACCGGAGACAGGAGGAGTGCGGACGTCCTGAGCGTCAGTCCGCGGCGTTGAGCGCGCCGGCCTGAACCACGACGGCGCCACTCGCCGTCGTGTCTCCGTTCAGCATCCAGCCCACCCGCTTGACCGTCCGCAGCATCACCACGCTCTCCACCAGCTCCATGCCCGGGACCTTTTGCTGCAGGGCGAGTTCTGCCGTCATCACGTCTGCGAGGGACTGCAGCCACATAATGATCACGAAGTTGGTGGGCCCCGTGGTGGAGGCACTCAGCCGGACGTTGCTGATGGTGCGGATGGCAGCAGCCGCCTCCTCATGCCGGCCTGCGGGGACGTTGGCGAACCACTGGCACGTGACCGGGTAGGAAGAGTAGCCCTGGGCAATTTCGCACCGGAACAACAGGATTCCGCTGGCCAGCACCCGGTTGAGCTGCCGCTGCACCGTTGCCGGGTGCCGCCCCAAATCCCGCGCGATCTCGGCCGCGGTTGCCCTGCCGTCCCGGGCCAGGAACGGGAGCAGGTCCAGGTGGCTTTCGGGGAGCTGCCCCGCCACAGCCTGTTTTCCGTCCGATGTGCCCGGCTGACCGAGCGTCCGCAGGGTCGCCAGCTGCGCCCGGCTCAAAATGTTAAGCCGCCACTCATCGGCGCTGGTGTGGAGCCGGGTGCACAGTGCCGTCTGGTACTTGGTGAGCCCTTCGATGGTTTTCAGCTGGGCTATCACCTTGGTGCTGAACTCCTCCAGCGACCTGGTGATCACGGTCAGCATGAGGTCCCGGTTGCTCGCCGCCTCTTCCACGGTGATGATCTCCGGGATGGCGGCCAGCTGGGCAGTGACGCTGTCCCGCAGGTTCATGTCGCAGTCCACGGCCACAAAGGCGAGCAGCATCTGTTGCGGATCACCCGCCAGATGCGCGGTCACCCAGGCCGCGCCGCCGGACTTCAGCCGTTCCCATCGTGCCGCCAGCGTGGTGGCATGGACGCCGAGGACCTTTGCGGCGTCGGCCCAGCCCAGCCTGGGAGAGGTTTGCAGGACCTGGATCAGGGCCAGGTCTTCCTCGCTCAATTCCACGCTTAGTCCCGCTCCTGTTCTGCACGAATCCTGCCTGCAGAATGCAGAGCCTGCATACTTTCTGCGCTTTCACGGATTGTGAACCACACCACTTCACAATAGTCCACAAGCCGGAAAGCCAATGCCAAGGAGTTATTCGTGACGATTACCGCCGACGCCCGCGACCTGCAGGACGACCTCATCCGCCTGCGCCACGACCTGCACCGGCAGCCGGAAATCGGCCTGGAACTTCCCCGCACGCAGGAGCGTGTCCTGCAGGCCTTGGACGGCCTGCCCTTCGAGATCACGCTGGGCAGGGAAACGACGTCGGTCACCGCCGTGCTGCGCGGAGGCACCGGCTCAGCCGCGAATGGAAAAGGGAAGCAGCGGCCGGCGGTGCTCCTCCGTGCGGACATGGACGGCCTTCCGGTCCAGGAGAAGACCGGTGTTGACTACACGTCCAGGACCGACGGCGCCATGCACGCCTGCGGCCACGACCTGCACACATCCATGCTCGCCGGAGCCGCCACCCTCCTGGCCGAGAAACGGCACCAGCTGGTGGGCGACGTCGTCCTGATGTTCCAGCCCGGCGAGGAAGGGTTCGACGGCGCCAGCTACATGCTCCGCGAAGGTGTCCTGGACGCAGCCGGAACCCGGGTCCAGGCTGCCTACGGCATGCATGTGTTCTCCTCGCTCGAGCCGCACGGCACCTTCTGCACCAAACCGGGCGTTATGCTCAGCGCCTCTGACGGACTCGAGGTCACCATCCTCGGCGCCGGGGGCCACGGTTCCGCCCCGCATGCGGCCAAAGATCCGGTGACAGTCGCCGCCGAGATGGTGACCGCCCTGCAGGTGATGGTCACCCGGCAGTTCAACATGTTCGATCCCGTGGTCCTGTCCGTGGGCGTACTCCACGCCGGCACAAAGCGGAACGTTATCCCCGAATCGGCCCGCATCGAGGCCACCGTCCGGACCTTCTCCGAGTCCTCGCGGCTGAAAATGATGGAGGCGGTCCCGCGCCTGCTCAAGGGCATTGCGGCTGCGCACGGAGTTGAGGTCCACGTGGACTACCAGCAGGAGTACCCCCTCACCATCACGGATGAGGACGAAACGCACACGGCGGAGAAGGTCATCTCCACGCTTTTCGGCGAAAGCCGCCTCTCACGCTGGGCCACCCCACTCAGCGGTTCCGAGGACTTCTCCCGGGTGCTGGCAGAGGTCCCCGGCACGTTCGTGGGCCTCAGCGCCGTTGCTCCGGGCGGCGACCCCGCCACCTCCCCTTTCAACCACTCCCCCTACGCCACGTTCGACGACGGCGTGCTGGCTGACGGATCCGCGCTCTACGCCCAGCTCGCCATCACGCGGCTTGCCGCACTTTCAACAGCGTCGTAACCGCCGGCAGCAGCGCCGCTGCCCGGCATCCCACTCCAAGCATCTTCGAACCGACCACCAGGAAGTCATCATGTCCATCACAGCGCACAAGCAGCAGGCTGGACGCACGTCCACCGCGAAGACCATCGTCGGAACAGGCATCGGCAACGCCGTTGAATGGTATGACTGGGCCATCTACGCCACTTTCACGCCGTTCATCGCCAGCCAGCTCTTCAGCAAGGCGGACCCCGCGTCGGCCGTCCTGTCCACCCTGGCGATCTTCGCCGTCGGCTTCGTGGCACGGCCCTTCGGCGGCTTCCTCTTTGGCTGGATCGGCGACCGGGTGGGCCGCAAGACATCCATGACGCTCGCCGTCGGCCTGGCATCGCTGGGCAGCCTCATGATCGGCATCGCACCCACATTCGCCAGCGTCGGCGCCTGGGCCTCGCTCATGCTGCTGGTGGCGCGGCTCGTCCAGGGCCTGGCGCACGGCGGTGAGCTGCCGTCATCCCAGACGTACCTTTCCGAGATGGCTCCCAAGGAGCACCGGGGATTCTGGGCCACGCTGATCTACACCTCGGGAACCGTGGGGATCCTGTTCGGCACACTGCTGGGCGCAGTGCTGAACATGGCGCTGACCACCGAGGCAATGAACGAGTGGGGCTGGCGCATCCCGTTCCTGCTGGGCGCCGCGATGGGCCTCTACGCGCTGATCATGCGGTCGCGGCTGCATGAAACCGAGGCATTCGAGGGCGAAACCACCTCTCAGAAGCGGGCGCCCATCTGGCCGCAGATCGTCCGCCACCGCAAGCAGGCCCTGCAGGTCATCGGGCTGACGGTAGGCCTCACGGTCATCTACTACATCTGGGGCGTGGTGGCACCCAGCTACGCCACCACCGCGCTGAAGATCGACCGCGGCGAAGCTCTGTGGGCCGGCGTAATCGCCAATGTCGTGTTCATCGCCGCGCTGCCGGTGTGGGGCAAGCTCTCAGACCGGATTGGACGCAAGAAGGTGCTGTGGTCCGGCGCGATCGGCTCCGCGGTGATGCACTTCCCCATGACCTGGCTCCTGAAGGACTCGGCCTGGCAGCTGGCCGTAGGCATGTCCGTCATGCTGGTCTTCATCGCCGCGAGCGCCGCTATTGTCCCGGCCGTCTACGCCGAGCTGTTCCCCACGTCCATCCGCACCGTCGGCGTCGGCGTGCCGTACTCCATCTGTGTGGCCGCTTTCGGCGGGACCGCCCCGTACCTGCAGCAGTGGCTGGGGACGACCCTGGGCGCGCCACAGGTGTTCAACGTGTACGCGGTGGTGCTGCTGGCCATCAGCGCAGCGTTTGTCTTCACCATCCCTGAGACGAAGGGCAAGGACCTTACGCACTAGCTCCTTCCCTCAGGCAGCGTCACCATTCGCTGCACACAGGAACGAGGCCAGAACCTTTGCCTCGGTGGGCGTCAGGAAGAGTTCAAAGGGCTTGATCTGGCCAGCGACTTCGAGGGTGAGCCTGAAGCCCTCAGACCCCACGCTGGGGCGGGCAAACCAGTTCTCCAGGATCTGCGGCATGTCCTGGCCTATCAGGATGGAGCACCCCTCCATGTCCCAAGGGGAGCCGGATTCGATCAGTGCCTGGTGTTCACCACAAATGTGGGCCCGGCGATCTCCGTTTGCCGGGTGGCTTCCCGCGGCGAAGGCGGAGCCGGGATTCGTACACCGAAGCACTGAACAAGTAACCATGCACCTGACGGTAGCGAGTGGAGATTGGGGGAATCCTGTATGGTCCACTTGGAATTTCCTTGGAGCCGAACGGCACGACGCTTACTCCTGCTGCAACCGGAAAACTAGAGGGTATTTCCCCCTAAAATGCGGGGTTAAAGAGGGTAGGCGCGGCCCTAGCGCAGCGCCAAAAACCGGGTGCAGGATTGAACGTACCGGATCACAAACACACTCAGACGGATCCGACGTTAAGCCCCCCGCCTCGGACGGGGCCGCTGATTAAAAATGGGACGGGCAGGCTGCGGCCGCCACGCTGATCAACCACGAGTTGTTCAGCCGCGTCGGCCTCGACCTGTCCAAAAATGGTGAATCGCATCCTTACAGGAGCACAAAAATGTCCATCACTCCAACTATGAAAACCCGTTCAACCCGGGCAAAGATCGCCCTGGTTCCGGTCCTTTCATTCGGTCTGCTCGCGGGTGCCGCGGCTGTCGCCGCCCCGGCTGCAGCCCATGACGACCGCGACCGCGACCACCGACACGGCTGTAACGTCCAACCTCTGAAACCGACCGATGCCCGCGGCGATTGGGTGAACTTCCCCGTCAGCGTGAAGTGCGATGACGGAAGAAAGGTCGTCCACATCCAGCAGAAGCGCTATGAAAAGGATCGCGGTCGCGACACAAGGCTGCACGATGGCAACCACGACGCATTCCACATCTATGTGCACCGCGCGGACCGCAAGGAGGTCAAAGACAGGTACGACCAGGTGAGCCGTAGGCTTGACCGCCGTGGCCCGGAAGAGGTTTACCACGAGATCAGGTTCGCTGTGGATAAAGGACATGGCCGGCTTGAGTGGTCCGGATGGGTCAAGAGCGACACATTGAGGGACGTCAACTCGCATCACTAGTGAGTAGAGGACCCGCATATAGGAGCCAGGGGCACAAGCCCCTGGCTCCTTATTTGTGCCACGGTTCGTCTTTGTAACGCGGTTCGTCATTGGCTGGAGGACGCCCAGGAGTTGGAACGCCCCTTGACTCGCTGCCCCACCCTTCCCTACACTTTTCATAAAGCAGAATCTAAATTCCACAAAGCGGAAACCGTCGAAGAGCCGGGGAAGCGCGGGAAGATAGATCAAAGCCCTCCCCGGAAGGACCTACGATGACGTACACAGTGAACTGCTCCATCCTCCTCACGGAGCTGCCCCTGCTTGAGCGCCCGGCAGCCGCAAAGGCAGCGGGTTTTGACGCTGTCGAGTTCTGGTGGCCGTTTGAGTCCTCCGTTCCCGCCGACGCCCAGGTCACCGACTTCGAGAACGCCATCAAGGATGCCGGTGTTCAGCTGACAGGCCTGAACTTCAACGCCGGCAACATGCCCGGAGGTGACCGCGGCCTGGTTTCCTGGAAGGGACGCTGCTCCGAATTCAAGGACAACATCGACGTGGTGGCCGGCATCGGCGAGCGCCTGGGCTGCAAGGCCTTCAACGCCCTCTACGGCAACCGGCAGGACGAATTCAGCCCCGAAGAGCAGGATGAGCTGGCCGCCAGGAACCTGGCAGCTGCAGCAGAAGGCGTCGCCCGCATCGGCGGCACCGTCCTCCTCGAACCTGTCAGCGGCGCACCCAAGTATCCGCTCCTCACCGCTGACGACGCACTCAAGGTCATCGCGCGCGTCAAGGCCGAGTCAGGCGCCACCAACATCAAGCTCCTTGCCGACTTCTACCACCTGGCAGTCAACGGCGACGACGTCGAGTCCGTCATCGAAAACCACGCCAAGGACTTCGGCCACATCCAGATCGCCGACAACCCCGGCCGCGGCGCACCCGGCACCGGAGAGCTTCCCCTCGGCGAGTGGATCGCCCGCAGCCGCGAACTCGGCTACGACGGCTACATCGGCCTCGAATACAAGGAACCGCAGGAAACGGCCTTCAGCTGGGCAATCCGCCAGCGCGTCAGCCAGTAACCGGTCCCTACCGCCACCACCCACAGACTTCAGAAAAGAGAACCATCATGAGCAACGTTGCAGTCATCGGACTCGGAATCATGGGCCTGCCCATGGCCATCAACCTGGTCAAGGCCGGCCACACCGTCACCGGCTTCAACCGCAGCCAGGACAAGATCGACAAGCTGGTCTCCGAAGGCGGCAAGGGCGCCACCAGCATCGCCGACGCCGTGAAGGACGCCGACGTCGTCATCACCATGGTCCCGGACTCCCCCGACGTTGAGGGCGTCGTCACCGGCGAAGAAGGCGTCTTCGCCAACGCCAAGAAAGGCACGCTCTGGATCGATGCCTCCAGCATCCGCCCCGACGTCGCCAAGCGGCTCAGCGACGACGCCCGCGAAGCCGGCATCCGCCCCCTCGACGCACCGGTCTCCGGCGGCGAACAGGGCGCCATCGACGCCGTCCTCTCCATCATGGTGGGCGGCGAGAAGGAAGACTTCGACGCAGCGTCGGACGTCCTGAACGCCGTCGGCAAAACCATCGTCCACGTCGGCCCCTCCGGCTCCGGCCAGACCGTCAAGGCAGCCAACCAGCTGATCGTCGCCGTCAACATCCAGGTCCTCGGCGAGGCCATCGCCTTCCTCGAGGCCTACGGTGTGGATACCGACGCCGCCCTCAAGGTCCTCGGCGGCGGCCTGGCCGGTTCCAAGGTCCTGGACCAGAAGGGCCAGAAGATGCTTGACCGCAACTTCGACCCCGGCTTCCGTCTCGCCCTGCACCATAAGGACCTGGGCATCGTCACTTCCGCCGCCCGCGAAGCCAACGTCGCTGTCCCCCTCGGCGCCGTCGTCGCACAGCTCGTCGCCGCCACCGTCAACCAGGGCGACGGCGCACTGGACCACTCCGGACTCTTCAAGCAGGTCCTGCAGCTCTCCGGCCGCGAGTAGGTTTCGGCAGGCTCAACCACCAGCCCCCTTCCAAAATGGGGCACATTGACACGGACACGCCGGCCGCCGTCGTAAATCACGACGCCGACTCCCCCAAAGTGCCCCGCGACGGCTCGCCGGGCTACTTCAGCACACCCAAAAACAGGTTTCGACGGGCTCAACCACCGGGCCCAACCAAAAGCTTTCAAGGAGCACACCATGAGCAAGATGCGTACCGTTGATGCAGCGGTTGCCATCCTGGAAAAGGAAGGCGCCATCGAGGCGTTCGGCCTGCCAGGCGCGGCAATCAACCCCTTCTACTCCGCCATGCGGGAACACGGCGGCATCCGCCACACGCTGGCCCGCCACGTAGAAGGCGCCAGCCACATGGCCGACGGCTTCAGCCGCGCCAAGGACGGCAACATCGGCATCTGCATCGGCACCTCCGGCCCCGCCGGCACCGACATGATCACCGGCCTCTACGCCGCATGGGCAGATTCCATCCCCATGCTCTGCATCACCGGCCAGGCCCCGGTTGCCAAGCTGCACAAGGAAGACTTCCAGGCCGTGGACATCGAGTCCATCGCCAAGCCCGTCACCAAGATGGCCATGACCATCCTGGAGCCCGGCCAGGTTCCCGGCGCCTTCCAGAAGGCGTTCCAGCTGATGCGTTCCGGCCGCCCCGGCCCCGTGCTCCTGGACCTGCCCATCGACGTGCAGCTGGCCGAGATCGAATTCGACATCGACACCTACGAGCCGCTGCCCATCGAAAAGCCCAAGGCCTCCCGCAAGCAGCTGGAAAAGGCCCTGGACATGCTGACCGCAGCCCAGCACCCGCTGATCGTGGCCGGAGGCGGCATCATCAACGCCGGCGCCTCCGAGCAGCTGGTGGAACTGGCCGAGATCCTCAACGTTCCGGTGATCCCCACCCTGATGGGCTGGGGCACCATCCCGGACGACCACCAGCTCATGGCCGGCATGGTGGGCCTGCAGACCTCGCACCGCTACGGCAACGAGAACTACCTGCAGAGCGACTTCGTGATCGGCATCGGCAACCGCTGGGCCAACCGCCACACCGGCGGCCTGGAGACCTACACGGCAGGCCGGAAGTTCGTGCACATCGACATCGAGCCCACGCAGATCGGCCGCGTGTTCTCGCCGGACCTGGGCATCGCGTCCGACGCCGGTGCGGCGCTGGCCGGGCTGGTTGAGCTCGCCAGGGAGCGCAGGGCGGCAGGGTCCCTGCCGGACTACACCCCCTGGGTTGCCGAATGCCAGGACCGCAAGGCCTCCCGGCACCGCAAGACCCACTTCGAGAACATCCCCATCAAGCCGCAGCGCGTGTACGAGGAGATGAACAAGTCCTTCGGCCGCGACACCATCTACGTGTCCACCATCGGCCTGTCCCAGATCGCCGGCGCGCAGATGCTGCACGTGTTCGGCCCGCGGAAGTGGATCAACGCCGGCCAAGCCGGCCCCCTGGGCTGGACCGCCCCGGCAGCGCTCGGTGTTGTGCGCGGCAAGCCGGACGACACCGTGGTTGCCCTCTCCGGCGACTACGACTTCCAGTTCATGATCGAGGAACTGGCCGTGGGTGCCCAGTTCAACCTGCCGTACATCCACGTGGTGGTGAACAACTCCTACCTGGGCCTGATCCGCCAGTCGCAGCGCGGCTTCAAGATGGAGCAGAACGTGTCCCTGGCGTTCGAAAACGTCAACAGCGCGGACCTGTCCGAAACCGCACGCGGGTACGGCGTGGACCACCTGAAGGTGGCAGAGGGCCTGGGCTGCAAGGCCGTGCGCGTGGAGGACCCCAACGACCTCGCTGCCGCGTTCGACAAGGCCAAGGCGCTGATGGGCGAGTTCCAGGTTCCCGTGGTGGTTGAAGTGATCCTGGAAAAGATCACCAACATCTCCATGGGTGTGGAAATCAACGCCGTGAACGAGTTCGAGGAACTGGCCGAGACCGCCGCGGACTCCCCCACTGCCATCCTGGCCCTGCAGGCCTAGACCAGAAAAGACAGCACTGCCATGCGCATCGTCATTGCCCCGGACAAGTTCAAGGGATCGCTCTCCGCCCCGGACGTCTGCACGCACCTGGAAAAGGGACTGCAGCGGGGAGCCGGCGGCAACCTTGACGTCGTCCGGATTCCGGTGGCCGACGGCGGCGAGGGTACCCTCGACGCCGCCGTCGGCTCCGGCTTCACCCGCCGCACGGCAACGGTGGGCGGCCCCACCGGCCAGCCGGTGCGCGCGGACTTCGCCGTCCGGGACCACGAGGCCGTCATCGAATTGGCCACCGCCTCCGGACTGGCGCTGGTGCCGCAGGTGGCGGGCGGCGGGAAGCCAACCTCCGCGGATGCCACGACGGCCAGCAGCCTGGGCACCGGCCAGCTGATCCGCGCGGCCCTGGACGCCGGCTGCCGCCGGATCGTGTTGGGGGTGGGCGGCAGTGCCAATACCGACGGCGGTGCGGGGCTCCTGCAGGGGCTCGGCGCACGGTTCCTGGACGCAAGGAACAACGAACTGCCGCCCGGCGGTGCTGCGCTGGCAAACCTGCACAGCATCGACTTCACCCACTTTGAACCCCGCCTGGTGGACACACGCTTTGTGCTGGCGTCCGACGTCGACAATCCCCTGCTGGGCGCCCAGGGCGCCGCGGCGGTTTTCGGCCCGCAGAAGGGCGCCACACAACAGGACGTCGGCATGCTCGACGCCGCCCTGGCCAGGTTTGTCGAAGTCCTGGCCAGGGAAATCGGATTCCGCGCCGTCAAGGCAGCGGAGGCTCCCGGCGCGGGGGCGGCCGGCGGGGTTGGCTTCGCAGCCATCGCCGCCCTGGCCGCCACCCGGCGCCCGGGAATCGACGTTGTCCTCGGATTCACGGGACTCGCCGAACGCCTGGCCGGAGCCGACCTGGTGATTACCGGGGAAGGCAGCCTGGACGAGCAGAGCCTGCTGGGCAAGACCCCCATGGGTGTGGCCCGGGCAGCCGCCGCGCAGGGCGTCCCGGTCATCGCCGTCTGCGGCCGTACCACGCTGGCGGAAGAGCAGGCGGTCGCCGCCGGGTTCGAGGAGATTTACTCTTTGACAGAGCTCGAAAGCAATGTAGACAGGTGCATAGCAGAGGCCGGACAGCTTCTGGAGCAGCTGGGCACCCAGATCAGCGGGAGGTTGGCGGCCGAAAGGCCCGCCCGCACCGCAAGTACCAAGGAGGACCTCCATGTCTGAAGACCGTTACGACCTGGTCATCCGGGGCCGGCGCATCATGACCACCGCCGGAATCGCCCCGCGTGAGGTGGGCGTCCGCGGCGGCAAGATCGTTGCGCTCGAGCCGCTGGGCAACGGCCTGGCCGGCACCGAAATCATCGAACTCGCCGACGACGAAACCCTGCTTCCCGGCCTGGTGGACACCCACGTCCACGTCAACGAGCCCGGCCGCACCGAGTGGGAGGGCTTCGCCTCCGCCACCCGCGCCGCCGCAGCGGGCGGCGTCACCACCATCATCGACATGCCGCTGAACTCCGTGCCGCCCACCACCACGGTGGAGAACCTCAAACTCAAGCGCGAGGTTGCCGAGGACCAGGCGTTCATCGACGTCGGGTTCTGGGGCGGGGCCATCCCCGGCAACAAGGCCGACCTGCGCCCCCTGCACGACGACGGCGTGTTCGGCTTCAAGTGCTTCCTGCTGCACTCGGGCGTGGACGAGTTCCCGCACCTGGACGCGGACGAGATGGAGGAGGACATGGCCGAGCTGAAGTCCTTCGATTCCCTCATGATCGTCCACGCCGAGGACTCGCACGCCATCGACCGCGCACCCCACCCCGGCGGCGACCACTACGGGACGTTCCTGGCCTCCCGCCCCCGCGGCGCCGAGAACAAAGCCATCGCCGAGGTCATCGAACGGGCCCGCTGGACCGGTGCGCGTGCGCACATCCTGCACCTGTCGTCGTCGGACGCGCTGCCCATGATCGCCTCCGCAAAGCGCGACGGCGTCAAGCTCACCGTGGAGACGTGCCCGCACTACCTGACGCTGATGGCTGAGGAAATCCCCGACGGCGCCACCGCCTACAAGTGCTGCCCGCCCATCCGCGAGGCCTCCAACCGGGAGCTGCTGTGGCAGGGCCTGCAGGACGGCACCATCGACTGCATCGTTTCGGACCACTCCCCCTCCACTCTGGACCTGAAGGACCTGGAAAACGGTGACTTCGCCGTGGCCTGGGGCGGGGTCTCCTCGCTGCAGCTGGGCCTGTCCCTGATCTGGAGCGAAGCCCGGCACCGGGGCATCCCGCTGGAGCAGGTTGTCAGCTGGATGGCGGAGAAGCCCGCCAACCTGGCCCGGCTCACCAACAAGGGCCAGCTGGCGCTGGGCTACGACGCCGATTTCGCCGTGTTCGCACCGGACGAGGCCTTCGTGGTGGACGTGTCCAAGCTCAAGCACAAGAACCCCATCACCCCCTATGACGGCAAGGCCCTCTCCGGAGTGGTCCGCAAGACGTTCCTGCGCGGTGCCGTGGTGGACGGCCAGACCCCCACGGGCAAGCTGATCCGCCGCGGCGGAGTGTAAGGACGCGCCATGGCAGTGGAAGTCCACCATCCGCGGACGGCTCACCGTCCGCGGGTGGTCCAGCCCAAAGCTGCCGCCCGCGGCCTCGCCGTGTGGGTGGTTCCGGAGGAGGGCACCAGCCCGGAACTCCTCGCCCGCGCCGCCCAACTGGTCCTTGCCAGGGCCCTGCAGACTGCTCCGGAGGCGGAAGTCCATTGGCCTGCTGCCGGAGCTCCCACGTCCGGGGTCTCCGCCACGGCGGAAGGAGCCGCAGACGACTCCTCTCAGCCTTCCACCGCAGCGGAGAACCCCGGCGGCGCCTCTCCTGGCGCACAAACGGACGACGACGGCGGCACCCGGCTGCCGCCGTCGGCCGGCCCCGTCAGCCGCATGGCCGTGGACCTGGCCGCCGATACCGTCCTCCTGGACGGCAGGCCGGTGCCGCTCACCGGCGTCGAATTCAAGGTGCTCCGCTACCTGGTGACGCACCTGTCCCGCACCGTGGGCCGGGAGGAGCTGCAGGAGTTCCTGGACTCGTTCGAAACCCCCGGCGCCTCGGCTCGATCCATTGATGTTTACGTGGGCCGGATCCGGCGGAAACTGGGCAATGCGCGCCATGCTGTGGCCACTGTCCGCGGCGGCGGATACCAGTTTGTGCCGGGAAAATCGGCAACAGTTCGCGGCCCGGCGGAATACTGCATATGACGCCGGAGTTGTATGACTGAGCGGGAAGCCGCTTCACTTGATGTCTTGCCAGTAATGACAAACCCTTCCAAAGGAACGCCATGAGCCACACCCTGACCACCAAGCTTCAGCCCGGAACCCAGGCCCCTGACTTCACCCTCCAGGACGCCCAGGGCCGCCAGACTGCCTTGGCCGACTACCGTGGCAAAAATGTCATCGTGTACTTCTACCCCAAGGCCGCCACCCCCGGCTGCACCACCGAGGCCTGCGACTTCCGCGACAGCCTGGCCTCCCTGCAGGGCAAGGGCTACGAGGTCATCGGCATCTCCCCGGATGCCCCGGAGGCCCTGGCCGGCTTCACCGGCGACTTCTCCCTGACCTTCCCGCTGCTCTCCGACGAGGACCACGCGGTTGCTCTGGCCTACGGCGCCTGGGGCGAGAAGCTGGTCAACGGCGAGATCGTTGAGGGCATCGTCCGCTCCACCGTGGTGGTGGACCCGGACGGCAATGTCACCCTGGCCCAGTACCAGGTCCAGGCCGACGGCCACGTCGCAGCCCTGAAGGAAGCCCTGGGAATCTAAACTTCCCCGTCCTTCCCACCAGGACGCTCTCTCACGTCCTGCGTGTTTTTTCAGGACGCTCTCTCACGTCCTGCGCGTTTTTTGCTAACGCCCCTGCAGATCCTGCAGGGGCGTTAGACGTTTTCGGGGCAAAGCCGGAGCTGCCAGGCCGGTATGACCGGGCACAATGGCAATATCGCCCTGCAGCTGCTTCACCAAGGAGGACCCGGGTGGCCAAGAAAGAACTGGACCGCAGCCAGTTTGTCCTGGAGTTCGAGGACACGTTTGAGGGACCGGACCTGGACAGCAGCAAGTGGATCCCGCGCTACCTCCCGCAGTGGAGCAACTCCGCAAGCGCCCGCGCCAGGTACCGTTTCACCTCCGGCGGGCTGGTGTTGATGATCGAGGAGGACCAGGCTCCGTGGTCCCCTGAACACAACGGGGGACTGCGCGTTTCCAACCTCCAGACAGGCGCTTTTTCCGGGCCGCTGGGAAGCACCGAAGGCCAGCACCACTTCACCCCCGGCCTCAGGGTCACCGAGGCCCAGGCAGAGGAGCGGCTGTACACCCCGCACTACGGGCTCATCGAGGCCCGCGTTGCCGCCATCGCCGACCCCGCCTGCATGGTTGCCCTGTGGATGATCGGCTTCGAAGACATCCCGGAAAACTCCGCCGAGATCTGCATCTTCGAGATCTTCGGCTCGGACATCGTTGCAGGCACTGCAAAAGTCGGGATGGGCGTGCATCCCTTCGGGGACCCCTGCATCCAGGACGATTTCCGTAAAATTAAGGTGGCTGCGGACGTCACCGAATTCCACACCTACAGCGCTGACTGGACGCCGGACGGTGTCGATTTTTATGTTGATGACCAGTTTGCGGCCGCGGTGGAACAGTCGCCGGACTACCCGATGCAGCTCATGCTCAACGTCTACGAGTTTGAAGGCGCATCCGCTCCGGCGTCCACGTATCCGAAGGACTTCCTGGTGGACTGGGTCCGCGGTTACCGCCGGGAACCGAATCCCGTTGCCGCTTCCCCGGCCCAATGACAGGATGGCCGCATGGTCATCGAGGTCCGTCCGGCCACCAGTTTCGAGGACGTCCGCGCGATCGTTGGGCCCAAACGGCCCGACGCGAACGTCTGCTGGTGCCTGAGCTACCGCATCCCTTCCAAGCAGAACCAGGCGCTGCACGGAACTGAGCGCGGGAAGCTGGTAAAGCAGTTGGTGGCGGAGGATCCGCCACCGGGTGTGTTGGCGTACGACGGCGGCGAGCCAGTGGGGTGGGCAGCGGTCCACCCGCGTGCGGACACAAGTTTCGCCACGAACCGCCGTATCCCGCACGTTGACGATCTGGACGTGTGGTCAGTGTGGTGCATCCGGGTCCGGCCCGGCCACCGCGGCAAGGGCATTTCGCATGCATTGTTGGCAGGGGCGGTGGAGCTGGCCCGCTCGTACCGGGCGCCCGCCGTCGAAGGCTATCCGGTGGACAACGGCGGGAAGAAAGTGGACCTCACCATGGCCTATGTTGGCACCCGCAAACTCTTCGAGGACGCAGGCTTTACCAAGGCCGCGGAAACGGACTCGGTGCTGAACGGCTTTCCGCGGGTACTGATGCGGCTTTCGCTGCTGTGAGATGGCGTCCGGGCCGGCCGCAGGTGCAGCCGGCCCGGACATACTATCCAGTGCCTAGGGGTCAGCCCAGGTCGAAGCGGTCCAGCTCCATAACCTTCACCCAGGCCGCCACGAAGTCGTTAACGAACTTCTCCCCGGCGTCCTCACTCGCGTAGACCTCTGCGAGGGCCCGGAGCTGCGAGTTGGACCCGAAGACCAGGTCCACCGGGGTGGCCGTCCACTTCAGCTCGCCAGTGGAGACGTCGGTGATCTCGTAGACGTTCTCCTCGCCCTCCGAGGCCTTCCATTTGGTCCCCGGCGAGAGCAGGTTGACGAAGAAGTCGTTCGTCAGGACCTGCGGCCTGTCGGTGAGGACGCCGTGGCTGGAACCGCCCACGTTGGTGCCGAGGGCGCGCATGCCGCCGACGAGCACCGTCATTTCCGGTGCCGACAGGTCCAGCATGAACGCCTTGTCCAGCAGGAGGGTCTCCGGCTGGAGCTTCTCGCCGGGGCGCACGTAGTTGCGGAACCCGTCCGCGCGCGGCTTCAGGTACTGGAACGAGTCGACGTCGGTCTGGTCCTGGGAGGCGTCGGTGCGGCCGGGCCGGAACGGCACGGTGACGGCAAACCCGGCGTCCCTCGCCGCCTTCTCTACCGCTGCGCAGCCACCGAGCACAATAAGGTCCGCCAGCGAAACCTTCTTGCCCCCGGCCTGGCCCGAGTTGAACTCCTGCTGCACCGCCTCGATCTTTTGCAGCGTGGTGGCCAGCTGCTCCGGTTCGTTGACTTCCCAGCCGCGCTGGGGTTCCAGCCGGATCCGGGCACCGTTGGCGCCGCCGCGCTTGTCGGTCTTGCGGAAGGTGGAGGCCGCGGCCCACGCCGTGCCGGCGAGCTGCGGGACGGTCAGGCCGGAGTCCAGGAGCCGTGCCTTCAGCGAGGCGATGTCCTCCTCGCCGACCAGCTCGTGGTCAACGTTCGGGACCGGGTCCTGCCAGAGCTGGGCCTCCGGGACCCACGGTCCGAGCATGTGCGGGCCGACGGGTCCCATGTCGCGGTGCAGCAGTTTGTACCAGGCCTTGGCGAAGGCGAGCTGGAACTCGTCGGGGTTCTTCAGGAAGCGCCGCCCGATTTCCTCGTAGACCGGGTCGAAGCGCAGCGACAGGTCGGTGGTCAGCATGGTGGGCCGGTGCTTTTTCGCGGGGTCGTGCGCGTCCGGGATGATCTCCGGGGCATCCTTGGCCACCCACTGGTGGGCTCCGGCCGGGCTCTTGACCAGTTCCCACTCGTACTCGAACAGGATCTCCAGGAAGCGGTTGCTCCACTGGGTGGGCAGGTCCGTCCAGGTGACCTCCAGGCCGGAGGTGATCGTATCGCCGCCCTTTCCGCTGCCGTAGGTGCTGAGCCAGCCCAGCCCCTGCGTCTCGAGATTGGCAGCCTCCGGCTCGGGACCCACATGCGCGTCGGCCTCAGCGGCGCCGTGGGTCTTGCCGAACGTGTGTCCGCCGGCAATCAGCGCGAAGGTCTCTTCGTCGTTCATCGCCATCCGCTTGAACGTCTCGCGGATAAACGCTGCGGCGAGTTTGGGATCCGGGTTGCCCATCGGACCCTCGGGGTTGACGTAGATCAGGCCCATCTCCGTGGAGCCCACGTCCTCTGCCATCTGGCCTTCGCCGATGTAGCGTTCGTCGCCGAGCCAGGCGTCCTCCGGGCCCCAGAAAATTTCCTCGGGCTCCCACACGTCCTCGCGGCCGAAGGCGAAGCCGAAGGTCTTGAAACCCATGGATTCGAGGGCCACGTTGCCCGCGAGGACCAGAAGGTCTGCCCAGGAGAGCTTTTGGCCGTACTTCTGCTTCACCGGCCACAGGAGCCGGCGGGCTTTGTCCAGGTTGGCGTTGTCCGGCCAGCTGTTGAGCGGCGCGAACCGCTGGCTGCCGTCCCCGGCACCGCCGCGGCCATCGTGGACGCGGTAGGTGCCGGCGGCATGCCAGCTCATCCGGATCATCAGGCCGCCGTAGTGGCCGAAGTCCGCCGGCCACCAGTCCTGGGAGGTGGTCAGGACCTGGATGATGTCCTGCTTGAGGGCCTCGACGTCGAGCTTCTGGAATTCCTCGCGGTAGCTGAAAGTGGAGCCGAGCGGGTTGCCGGCCGGGTTGTGCGCGTGGAGCACGGAGAGGTCGAGCTGGTTCGGCCACCAGTCGGCGACGGTCCGCGGCCGGTGAGCCTTGGGTTGCGGCGAATCGATAGCCGGATTTTCGCTCTCGCTGCCGTGCGAGGTCACGCTGTCATGGGCAACCGGGCAGCCACCCTCAACCTTGCTGTCCAGGCCCTGGGCGCTTCCCGGGGTAGGGACCGGGGGGTGGTCCTGACGATCGGTCATGTGCTTCCTTCCATATGGCCGAGGCCGTGGTCGGACTCGGGCAGCCGGTTCAACCCTCCTATTTGACCATGAGCGGAAGCCACAGCGAGAGTCCAGTTGGGCATGGAAAACGATCGCTTGCCCGGTGCACTGCCGGGACCAGGAATCACGGGGAGGGTGTTATGGTTTCTTCCACCATTTGCCGGGCCAGTCTTCATCGATCGCCCACAACGCCAGGAGCAGCGCGTCAACTGTCATTAGGCCGGCAATAAGGTACGCCCAACCTGTCCACCAACCCATGGCAATCTCCTGACTGTATCCCCCAGCCACTCGATTGCTCCTAAGTGTTGCACTTAAAGCGCCGGGACGGAACGGCCCCCGGCCGCAGTCCTGAAAAGTGCCTCAAGCCGGTAATGTGCCTCAGTTTCCAGCTTCAGGCGGCGGGTCAGTTTCTCCACCTGCTGGGACATTTCCGCCCCCACCGGGAGCCGGTCCCCGGGCCAGTTCCAGACGTCCCGGGATTCAGCCAGCGCCTCGGCCAGTGCTTGGGCGGCGGCCCGGACCTTCCGGGAGTGCAGGTAGAGGCGCAGCAGCGCTTTGGCCTTGCCCGCGCCGGCCGCCAGTACCTCCCGCACTATGAGGTCGAGTCCGACGGCGGGCCTCGCGGCTGCGTGCTCCATCGGAACTTCGGGCTTCGCGGCTGCATCCACCGGGGACACTTCGGGCGCGGCCCCGTCCCCCGCGGACGCATCCGGCCTCGCAGCGGCGAGCGCCACTTTGTGGTTCCTGAATTTGTGGTGTGCCATAGCCGCCTTGCCTTCCCCAAGCCGTCCAGCCCGCGGGCGGGTCGCCTTTGACCCGCCCGCGGAGACTGCTGCCTGGCTACGAGTGTCCCGGCCCTTGCTCAATGTCCGGGCAAGTGCATCCCAAGATTTGCGAAAGATCCCTGCAGGGTTCCCCGCACCCGGGTCGAACCCGGGAATGGGAGGCTTCCGGCGTATACGAAGGCTGCTTCGCACTTTGTACGCGTGTGACATGCCGCAGGACGGTTAATACTGTAGAAAGTAGGAATGGTCTCTCCCCCCGAACTCCGCCGCGCCGTCGTGATCGAGGACGATCCGGACATCCGGGGGCTGCTGGTCCGTGTCCTGACGAAGCAGGGTTTCGAGGTAACCCACGCGGCTGCTGGCCTGGTGGGAGTGGAGGAAGTCCGCCGCAGCCAGCCGGACCTGGTGACACTGGACCTGAACCTGCCGGACCTGGACGGCCTGGAAGTGTGCAAGCTGCTCCGCGAGTTCTCTGATGCCTTCATCGTGATGCTGACAGCCCGCGCCGATGAGCTGGACAAGCTCACCGGCCTGGACAACGGCGCGGACGAATACATCAGCAAGCCGTTCAGCCCGCGCGAACTCCAGTCGCGGATCAACGCCCTGTTCCGGCGCCGGCCCTCCGCCGCGGCGGACTCCGCGGCCCGCAGTGAGCTGGAGCGTGCCACCGAAGTCCAGCAGAGCCTGCTGCCCAAGGAAGACATCCGCGTGGAAGGCTACGACGTTGCCGGCGTCTTCCGCCCGTCCCGCAGCGTGGGCGGCGACTTCTACGACTGGTACCAGACCCCCGAAGGACTCCACCTCACCTTCGCCGACGCCATGGGCAAGGGCATGGGTGCTGCGCTGATCGCCGCAACGGTCCGGGCCGTCATGCGGTCCACCGGGCACCGGCAGGACCTTGACGGGGCCTTCGCCTCCGCCAGCAAGGCCATCGCCACGGACCTCGATTCATCCAACTCGTTCGTCACCCTGTTCCACGCCCGCCTTGACGCTGCGTCAGGGAACGTCAGCTATGTCGACGCCGGACACGGGCTTGCGCTGCACGTCCAGTCCGGCGGGACCGCACACCGCCTCCCCTCCGGCGGCCCGCCCGTCGGCGCCTGGGCAGGAACGCAGTGGCCGCAATCCGGCCTGGAACTTGCCCCCGGGGACTCCCTGGTGGTGGTCAGCGACGGCGTGCTGGACGTCTTCGACTCCGTGGAAGACTTCACCACGGCTGTCCAGCAGGCAACGCAGGGCAACGACTCCGCGCAGGCAGCCAGCAGTGCCATCATGGCCCTCGCCCCGGCCGAGACCGCCGAGGACGATGTCACGGTGGTGGTGGTCCGCCGGCTGCCGCAGGAGGTGGGTGCATGACCCGCTTCTGGACGCGGCTGGTGGTGGTGCTGACCGTCCTCACCGGCCTCAACTACATTGCCTGGCGCTGGGCGGCCTCCCTGAACTGGGACGCCTGGTGGATCGCGCTGCCGCTGGTGATCGCCGAAACCTACAGCCTCATCGACGTGATGCTTTTCGGCATGACGGTCTGGAAACTGAAGATCCGCAAGGGTGCCCCGCCGCCTCCCGCGGACGCCACCGTGGACGTCTTCATCACCACATACAACGAAGACCTGGACATGGTGATGACCACCGCGCTGGCCGCCCAGAAAATCCGGCACCCGCACAGCACCTGGATCCTGGACGACGGCGCCCGCCCCGAGCTCAAGGCCCTTGCCGAAGAGCACGGGCTGGGCTACGTCACGCGCAGCGGGGACTGGACCCCGGACCTCCCCCGGCACGCCAAGGCCGGCAACCTCAACAACGCACTGATGCAGACGGACGGGGAGTTCCTCCTGATCCTGGACGCGGACCAGATCCCCGAGCCGGACATCCTGGAAAAGACCCTCGGCTACTTCAACAACCGCCGGGTGGCCCTGGTCCAGACGCCCCAGTACTTCAGCAACGTTCCCGCCGATGATCCGCTCGGCAGCCAGGCGCCCCTGTTCTACGGCCCCATCCAGCAGGGCAAGGACGGCTGGAACGCCGCTTTCTTCTGCGGCTCCAACGCCATCCTGCGCCGCGAAGCCCTGATGCAGCTCGGCCTGGTGGGCTATGTCAAGGAAACCGAGAAGAGCATCCGCCGCGCACTGGCGGCCTCCCGCTCGGCCATCAGGCAGGCCCGAAAGTCCGCCGACGTGGAAACACCCTTGGTGGCCGAGGTGCTGGACGAAGTGGAGGCAGCCACCCGCGAAGCCCAGCAGGAACTCGAGGCCGGCCAGCCGCTGGGCGAAATCACCTACCGGGTCCGCCGCCGCGTGGACGCCGCCGTCCAGACCCTGGTGCTGGCCGATGTGGAGGCGCTGCAGTCCGACCTGGAGGAAATCGCCGCCATGGAACTCGCCCATGTGGGCGAATCGGGCGTGCCCGTGGTGGCGGACGACGCCGTCCAGCGGATGTCCCGCCG
This sequence comes from Pseudarthrobacter sp. TE3704, assembly GCF_056279405.1. Taxonomy (NCBI): domain Bacteria; kingdom Bacillati; phylum Actinomycetota; class Actinomycetes; order Micrococcales; family Micrococcaceae; genus Pseudarthrobacter; species Pseudarthrobacter sp. TE3704. Next base: position 497,538 of record NZ_JBWCCJ010000003.1, read on the forward strand.
CGACTGGTCTCCGCTGGGCGCCCTGGAATCCGTCCAGGCCGTCCTGGACGCGCTCTCCGTGGAACGCAACGACGAAGCCCAGCCGGTGATGCCGCTGGCCACCATCTCCGTCACGGAGGACATGGCAACCGCCATGCGCATGCACGCCATGGGCTGGCAGAGCGTCTACCACCACGAGGTCCTCGCCTACGGCCTGGCCCCGGAGGACCTGAAGACCATGCTCACCCAGCGGCTGCGCTGGGCACAGGGAACCATCCAGGTGCTGCTCCGGGAAAACCCGCTGGTGCAGAAGGGCCTCAAGCTCGGCCAGCGGCTGATGTACTTCGCCACCATGTGGACGTACCTGAGCGGCTATGCGGCGGTCATCTACTTCGCGGCCCCCATCATCTACCTCCTGCTGGGCATCCTGCCGGTCACCAGCCTCAGCTGGGACTTCTTCGTCCGGTTCATCCCGTTCATGGTGGTCAACCAGATCCTGTTCGCCGTCGCCGGCCGCGGCATCCCCACGTGGCGCGGCCAGCAGTACAGCCTGGCGCTGTTCCCCACCTGGATCAAGGCGTGTTCGACGGCGGCACGGAACGTGTGGTTCGGCCGTCCCCTCGGGTTCGCCGTCACCCCCAAAGCCCGCCAAAGCGGCGGACCCAGCTGGAGCCTCATCCAGCCCCAGATCGTGGTGTCAGTCCTGCTTGCCGTGGCCGCCGTCGTCGGCATCATCCGCCTGGCCACCGGACTGGCGGAACCGCTGGGCACCCTGGTCAATGTGGCCTGGGTCATTTTCGACCTGGTGGTCATGAGCATCCTGGTCCGGGCCGTGCTCTACAAGGGCTACGAACCGGCCGCAGAACCTACAAACACAGAGAGGAATCCCGATGGAGTTTAGCTATGAGGTCAAGGACTCATATGCGGAGGTCAAGGCGGACGGGCGGCTCAACATGGTCTCCGCGCCCAAGCTGCGCGAGTTTGTGACCGACGTGATCGCCGGCGGGTCGAACCGGATCGTGGTGAACCTGGAGAACACCGCATTCATGGATTCCTCGGGGCTCGGCGCGCTGATCGGCTGCCTCAAGGCGGCCCGCCAGGCAGGCGGCGACCTCCGCATCGCGGCCGTCCAGCCGCAGGTCAAGATGGTCCTGCAGCTCACCAGCATGGACAAGGTGCTGACCGCCTATGCCTCAGCCGCCGAGGCGTTCAGCAATGACTGAGGTCCTCGCCTCGCGCAGCTACCGGGGACTGGCTGCGGAGGACGCCATCGAATCAGTCCACAACGACCTGGACAGCCTCTGGCTGGACGTCCCGTTCGTCGGGGACATGGACCAGATGACGTTCACGACGGCGGTGATCGAGTCCGCGTCCAACATCGTCCAGCACGCGGAGCCGGCCGGGCAGGACCCCGTGGAGCTGGGCGTGGACATCGAAGTCCGGCCCACCGTGCTGCAGGCCCGCGTCAGCGCGTACCACGCCAAGCCACCGTTCGGCCTGATGGAACCCGGGGCGCCCGGCGAGGATGCTGAGTCCGGCCGCGGACTGGCGCTCATTGAGGCGCTGGTCACTACCGTCACGTTCGAGCGGCAGGACGGCACCAACACCTGGGTACTGTTGCGGACCTCGTCCCGGGACTAGGAATGTGGGCGCCGGCCCGGGCAGCACCCGGGCCGGCGCCCTTCGCGCTTCAGGAAACGGCGGGAAAGTGCACCGATACGGTGGTGCCGCCGCCGGGCGTCTCACTGATGGCCAGCTCTCCCCCGTGCGACTGGGCGATCCGCCGGCACGTGGCCAGGCCAAGACCGGTCCCGGGGCCGTCACCGGGACGGTTCAAGCGGACCAGTGGCTGCAGGGCCCGCTCCCGGTCGGCCGGCAGGATGCCCTTGCCGTTGTCCGCCACGTGCACGGTGACCCCGCGGGGGCAGGTGCCGGCAGTCACCGCGACCTCAAGGGCCCGTTGCGGGCTGCGGTAGTTCATGGCGTTGGCCAGCAGGTTCTGGACCAGGGTGCGCAGCTGCGCACGATCGGCAAACAGCTCTGCGTCTTCACACAGGATTCCGCTGCCCAGCCCAAGGTCCACGCCAAGATCCTGGGCAGCCTCCGCCGTCACCGCCAGCAGGGACACCCGCTCCCGGTTCAGCGAGCCGTCCGTGCGGGAGTAATCCAGCACGTCATCAAGGGTTCCGAGCATGCGCCGTCCGCCACTGGCGATCAGCCCCAGGTATTCCATGGATGGATGGTCCGGTGCGACGCCGGGATCATCTTCCGCGAGCTCCACGTATCCCAGGATGGTGGTAAGGGGTGTCCGCAGGTCATGGCTGACGCGTCCCGCGAACTCCGCCAGCATGGCGTTGCTGCGCCGGAGCTCAGCCAGGGCGTCGTTCAACTGGAGGGTGCGGTGCTGCAGCTCGAAGAGCTCAACTGCCTGCTGCGCCAGCACCTCCAGCAGGTCTATCTGATCCGGCGTGGGAAGCGCAGCCTGCGTGGAAAACACGCACAGGGAGCCCAGCACCAGCCCGGTTGAGGTTCTCAGCGGCACCGACGCATAGAAGCGGACATCGGCAATTTCCCCCGTGACGAACGGGTTGGCCGCGAAGCGCGGGTCCTGGGATGCGTCACGTACCACGGTGGTGCCGGGGCCCATGAACACCGTGGCGCACATGGAATCCTCGCGCGAGCAGATGCCGGGGTCTATTCCAGAGGCAGCAACCTGCAGCTGCTGGCTGGACGTGATGATGTTGACCACGCCGTACGGGACTCCGCACAACGATGCGGCGAGGCGCACCAGGTTATTGAGGGCACGCTGGGCCCGGTCATCGACCAGCGCCGGTATGGTCCCGGGGCTCGCGGGCACCAGCCCGTACTCCCGCAGGTCAACGTCCCGCCCGGCATCCTGTTCGGTCAGCATTTGCATAGCCGCCCCGTCCATATTCATTTGATATTCCACTATTGGTTGACACGGCCTGCGGCCCCTCCGCGATAATACCGGCTGCGCGGAAGAGCTGTTGTACTCTCTTGACACCAGTCGTTGACTGCCCTTAGATATTACGTATGCTGAAATAACAGTTCCATGATGCGGAAGCTTGGCTGCGGTGTCACCGCTGCCGGGTGCCGGGAAGTCCGGCCTCCGCATAGCCGTCACCATGGATGCCAGCATTCGTACCGAGGAACCAGCCAGCATGAAGCTTGCCGAATTCAACACCGCGGACCCGGCCGCCGCCGCGGACACCCTCCGGCCCTGTATCGACATCACCAGATGGGTGGATATCGTCGCTGCCGCCCGGCCCTTCGCCAGCAAGGAAGCCCTGTTGGCCTTCGCGTCGGAAGCGGCCAACCCGTTCACCTCCGCCGAGGTGGAATCAGCGATGGCGCACCATCCGCGGATTGGGGAACGCCCGACGGCGGGCACCACCGAGGCATCCATGTCCCGTTCCGAGCAGGCCGGCGTGGACCCCGCCGATGCCGCGGCCGCGGAGGCCCTGGCCAAGGGCAACCGGGACTACGAGGAAAAGTTCGGCCGGGTCTTCCTGATCCGCGCTGCCGGTCGCACAGCCCCGGAAATCCTGCAGTCCCTCAACCAACGCCTCACCAACACCGCCTCCCAGGAGGACACCATCGTGGCCCAGCAGCTGCGCGAAATCGCCGTCCTGCGGCTGGAAGGACTGATCACCGAATGAGCGTCTCCCACGTCACCACCCACATCCTCGACACCGGCGCCGGACGCCCGGCGGCCGGAGTCGCCGTCGTCCTTTCCCAGAACGACGGCGGCACCTGGCGCCGGCTGGCAGCATCCAGCACCGATGCGGACGGCAGGGCGAAAGACCTGGGCCCCGAGCAGCTGGAACCCGGCCACTACAAACTCAATTTCGCCACGGGCGACTACTACGCCGGGTTGCAGACGGCCACATTCTTCCCGGAAGTGGATCTGGTCTTCGAAGTTACCGGGCCCGAGCACTACCACGTGCCGCTGCTCCTGAGCCCGTTCGCCTACTCCACCTACCGGGGCAGTTAGGGCGGGCGGCGGCGTCAAGCGGATTAACGCAATGTCGGCCCCGTCACAGATCCCGTCATAGGATCAGGAAGGAGACTAACCGAGGGGCCGCTTTGCAGCCTTGTGGCGGGCAGTGAGCCGCAGAAACTACGTGAGAGTGGATCATGGCTTCGAACAATGACCTTGAATCCGACGCCGACACCGAGGGCACCCAGCACGGCGGAGTCCAATCCGTGGAACGGGCACTGACCGTCCTGGAGATCCTGGCCCGGGAAGGCCATGCCGGCGTGAGCGAAATCGCCGAAGAAATGGGGATCCATAAGTCCACCGTCTCCCGGCTGATGGGATCCCTGGTGAGCCGCGAGATGGTCCACCAGAACAGCGACCGCGGCAAATACCAGCTGGGGTTCGGCATCCTGCGCCTCGCCAGCTCCATACCCGGCCGGCTGAGCCTGGTCCAGGAAGCCCGGCCCGTGCTGGAGAGCCTGGCCCTGGAATTCAAGGAAACCGTCAACCTGGCCGTCCTGCGTTCCAACTACGCCGTCAACGTGGACCAGGCCATGGGCCCGTCAACGCTCGCCACGTACGACTGGGTGGGCAGCCTGACACCCCTGCACGCAACGTCCAGCGGGAAGATCCTGCTGGCCGCCCTGAGCGCGGACGAGCGCGACCGGATCCTGAAGGAAACTGGCCTGTCGGCGCGGACTCCGCGGACCATCACCAGCAGGAAAGAGCTGGAAACCCAGCTACTCGACGTCGCCCGGAACGGCTACGCGGTGGTAAATGAGGAGTTCGAGATCGGCCTGACGGCTGCCGCCGTTCCGGTCTTCAACCACCTGGGCGTCGTCGTCGGGGCCGTGAGCATCTCGGGACCGGCCTTCCGCTTCATTCCCGAGGAGACGCCCGGCCTCATAGATGCCCTCAAGCAGGCGGGACTGCAGATCAGCGCAAAGATGGGTTACACCGGCGGCCGCTGAACCACTTCGAGACGGGCTGCGGTTCTTCGCGTGACAGCGGAGGGCCGCAGCCCTGCGGTGTTTAACAAGCAACAAAGGACGAAGCCCTTGACATCTCCTGTGCGCTCCGTCACGGTGTTGCATATGGTGATGCGTGTTGCTCATGGCGAGCGGGCGCGTTTATCCCCACGACAGCCAGCTCCCGCCCACGCCACCCAGGAGAACTACAGACCATGAGCGCATCACCACGCGTTGTCATCATCGGAGCCGGCATCGTCGGCACCAACCTTGCCGACGAACTCGCCGGCCGCGGCTGGACCAACATCACCGTCGTCGAGCAGGGCCCGCTGGAACTGGCAGGCGGGTCAACCTCGCACGCACCGGGCCTGGTGTTCCAGACCAATCCGTCCAAGACCATGACGGAGTTCGCCACCTACACCGTGAACAAGCTGCTCTCGCTCAGCGCCGACGGCGTCTCCTGTTTCAACCAGGTGGGCGGGCTCGAGCTGGCCACCACCGAGGCGCGGCTCGAGGACCTGAAGCGCAAGCTTGGCTACGCCACCTCCTGGGGCGTCGACGGCCGGCTGATCGACGCGGACGAATGCGAAAAGCACTGGCCGCTGCTGAACAGCGGAGCCCTGGCCGACGGGCGGCGGGTCCTGGGCGGCCTGTATGTCCCCTCGGACGGCCTGGCGTCCGCAGCCCGCGCCGTCCAGCTCCTCATCGCCAAAGCCCGCGCGGCAGGCGTGACCTTCCTCGGCTCCACACCGGTCACGGGCATCGAGCAGTCGGGCGGCAAGGTCACCGGTGTTGAAACCCCCGACGGCGTGATCCCGGCTGACATCGTGGTGTCCTGCGCCGGGTTCTGGGGCCGCGAGCTCGGCAAGATGGTGGGCATGCAGGTGCCGCTCCTTCCCCTGGCGCACCAGTACGTCAAGACCACTCCGCTCGAGGGGCTGCGGGACGTCAATGAGCTTCCGAACGGCGCCAGCAAGCCGATCCTCCGCTACCAGGACCGTGACCTGTACTTCCGTGAGCACGGCAACCGGATCGGCATCGGCAGCTACGCGCACAAGCCCATGCCCGTGGACATGGAACGGCTGCCGCGCGTCGGTGCCGGTGAGATGTCGGACCACAACATGCCCTCCCGCCTGGACTTCACCCTGGAAGACTTCGCCCCCGCCTGGGAGGACTGCCAGGACCTGCTGCCGGCCCTGCACGCGACGCAGATCAACGACGGTTTCAACGGCATCTTCTCCTTCACCCCGGACGGCGGCCCGCTCATGGGCGAATCGCCCGACGTCGAAGGGTTCTTCGTGGCGGAGGCCGTGTGGGTCACCCACTCCGCCGGCGTGGCCAAGGCGATGGCCGAGATGCTGGTGGAAGGCGAGTCCCGCACCGACCTGCACGGCTGTGAAATTTCCCGCTTCGAGAAGGTGCAGACCTCCGACGCCTATGTCAGCGAAACATCCCAGCAGAACTTCGTGGAAATCTACGACATCCTGCACCCGCTCCAGCCCCGGGAAGCCCCGCGGGACGTGCGCGTGAGCCCCTTCAACGTCCGGCAGAAGGAACTGGGGGCGTTCTTCCTGGAGTCCGCAGCCTGGGAACGGCCGCACTGGTTCGAGGCCAACCGCGGCCTGCTGGAGGAGCTGCCCGCCGAATGGCAGGCCCCGGAACGGGATGAGTGGTCCGGGATGTTCCACTCCCCTATCTCCGCAGCCGAAGCGTGGAAGACGCGTACCGCCGTCGCGCTCTACGACATGACGCCCCTCAAGCGGCTCGCCGTCACCGGCCCCGGAGCCCTGGACCTGCTCCAGCGCCTCAGCACCGGCAACATCGCCAAGAAGCCCGGAGCAGTCACCTACTGCCTGCTGCTGGCGGACGACGGCGGCATCCGCAGTGACGTGACCGTCGCCCGGCTTGGCGAGCAGGACTTCCAGCTGGGCGTGAACAGCAACGTGGACTTCGACTACCTGCGCGTGGAGGCCCGGAAGCAGTCCGCCGGGGACCCGTCGCGGTGGGTGCATGTCACGGACATCACCGGCAGCACCTGCTGCATCGGCCTGTGGGGACCGCTGGCGCGTGAAGTAATGGCCAAGGTCAGCACCGACGACCTCAGCAACGACGGCCTGAAGTACTTCCGCACCAAGGAAATCAACATCGGCGGCATTCCCGTCACGGCAATGCGGCTCTCCTACGTGGGCGAGCTCGGCTGGGAGCTGTACACCACCGCCGAATACGGCCTGAGGCTGTGGGACCTGCTCTTCGAAGCGGGCAAGGAGCACGGCATCATCGCCGCCGGCCGCGGCGCCTTCAACAGCATGCGGCTGGAAAAGGGCTACCGGCTCTGGGGCACGGACATGACCACGGAGCACCACCCCTACCAGTCCGGCCTGGGCTTCTCCGTGGCCAAGGACAAGGTTGGGTACGTGGGCTGCGAAGCGCTGGCCAGCCGCAAGTCGCAGCCGGCCGCGAAGACACTGCGCTGCCTCACGGTCGACGACGGCACCTCGGTGGTGCTGGGCAAGGAACCTGTCTACGTCAACGGCGAAGCCTCGGGCTACGTCACCAGCGCCGCCTACGGCTTCTCCATCGGCAAGCCGATCGCCTACGCCTGGCTGCCGTCCGCCGTTGACGTCGGGGACGCCGTGGAGATCGAATACTTCGGCCGGCGGGTGGCCGCCACCGTCACCGCCGAACCGCTGTTCGACCCGGGCATGGAGCGCCTGCGCGGCTAAGCCCCGGCGCGGTCTAGCAATGGCTGCACCGTACTCCCCGCCTTTGAGTGCAGAACGACGCCGACACACCGGTCATTCCGGTGTGTCGGCGTCGTTTCCGGTTAAGAGATGGGGAATTTCAGCAGCAGGTCAGACGGCGACGGCGGCCTTCCGCACTAGCCGGAAGGCCGCCGTCGCTGTTTGTGGCGGGTAGCTGCGGGTTATCCGGCCGTGGCCGGCTCCAGGGCCCCGACAGCATCCTCCGCTGCTGCTTCGGTGTGTGGTTCGAAGCGGACGAACATGGCCTTGAAGCCGGGGGTGTTGGATTCCCGGGCGACGTTTTCCTTGTGGACCAGGGCGTTGGCTTCCGGGAAGTACGCGGCGGCGCAGCCCTTCGCGGTGGGGTAGGCCACGAGCCGGAACTTCTCCGCGCGGCGGTCAACGCCGCCGAAGGTGCTGACGACGTCCACGAGGTCGCGGTCGTTGTAGCCCTGTTCTGCGAGGTCTTCGGGGTGGATGAGGATCACCCGGCGGCCGCCGGAGATGCCGCGGTAGCGGTCGTCCAGGCCGTAGTAGGTGGTGTTGTACTGGTCGTGGCTGCGGATGGTCTGCAGCACCAGGTGCCCGGCCGGCGGGGTGAGGTATTCCAGCGGGCTCACGGTGAACCGGCCGCGGCCGATGTCCGTGGCGAACGAGCGGGTGTCCCGGGGCGGGTTGGGCAGCACGAAACCGTTTTTGGTCCGGACCCGGGCGTTGAAGTCCTCGAACCCGGGAAGGACCCGTTCGATGTGGTCCCGGATCACGTCGTAGTCCTCGGCCATGGCCTTCCAGTCCACGGAGTGGTCCGGGCCAAAGGTGGCCTCAGCCATCCGGGCTACGATCACCGGCTCGGCGAGCAGGTGCTCCGAGACCGGCGTCAGCCGGCCCTGCGTGGAGTGGACCACGGACATGGAGTCCTCCACGGACAGGAACTGCGCGCCCTTGGGGTGCTTGTCGTCCTTGTCGGTCCGGCCCAGGGTGGGCAGGATCAGCGAGGTGCGGCCGTGGACGATGTGGGAGCGGTTGGGCTTTGTGGAGATGTGCACGGTCAGCCCGATCCGCTGCATCCCTGCCTCCAGCATTTCGGTGTCCGAGCAGGCCAGGGAGAAGTTGCCGCCCATCGAGACGAACACGTCCACCTCGTTGCGTTCGAACGCCTCCATGGACTCCACGGCGTCGTAGCCGTGGTGCCGCGGGGAGGTAATGCCGAACTCGGTGTCGAGCGCTGTGAGGAGCCATTCCTTGGGTTTTTCCCAGATGCCCATGGTGCGGTCGCCCTGGACGTTGGAGTGGCCGCGCACGGGGCAGGCGCCGGCGCCGGGTTTGCCGAAGTTGCCCTGCAGCAGCAGGACGTTGACCATTTCCTTGATGGTGTCCACCGAGTGCGGCTGCTGCGTCACGCCCAGCGCCCAGCAGAAGATGGTGGCCTTGGACTTGATGAGCATCCCGGCGACGGTCTCGATCTGTTCCCGGGACAGGCCGGTGGCCTGCTCGGTCTCGGCCCAGTCCAGCTCCTTGCGGGCGTCGCGGTAGGCGTCGAACCCGTCGGTCTGGGCGGCGATGAAGGAATGGTCCACGACGGTCCCGGGGTTCCGTTCCTCCTCGGCCAACAGCAGGTGGCCCAGCGCCTGGAACAGGGCCAGGTCACCGCCGACCTTGATCTGCAGGTACTCGTCAGCCAGCGGAGTGCCGCCGCCCACCACACCGGAGACGGTCTGCGGGTCCTTAAAGTTGAACAGGCCCGCCTCGGGCAGCGGGTTGACCGCCACCACCTTGCCGCCCTTGTCCTTGCATTCCTTCAGCGCGGACAGCATGCGGGGGTGGTTGGTGCCGGGGTTCTGGCCCACCACGAAGATCAGCTCGGAATCGTGGATGTCCTCCAGGGACACGGTGCCCTTGCCGATGCCGATGGTCGGGTTCAATGCCGAGCCGGAGGACTCGTGGCACATGTTGGAGCAGTCCGGCAGGTTGTTGGTGCCCAGCGCCCGGGCGAACAGCTGGTACATAAAAGCGGTCTCGTTCGCGGTCCGGCCCGAGGTGTAGAACACGCAGCGGTCCGCAGTGGTAGCCCGCATGTGCTCACCGATCAGCTCGAAGGCATCGGCCCAGGAGATCGGTGAGTAGTGGGTGTCACCCTCGCGGATGACCACCGGTTCACTCAGCCGGCCCTGGTTGCCCAGCCAATACTCCGTCTTGGTGGAGAGCTCCGCGATCGAGTGCTTAGCCCAGAACTCCGCCCCCACCGTACGCAGGGTGTTTTCCTCGGCCACGGCCTTGGCGCCGTTCTCGCAGAACTCGGCGGCCTTGCGCTTCTTGTCCGACTCCGGCCACGCGCAGCCCGGGCAGTCAAAACCGCCGCGCTGGTTCAGCCGCAGCAACGACTGGGCCGTGCGGGTCACACCCGCCTGCGCCACCGCACGTTCCAGGGCGACCATCACGGCCTTCACGCCGGCCGCCTCGGTCTTGGGCTTATGGACTTCGAGGTCGTCCTCGTTGATGTCCGCAACGGGTGCGGGCTGCTTACCGAACTTCATTGTTCCAACTTCCTTACCGGCATACGTAGTTCTGGCACCAGCAAAGGCGCACCAAGGTTCCTGGCGCGCCTTTGCTGGACACTGCTGTTACTTCGATGGCTACTGGGCGACCTTCGCCAGGGTTTCCTGCTCGGCGCCGATGGTGGTGTTGTCACCGTGGCCGGTGCGGACCACCGTCTCGGCCGGCAGCACCAGCAGCCGCTCCCGGATCGAGGCCAGGATGGTCGGGTAGTCGCTGTAGGACCGGCCGGTTGCCCCGGGGCCGCCGTTGAACAGCGTGTCCCCGGTGAAGACCGTTCCTGCGCTTTCCAGGTAGAAGCAGGTGGAGCCCGGCGAGTGGCCAGGGGTGTGGATGGCCCGCAGCGTCGCGCCGCCGACTTCGAACAGGTCACCATCGTGGTGCTCCCGGTCCGGCTTCGTGTCCGGGTAGACCTGCTCCCAGAGGACCAGGTCCTCCGGGTTCAGCACGATCGGGGCGCCCACGGCGTCCGCGACTTCCCGGGCGGCGCCGATGTGGTCGTTGTGCGCGTGCGTCAGCAGGATGGCCTTGACCTTCCGGCCGCGGACCTGGTTGATGATCGCCGCGGCGTCATGCGGGGAATCGATGATCACGCATTCCTCGTCGTTGCCCACGATCCAGACGTTGTTGTCCACATCCCACGTGCCGCCGTCGAGCGAAAACGTCCCCGAGGTGACCAGGTTCTCAACTATGATGGTCATTAGATTGCACTCCTCTGCGTCAGGTCGACCACCGAGCGCAGGACCTTGCCCTTATGCATCCGTTCGAAGGCCTCCTCCACCTGATCGATGGTGATGCGCTCCGACACGAAGGCGTCCAAGTCCAGGTTGCCCTGCTTGTAATGGCTGACCAGCATGGGAAAGTCCCGGGAGGGCAGGCAGTCGCCGTACCAGGAGGACTTCAGCGACCCGCCCCGGCCAAAGACGTCCAGCAGCGGCAGCTCGAGCTGCATTTCCGGCGTTGGGACGCCCACCAGGACCACCCGGCCGGCGAGGTCGCGGGCGTAGAACGCCTGCTTGTACGTTTCGGGACGGCCGACGGCGTCAATCACCACGTCAGCCCCGTTGCCGCCCGTGAGGGCACGGATGGCCTCAACGGCGTCCTCCTGCTTGGAGTTCACTCCATGCGTGGCACCCAGGGACTTGGCCATCTCGATCTTGTTGTCATCAATGTCCACAGCGATGATCGTCGTGGCACCTGCCAGCTTGGCGCCGGCGATCGCCGCGATGCCCACACCGCCGCAGCCGATCACGGCCACGGACTCCCCACGCTTGACCTCACCGGTGTTGATCGCCGCACCAATACCGGCCATCACACCGCAACCCAGCAGGCCCACCGCGGCAGCATCGACCTCAGGGTCCACCTTGGTGCACTGCCCCGCCGCCACCAGCGTCTTCTCCGCGAAGGCGCCGATGCCCAGCGCGGGAGACAGCTCGGTGCCGTCCTCCAGCGTCATCTTCTGGGTGGCGTTGGCCGTGTTGAAGCAGTACTGCGGCTGGCCCTTGGCACACGCCCGGCACTGACCGCACACCGCACGCCAGTTCAGGATCACGCGGTCGCCCGGGGCCACCTCGGTGACATCCGGACCAACAGCACTGACCACACCGGTGGCCTCATGGCCCAGCAGATACGGGAACTCATCGCCAATGCCGCCCTGCTTGTAATGCAGGTCAGTGTGGCAGACACCGCAGGTGAGAATATCCACCAACGCCTCCCCCGGACCCGGATCCGGCACCAGGATGGTCTCCAGCGAAACCGGGGCATCCTTCTCCCGGGCGATGACGGCTTGAACTTTATGGACCATTGTTCTCGTGTTCCTTTCCTGGACCCGGGCGGATCCGGCGACTCGGCACCACGTGCCAATCTAGCTGACGCAAATGTGCCTGACGAGGCCGTCCTCCTGGTTTGCCAGCCGCAACCAATTGCGCATTACACAACTAATTGCGCATAGCGCTACAGGAAAATATGACAGTGGCCACAGCCCCTGTCAATAGATATATCAGTCCGGAGTGCTTAATCTGCTGCCCGCAGTAGGCTGGATGCCATGGCTTCTGAACAACCCCCTGCCGAGCGGCGCGAAGTAACAGTGCGCCGGGCCCCCAAATATGTGCCCTTCCTGATCCTGGGCGCATTGGTGGGGATTGTGGCCGCGGCGGTAGTGGCGTACGGCCTTCCCGGGAACGCCAGCTTCGATGCAGGCTCGGTCTTCGGCTTTTTCTTGGTGATGTTTGCCGGCTTTGGTGCCATCCTGGGCGCCGCGCTGGCCCTTATCCTGGACCGCCGCAGTATCAAGCGCCGGCAGCGGGCCGTTGTGGAGTCAGTTCCCGACTCTGAGCCGGACACCGATCCCCAGCCCTAGCTCCGGTCATAAACGGCGGGCCGGAAAAGTCATACCCCATGTCGTGAGATAATCGACCAGTGGCACGCGGCGATGGAAAACTTTCCCATGATCTTCTCCCTGGCGAAAAAGGCCCGCAGGACGCTTGTGGCGTCTTCGGAGTCTGGGCACCAGGTGAAGAAGTAGCAAAACTTACCTATTACGGGCTGTATGCACTGCAGCACCGCGGTCAGGAGTCGGCTGGTATAGCCACCAGCGACGGCAAGCGGATCAACGTCTACAAGGACATGGGACTTGTCTCCCAGGTCTTCGACGAGACCACGCTGAACACCCTGACCGGGCACCTGGCCGTCGGCCACTGCCGCTACTCCACTACCGGCGCAAGCCACTGGGCCAACGCCCAGCCCACCCTCGGTGCCACCAGCACCGGCACCGTGGCCCTGGCGCACAACGGCAACCTGACCAACACCGCCGAGCTCAACGCCATGATCCTGGAACGCAACGGCGGCAACCTCACGGGTGAAATGAAGCAGGGCAACACCTCGGACACCGCCCTGGTCACGGCCCTGCTGGAAGGCGAAGAGGGCAAGACCCTCGAGGAGACCGCCACCGAACTCCTGCCCAAGATCAAGGGCGGCTTCTGCTTTGTCTTTATGGACGAAGGCACCCTTTACGCCGCGCGGGACACCTACGGCATCCGCCCGCTGGTCCTTGGCCGGCTGGAGCGCGGCTGGGTGGTCGCCTCCGAGCAGTCCGCCCTGGCAACCGTGGGCGCCAGCTTCATCCGCGAAATCGAGCCCGGCGAGTTCATCGCCATCGACGAAGAGGGCGTGCGTTCCAAGCGCTTCGCCGAGCCGACGCCGGCCGGCTGCGTTTTCGAATACGTCTACCTTGCGCGCCCGGACGCCGCCATCGCCGGCCGCTCCGTCTACGAATCCCGTGTGGAGATGGGCCGCCAGCTGGCCCGGGAAAACACCCAGGTTGCGGACATCGTCATTCCGGTTCCGGAATCCGGCACCCCTGCCGCGGTGGGCTACGCCGAGGAATCCGGCATCCCCTTCGCCCACGGCTTCGTCAAGAACTCCTACGTGGGCCGTACCTTCATCCAGCCCTCGCAGACCCTGCGCCAGCTGGGTATCCGGCTTAAGCTCAACGCCCTCGAGTCCGTGATCCGCGGCAAGCGGGTGGTGGTGGTGGATGATTCGATCGTCCGCGGCAACACCCAGCGCGCCATCGTCCGGATGCTCCGGGAAGCCGGCGCCGCCGCCGTGCACGTCAAGATTTCCTCCCCGCCCGTCCAGTGGCCCTGCTTCTACGGCATCGACTTCGCCTCCCGGGCGGAATTGATCGCCAACGGCGCCACCATCGAGGAGATCTCGCAGGCCATCGGTGCCGATTCGCTGGCGTACATCTCCGAGGACGGCATGATCGGCGCCACCCGGCAGCCGCGCGAACGGCTCTGCACCGCCTGCTTCACCGGCAAGTACCCCATCGAACTCCCGGGTTCGGACAAGCTGGGCAAGAACCTCTTGGAGCGCACCGACCTGGGCGGCCTGAAGCCCTCTCCGTCCGCCCTTCCGGGCCAAACTGCGGCCCTTGCCGTGGACCCCGAAGTGGACCCGGCTGAAAAGTCCGGTGCCACCGGCTGCGACCCCGGACCGGACTCCGAGTTTGAAAACCTGCTGACCGAAGCCGACCTCGTGCCAGACGTACACGCCGCTGCCGGCGCTGACAAGAAAGAGTCCGTATGACTTCCGCTAGCCCCGCCAACAACTCCGGCATCACCTACGCCTCCGCCGGCGTCGATGTTGAAGCCGGCGACCGCGCCGTCGAGCTCATGAAGGGTGCCATCAAGGCAACCCACAACTCCTCGGTGATCGGCGGGGTGGGCGGTTTCGCCGGCCTCTACGACGTCTCCCGGCTGCTGACCTACAAGAAGCCGCTCCTTGCCACCTCCACCGACGGCGTGGGCACCAAGGTTGCCATCGCCCAGGCCATGGACATCCACGACACCATCGGTTTCGACCTGGTGGGCATGGTGGTGGACGACATCGTGGTGGTGGGCGCCGAACCGCTGTACATGACCGACTACATCGCCTGCGGCAAGGTGGTGCCGGAGCGCATCGCCGACATCGTCCGCGGCATCGCGGCTGCCTGCTCGGTGGCCGGCACGGCGCTGGTGGGCGGCGAAACCGCCGAGCACCCGGGCCTGCTGGGCGAGCACGAGTACGACGTCGCCGGCGCCGCCACCGGCGTCATCGAGGCGGACCACCTCCTGGGCCCGGAGCGTGTCCGCGCGGGCGACGTGGTGATCGGCATGGCCTCCTCAGGCCTGCACTCCAACGGCTACTCCCTGGTGCGCCGCGTGATCAACCACGCCGGCTGGGCACTTGACCGCCAGGTCTCCGAACTCGGCCGTACCCTGGGCGAGGAGCTCCTGGAGCCCACCCGCGTCTACGCCGCAGACTGCCTGGACCTGGCCCGCACGTTCCCGGTGACGGGCAGCGCCGCCGTTCACGGCTTCAGCCACGTCACCGGCGGCGGCCTGGCCGCCAACCTGGCCCGCGTCCTCCCCCAGGGGCTCGTGGCCACGGTGGACCGCGCCACCTGGGAACTGCCGGCCATCTTCAAGCTGGTTTCCGAGCTGGGCAACGTCCCGCTGGCGGACCTGGAGCGCACCCTCAACCTTGGCGTGGGCATGGTGGCCATCGTGTCCCCTGAAGCGGCCGACGCCGCCGTGTCCCGTCTGAACGACCGTGGCCTCCCGTCCTGGGTCATGGGCACTGTCACCGAGGATTCGGACTCAATCCTGAAGTCCGGCCCGGACTATGTCCAGGGCGCCAAGGGCGTGGACGGCGGCGCTGTCCGCCTCGTCAACGCCTACGCGTAAGCACTACTCCCGCGGGTGCTCCGCGGCTGTCCTCTGACGGGCGGCTGCGGGGCACCCGCTGCGTTTAACCCTGTACCTGGATGAGGTTCAGGATCCCGCCCTGCGGATCGCGGATGGTGGCCAACGAACCATGCCCCGGGTGGTCGTCCGGCTCCACAAGAATCCCGCCACCGGCGGCCACTGCGGACTGTACGGCTGCGGCAAGGTCGGCAACACCAAAGTAAATCTGCCAGCCGGCTTCCTCCCCCGCCTCGGCAGGGACAACCCCGGCCACCTCCTCACCCTGCACCAGCAGCGTGCTGTAGCTGCCGCCGTCGTCCTGGGGATATTCGGTGACCTCATGCCCGAAAAGCTGCTGGAGGAAGCCGACGGCGGCCTGCGGCTCGGGCGTTGACAGTTCCGCCCATGCCAGTGCACCGGGTTCGTCGTAAAGGTGGCTTCCTGCATGCGTTCCGGCCTGCCAAATGCCGGTAGTACCGCCGCCGGGAGGCCTAAGAAAAGCGAGGACGCCGGTATCGCCTACTGTTTCGGGTCCGAACTCCGCAGCCCCGCCGGCGTGGCCGGAGTCCTGCACCGTGGCTGCGGCATCGCCGCACGCGAGATAGATGTTCCATTGCGCACGGGTTCCGGCAGCCTGCTGCAGCGGGTTTTGCGGGGCGATGGCCGTGACGAGCTGCCCATTCATGAAGGCGCGGGCGAAGCTGCGGCCATCCGGCGTGGGCAGGTCCTCATACGTCCAGCCGAACACCGTCGCGTAAAAGTCCTTGGCAGCGGCAACATCGGGTGTCTGCAGGTCCGCCCAGCAGGGCTCGCCCTCTGCGTACTTGGTGCGGGCAGTCATGCGGTCAGGCTACCAGCGGGGGCAGGACTGCCCGCAATCTGGCAACAAAAAGCCCGCCGCCAGCACCTTAAAAGGTGCGGACAGCGGGCTTTCCAACTGAAGTCAGGACCCTGGATCGTGGGGATCAGGATACTGAAAAAGAAGCGCTGCACTGGTCCATCGGAAACTGCAGAAACACCTGCTGCATCCATTGGTGCCGCGGCGTCACAGGGCTGCCGCCCTCAGGCGTTGGCAGCTTGCGACAACTAGCCGATTCGACGGGTGTCTACCTCGTCGTCGTCTTCTTCCAAATCATCCGCGTACTTATCCACATAAGCCGAATAGTCCGGTTCGACCGGCTCATTCGCATAATGGCTCGTGGCACGACTGCCTGGACCCGTCAGCTCACGCTGAAGTGCCGAGTAGTCAGTGTTCGGGGAGTAGTACTTGATATCCCGAGCCTGCTTGGTAGCTTTTGCCTTTTGACGGCCGCGCCCCATGGCGTGACCCCCTTTTGTACTTGGACCGGAGGTGGTCACCTTGGCGTAGGTGAGGCCCCGGAATGTTTGGTCAATTTGTCGTACACCTAGATTACATGCTTTCCGCCTGCCCTGCTTGCCAGACGGGGCGGCCTGCCGTGGTTTGCGCTACCATTCCCCTGCTCCACCCGCGAGTTTCCAGCTTTTTTCTTCGGTAGAGTCGCTAAAACAACTGCCGAAACTGGACGGCTGACAGGCTGCCACCGCGGAAAGAACGCAGGAGGATGCACCCACGTGAACAACCAGGACGTCCCGCCGAAGCCCCCCTCGCAGCCCACTGGCGGCCTGCCGAAGGTTCCTGCCGGGAACGAGGACCCCGGCCACGGGCACAGCCCAGCCGCAGGCCCTGCCCCCGCACCCGAATCCGTCACCTGGTCCCAGCATGTGCCGGAAGCGGCGCCAAGGATGCGGGCAGGAACCAAACGCGCGCTGTGGAAGGCGTTCTTCGTCGTCGTGCTCCTGGCCGTGGTCAGCGGACTGGTGTGGCTCGCCATCTGGCTGAATTCCGGCCAGGGTTCCCAAGCGGCCGATGCCGAAACTTCCGGCGTGCTTGAGACAACTGTCACCCCGCCCGCAACACCGCTGCCCCTGCCGCGCGAAGGAGTGCCGGCCACCGAGTATGCGCTGGGGGACTGTTTCGCCGACTTCAACCCCGAAGCGCTGGCGTCCAGGGTGGTCCCGTGCGACACGGGTCATTCCGCACAGCTGGTGGCAGTCTTCCGCTATCCGGAAGCCGGAGACTACCCCGGGGCGGACGCGCTCAAGGCCAAAGCACTGGAAGCCTGCCAGGCTGCGAGGCTGGGCCCTGCAGCCGACCAATACCCGCTCAATTTCCAGCGCAGCTTCCCCAGCGATACCAGCTGGGATTCAGGGGACCGCAGGGTGGACTGCTACGTGACCGCAGACGGCGGCAACGTCATCAACGCAAGCGTGCTGCCCTAGCGGCCAGGCCGCCAGGGCAGCACACCTTTTTTGCGTTTAGTCCTTCCGGCGGACGGAGAGTCCGGAATTCGACGCGCCCGTCAGGGCGTCCACGTCACCCCGTGCCAGTTCTCCGACGTCGGCCGCCGTGTCCACGAGCACGGTGTCGCCGTCGCTGATGTCGCCGGAGAGGATGGCTTTCGCCAGCCGGTCGCCGATCTCGCGCTGGACCAGCCGGCGGAGCGGCCGGGCGCCGTAGGCGGGATCGAAGCCGGAGATGGCGAGCCAGGCCTTCGCCCCGTCGGTGACCTCCAGCGTGAGCCGGCGTTCGTGGAGGCGGCGGCCCAGTTCGCCAACGTGCAGTTCCACGATGCGTGAGAGTTCCTCCACATTGAGCGCGTCGAACAGCACTACTTCATCCAGCCGGTTCAGGAATTCCGGCTTGAAGGAGGCGTTCACCGTTGCCATCACGGCGTTCCGCTTGGCTTCGGCGTCCAGGTTCGGGTCAACCAGGAACTGGCTGCCCAGGTTGGAGGTCAGCACCAGGATGACGTTGCGGAAGTCCACGGTACGGCCCTGGCCGTCCGTGAGGCGGCCGTCGTCGAGCACCTGCAGGAGGATGTCGAAGACCTCGGGGTGGGCCTTCTCCACCTCGTCCAGCAGCACCACCGAGTACGGCCGGCGCCGGACGGCCTCGGTGAGCTGGCCGCCCTCCTCGTAGCCCACGTAGCCCGGAGGCGCACCCACGAGCCGTGCCACGGAGTGCTTCTCGCCGTATTCGGACATGTCGATCCGGACCATGGCGCGCTCGTCGTCGAACAGGAAGTCCGCCAGGGCCTTGGCCAGCTCGGTCTTGCCTACGCCGGTGGGGCCCAGGAAGAGGAAGGAACCGGTGGGCCGGTTGGGGTCGCTGATGCCTGCCCGGGCACGGCGGACGGCGTCGGACACGGCCGTGACGGCCTTGCCCTGGCCGATGAGCCGTTTCCCCAGCTCCTCCTCCATGTGGAGCAGCTTCTGGCTTTCACCCTGCAGCATGCGGCCAGCCGGGATGCCGGTCCAGGCGGAGATGACCTCGGCGATGTCGTCCGCGGTCACCTGCTCGGCCACCATCTGCGCGGACTTGTCCGTGACGGCGGCTTCGGCCTCCGCGGCGGCGTTCAGCTCCCGCTCCAGCGCCGGGATTTCACCGTAGAGCACGCGGGACGCCGTCTCCAGGTCGCCTTCACGCGCCGCTTTTTCATAGGCGCCACGCAGCTCATCCAGCTTTGCCTTGAGGTCGCCGACCCGGTTAAGGCCGGCCTTCTCAGCCTCCCAGCGGGCCTTGAGCGCGTTCAGCTCCTCTTCCTTGTCCGCCTTGTCAGCCCGCAGGGCAGCCAGTCGCTCAACGGAGGCCTCGTCCTTTTCACCCTGCAGAGCCAGCTCTTCCATGGTGAGCCGGTCCACAACGCGCTGCAGCTGGTCCACTTCCTCCGGTGCGGAGTCGATCTCCATCCGGAGCCGGGACGCGGCCTCGTCCACCAGGTCGATGGCCTTGTCCGGGAGCTGGCGGCCGGAGATGTAGCGGTTGGAGAGCGTAGCGGCCGCCACCAGGGCCGAATCGGAGATGGTGACCTTGTGGTGCGCCTCGTAGCGTTCCTTGAGTCCGCGGAGGATGCCGATGGTGTCCTCCACGCTCGGCTCGCCCACGTACACCTGCTGGAAACGGCGTTCGAGCGCCGGATCCTTCTCAATGTTCTCGCGGTATTCATCGAGCGTGGTGGCACCGATCAGGCGCAGCTCGCCGCGGGCCAGCATCGGCTTGAGCATGTTGCCCGCGTCCATGGAGGAATCGCCTGTTGCACCCGCTCCCACCACCGTGTGGATCTCATCGATGAAGGTGACAATCTGGCCTTCGGAGTTCTTGATCTCCTCCAGCACGGCCTTCAGCCGCTCCTCGAACTCGCCGCGGTACTTGGCGCCGGCCACCATGGACGCCAGGTCCAGGGCGATCAGGGTCTTGCCGCGCAGGCTTTCCGGCACGTCCCCGGCCACGATGCGCTGAGCCAGCCCCTCCACGACGGCGGTCTTGCCCACACCGGGTTCACCGATGATCACGGGGTTGTTCTTGGTGCGGCGGCTCAGGACCTGCACAATGCGCCGGATTTCAGTGTCCCGGCCGATCACCGGGTCAAGCTTTCCGGACCGCGCCATGGCGGTGAGGTCCGTGCCGAACTTCTCCAGCGACTGGAAGGTGTTCTCCGGGTCCGGGCCATCCACCTTGCGGTCACCGCGGACACCCGGAAGGGCGGCGAGCAGCGCTTCACGGGAGGCGCCGGCGTCGCGCAACACCCGGGCCGCTGCATCGTTTCCGCCCGCGAGGCCCAGCAGGAGGACCTCGGTGGAAACGAAGGTGTCGCCCAGCCGGTCCGCCTCTTCCTTGGCATTCTGGATGGCCTGCAGGGCAGGACGGGAAAGCTGTGCCTGCTGGCTGGAGCCACCGGAAGTAGCCGGCAGCGCCTTGATGGCGCTGCTCGCCTGGACACTGACGGCGTCCGGGTCGGCGCCGGTGGCGCGCAGAAGCGCGACGGCGACCCCCTCGCGCTGGTCCATCAGCGCCTTGAGCAGGTGGGCTGGTTCCACCTGGGGATTGCCTGCCGTGGAGGCGTTCATGGCCGCAGCCGAGAGCGCCTCCTGGCTCTTGGTAGTGAATTTGACGTCCAAAGAGGGCTCCTTTCAGGGGCAGTTTTTCTAAGTTGAGTCTACTACGCTCAACTTTGGATTGGGACTCTTTATTTCCGAATGCAGGCATCTGTTTTCCTACAGCGAACGTCCGCCCGGCTGTTCCCCTAACCTGCAGATGCCCCTAGGATCGGGCGTGTGACCGGGGAGGACGTTCCGCCGGCGCATTCGAGAGGGGACAATCCATGAAGAAGTTCGTTGTTCTTTACCTTGGACCCAAGGCAGCCCAGGAGCAGATGCAGGAAAGCACGCCGGAAGCGGCCCAGGAGGGCATGAAAGCCTGGATGGAGTGGGCAGCCCGCGCCGGTGAGGGCATTCTGGACATGGGCAATCCATTGGGGGCCGGCAAGGAAATTACCAGCACCGGCGCGTCTGACACCACAAACGGCGTAGCCGGCTATGCCATTGTCCAGGCAGAGGACCTTGAGTCCGCGCAGGCCCTGTTCGACGGCCACCCACACCTGATGATGCCCGGTTCCAGCATCCAGGTGTACGAATCCCTGGACCTGCCGGGAATGTAGAGCCCAACCGGTCGATCGGGAACCCCGGTGAAAGCCGTCATCTGCGGGGCCGGAATCAGTGGGCTCTCCAGCGCGGCGTTCCTGGCCCGTGGCGGCTGGGACGTGGTGGTGGTGGAGCAGTCCGAGGGTCCTCGGCCGCTGGGGTACATGATCGATTTCTTCGGCCCCGGGTGGCGTGCAGCGGCCAGTTTGGCATCGTCCCCCGGCTCCATGAGTTGGGCTACCGGGTCCGGCAGGTGGACTACGTTGACGGGAAAGGCAGGGCACGGGCCACCCTTCCCTTCTCCGCATTCGCGCAGGTTGCCGGTGGCGGGCTGGTCAGCATCCTCCGCCCGGACCTGGAACGTGCCATTCGCGAAGCAGTGCCTCCCGGCGTGGAGCTTCAGTACGGCCGCACCGTAGTGTCGGTGGGCCAGAGCCGGGAGTCCGTGGCGGTGACCCTTGACGACGGCCAGGTGCTGGAGGCCGATCTGCTCATCGGCGCTGACGGGATCCACTCCGTGACCCGTGAGCTCGCCTTCGGCCCGGAAGACGGGTTCTTTCGCTATCTCGGCTTCCAGGTGGGCGCCTACTCCTTCAGCGACCCGGAACTCGCCGCCCGCCTCGGGAACCGGTTCGCCATCACGGACACCCGGAACGAGGCGATGTTCTTCTACCTGCTCCGTGACGGCCGGATAACCGCCATGGCCGTCCACCGCACGGACAGTCCCGGGCTTCCGGAGGATCCCCGGGCACTGCTCCGGTCCAGGTACGGCGGCCTGGGGTGGATCTGCCCAGCCGCCCTGGAGCAATGCCCGCGGGACATCTACTACGACCAGGTAGCCCAGATCAGGATGCCCCGCTGGCACACGGGCCGCGTTGTCCTGGTGGGTGACTCCGCTGCAGCCGTTTCACTGCTCGCGGGCCAGGGCGCATCCCTGGGCATGGCTGCTGCCGGTGTGCTGGCCGAGGAACTGGGGCGCCACTCAACGATCAGCCGTGCCCTGGAATCCTTCGAAGCCAGGGTGCGCCCCGCGGTACTGGAGCACCAGAAGGCCGGCGCAGCTGCCGCCCAGTGGTTTGTCCCGGGAACCAGGCGAGCCGCATTCGCCCGCCGCACCGCCATCCGGCTTGCCGGCATCCCGGGCATGAAGCGGGTCATCAGCTCAGCAGTCATCGGAAAATCCGGCGCAGCACTCTAAGAATCCACAAGCGGGGGTCCCAGGGCGAGGTGTACAGCTAGGTCCCGTAGACCGACACGGCGGCGGCCTTCACCACAAAGTGCACCGTCATGCCGGGAACCAGGCCCAAGTCCGCCGACGCCGCGGGCGTGATGTCTGCGGCGAGGCCGTCCGCGCGCACCCGGATCAGGTCGCCATGGGGCTCGAGATCCGTGATGGACACCGGGAAGGAGTTGCGGGGGCTGCCGTGTGCGTCGGTGAGGAACACGGACACGGCCGACGGCGGGAAGACCGCCACGCCCGGCCGGTTGTTCCCGCCGGCATCGGCGGGTTCCTCGAGGTGGCCGGAAATCTCCCGGCCCCCGCCCGCCCGGATCCCGGTGCCCGTCATGGTTCCGGGGACAAAGTTCAGCCCGGCCAGTCCGGCAGCAAAGGAACTCCTGGGCCGTTCCAGCACCGTCCGGGTGGGGCCCGCCTCCACAATCCGTCCGCCCTCCAGGACAGCCACCCTGTCCGCAAGCATCAGGGCATCCAGGACATCGTGGGTGACGATGATGGCCTGCCGCCCGGCGAGGACGCGCTTGAGCAGGCGGCGCAGCAGCGGCGCCGAGTGGATGTCCAGCGCGGCCAGGGGCTCATCCAGCAGGAGCAAGGCAGGATCGGCCGCGAGCGCACGGGCCACCGCAACCCGCTGCGCCTGCCCGCCGGAGAGCGCGGCAGGACGGCGGTCCGCCAGGTCAGCGGCCTCTACCTCTGCAAGCCAATGCATCGCCCGGATGTCGGCCAGGTGCTTGGCGGTGCCGGCGCTTCGCGGCCCAAAGGCCACATTTTCCAGGGCATTGAGGTGCGGAAACAGCAGCGGTTCCTGCGCGAGCAGGACGGTGCCCCGATGGTGCGGAGGCACCCACGCGTGCTGTCCGGGATCCAAGTCGAAGAGCGTGCGGCCGTCGAGTTCAGCCCGGCCGCTGTCCGGTTTCAGCAACCCGGCGATGCTGGCCAGCAGCGTGGATTTGCCCGCCCCGTTGGGTCCCATCACGGCAAGGGTTTCCTCCGGCCCCACCGTCAGGGCCACGTCGAAGCCGCGCCCCGCCACGGCTGCCTGGAAGGAGAACGTCACGGAACGTTCCCTCCGGCCGGGGCAGGCGCCGTCGTCCGCTTTCCGGAAACGTGGCCAGCCGCGCGGCCCCCCGCAGGGCGCCTGTACGCAAGTGCCACCACGGCCACGGCGACGGCCACCAGGACCAGGGACAGCGCGACGGCGGCGTCCGGGTCCGTTTCCCGCTGCAGGTAGATTTCCAGCGGCAGGGTCCGGGTCACCCCCTGCAGGCTGCCGGCGAAGGTGAGCGTGGCGCCGAACTCGCCCAGGCTGCGGGCAAAGGCCAGTACCGCGCCGGACGCCAGGCCGGGCAGTATCAGCGGCAGGGTCACGCGCCGGAAAACGACCCGCGGCGGCGCACCAAGGGTCGCCGCCACCGCCTCATACCGGGACCCGCCGGTCCGCAGCGCGCCTTCCAGGCTGACGACGAGGAACGGCAGCGCCACGAAGGTCTGGGCCAGGACCACGGCGGTGGTGGAGAAGGCGATCTGCAGCCCCAGCACCTCCAGGGCCCCGCCCAGGAGTCCCTGCCGGCCGAACGTGTAGAGCAGTGCGATGCCGCCCACCACGGGCGGGAGCACCAGCGGGAGCAGCACCAGCGAACGCAGCAGTCCCTGCAGCGGGAACCTTCCCCGGGCCAGGACCATGGCCAGCGGCACGCCCAGCACGATGCACAGCGCAGTACTGGCAGCCGAGGTGCGCAGGCTTAGTCCGAGGGCGGAGAGCGCGGGTTCGGAGGTGACCAAGGGAAGGAAGTTGGCCCAGTTGACCCTGGCCACGATGGCCAGCAGCGGGAGGACAACCACCAGGGCGGCCACCACCGCCAGGACGTAGAGCCAGCCCGGGACCCCGGTGTAGGCCGCGCGCGCCTTTACCCCTCTCACAGCTTGCCCGGTTGCTGCCGGAGCACCACTGCGCCTGTCATTGCGTGGCCGGCCCGAAGCCGGCCTGCGCCAGCACCTGCCGGCCTTCAGGGCTGGCCACCAGGTCCAGGAACACGCCGGCGGCGGTGGTGTTCCTGCTCCCGGCCAGCACTGCGATGGGATAGGTGTTGACTGCCCCGGCCGCTTCCGGGAACGGCACGCTTTCCACCCTGTCCCCGGCGGACCGCACATCCGTGACGTAGACCAGCCCGGCGTCGGCTTCTCCGGAGATGACTTTGCCCAGGACGTCGGTGACAGAATTCTCCTCGCTGACCGGGTTGAGCCTGGTTCCGTGCTGTTCCGAGAGAGCGGCGGCGGCCGCACCGCACGGCACCTGCCGGGCACAGGTTACCAGCCGTGTTCCTGCCCTTGCGAGGTCGGCGAAGGAGTTGATGCCTGCAGGGTTACCCGGCGGGACCGCGATGGCCAGGGTGTTGGTGGCGAAGGTCCGGGGTTCCCCCTGCAGCAGTCCGGCATCACCAAGCTTGTCCATGTTCCGGGTGTCGGCCGAGGCAAAGACATCCGCCGGAGCGCCCTGGCTGATCTGGGTTGCCAGGTCCGACGACCCGGCGAAACTGACAGTGACGTCCGTTCCCGGGTGCTGCGCCTCGAACATTTCGGCCAGCTCACTGAAGCTGGACGTGAGGGAGCCCGCCGCGTAGACCGTGAGCGTCCCTTCCCCTGTGTCATCCCCGGGGGAAGCGCTGCCGGCGCAACCGGCGAGGCCCAGCGTGAGGGCCGCCGCTGCCAGCACTGCGTAAATTCTCCCTCTCACGGGGCACCCTTTCCCTGCGGGGTTTCGATGATGACGGTGGTGGCTTTGACCACCGCAGTGGCCACCGACCCGAGCTCCAGCCCCATGTCCCGGACAGCCTCGCTGCTCATCAGGGACACCACCCGGAACGGCCCGCACTGCAGCTCCACCTGCGCCATCACCGTGTCCGCCGTGATGCCGGTGACCAGCCCGGTAAACCTGTTGCGGGCGGAACTGCCCGTCCGGTGCGGATCGTCAGGAAGCTGCGCCAGTTTTTGGGCATGCCGGGCGAGTTCGAGGCCGTCGACGGCGAGCCGGCCGGAATCGTCCCGGAGCGGAGTCAGGGAGCCGTTGTCCGTCCAGCGGCGCACCGTATCGTCACTGACGCCGAGCAGGCGGGCCGCTTCTGCGACGCGGAGGATGGTCATTTCCCCACTATAGGCCGCAGATGCGGACGTTTCTCCGGCTTTGATCCGCTTTTTCGATTATGACCGGCCCCCGGTCCGCCGTCGGGGCAGCACACTAGACTTCCTCCATGTCCATCTTCATCGACCCGCCACTGTGGCCTGCGCACGGAACGCATTTCTCCCACCTGGTTTCGGACACATCCCTGGCGGAGCTTCATGCCTTCGCCGCGGAGGCGGGCATCCCGGAGCGGGCCTTCGATGGAGACCACTACGACGTCCCGGAGCGCCGTTTCGAGGACCTGGTGGCGGCCGGAGCGGTTCCGGTGGAAGCCCGCATCCTGGTCCGCAAGCTGATTGACAGCGGCCTGCGCATTCCCGCCCGGCAGCGGAACAAGTCACTCAAGGTGCCGCTGCAGCTGCGCTGGGACGCCATCATGCCCGGCCATGACGCCCTGTTCCTCGACCTGCTGGACCGCTGGAGCGAACCACACCGCCGGTATCACGGCTGCACGCACCTGCTCTCGGTGCTGGAGTCCCTGGACCTGCTGACCGATCCTGCCGACCCGCCGCGCACCGTGCTCTTGGCAGCCTGGTTCCACGACGCCGTTTACCGCGGCATCGCCGGGGAGGATGAGGAGGAGTCCGCCCGGTTGGCCGAGGACCGGCTTAGCGCCGCAGGCCTGCCGGACGCCGAGGTGGCTGAGGTGGCCAGGCTGGTCCGGCTGACAAGCGACCACCGCCCCGGGGAAGAGGACGACGACGGCGCCCTCCTGTGCGACGCCGACCTGTCCGTCCTGGGCGGGGAACCGGACGATTATGCCCGCTACGTCGCGGCCGTCCGGCAGGATTTTGCGCACATTGGCGACGCCGACTTCGCGGCGGGACGTGCCGCCGTCGTACGCCATCTGCTGGAACTCGACCCGCTCTTCCACACCGAGCGGGCGCAGGAGCTGTGGCTGGCTGCCGCGCACCGGAACCTGAAGGGTGAACTGACATGAACGCGCCGCATTCGAACGCGCTGCACGTATATTCCGCAAGTGCGGCGCACCGGCAGCTCCCCTATACGGTGCGGCTGGAGTGGGGCCTCGACGGCGCCAGGACCGTAACGTCCGGCGTGGACCTTGCGGTGGTGGTGGACGTCCTGTCCTTCGGCACGTGCGTCAGCGTTGCCCTGGACCGCGGCGCCACGGTGTTTCCCTATCCCTGGAAGGACACCAGCGCGGAGGACTTCGCAGCCCACCATCACGCCCAGCTGGCAGGTCCCCGCGACGGCGGCGGGCTCAGCCTGTCCCCGGCAAGCCTCCGTGCGGCTGGTTCGCTGGAGCGGGTGGTCCTGCCCTCCCCCAATGGCTCCTCCCTGTGCTACATGCTGGCCGCCGAGGTCCCGCTGGTAGCAGCAGTGTGCCTCCGCAACGCCGCAGCCACCGCGGACTGGGTGGCGGCCAACCTTCCGGAGGATGCGGTGATCGCCGTGGTGGCCGCAGGTGAACGGTGGCCGGACGGCACCCTCCGTCCCGCCGTGGAGGACCAGATCGGGGCGGGCGCTTTCATCGCCGGGCTGGTGGCCGCCGGCAAGGGCGGTTACGAGGCCGAGGACGGCAGGCACGGCTATTCACCGGAGGCGGTGGCAGCGGCGGCCGTGTTCGAGGCCGCGGAGCCGCGGCTCCGCGAGATGCTGCACGGGTGCGCCAGCGGGCGGGAGCTGCTGGGCGCGGGCTACGGGGACGACGTGGACATCGCCGCCGAACTGGACGACAGCGACTCCGTGGCCATACTGGCGGAGGGAGCGTTCAGCAGCAGCGCGGGCATCCGGCCACGCGGCTGACGCGCAGCTGTTTACCGGTATGCGGCCACAAACGGCGCATTGGTGGGCACGATCTGCTTGCCCAGCGGCATCAATGACACCGGAATCAGCTTCAGGTTGGCGATGGCCAGCGGGATGCCGATGATCGTGATGGCCATGGCAAAAGCCGTCACCACGTGCCCGATGGCGATCCAGATGCCCGCTACCAGCAGCCAGATCACGTTGCCCAGCAGCGAAAAGACACCCGAGCCACCAGGCTTGTCCACCACGGTCCGGCCGAACGGCCAGAGCGTGTAGGCGGCGATCCGGAATGACGCGATGCCCCACGGGATGGTGATGATCAGCAGGCAGCAGATCACCCCGGCCGCGAAGTAGCCGAGCGCGAGCCAGAACCCGCCGAAAACCAACCAGATGATGTTGAGCAGTGTCTTCATCCATCCATTGTGCCCCGGCAGGTTCCACCCGGACGTAGGGGGATCCCCTGACCGGACCCTGAAAACGGAGTCCTGGCGAGGGCATCCCCGCGGGCCGTCAGAGGTTGGCGTCCGACTTCGCGGCCTGTACGAAGGCGCGGATCTTGGCCAGGTCCTTGACCCCGCGGGATGCCTCCACGCCGGAGGACACATCCACGCCCCACGCGTTGGCCGCCACGGACGCCTGCGCCACGTTGGCCGGGTCCAGGCCGCCGGCGAGCAGCCACCTGCGCCCCTGGAGTTCCGGCACCTCGGCCATGGCGGCATAATCCCAAGCTTCGCCCGAACCGGGAACCGCGGAGTCGATCAGCAGCAAGTCCTCGCCCCAGTCTTCAATCTCTGACCGGGCGGCGCCCATGGTGACGGCCCTGACCAGCTTCATGCCGGCGTCGTGCACTGTTTCCACGTCCTGGCGGGAACGGGAGCCATGCAGCTGGATCCACTCCAGCCCGGCGGCCCGGGCAATGGCGACGGCGTCCGCCACCGGCTCGTGGCGGAACACGGCGATCGGGGACACCCCCGCGGGGACCTCCGCCAGCAGCGAGGTCACCTGGCCCGGCGAGACAACCCGGGGGCTGGCGGTGAGGACAAAACCCACAGCATCAGCGCCGGCGTCCACCGCCTCACGGATGGATTCGGGCGTACTGAGACCGCACACTTTGACGAACATTCCCGGCTCCTTCAGGCTGTTTTCGTGTTGACCCCCCGGAGGAGAGTAGCAGGCAACGCCCCACCCCGCGATGCCCGCACCAGACGAACTAGGCTGGGCTGATGGAAATCATCCGCTTCGCTGACCTCAAGGCCGAACCGTGGCGCAACGGCGGCGGGGTGACACGACAGATCGCGAGCCGGCCCACGTCTGCATCCCCCATCCAGGACGGTGCCGGCGACGGTGGCTGGGACTGGCGGGTCAGCATCGCGGATGTGACCAAGGCCGGCGACTTTTCGCCGTTTCCCGGCATGGAGCGCGTCCTCACGGTGATCGAGGGCGACCTCCTGCTGCTCTCCGTAGACGGGGCCGAACACCTCATGGAGAAATACCGCCCGTTCCGGTTCGCCGGCGGAGCAGCCACCTTCAGCAAACTGCCGATGGGCGATGTCCGGAACCTCAACGTCATCACCCGGGCCGGGGCCTTCAAGGGCTTCACGTCCATCATCGAGTTGTCCAAAAAGCGCGCCCACCCCGTGTTCGAAGGGCAGCTGGGGATCCTGCTGCAGGGGCAGGCCACGGTGGGTGCAGGCGACGGTGACCCAATGGACCTGGGCCGGTACGACGCCGTCGTCGGTTCTGATGCGGACACCCCCAACATCCTTGGCCGCGGGTTCCTGGCCGTCGTCTCCATCGACCCCGTTGAGGACTAGCCCGTACCCCGGATAGGCCAGCCTCGCCTTCGGAAGCAGAGCCTTTCCACACTGGTTACCGGTAGCCGCCGTCCCTAGACTCAGGCTATGACCACTTCAACATTCAACGCGCTCCTGTCCACCCAGATCGGCAACGAATTCACGGCCTCGCAGCAGTACATTGCCGTAGCCACCTGGTTCGCCAACCAGGACCTTCCGCAGCTGGCCCGCTACTTCTACCGCCAGTCCGTGGAAGAACGGAACCACGCGATGATGATGGTGCAGTACATGCTGGACCGGGACATCCCCTTCACCATTCCCGGCGTCCCGGCCGTCCGCAACGACTTCGCCTCCGTCACTGAGCCGCTGGCCCTCGCCCTGCAGCAGGAGAAGGAAGTCACCCGCAACATCGAGGACCTGTTCCGGGCGGCCCGCGGCGAGAACGACGCCCTCGGCGAGCAGTTCATGCTCTGGTTCCTCAAGGAGCAGGTGGAGGAGGTGGCGTCCATGACCACGCTGCTGAACATCGCCGAACGCGCGGACAACCTGTTCGACATCGAAAACTTCATCGCCCGTGAAACTGTCGGCGACGGCGGCCGCGACAGTGCCGCCCCGGAAGCCGCCGGCGGCGTCCT
Source organism: Pseudarthrobacter sp. TE3704 (assembly GCF_056279405.1). Classification (NCBI taxonomy): domain Bacteria; kingdom Bacillati; phylum Actinomycetota; class Actinomycetes; order Micrococcales; family Micrococcaceae; genus Pseudarthrobacter; species Pseudarthrobacter sp. TE3704. The sequence continues at coordinate 527,119 of NZ_JBWCCJ010000003.1, forward strand.
CTAACCGCCGCTCCTCCCCCAACTGAGTAGCGCTAACTGTCGTTTGACGGCCCGAAACGACAGTTAGCGCTACTTACTTGGGCCCGCCCCCGGCGGTGAGGTTGGCCACCAACATGGCCACCCGCCGTCGGGCGTTGCTAGTCTGGAAACCAAGGCTCCCATCCGGAGCCTCCGGACGACGGTCCAGTACCCGGAACGCGACAAGACTGGCCAAAGGATCTGTAATGTCCTGGTTAATCCTTCTGGCCTCCGGCGCCCTTGAAGCCGTCTGGGCCGCAGCCCTGCACCGCGCATTCCAAAGCACCGGCCGCCGCCGCATCGCCTCGGCCGCCCTGTTCCTGGTGTCAGTGACGGCAAGCACCGCCGGCCTGGCCATCGCCATGCAGTCCATTCCCACCGGCACCGCCTACGCCGTCTGGGTAGGCGTTGGCGTGGTCCTGACCTCCGCCTACGCGATCATCACCAAGGTGGAACGTCCGACGGCGGCGCGCCTGCTCCTGCTGTCCGGCATCGCCGCGTGCGTGGTGGGCCTGAAGGTGGTGGCGTGATGCTGCGGCGTTCCTTCCCCTGGCTGGTCCTCCTGGCCTCGGCCGTCCTCGAAGCGGTGTGGGCCACGGCCCTGGGCCTCTCCGACGGCTTCAGCAAACCAGTGCCCACCCTGGTATTCGTCGTCACCGCCGCGCTGAGCATGCTGGGCCTGGGCATGGCCATCCGCCGCATTCCGCTGGGCACTGCGTACGCCATTTGGGTGGGCGTCGGGGCTGCCTTGACGGTGGGCTGGGCCATGGCCACCGGCGTGGAGCCCTTCAGCGTGCTGAAGGTGCTGTTCATCGCCGGGATCGTGGGCTGTGCGGCCGGGTTGAAGGCACTTCCCGGGGAGAAGGGCCACCCGGCTCCCGAACAGCCTGCCCCTGAGGCCTCCCACCGCTGAGTCTCCCGCGCTGACTATCCCCACCTTTGCGGCGCGCCGACGGCGTGTCCCGGCGAATCGCCGTCGTCCTTGGCGTTCCCGGATTCAAAGGTGGGGAGATTCGGCGCACCGTTTAGGCTTTTGCCATGGACTCCCCCGAGATCTCCCAGGCCATGGACGCCCTGCGGCGCCGGCTGGTTCCCGGTACGCGGACCATCGTGGGCATCACGGGGGCGCCCGGCTCCGGAAAATCCACCTTCGCTGCATGGATCCAGCAGCAATTCGCCCCCGGCACGGCCATAGTGGTCCCGATGGACGGCTTCCACCTGGGAAACGCGATCATCGAGGGCACTCCCCTTCGCCGGCGCAAGGGCGCCATCGACACGTTCGACGCCGGCGGGTTCCTTTCGCTGCTCCGCCGCCTCGTCCGCCGGGACGAGGCAGTGGTCTACGCCCCGGAGTTCCGGCGCACGCTGGACGAACCCGTGGCCGCGTCCATCGCCGTCCCGGCCGAGGTGCCGCTGGTCATCACCGAGGGAAACTACCTGCTCGCTGAGCAGGAGCCCTGGAAGGAGGTCCGGGCCCAGCTGGACGAGGTCTGGTTTGTGGACACCCCGCACGCATTGCGGCTGGAACGGCTGGTGGCGAGGCATGTGTCGTTCGGGATGGACCAGGCGGCTGCCGAAGCCTGGGCCCATGGTCCCGACGAGGCAAACGCCCGGTTGATCCAGGCCACGAAGCCCGGCGCGGACCGCATCATTCCCTGGCACTGACAAGCGAAGAGGAGAACTCATGGTGGCACTCGGCAACGGCCTTGAAGTCAGCCCGCTCGGGTTCGGCGGCATGGCCCTCACTCCCGTGTACGGCGAGGTGGACCCGGCCGACGCAGGCGGTGGACCGGAGCCTGCAGCGGCTGGGCACCGATTTCATCGACCTCTACCACATGCACCGCCGTGACCTCCGCGTTCCGATTGTGGAAACCGTGGAGGCCATGGCGGAGCTTGTGCAGCAGGGCAAGGCCCGGCACCTGGGCCTGTCCGAAGTGACCGCCCGGGAGTTGGAGGATGCCTTCGCTGTCCACGGCCGTCCAGTCAGTGGCCGGCGACCTGGGTGGACGCCCGCCCAGACGGCCCTGGCCTGGCTGTTGGCGCAGGGCAAGCGGCTGGGCTTGCCGGTCGTTCCCATCCCCGGGACGCGTAAACGGCACCGGATCGACGAAAACCTGGGCGCACTGGCCCTGGCCCTCACCCCCGCGCAACTGGATGCCCTGGACGCGGCCTCGGACGCCGTCGTCGGCTCCCGTTACCGGATCCGCAGTGGGTGTCGGAAGGCCGTGAATAGACTCGTCCCATGGACTCACTTCAGTACGACCTGCCGGCCCTGACCATCCGCCGGATCTCCGTCAGCGAGATGGACAACAACGTGTACCTGCTGACCGCGAAGGCCAGCGGGGAACAGGTGCTCATCGACGCTGCCGACGACCTTCCCGCCATCCAGCAACTGCTGGCGGACGCCGCCGCGGACACGGCGGCTACGCCCCGGCTCGCGCTGATCGCCACCACGCACCAGCACTGGGACCATGTCCGGGCGCTGAAGGAGCTGGCTGCGGCGACGGGTGCGCCCACCGCCGCAGGGACGGACGACGCCGACGCGCTGCCTGTTCCGGTGGACCGGCGGCTTGGGCACGGGGATCGGGTGGCCGTGGACGGCTTTGAGCTCACGGCTGTCCACCTGAGGGGGCACACGCCGGGCTCGATCGCGTTTGTGTACCAGGACCCGGAGGGCCCGGCGCACATCTTTTCCGGTGATTCGCTGTTTCCGGGCGGCGTGGGCAATACGCAAAAGGACCCGGAGCGGTTCAACCAGCTGCTCAGCGACGTAACAGAGCGGCTGTTCGGCACCTACCCCGATACCGCCGTCGTGCATCCCGGCCACGGCAAGCCCACTACCCTCGGTGTCGAGCGGCCACACATTGAGGAGTGGCGCGCCCGGGGCTGGTGAGGACCGCGGTGGTTGAGCCTGTCGAAACCCGACAGGCTCAACCACCGAAAACGGAACGCTAGCGGCCGCGGCGCTCGTTGGAAGCCGGAGCCGATGCACGGCGCGGACCGCCGGAGCGGCCTCCACCGGAGCGGCCACCGCCGTTGCCGGCAGCGTAGGATCCGCCGGAGGTGCCGCCGGTGTTGGAGGACCAGACAGCCTTGTTGCCGCCGCTGGCCGCAGCAGCACCTGCGCCGGCGGAGCGCCCGCCGGTGCGTGCACCTGTGCCTGCAGCTGCTGCACGCTGGCCGGTGGCCGGACGTCCGCTGCGCTGGCCGCCGGTGGAAGCCGGACGCCCGGTTCCGCCGCGGGGGGCGTCGCTGCGGGTGACGCGGGATTCTGCACGGCCGTCTGAACCGCGGCCGGCCGATGCACGGCCACCTGCTGCGGGAACATCGTTGCGGTGCGTGGAAGCGGTGCCGCGGCCACGGGCGTTGCGGCGGGCTGCCGCCGCGGCAATCGCGCGGTCCTCGTTCTGCTCTGCGTTGCGGTCGAACGCTGCCCGGGCTTCGGTGCGGCCTTCAAAGGCTGCAGCCCGGCGCTCGGCGCGGGGAACATCGGTGCGGACCGGCTCCGCCGAAACCTTGCCGCGGCCACCACGGCCGCCGCGTCCACCGGTGGTGGGAGCAGCCTGGCGGCGGGCGCGCTTGCGCTCGGCGTTGGCGCCCGTGGAGGTTCCGCCACCCTGCTTCTGGGCCTTGGCGGCCAGCAGTGCGGCACGGGTGCGGGGATCAACCTTGTCGGCAATTTCGCCCACCAGGTCAGCCACGATGGGCGAGTTGGCGGTGACGCGTTCGAAGGTGACCTCCACGCCGGCAGCCTTCATCAGCTTCTTGACGTCGGTCTGCTGCTCCGGGAGGGTCAGCGTAACCACGGTGCCGTCGGAACCGGCACGCGCGGTGCGGCCGGAGCGGTGCAGGTATGCCTTGTGCTCGGTGGGCGGATCCACGTGGATCACCAGTTCGACGTCGTCCACGTGGACACCGCGGGCTGCGACGTCGGTAGCCACCAGGACGCGCACGTCGCCGTTGGAGAACTCGGCGAGGTTGCGGTCACGGGCGTTCTGCGACAGGTTGCCGTGCAGGTCCACAGCGGGGATCCCGGCGTCGGTCAGGGTCTTGGCCAGCTTGCGGGCGTGGTGCTTGGTCCGCATGAAGAGGACGCGGCGGCCGGCGCCGGAGGCGAGCTCCACGATCAGCTGCTTCTTGACAGTCTGGTCGTTGACCACCAGCACGTGGTGCTCCATGGTGGTCACCGCGGCCTGCGGATCATCCACGGAGTGGGTCAGCGGGTTGGACAGGTAGCGCTGGACGATCTTGTCCACGCCGTTGTCCAGGGTGGCGGAGAAGAGCAGGCGCTGGCCCTGGCTGGGGGTCATGTCCATGAGCTTCTTCACCACGGGCAGGAAGCCGAGGTCCGCCATGTGGTCGGCCTCGTCCAGGACGGTGATCTCCACGGCCTCGAGGGTGAGGATGCGCTGGCGGATCAGGTCCTCCAGGCGGCCCGGGCAGGCAATGACAATGTCGACGCCGGCGCGCAGGGCCTTTTCCTGGCGTGCCTGGGAGATGCCGCCGTAAATCACGGTGGTGTTCAGGCCGGCAGCCTTGGCCAGCGGCTCGATGGTGGCGTTGATCTGGGTTGCCAGTTCACGGGTGGGTGCCAGCACCAGGCCCATGGGGCGGCCGGGCTTGCGGAAGTACGGAGCCTCGCGCTCGGCCAGGCGGGCCACCAGCGGGATGGCGAAGGCGATGGTCTTGCCGGAACCAGTGCGGCCGCGGCCCAGGACGTCGCGTCCGGACAGCGTGTCCGGCAGGGTCTTCACCTGGATGGGGAACGGGGTTTCGATTCCCTGCGCGGCGAGGGTGTCGGCGAGGGCTTTAGGTGTGCCAAGGGCAGCGAAAGTAGTCAAAAGTCAAAGGTCTTTCAGGCGGTATCCGTGCGGATATCGGCCCCCGATGCCGGTTGGCCCAGGGGTTCGCCGAAGAAAATTCAGGTGATCAACCAGCCTGCTGCCGCTTATGCAAAGCGGCGGCCGGGACCAAATGGAACGCGTTCATCGACGCAGGATGTGCCTCTCACATGAAAAAAGCCCTGTCCCCTAAATGAAGGGGTACATGGGCATCACTGCACATCAAGTTTCACCAGTCTAGCATCCCGGCGGCACAGACCCGTTTTCGGGTCACTTCCGCTACCCAACCAAGTAGCACCAAGTGTCGTATTGAGGCCCCGGAACGACAGTTGGTACTACTTAGTTGGGGGCGTTGCCTTAGCAGTCGGTGCAGGGCAGTGTTGAGGCATGAGCGAACACGTGGCGCACCACCAGGACATGCACGACGACGGCACCTCCACAGGTGATAACGGCATCGGCACCGGCATCCGCGGCAATGATGCCGCCTCCATCTGGAACGAGCGGTACAGCGCAAAACCGCAGATCTGGAGCGGAAAGCCCAACCCGCAGCTGGTCCGCGAGGCAGGTGGCCTCCGGCCGGGGAAGGCCCTGGACCTTGGCTGCGGCGAAGGCGCCGACGCCATCTGGCTGGCACAGCAGGGCTGGACCGTGACCGCCGTCGACGTTTCCGCTGTGGCGCTGGAGCGGGCCCAGTCGCACGAGAAAGCCGCCCTGGCCAGGGAGAGCGTGCACGCAGGCGAGGGCGCGATTGCCAGCCGCATCACGTGGCAGCAGGCGGACCTGGAGCAGTGGGAGCCCGGTGGGCCCTTTGACCTGGTGACCTCGCAGTTCCTGCACTCCCAGGAGCTCGCCTGGCAGGGGCCGCTCCGGACGGCCGCGGCGGCGGTCAAACCCGGCGGCACCCTGCTGGTGGTGGGGCATCACCCGGACCGGCTGCCGCCGTGGGGAGGCGGAGCCGGGCACACCCACCGGGACATGTTCTACACCGGCGACGAGGTTGTCCAGGAACTGGGGCTGGACGGCCCCGGATGGCAGGTTGAGGTCCTCACAAGCCGCGAGCGCCCGGTGACGGGTCCGGACGGCGAGCACGCCACCATCGCCGACGTCGTCCTGCGGGCCACCCGGTTGGGCTGACGCCTTTCAGGAGGCCTTGGCGGTGACGCGCGGCGCCACGAAGGCCGCGGCTGTGGCGAGCACGGCGGCAAGGGCGAAGACGCCCGCGAAGGATCCCGTCGTCGTCGTAAATGCCGCGAACACGATGCCCGTGGTGGCGAGCGCCAGCGCACCGCCCAGCGAGTCCGAGATGGACATCGCGGAGCTGTTGAAGCCTTCGTTGTCCTTGGTGGACAGCGCAAGGGTCATCACGCTGAGCCGCGGATACAGCAGGCCCATGCCGCCGCCGGCGAAGATCCAGCCGGCAATCGCGACGGCGGCCGGCCAGTGGAGGGACGTGGTGGCCAGGGCCAGCAGTACCGCGCCCAGGACCATCAGCGCCCCGGTCAGGACCGCGCGGCGATGGGACAGCCGGGTCCCGAGGCGGCCCTGGACTGCCGACGCGCCCGCCCATGCCAGCGCTCCGCCCGTGAGGGTGAGGCCGGCGAAGGTGGGGGAAAAGGCGTATTGCTCGATCAGCAGGTAGGGAAGGTAGACCTCGGCACCGAAGAACCCGGCGGAGGCGAGTCCGCGTGCCAGGATCACGCTGGGAAGGCCGCGCCGGGCGATCAGGGTGCCGCGTGGCACCAGGGGCCGGACGGCCAGCAGCGCCAGGACGACGGCGGCGATGGCCAGCAGAGCGGTGGCCGCGGGAACCCCGGGGACGCGGACGCCGGCAGATAGGTTCAGCGCCAGCACCGCGATTGCGGCGAGGGCGGCCCACGCGAGCCGGCCGGCAGCCCACGGTACGGTTGCGGCGTCCATGGGCCGCTGGTCCATCCCGCGCAGCACCGGCGCGATCATCAGCAGCGCCGGAATGACCAGCCCCACCACGCCCAGGAACACCCAGTGCCAGCTGAACACCTGTGCCACGATCCCGGCCGCGAAGGGGCCCACCAGCGACGGAATCACCCACGCCGCGGAGAACGCCGCAAAGATTTTGGGGTGCAGCACACCCGGGTAGATGCGGGCCACCAGGACGTACAGCGCCACGGTGAGGGCTCCGCCGCCGAGCCCCTGGACCAGCCTGCCGGCGACAAGCATCGGCATGGACGTGGAAGTGCCGGCGATGAGCAGGCCCACCACGAATAGCCCCACGGACGCGTACAGGGGTGCCGTTGGCCCGCGGCGGTCGGACCAGTTGCCGGCCGCCACCATGCCGATCACGCCGGTGGCCAGCGGGCCGGCGAAGGCCAGGGCGTAGAGGCCGGCGCCGTTCAGCTCCCTGCTGACGAGGGGCATGATGGTGGTCACCGCGAGGGACTCGAACGCGGCGAGGAACACCAGGGCGCAGGTGCCGATGGTCACCCACAGGTACGGCCGCTGCAGGATGCCGGCGGCCGGATGGGTGGTTGGAACGGTGGAGTCGGGCATGCAGGCCTTAGCCGATGTACCGGTCGCGGCCGGCGCGGTAGCCGAAGACGGCCGCGAGCAGGCCGACCACCAGGAACAGGAATCCGGCGGCGGTGAAGGAACCGGTGGCCTGGTGCAGCTGGCCCACCAGCAGGGTTCCGGTTGAACCGAGCCCGTACCCGACGCCCTGCATCATCCCGGACAGGTGCGCAGCGGTGTGGCCGTCGCGGGTGCGGAGCATGATCATGGACAGGGCAACGGCCGTGAGGCTTCCCTGCCCAAGGCCCAGCAGCCCGGCCCACACCCACACCAGCTCCAGGGGCCCGAAGATGCTCAGCGCGAACCCCGCACCGGTCATCAGGGCAACCACGGTGTTGATGAACCGCTGATCGCGGAGCCTGGCAGCAAGCGCCGGGGCGAACAGTGAACCCAGCATCTGCAGCACGATGCTGACGGACACGATCAGGCCCGCCGTCGCCCCGTCCACGCCCCGCTCGCGCAGGATCGGCGCCAGCCACGCGAAAACACTGAAGGACATCATCGCCTGCAGCACCATAAAGATGGTCACCTGCCAGGCCACCGTGGAGCGCCACACGTTCACCCCGTCCCTGGCAGCCTGGTGCCTGATCCGGGGCTGGCGGACGGCCACCGGCAGGAACAGGAGAAGGACGACGGCGGCCGGCACCGCCCAGAACCACAGCGCCAGGGTCCACTCCCCCGTCGCCGCGTAGACCGGGTACGTGAAGCCGGCACCAAGCGCGGCGGACGCGCAGATCGCCGTCGTGTACAGCCCGCCCATCAGGCCCAGCCGGTGCGGGAAATCCCGCTTCACCAACCCCGGCAACAGGACATTGCACAGGGCGATCGCAGCCCCGCACGCCGCCGTCCCGGCAAGGAGCGCGGGCAGGTGGCCGGCGGCGGGCAGCCCCGTGTCCACCGGGCGCAGCAGCAGCCCCGCAGTCAGGACCGCCATGGCACCGAGCAGGACACGCTCGGCACCGAACCGGCGCGCCAAGACCGGGGCGAGCGGCGCGAAGACGCCCAGCAGCGTCACGGGAACAGTTGTCAGGACCACCACCGCCCATCCGGGCAACGCCGCCTGCGAGCTGGCCTCCGGCAGCACGGCGGAGAAGCTGGAGAACACGGTCCGCAGGTTGAGCCCGACCAGGACCAGACACAGGCCGAGGTAGGCGAGCTGCCGCCGGCTTCCCACCCGGGTTGGCCCGGGCGCGGGCGCTTCATCAATCTCCGCGTCAACGAGGGCGCCGGGATCAACCCCGGCCTGCGGTGCTGCCTCCCCGGCAGGGTTTCCCGGCCGTTGCTTCCTTGCCTCAGCGTTCGTCGCTTCCGTCACCCGCCCATTGTTGCAGGAGCGGACTGCCACAGGAGTTGTCCACATACGCGGCCCGCGCGCTTTTGGCAGACGGGCAGCGTCCCTAGGTTTGAAGGGCACGCTGCCGGGCCAGTCATTCACAATTAGGGAGAACCATGGACATGCCACCTCAGACTGGGCACAACAATTCCGCGACGGGGGCCACAGCGCCTCAGTCCCAGCCCGTGGTTCCGGCACCACCAGGCGGCGGCCACACCGGCAAAGCGGTTGCAAGCCTCGTCCTTGCGATCGTGGCACCCGCGAGCCTCCTCCTCACGGCCCCCTTCGCCAGTTTTGCCATGCTGTTGACCTTCCCGTACGACGGCCCGTCAAAGAATCCCTTGCTGGCTCCCCTGGTGTTCTGGAGCCTGCCCCTGATCTTCGGCATCACCTCTGCATCGCTGGGCGTCTCCGCTCTTCGGAAGTCCGGACTCCGCGGTCAAGGGTCCGGTCTGGCGCTGGCAGCGTTGTGCATCAACGGCGTTATTTCTATTGTGGGGCTCCTCATGACCCTGCGGTTGGTGTACATGATGCGCTGAGGCGGCCGTGCCGCGGCCATTCCCGCCCGCCACGAACCGGACCCGCCGGCGGGTCCCGCCCCGGTATCCTTGAAGGGATGAGTGAATCCCCCGAAAACCCCCAGCAGCCGCATGTCCCCCGGCCCGTAACCCCCGGCACGCAGGCATCCTTCGGCACCTATGGTGGCCGGCCGGTCAGCTTTGTCCGCCGTGGCACCCGGCTGCAGGGCCGCCGGCAGGCTGCGTGGGAAGAGCATGCAGAGCGGTGGGCTGTGGATGTTCCCCGCCACGTCGCCAACACCTCCGTCCACCCGGATTACACGTTCGACGCCGAGGCGGAATTTGGCCGGAAGGCTCCCCTGATCGTGGAGATCGGCTCGGGCCTGGGCGATGCCATCTGCCACGCGGCGGAGCAGAACCCGGACACCGATTTCCTGGCCGTGGAGGTCTACACTCCCGGGCTGGCGAACACCATCATCAAGATCAACAGCCGGGGGCTGCGCAACGTCCGTGTGGTTGAGGCCAATGCCCCCGAAGTGCTGGCCACCATGCTGCCCGAAGGGTCCGTTGACGAGTTGTGGGTCTTCTTCCCCGACCCCTGGCACAAGTCACGGCACCACAAGCGGCGCCTCATCCAGCCCGAGTTTGCATCACTGGCTGCCCGTGCCCTGAAGCCGGGCGGGCTGTGGCGGATCGCCACCGACTGGTCCAACTATGCTGTCCACGTCCGTGATGTCCTGGCCGGTTCCGAGGACTTCGAGAACCTGCACAACGGCCAGCGCCGCGGACCCGAAAGCCCGCTGACGCAGGTGTGGCAGTCTGGCGTCGAGTCCGTGGTGGGCGGCGCTCCGGTCCGTGAGGGCCGCGCCCCCGTCAGCACCTTGCACACCGGGCCCAACGAGGGCGTGGACGAGACGGGCGGCTGGGCTCCCCGGTTCGAAGGCAGGATCCGCACCAGCTTCGAGGCGAAAGCCCACGAGGCCGGGCGGCTGATCTTCGATCTCTGCTACCGCCGGCGGTAGCAGGAGGTCAGCCCACGCTGATGGCGGCCACAATCTCCCTGAGCATGCCGAGCCGCGGCTCCACGCCGGGGTTCACGTAGGGCCAGATCACCACGACGCCAATGAAACGCGAGCGTTCCCACACACCCACGGTGGCTGCCACCTTCCCCGCGCCCCCGGCGTCGTCGTAACCCACCACCACGGCGTACGCGGCTTTTCCGGGGAGGTTCAGTTCGCCCTCCGCCAGGAGGGTTCCACCCCGCTCCTCACGGTAGAAGCCGGACATCAGGTGCGCCCAGCCGTTGGCCTGCGGTGCGTCCTGCACCGAAGTGTCGTCCTTGATGACGGTGACCAGGACATCGCCCGGGAGTCCGTATTGCCCGCTGTTGGGCCCGGCCGTGGAGTCGCCGAGGACCTGCGTGTGCTCGGGAAAGTCTGCCGTGAACCCCAGCGGGGATTCGATGTGCACGGACATGGTCACAGCCTTTCAAGCTTCGTGTCGTTGGGGACTTTGTAGTAGGTGGACACGTTGGTGGTGGCCTGGCTCTCGGTCTTGACCTCCACCTCACCCAGCTTCACGTCAAGGCCGGCTTCGGTGGACGCTCTGACCACGCTGTTGACCTGCACCGTGGCGGAACCGGCCTCATAGAGCCGAGCGGCATCCCGGGCCGCCCCTGCCTCATCACCCAGTGCTATGTTGCGCAGGTAGCTGTCGATCACGGGCCGGTTCTCCGGCGAGTACTCCACGTCGATCCTGACCGTGCCCTGCGTGCCGGCGGTCACCGAGGACTCCACCTTGGCAGCCTTAACGTCGGTGCCCGCCGTGACCCCCTGCGCCACGGTACCGTCCATGGACACCGACACTGAATCGATGGTGCTGTCCTTGTCCATGGTGACCTGCAGGCCGCCCGTGCCGGAGGCCTCGAAGATCCGCCCGTCCAGATTGAGCGTTCCCTGCGCTGAAACCTCTCCGCTGGCGGTGGAGGTGCCGTCCGTGAGGTTCCGCTCGTAGGCCAGGTCCAGCTTCGCGGATCCGGCCGCGGCCCCGGTTTCCGCTTCGGCCTCCAGCGACAGGGTCCCCTTCGCCTTGTCCGTCAGCCCGGTGGATCCGTTGTCACCGGCCGCATTGTTGATTGTTTCCAGGATGTAGCCCGGCGGGTTGCCCGCCACGTCCTTGATCTCGCCCACGCTGTCCGGCGGCAGGTCGCGGTACATCTGTCCGCGGGCGGCCATGGCTTCCTCCACGCTGCCAAAGGTGTACTCCCGGGACACCTCCCCGCTGAGGGTGGCGCCGGCGGCGCCACTGGTGTCGTTCACGCCCAGCCCCATGTTCCCGTACACCTTCATGGTGGCGGAGCCGTCCGCATTTTCCACCACTTCGGTGCCTACCTCGGCGCCCCCGTGGACCCACGCCACCCGCGCCTCGATGGAGGCCCGGCCGGCCTCGGAGCAGACGGGAATATCCGCCTTCGCCAGCCCCTGCAGGTGGTCCTTGGCCAGCTCCTGCGCAGATTCGGGGATGCCGCCGTCCATGCGCATGAGGTCTTCGGCAAAGGGGCCGTCGTCCCCCTCGCCCTCGATCAGGTACTTGCGGTCCGCTGCGGACAGGCTGTCCCACCACGTCTCCTGCTCCGCGGGGCTTGCATCCAGCATGCGCTCCAGGCCGGCTTCCAGTTCCCTGCGGTGTTCCGCGGCCGCGGCTGCCGCTGCAGCCTGTTCCTGCAGCCAGTCCCGGGCCTGGGCGGCGAGCGACTGGAGGGGGTCCCACAGGCTGGTGCCGCCGGTTCCGCCGGATGACGACGCCTTCTCCTGCTCATCCGCGTGCTTCAGCAGGAGTTTTGAGTTCTCCCGCAGGCTGGACACCACCTTGTCCAGCCCGGGGCGGTGGCTGCCGGCCCATTCCTGGCGGAACCGATCGCTGTCCGTTCCCTTCCACGGTGCGGACTGGATCTGGCTGTGCAGCGAGCCGGCCCGGGCGCTCAGCAGTGACGCGGCCTGGTCAGCCGCCTTGGCCAGTGCGCGCAGCCGGCTGACGTCAGCGCCGTAAAAGGTCATGGTGTTCCCCCGGAGAAGTCCTCGGTGTGTGTCATCCGCTGCTGCTTAGGGTGGCACAGCCGCCGGGACCGGGCGATGGGGATCCCTCCCCATGCGTGTCCGAAGAGAGGCGCGCATCCACACCGCCAGGCCGCGTACTGTTCCAGACCGTGTCCGCGTGGCACGATTGCCTTTGTGTGGGGCACGCACACCAGTGGACCACCGCGCACTGCGCACGCACAAAGGAACAGCCATCAAAAGAGAACTGAAGCAGGCCGTGGACGCGGCAGAGAACGTCACCAATTCGCGGACTCTGGAACTGCTGGCAAGGGCAGGGTTTGCGGCAAGCGGCATACTGCATCTGCTGGTGGGTGCCATTGCCATCCGGCTGGCCATGGGCGGTACCGGCAACGCGGACTTCAGCGGCGCGGTGGCGGAGCTCGCCACGCAGCCGGCCGGACCCTTCCTGTTGTGGGCGAGCTTCGCGGCGTGCGCTGCCCTTGCGCTGTGGCAGGCCAGCGATGCCATCTTCGACTACAACCGCCTGCCCACCAAGGAAAAGGCCGGAAAAAAGGCCAAGGCCGGGGCCCAGGCTTTGGTGTTCGCCGGACTCGCCCTGACGTTGTTGTCCTTCGCGAGGGGAACCGGCTCGGGCGGCGACAACCAAAGAGCTGTCAGTGACCTGACCGTCTCCCTGATCAAAGCTCCCGGCGGCGTAGCCCTGCTGGTCCTGCTGGGCGCCGGCATCGCCGTGACCGGGGTGGTGTACGGCATCCGTGGGCTCAGGAAATCCTTCGAAAAGCATCTGGTCATGCCCGCGTCCCCAAAGGCAAGGACTGCGGTAACGGTGCTGGGCGTGACAGGCTATGTGGCCAAGGGCGTAGTCCTGCTGCTGACCGGCCTGCTCATCGTTATCGCCACCCTGCAGGCCCACCCGGAGGATTCAACCGGCCTGGACGGCGGGCTCCGCGCACTGCGCGACCAGCCCCTTGGCGTCTACCTTTTGGCAGCAGTGGGTGCCGGGCTCATCTGCTACGGAGTGTTCATGATCGTGCGGGCCCGGCTGGCCAAAATGACCCAGTAACCCGGAAACGGCCAGGGAACCGCCGTCGCGATGACCGCGTCCAGTTGTTGAGCGCCGGGGTGGCTAGGGTGGGACCATGCCCCAGGTACGCGCTGAACGCTTCATCCGCCTCGACCCGGAAACGGTTTTCGCCTTCTCCCAGACCACCGGCACGTTCCGGCTTAAGTGGGACCCGTTCATCTCGGCCCAGGGATTCCTGGCCGGCGCCAGCTCTGCAGCCAAGGGCGTGCGCACCAGGACGCGCTCCCGCCTGGGGCTGACGATGGTCAGCGAGTACGTCTCCTACGTCCCGCCGCGGAACGTGGGCATGACCATGGTGTCCGGCCCCTGGTTCTTCGGGAACTTTGGCGGCGGCTGGCGCTTCACGGCCGGCGACGGCGGCACCCACGCGGTCTGGAAATACACCTTTTCCTGCCGGCCGGCGCTGTTGCGGCCGCTGATGGAGAGGATCGGCACCTGGCTTCTGGGGCACGAGATCGAGAGGCGGATCGACGCGTTCGCCCGCGCCTGCGAGGATGAGGCGCTGATAGCTGAATTCCGTGCCCAACACGGGCCTTCGCCCGAGCTTCCCTAGCCCCGGGCCCGCGAGGAGCCAGGGCTTCAGGTGTCAGGGCTTCAGGCGTCAGGCGTCAGGCGTCAGGCGTCAGGCGTCAGGGCACCGTGATCACGGCAACGGCATGCTGCGTGCCGTCCCGGAGCTCAACACTGGAAATACTTCCCAGCTGGATGGGCGTTGCCCCCGTGACCTTGACCCTGCCGCTGGGGGTTGCCGTCCAGGCGCACGCGCGGTCTTCGCCGCCGGCGCGGTCCCTGACCCACAGCGACAACGTCCCGTCCTGCGGCAGGCTGCTTCCGTTCACGGCCAGCTCGGTCCCCCAGGTCTTGCGGGCGAGGTCGATGCTGAATTGGAGGCCGCCCCCGGACTGGACGGAATAGGTGGCGTCGGGTTGCCCGGGCCGCGCCAGCAATGGTCCGGCAGCGAGTCCCAGGGCGAGGCAGGCGGTGGCCACGGCGCCCACGAGTGCCGCCCACCGCCGTCGTGATGTCCGACGGCGGCGCGCCAGCTTGTTGAGGAGCGGAACCGGAGCGGGGGCATCAGAACCGGACGCTACGGCCGCAACGGCGGTCAGCGCCACGGCATCCGGCACGGGAAGGGCGTCCAGCAGCATTGGAAGCTTCTCAAGCCCGGCCAGTTCCTCGCGGCAGGCGGGGCAGTCCTTGAGGTGGGACGCAAAAGCCGCCTGGTCGTCGTCGTCCAGCCCGCCCAGGAGGTAGGCACCCAGCAACTGGTGGGGATCAAAACCGTTCACCGTTCCACCCCCATTTCATCCAGGATGGTGCGCAAGGCACGGACCGCGTAATAGGCGCGGGACTTCACGGTTCCGCTGGGGATGTTGAGCTGGACGGCGGCTTCATTGACCGTAAAGCGGCGGTAATGCAGGGCAACCAGGACGTCGCGGTGCTCCTTGCTCAGCCGGAGCAGGGCCTCCTCGATCAAGACCCGGATCAACAGCTCATCCACCTTTTCCATCGCCCCGCCGTGATCCGTGAGGCCGCTTTCCAGTGTTTCCGGGCGCCGCTGGGCACGCCGGTAATTGTCGATCATGATGTTCCTGGCCGTCCGGTACAGGTAGCTGCGGAGGCTGCCGTTGATCTCCGGCGCGTGCTGCCAGACGCGGAGCACGGTCTCCTGCACCACGTCCTCAGCCAGTTGGGGGTCCCGGGAGGCACTGAGGACGAACCGGCGCAGGGCGGGGCCGTGTTCGCGGTAGATGGACGCCACCACGTCCTCATCCAGCGGCATGCCGTCCCTCCTGATGTGGTTCTGTCCCACATTCCTGCTGATGTCCTAAAGACGCCGCGGGCCGTTAAAAAGTTCATCCTGCTTGAACCATTCTTCACCCGGATGCGTCGTAGGGGTTAGCGTCCGGTATCAGACGCCGGGCCCAGCCAAGGAGCAACCCATGAAACACCACCCGGGTGCAGGCCTCGCCATCCTGGCCTTTGCCGCGGTACTGACTGCCTGTGCCGGCGGCACCGGAACCGCGCCGGCCACCAGCCCCGCTGTCACCACCGGCGCGCCTGCCACCTCCGCAACGGCCCCCGCCGCCTCGGTGTCCCCGCCCTCGGCAACGTCCACTACGGCCAGCGCCGGCGTCGACCTCAAGACAGCCTCCACAAGCGCAGGGACCATCGTGGTGGATGGAAAGGGAATGAGCGTGTACTTCTTCACGAAGGATGTGAAGGACTCCGGAACCAGTGCCTGCACTGACGCCTGCCTGGTTGCGTGGCCCCCTGTTTTTGCTTCCTCGGAAACTCCGTCCGCCGAGGGCGTCACGGGAGCCTTGGGCACCATCACCACCCCGGATGGCAAGCAGCAGGTAACCCTGGAGGGACTGCCGCTGTACTACTTCGCGAAGGACACAAAGCCGGGCGACATCCTGGGCCAGGGCGTCAATGACGTCTGGTACCTGGCGGATCCGTCCGGCGCCATGATCAAGATGGGCGGTGCATCAGCCTACTGAGTTGGATTTGCCGGCCGGGCCGGCCCGCCTCCATGCTCTTCGCGGCAGGGCTTGAATGGCGGGCGGCGGCCGGAAAAACGGGCCGCAGGCGCCCTACCGCAGCTAGCGCAGCGGAACTGCGGGGAGAGTCCCGGGCAGCGGAAGTTCTGACGCGCCGGGGACGGGCACCTGCGGCGGCTGGCCTACACCGTTGGTGAGATCATCCGGAACGGCGGTGGCCAGGTCCTCGGCAGCAGGAAGGCCGGCCGGCTTCCCCGGGGCGGCGTCCTGCCCGGCTGCCGTTTCCGGCGGGGCGGGAGCGTTCGACGGCGTCACCTCCGCCGGTTGCGCGGCGGGACCTGGTGCGGCCGGGACAGTCTCTTCGGCGGCGGGGGTTGCCGGCGTGGCCGGAACCGGGACTGCGGGGTCATCAGCCTGGTTCCCCGCCGGAACCCCGGTGGATCCCGTCACAAACGAGGCGACGGCATGGTTGAACCGGCTGAAGGAGTCCCGGAACCCCTGGTCGGAAGCCGCGGCGACGGCTCCGCCGGCGGACAGCGAGACGGCCACGGACAGTGCTGTCAGGGTGACGCGCCGCTTGGTCCGGCGCCGCGCGGCCAGCTCATCGGGGGGTGCGGCGGCGGATACTGCTGCGGTCTCAACTGGCGCGGCCGCAGCAGGTGCGGCCGTGCTGTTTGAAGCCGCCACCTCCTCGGCACGCTGCATCAGGGCCGCTACCTCCGCGGAGGGTTCCGGCGCCACAGCACCCAGGGCGCGGAGTTGCAGGAGCGCTGGATGGAGCTGTCCGTCGTCGTCCAGCCCTGCCTCCAGCAGCAGCTGGTCAACGAATCCGTCGCTGCGGGATCCTGCGGTGTCACTCATGATTCGCCTGGTTTCTTGAGAGCGTCTGTGCTTTGAGGTTCTGAAGGGCCCTGCGCTGGAGCTGCTTGATGGCCCCGGTGCTTTTGCCCATGATGCCCGCCACCTGTTCGATGGACAGGTCCGCCACCACGCGGAGCGCCAGTACTTCCTGGTGTTCGCCGCTGAGGCCGTCCAGCATCGCGGCGGCCCCGCCGTGCAGTTCCACCGCCTGGTCCTCCGCCGACGGCGTTGTGCGGCCGTCATCCTGGGGATCGTAGGGCGTCAGTTGCGGCCTGCGCTCCAGCCGGCGGTAGTGGTCCACCATGCGGGCGTGGGCAATGGAGAAGATCAAGGACTTGGCGCCCTGCAGGCCGCCGGTGAGCCCTTTGATTTTCGGATAGAAGGCCAGGAACACGTCCTGGGTTACCGCTTCCGGGTCGTCAACACCGCGGGCCCTGAGATATCCCTGCACGGGGCCGGCGAAGGACCGATAGGCAGCGCCAAACAGCACAGCGGGATCTGTTCCGGCTGCGCTGTCGAATATGTCGATCTCTTCATGGGCCAAAGTGTCTAGCACCAGCGGCTCCTCCATCCCGGAACGCGAGGTGCGCCTGTCCCGGTTGTGCGGTGCGGATTGCCTGTCCCCCGCTGCTTCTTCCGCCTGCGGCAGCACCACGCTGCCGGCAGGCGGGACTGCAGGAACGGGGGGCTGGTTCCTGCAGTCCGGAGTGGCCGCAGCCACAAAACAGCTGCGGTCCACCCTAGCCAACGGTGCCTAGCGGACTGAAACCGCAGGGGCTTCCACGACGTCGGCGCCCTCAACCGGAACAGCAGGCACGGCAGGAACGGCGGGCTCGCCGTCGACACCCGGAACGGCGGGGACGGCAGGAACGGCCGGAAGCTCGGGACGCTCAACCTCAACGGCGGCCGAGCCGGTGGCAGCCGCTGCGGCCTCAGCGGTGGCGTCCGCGTCCGCAACAACATCCGCGCAGAAGTCGCCAACGTTGGCTTCGCCTTCGGCAGCGATAACCAGCGAGGAGAAGCCTTCGGCAGACGCGTTGAGGCCGCCGTTGGTGAAAGCGGTGCAGAGACCGACGGCGGCGGCGCCGGCTGCGTCAACGGCAGCACCGGCGGCAACGGAACCCGAAGCCTGGGCGGCTGCTTCCTCATCGCTGACCGTGGCGTCGGCAGCCGCATCAGCAGTTGCCGTTGCATCGGCGTCGGCTGCAGCATCCGTGGTGGACTCCGCACCGGTCTGGGCGTCAGAGGCTGCCTCGGCTGCCAGCTGCGGGGCGGGAGCACCGAACAGTTCGTGCGCGGTCTGCTGCGCGTCAGCGGGGAGGACACCGGTAACGGCGGCTGCGCCGGTTCCGCCGACGGCCAGGGTGCCTGCTGCCAGGACTCCGGCGGCGACTTTACTGGTGGCGAGAACGGTGAACAAAGACATCAAGTACTCCAAACCTGGACAACATATCGGGTTGGGCCCGGCGTGCGGACCCATCACCTCCTACATCGCCGGGGGCAGCGGAAAGGTTACGGACGCTGGAAATCTTTTTATTGCCCGTCCGTATCAGGACCACCGGACCGTCGCCCTTACGATCGATGCATGTCCAACAGCAACCAGCCGCAGCAGTCCGACACACAAACCGGTGCGCCCCGGAAAGAGGCCGGCACCTGGCAGTCCATGGTGGACAACAACAAGGCGTTGCTCCTGCGGAAGACCGGCCAGGATACGGCCCATTGGGTGGAGCAGGCCCGGGCGGCGGGCATCCGCAGCGACCGGGAACTCCGCGACTGGATGCGGGACGGTTTTGGCGTGACGGGCTATGCCCAGTACGCGGTGTCCTGGGAGATGTTCGGTTACCCGGAGTTCATGCTGCGCGACGCCGACGAACTGATCGACGGCCAATACGCCAACCACCCGCAGCTGCGGCCCATCGCCGATTCCATCCTTGCCTGGGCGTCAGCCGCCGACGGCGTCCAGATCCAGATGCGGAAGGGCTACGTGTCCCTGCACAGCCCGCGCCGGAAGTTCGCCCAGGTGACCCGGTCCACCAACTCGGCGGTGGACGTGACCCTGCGCCTTGATGCTCCCGCCGGGGGCCGGCTGGAACAGGTCAGAACACGCACGGACGATCCCTTTACGCTCCGGGTGCGGCTGGTGTCCCCCGAGCAGGTGGACGACGAGCTGCTGGAAATCCTGGCCGCGGCCCTGGAACAAAACAGCTAGGCCAGGGACCGGAACAGCCAGGAAAGGAAGGTGCGGTCCGCGGGAGGTGCACCGGGGCCGCCGCAGGTTAAAGCGACCCCGGTGCGTTGATCACCCGCGAAGCGGGCAAGCTTCCGGAGGGTGCTTCTAGGCCTCGATGAGGTCGGCGTCGGCCTCTTCGAACTCCACTGCGGCGACGATTTCGAGCGTTTCGGGGTTGATCATGAAGGCTTCGTCGTCCTCCTCCACCATCAGGAAGTCGCCATGGTCGGTGGAGAAGTGCCAGGCCAGGGTCTTCTCGCCGTCGTGCAGGTAGTTGGGGTCCCCCATGGTGATCTTGAGGAGTTCGTAGCCGGCAATGCTGCACAGTTCACGGATGATGATTTCGAAGTCCGGGGCATCCTCCAGCGCCTCGGCCTCTGCCTTGGCCTGGCGTTCGGGCAGGTCCGGGATCAGCGCAACCAGCCGCTGGATGTATGCGCCCACCTCTTCGTCGTCGAGCACCAGGAGATCGGCCTGTCCGCGCAGCCAAGCGGCATTGAGTGCGGTGATGTTCTCCCGCTCCAGCAACTCCTCGAACTCACCGTCGAGCTCCTCCATGCGGAGGACGGCGTCGGGGGTCTCTTCAGCCTGGTCGAGTCCGCCGTCGAGGTAGTGCTCGGCTTCCTCCTCGGTCAGGGCGTCGTAGGCCGCAACAGCGCGGTTGAAGAGGTCCAGGTGGGCCGTTGCGCCCATGCCGGCCATACCCTCGCGGATCAGGGTGTCCGTTTCGGACCGGTCCACAGCCATGAAGGAGTACTGCGCGAAGCCGCCCTCGAGTGACTGCGTGAGGTAGAAATCCACGTAGTAGCTGCGGACCGCCACCGGCGACATCTCCTCGGTGTGCAGAAGAGCGGTGTGCATGGCGTCCACCACGCTCACATTGGCCTCAACTGCCTCCTCATCGCTGGCTTCGATGCTGCTGCTGGTCAGGACGACGGGCTGCTGGCTGGTGATCATGGCAATCCTTACTGCTGTTCGCTGGTGGTGCTCAGGACACTTTTCACGCTACGGCTGAGGGATTACCGGCCCATTGAGGAGGAAGTGAACGTCTAGCGAAGTTTTCAGCAACTGCACAACGGCTAACCGTTTGCCCTGCTGGCGGGAACGCCCACAGACCCCCTCTTCACCAGGGTGGCGGAAAATTCAGGTTTTGCAGCGGGCGTTTTCCTGCCCTGGATCTGGCGGATGAGGGCCTCAGCGGCGGCGACGCCCATCTCGTAGACGGGCTGCGCAATCACGGTCAGAGGCGGTGTGGTGAGGCGGGTCCAGGCAAAGTCGTCGTACATCAGGAAAGAGACGTCGTCCGGGATCGAGAGCCCCAGGTCCTGGATCGCCTCGACGACGCTGAGGCCGATAAGTCCGTCCGAGGCAATGATCGCTGTGGCGGGATCAGGCTGCTGCAGCAGTTCACGGGTGATTTTCCTGATGGACTCAGGACCGCCGGCGTTGAGCCGGACCAGGTCCTCGGGTTGGGGAAGCCCCGCTTCGTCGAACGCACGCTTCATACCATCGCGGCGGTCCGAGATCTGCGAGGAATCCAGCGGCAGGCCGGCGAAGTAAGGCTCATCCGTCCGAATGGTGGAAATGAAGGCAATCCGGCGGTGCCCTTCCCCGATCAGGTAGCTGGTGGATTCATAGGAGATCCCCTCCATCTCCACCGCCACCGTGTCCACCTCCACCCCCTGGGCCCTACGGTCGAGGAGCACCAAGGGCCTTCCGGACGTGTGAACGCTTGCCAGGTGCTGCGTATCAACCGATGAAGCCGGCGCGATGATCAGGCCGTCAACGCGCTTGTCCAGCAGCACCTTCACTGCGTCCACTTCGGCTGCTGTGTCCTCATCGGTATTGACCAGGATGACGTTGAACCCGCTCTTCTTCGCGGTGTCAGTAATGCCTCTGGTCGCGAGGCCAAAGTGCGGGTTCTCGATGTCGCCCACCACCACGCCGATAGTGTTTGACTTCCCGGTATTCATGCTGCGCGCGAGTTCATTTGGGCGGTAGTTCAGCTCTTCCGCTGCTGCCAGTACGCGCTCCCTCACATCGTCACTCACTGCGCCATAGTTGCCCAGCGCACGTGCTGCCTGGGCCTTGGATACCTGCGCGGCCTTGGCGACGTCGGCGACTGTTACATCGCGTCGTCGTGAAGCGTCAGTACTCATTTCGGCCTTTCCCGTAGGACGCTTGACGCCCTTTTGTGGCTTGGGTTACATTTCTATCAATCGGTGTGAGTCCGGTCTCAATCGTAGAGACTGAGACCGGACTCAGCAAGAGGTACCGGCCAAGCATCCCCCCACGGCGGATCTCGATCCTCCACTCCCGCTTCTCTCGATTGGAAAACTCGCTGTGTTTACTCGAAAGACTTTCCGCCCCGCAACACTGGTTGCCGCGGCCGTCGCCGCGGTCCTGGCACTGTCCGGCTGCGGAGCATCCACTCCTGCTTCATCCTCGTCCGCGGACAACCCCTACGGCCTGATTGAGCCCGGATCCATCCGTGTCGCCAGCCTGGGTGACTCGAAGCCGTACACCTTCACCGACGCCCAGGGTAAGTTCACAGGCTTCGATGTCGAACTCTTTACGGACGTGGCCCGCCGGGCCGGTGTAGACAACGTGGTCTTCACCGGCCAGGACTTCTCCGGCCTGCTCGCCGCCGTCGCCAACGGGCAGTTCGACGCCGGTGTCGCCGCCATCGGCATCACGGACAAGCGCAAGGAAACCGTTGATTTCTCCGACGGCTACCTGGCCGGCTACCTGACCATCATCACCACCAAGACGTCCGGCATCAACGATCCGGAAGGGCTCTCCGGCAAGCGCCTGGGCGTTGTCCAGGGAACGCTGCAGGAAGCCTACGCCGTCAAGAACTTCACCTCCGCAAGCCTGGTGCGCTTCCCCGACAACAACACCGCAGTCTCGGCCGTCAACAGCGGTGCGGTCGACGCGCACTTCCTCGACTACGAAGCCGCCAAGTCCTACCAGGAACAGTTTGGCCTGGTGAGCGCAGCAGATATCCCGTCCTTCGACGCTCCCGCCGGCTTCGCCGTCGCCAAGGGCAAGACCGAATTCAAGGAGGCCCTGAACAAGGGCCTGGCCGAAGCCATGGAGGACGGCACCTGGAAGAAGCTCTACGAAAAGTGGTTCCCGGGCTCCCCGATGCCCGAGCAGTACCTTCCCAAGGCCGAGCAGACGTCCAGCCCGGCGCCCAGTAACTAACCCCTCCCAAGGTTGCGGGGGCGGTCAACCTGAATTACCGCCATGACCGCCCCCGTTCCACCAGCTAACAACGTCTGAGAGCAACCATGGACTGGCTCAACACCATCATCCGCACATTCTTCGACTTCGAAGCAATGGTCGAAGTCCTGCCCCAACTTCTGGGCGTGGGCCTCCTGAACACCCTCATCATTTCCGTCTCGGCCACGATCATCGGCCTGGTGCTCGGCATGATCGTCGCCGTTATGGGCATTTCACCGTCCCGGTGGCTGCGGGTCCCGGCCCGCATTTACACGGACCTGTTCCGTGGCCTGCCGGCCATCCTTACCATCCTGCTGATCGGCCAGGGGTTCGCCCGGCTGAGCCAGTCCATCTTCGGCCCTTCGCCGTACCCCTTGGGCATCATCGCCCTAAGCCTGATCGCCAGCGCCTACATCGGTGAGATTTTCCGTGCCGGCATCCAAAGCGTGGACAAGGGCCAGGGCGAGGCCTGCCGCGCCCTGGGCATGAGCTACGGCAAATCAATGGCACTCGTGGTCATTCCCCAGGGCATCCGCCGCGTACTGCCGGCACTGGTCAACCAGTTCATCGCCATCGTCAAGGACTCTTCACTCGTCTACTTCCTCGGCCTGCTGGTCAGCGAACGTGAACTCTTCCGCGTGGGCCAGGACGCCGCAGTCCTCTCCGGAAACCTCTCCCCGCTGGTGATGGCCGGCATCTTCTACCTCATCATCACCGTGCCGCTCACGCACCTGGTGAACTACTTCGACAGCCGCTTCCGGGCAGGAAAACGCCGTCCCGCGGCCCCCTCCAGCGGCCTCAAGGAAGTCAAGGAACTCGACGCGGCCTCGCCGCTCACTACCGGGAGCAACACATGATCACCAGCACCAGCGCCAACCCCACCGCTGACATCCAGACCTTCCACGGATCCAGCCTGGAACTCAAAAACCTGACCATGGCGTACGGGGACATCGAGGTGCTCCGCAACGTCAGCCTTACCGTGGCCCCCGGCACCACCACCTGCATCATCGGGCCATCGGGCTCGGGCAAGTCCACCCTGCTCCGCGGGGTCAACAGGCTCCACGAACCCAAAAGCGGCGACGTGCTCCTGGCGGGCGAGAGCGTACTGAAGGTCAACCCCGACATCCTGCGCAGCCGGATCGGGATGGTCTTCCAGCACTTCAACCTCTTCCCGGACCACACGGCCCTGGAGAATGTGGCCCTCGCCCTCTGGAGCGTCAAGAAGATGCCCAAGGCAGAGGCACGGGAGCGTGCACGCCTCCGCCTGGCCGAGGTGGGCCTTGCCGAACGTGCCGACCACCGTCCACGGGACCTTTCCGGCGGACAGCAGCAGCGCGTGGCCATTGCCCGTGCCCTCGCCATGGAACCCGAAGTGATGCTCTTCGACGAGGCCACCAGCGCCCTGGACCCCGAGCTGGTCAAGGGCGTCCTGACCCTCATGGCGTCGCTTGCAAAGCGGGGCATGACCATGGTGGTGGTGACGCACGAAATGGGCTTTGCCCGGAAAGTGGCCGACCAGGTGGTCTTTATGGATGAAGGTGAAGTAGTTGAAGCGGGCACGCCTGCGGACATCTTCGACAAACCCAAGAGCGAACGCCTCCAGCGTTTCCTCTCCGAGGTCCTGTGATGGCGAATGTCAGCAACAGACCGATCCGCACCGCCGTCGTCGGCTTCGGAATTTCCGGACGCGTCTTCCATGCACCCCTGATCGAGGCGGACCCGTCCTATTCACTGGATGTGATTGTCACCGGGGACCCGGACCGCGCTGCCGCAGCAGCAGCCGGCTACCCGCAGGCCCGGATTGTCCCGACGGCGGAAGCCCTGTTCGCGCTGTCAGCCGACCTTGACCTGGTGGTCCTGGGTACCCCTCCGGTCACCCATTTCGACTTCGCTTCGAGGGCGATAGCCCACAAGCTGCACGTTGTGGTGGACAAGCCATTCGTCACCACATCCGCACACGGCCAAGAGCTGGCAGCCAGAGCGGCCGACGCCGGCGTTCAGCTGACGGTCTTCCAGAACCGCCGGTGGGACGCGGACTTCCTGACCCTCAAAAAGCTCCTGGATGCCGGTGAGCTGGGCGAGGTCCGGACGTTCGAATCACGGTTCGAGTGGTGGCGCCCGGAAGGTTTCGGGAACTGGCGCGACTCCGCCACCACGGCGGAGGGCGGCGGCATCCTCCATGACCTGGGCGCCCACCTCATCGACCAGGCCATCCAGCTGTTTGGGCCCGTGGCGCGCAGCTACGGCGAAACAGCCGGGCATGGCACGGGCCCGTCAGGTCCGGAACAGGAAGCCTTCGTGTCCCTGCTGCACGATTCGGGCGTACGCTCCCGGCTCTGGATGAACGGCGCCGCCCCGCAGGCAGGCCCCCGGTTCCATGTGCTCGGCTCGGCAGCCGGGTACACCAAGTGGGGACTGGACGGCCAGGAACCGGCACTTGATGCCGGGGTCCTCCCCACCGATCCCGCTTATGGCGTGGACCCCCAGGTCTCTTGGGGGGTCCTGGGGGTGGACGGCGCCACAAGCGCCGTTCCCGCCGAGCGGGGGGCCTATCCCGAGTTCTACCGGCTCCTGGCCGAGGCACTCCTCCGCGGGGCGCCGCTCCCGGTTGACCCGGCAGACGCCGTCGAAGTCTTGAAAGTCATTGAAGAAGTCCATGCCCTTGCCTGACACAGCACGTCACGGCACATCCCTTTACACAGGAAAGCGAGTACCCATGTCTTCCACCAACTCCGCCAGGAAAGTTGCCGTTATCGGTGGCGGAATCCTTGGTGTTTCCACCGCCGTCCACCTGCTGCGTGAAGGCGCCTCGGTAGTCCTCCTCACCGAAAGCGGCTTGACCAGCGAGGCCTCAGGCAGGTCCCTCTCATGGCTGAATTCCGCAGGGGAACGCTCCACGCCCTACCACCTGCTCCGCATGGCAGGGGTTGACCGGTACCGGACGCTGTTCGCTGCCGACCCGTCCCGCGAATGGCTCCAGTTTGACGGCGGACTGATGTGGAACGCGGAAGGCCAGGCGGATGCCACGGCTGCCCGCCACCGCTATGAACGGAACAAGGGCTACGACTCGAAGCTGCTGGCCCCCGCGGAGATCCCCGGGGTGGCCAAGGGCGTGGATGCAGCAGCCGTACCCGAGAACGCTGTCTTCAACCCCGGCGAAGGCTGGGTGAGCCTGCCGGACCTGGTGGAGTTCCTGATGGCGGAGTTCCACGAACTCGGGGGTGAACTGGTCCTCAATGCAGGAAAAGCCTCGGTGGTGGTTGAAGGCGGGCGCGCCGTCGGGGTCCAGCTCGCTTCGGGTGCCGTGCACGGTGCCGACGCCGTCCTGGTTGCCTGCGGAGCCGCAACCCCGGCCGTTGTGGCCCCGCTGGGTGTCAACATCCCCAATGGTTCGCCGGTCTCCATGCTGGTCATCACCAAGCCGGTGGAGCACGGCCTGGCCCCGGTGCTGAACACGCCCCGCGCGGCAGTTCGGCCCAACCCCGGAAACACCCTCGCCCTGGACCACGACTGGTACGAGGAGAACATCACTGAGCATGCAGACGGCAGCTTCAGCATCCCCGATGAGGTAGTCCAGGAACTGGCAGACGAAGCCTCCAAGCTGATTCAAGGCAACCCCCAGCTCAAGCCTGCGTCGTGGAAGATCGGCTACAAGCCGATCCCGGGTGACGGGGAACCGGTGTTTGGCGAACTCGGCAAGGTTCCCGGCTGCTTTGTGGCCTTCACGCACTCCGGCGCGACGCTCGGCCTGATCGCGGGCGAGCTCCTGGCGGGAGAAATCCTTACAGGGGAACGCCATCCGATGCTCGAGACCTTCCGTCCGGAGCGGTTCTCCTAGCATCCCATTCCACAGGCCGTGGCGTGCCGCTGTTTCCGCAGCGGCATGCCACGGCTTCGTTCGTTCTGCCGCATGTTTTGCTGATCAGGTTGTTCACTCGTCGAGGGGCCGCGCGCACCCCGCCCCGGCAGCGAACTAAGATGGATCAGATAACCAACCACCGGACGCGGTTCCGCCGTGTCCTGCTGAAAGTAGCGCGCACCATGCCATCCCAACCGGACGAGAGTGCGGCACTGGCGATTCAGACACCCGCCATCAATGACCGCTCCCTCGCGGCGGGACTGGCCTATGCCATGGGCAGCCGCGTCTCCGGGATCTCGTTTGATGCCGGCACGGGCCTGATGCTGGGCAAGGTCCGGGGAGGCGCCGAGGTTCCGTACTCCACCACGGCCAAGCTGGTCCGCAAGTCCGGCGGCTGGAGCTGCACGGTTGGGGTGTGCAGCTGTCCCGTCCGCAAGGACTGCAAGCACGTGGCGGCGCTGCTCTTCGCCGCCGAGGACAACCCCGCCATCCGCGTCCAGCTGCTGTCACCCGCAACCGCCACCCAGGTTGCCCGGGAGCCGTCGGCCGCCGCCCTGTCCGACTGGGAACAGGCCCTCAGCCCGCTGATCTCGCAGCCAGGGGGTGCGCCTTCGGGCACCGGAGTTCCACTGGCGCTGCAGTTCGAGATCGAGGAACCGGCCCCGCACTTCTCCTACACAGGCCGCCGGGATCCGCTGCGCAGCGTCCGCCAGCTCAAGGCCCGCCCCGTGATCATGGGTGCCAAGGGCAAGTGGATCCGCGGCGACGTCTCCTGGAACACGCTGAGCTACCTGAACTTCCGCCGCGAGTGCAACGAGGCGCACGTGGAGTGGATGCAGGAGTTCCTGGCCGCCCACTCCGCGTCGGCCAGCCGGATGCACAATTCGTCCGGCCTGTGGCTCGGCCTGAACTCCTACTCCGGGAAGAACCTGTGGAACCTGCTGTCCGACGCCAAAAAGATCGGGCTCGCCCTGGTCCATTCGCGCGGCACCGAGTCGGTGCGGCTCGCGGAGGCCCCCGCCGCCGTCGGGCTTAATCTCGGGCGGTATGGCGCGCCCGCGGCAGGCAGCGCTGACCCCGCAGGGGATGGCGACGCGCCTCAGCAAGCATCCGACGACGGCGGGCTGGAGCTTTCGCCCACCATCACCGTGGAGGGGGTCGAGATTGATCCGGCCGCCGTGGGGACGATCGGCCGCCCCGCGCACGGCCTGTTCTTCACCTCCGGCGAGGCCGCCTTGCCCGGAGTTCCGGACCCGGACGGCACCATCACCCTGGCACCGCTGGAGGGTGGCTTGAGCGAGGAACTGCTGGCGTTCGTTACGGCCGGCAGCACGCTGCATATTCCTGCCAAGGATGAGTCCCGCTTCCTCACCGGGTTTTATCCGAAGCTCAAGCAGGCGGCCCGGGTGACGGCGCGGGACGAATCCGTCGAGCTTCCCGCGCTTGCCGTTCCCACGCTCTCGCTGCTGGCAAACTACGGCGCAGACCACAAGGTGCGGCTGCACTGGGAGTGGCACTACAAGACCGGAAACCTGGTCACCGCCCAGCCGCTGTGGCGCCACCCCGGCGACCACGGCTACCGCGACGACACCGCAGAAGCCCGCATCCTTGAGGGCATCGGCCACCCGTGGGAGGTGGTTCCCGCCTTGGGCGAGTCGGCAACCGGCGGCTGGGGCACTCCCCGCCTGGCGGCGTCGGCCGAGCTCAAGGGCCTGGACACGCTGGCGTTCACCGAGGAAGTGCTGCCGCGGCTGCGTGAAGCTCCGGATGTGGACGTGGAAACGGCAGGCGATATCGCCGATTACCGCGAGGCCGAGGAAGCCCCTGTTGTCTCCATTTCCACGAAGGCCACCGAGCAGCGCGACTGGTTCGACCTCGGCATCCAAATTTCCCTCGAGGGCCAGCCGGTGTCCTTTGCGGCGGTGTTCTCCGCCCTGGCCGCCGGCCAGACCAAGATGCTGCTCCCCAGCGGCGCCTACTTCTCGCTGGACCTGCCGGAGCTGCACCAGCTGCGGGCGCTGATCGAGGAAGCCCGGTCGCTGCAGGACAACAAGGACGCCCCGCTGCAGATCAGCCGTTTCCAGGCCGGCCTGTGGGACGAGCTGGCGCAGCTGGGCATCGTGGACGAGCAGGCCGCCGCCTGGCGTTCGGCGGTGGGCGGCCTCCTGGAAGGCGGCGTGGACGGGCTGCCGCTGCCGGCCACCCTGGATGCCGAGCTTCGGCCGTACCAGCTCGAGGGCTTCAACTGGCTCACCTTCCTGTACCGGCACAGCCTGGGCGGCGTCCTTGCCGACGACATGGGCCTCGGCAAGACCGTGCAGGCCCTCGCGTTGATGTGCGCGGCGAAGGAACAGGCCCGGGAGAAGTCCCCCGACGCCGTCGCTCCCTTTTTGGTGGTTGCGCCCACCAGCGTGGTGGGCAACTGGGCGGCGGAGGCCGCGCGCTTTGCGCCCGGGTTGAAGGTGCAGGCTGTCGGCGAGACGTTCGCAAAGAGCGGGCAGGAGGTGGCTGATGCGCTGGCCGGGGCGGACATTGTCATCACCTCGTATGCCCTGTTCCGCATCGATTACGACGCCTACGCCTCCCGTGAGTGGTCCGGCCTGGTGCTTGACGAGGCGCAGTTCGTGAAGAACCACCAGTCCAAGGCGTACCAGTGCGCGCGCAAGCTGCCGGCCGCCTTCAAACTGGCCATTACCGGCACGCCGCTGGAGAACAACCTCATGGAGTTCTGGGCACTGACGTCCATCGTGGCACCGGGCCTCTTTTCCAGCCCCAAGCGCTTCGCGGAGTACTACCAGAAGCCGGTGGAGAAGAACGGCGACAAGGGGCAGCTGGACAAGCTCCGGCGCCGGGTCCGTCCCCTGATGATGCGCCGCACCAAGGACCAGGTGATCAAGGACCTGCCGCCCAAGCAGGAGCAGATCCTTGAAGTGGTGCTGAACCCGCGCCACCAGAAGGTCTACCAGACGCACCTGCAGCGCGAGCGGCAAAAGATCCTGGGGCTGATTGAGGACGTGAACAAGAACCGGTTCACCATCTTCCAGTCGTTGACCCTGCTGCGGCAGCTCAGCCTGGACGCCTCGCTGGTTGACCCGTCGCTTTCGGGGGTCCGTTCAAGCAAGCTGGACGTATTGTTCGAGCAGCTCGAGGACCTCGTTGCCGAGGGCCACCGTGCCCTGATCTTCAGCCAGTTCACCGGGTTCCTGGGGAAGGTCCGGGAGCGGCTTGATGAGGAGAAGATCGAGTACTGCTACCTCGACGGCGGCACCCGCAACCGTGCCGACGTGGTCAGTGAGTTCAAGAACGGCAGCGCCCCGGTATTCCTGATCTCGCTGAAGGCCGGCGGCTTCGGCCTGAACCTCACCGAGGCCGACTACGTCTTCCTGCTGGATCCCTGGTGGAACCCGGCGTCCGAGGCGCAGGCAGTGGACCGGACCCACCGGATCGGCCAGGCCAGGAACGTGATGGTGTACCGGCTGGTGGCCAAGGACACCATCGAGGAGAAGGTCATGGCGCTCAAGGCCCGGAAGTCGCAGCTGTTCGCCGACGTGATGGAGGGCGACGCCCTGGCCGGCGGCGCCATCACGGCCGAGGACCTGGCGGGGCTGTTCAAGGAGTAGTTGCCCCGCTGCTGCCCGGCTTCTCAACACGTTATTCTTGGTGCAAGCAGAAAATACAACGTTGGAGAAGCCGTGCACCAGCAGCCCGCCGCCACGGTGGCCATCCCGTCTGTCGGGCGGGCTCCCCTGCCGCATCTTCTTCCGCTGCGCGCGGACGCGTTTTCGGTCCCCTACCGTGATCCCGTCTGGGACGGGCCCACCGATCCGGTCCTCGTGGCCGACCACCTGAAGGGCGAGTGGGTCCTTCTCTACACCCAGCGCCGCGCCACGAAACCGGGATTGACGGGCGTGGAATGGGTACACGGGACCGGCATCGGCGTCGCGCGGTCTTCCGACGGCGGGGCCACCTGGAACTACCAAGGCACCGCGGACGGACTGGTACCGCTGGAAACGGAACGTCCCGCTACCCTCTGGGCGCCCGACGTCGTACGCATTGGGGACCAGTGGATCATGTACCTGACCGTCCTGGGCGGCGTCCGGACAGACTGGACCGGGAGCGCGTCCATTGTGCAGTTCTCCAGCGGGGACCTCGAGACGTGGGAGTACCTGGGACAGATAGACCTGGACTCGCCCCGGGTCATTGATGCCGCCGTCGCACGCTGCGGCGATGGCCGCTACCGGCTCTGGTACAAGGACGAAGCCCGCGGTTCCAACACCTACAGCGCCGTCAGCGACAGGCCCCAGGACCCGTCGTCGTGGGTACTGGAAGGCCTCACTATCCCCGGCCGCCCGCATGAAGGACCGAAGGTGTTCCGTCTTGAGGGCCAATACTGGATGATCGTGGACGAGTGGCGTGGTCAGGCGATCTACCGCTCGGCCGACGCCACAGGCAACTGGACACGGCAGGAACACCGTGGCGGCCTCATCCTAACGGCCCCCGAATCCGTGGAGGGAAGGCCCGTCGTCGGACGCCATGCGGACGTGGTTCCCCTGGCACCCGGGGAGGACGGCAGGGAACGCGCCCTGCTGGTGTATTTCACCCATCCGTATTGGGGCGGCGAAGACATCGGCGCCATGGAACCGGAGCCCAGGACACGTCTCAGCCATGTCCGGGCGGCCGTCCTGGAAGTGCGGAACGGCAACCTGGCCTGCAGCGGGCACTAGTAGAGCAGGCACGACAAAAGGCCAAACCTTGGAACTATAAGCCAGCTGCTGCTGGCACCGGTCCAAGGTTTGGCCCTCTGCCTGACTCGTTTGCCGGAGTGGTTACCGGACTTCCGGGAGGTCCTTACGCACGCTGCGGGGAGCCCAGCTCCACCGGGTCCTCGTCCGTGAGGTACGCAAGCTCGGAGTGTGCGGCGAGGTCGATGCCGCGCATTTCATCCTCGGGCTTGATGCGCAGGCCGATCGTCTTGTCCAGGATCTTCGCGAGGATCCAGGTGATGCCGAAGGAGTAGACCAGCACTGTGACGGTTGCCAACGACTGGACGCCGAGCAGTTCAACGCCGCCGCCGTAGAAGAGGCCGTTGACGGCGTTGGGGGCCGCGTCGGTGGCGAAGAGGCCGATCAGCAACGTGCCGAGGATGCCGCCCACCAGGTGGACACCGACGACGTCGAGCGAGTCGTCGTAGCCCAGGCGGAACTTCAGTTCGATGGCAAGCGAGCAGACGGCGCCGGCAATCAAACCGATAGCCACGGCACCCAGCGGGCTGACGGAACCACAGGCCGGGGTGATGGCGACCAGCGCGGAAATCAGGCCGGACGCTGCGCCCATGCTGGTGGCGGCCCCGCGGCGGAGGCGCTCAACGAGTGCCCAGGCGAGGAGGCCCGCCGAAGCAGCAACGGCGGTGTTCAGGAAAACCACCGACGCCGACTGGCCGGCGGACAGTGCCGAGCCTGCGTTGAACCCGAACCAGCCCACCCACAGCAATCCGGCGCCGATGAGCACCAGCGGCCGGCTGTGCGGTTTCGCGTGTTCCACTTTGGGCCAGCCGGAGCTCTTGCCGAGGACCAGTGCCAGGGCGAGGGCGGCTGCGCCGGCGTTCATGTGCACCGCGGTGCCGCCGGCGAAGTCGATGGCCTTGATGCCGCTGGCGATCCAGCCGCCGGTCACGCTGCCGTCCGCCGACGAGAAGGCGAACACCCAGTGCGCGATGGGGAAGTAGACGATTGTGGCCCAGATGCCGGCGAACAGCATCCACGCGCCGAACTTCATGCGCCCGGCCGCAGCTCCCGCCACCAGCGCCGTGGTGACGCAGGCGAAGAAGAGCTGGAACGCGGCGAACAGGATGACCGGGATGGACGCCTCTTCATCCGCGGCCAGCAGCTGCCCCATCCCGGGGAACTCGGTGACGTCACCGATCAGGCCGAGCCCGCCGACGGAGTTTCCGAAGGCCATCGAGTACCCGAACAGTGCCCAGAGGACAGCCACCAGGCTGGCGCCGCCAAAGCACATCATCATCATGTTGAGAATGCGGCGCGACCCCACCATGCCCCCGTAGAACAGGGCCAGGGCGGGGATCATCATGCAGACCAGCGCCGAGCTGGCCAATATCCAAGCGACATTTCCCGAATCCATTGGGAAACCCCTTTCGTGATGCGAGGAGAGAACGGAAATCGCCCGTCAAAGCCACTCCGGAGGAGGGACGCGGAGTCAGTACCACGTTCATCGGAGGGCGGCTATTGCCGTCTGGTTCCAACTGTATGGCGGGCTTTTTTGGGTGGGTTTCGGATGTGTTAAATGATGGTTTCAGTCGTCCGCACGCGAGTTTCACCAGCCCCTTCCTTACACGCGGGACGCGCGTACCCTGCAAGTAAGGGCAGGAGGAAAGAACGGAAGGACGCATCATGCGGACCGTGACATACGGCGCGGCGTGCAGCCTCGACGGGTACATCGCCGGCAGCGGCGGTGCCATTGACTGGCTGCACTTCAGCAGGGACGTGGAAGACATCATGGCCGAGTACTGGACTACGGTGGACGCCGTCCTGATGGGCCGGAAGACGTGGGAGTTCGCCGCCGCCCAGGGCATGGGCGGCGAGGCAGACCCGGGCAGCCCCTCGGCAAGCAACGAGGCCACCGGCATTCCGCCGGTCGCCACATACATCCTCTCCCGCACGCTGAAGGAGTCCCCGCCCGGAGTGGAACTGGTGTCCGCCGATGCCGCGGGATTCGTCAAACAACTCAAGGAACAGCCGGGCAAGGGGATCTGCCTGATGGGCGGCGGTGAACTCGCCGGATCGCTCTTCGAAGCCGGTCTGATCGACGAGGTCAGCCTCAATGTGCATCCCGTGCTGCTGGGCTCCGGCGTCCCCTTCTTCCGGCCACAGCCCCGGCGCACCGACCTCGAACTCGAGGAGTCGCGTGTCCTCGCCGGGGGCTGTGTCCTCATGAACTACCGCGTACGGCACTGAAAACAACGGACCACAGCCGCTACCCGATGGCGCGCGCCTCTCCCATCAGCCCGGCGAGCGCATCTGCCAGCGCCACGGCACCGGCTTCAGCGTCCCAGTCCTCCACCAGCTCGTCCGGCGAGTGTGAGATGCCGGTGGGGTTCCTGACGAACAACATGGCGGTGGGAATGTGGCTGGCCAGGACGCCGGCATCGTGCCCGGCGCCGGTGTCCAGGACCGGCGCTCCGGGAAGCAGTTCCTTCAGCCGGTCCCGCAGGCCGCCGTCGAAATGCACTGTGGGGCTGAGCGATTCCATGGTGAGGCTGGCGCCGCAGCCTTCCTCCGCGGCGAACACCTGGGCGTTCAGGCCGATGGCTTCCACCAGGGCCGCGGTGACGGAGTCGTCCGGGTGCCGGACGTCGATCCAGAGGTCCACCCTGGAAGCGATCACATTGGTCCCGCCCGGAACGGGCTGGACCCTGCCGACCGTGGCACGTGCGTCCCGGTATTTCCTGGCGGTATCGCGGATGTTCACCATGATCTTGGCGGCAGCGATCATGGGGTCCTTGCGGTCCGCCATCAGCGTGGTGCCGGCGTGGTTGCCCTGCCCGCTGATGCTGAGCTTCCAGCGGCCGTGGCCCAGGATTGAGGAACCAACGGCCACGGGCTGGTTGAGGTCAACCAGTCCCCTGCCCTGTTCCACATGCAGCTCCACGAAGACCCCCAGCTGCTGCAGCGTCTTGTAGTCCGCGCCGATCAGCCGGGGGTCCTGCCCGTTGGCGGCAGCTACGTCGGCGAACGTGTTGCCGTCCGGGTCCTTGAGCCGGCGCGCCTTGTCCGGATCCAGCTGGCCCGTCAAGAGACGGGAGCCCAGGCAGGCGACGCCGAACCGCGAGCCCTCCTCCTCGGGGAAAACGGCGATGGCCAGCGGCCGCCGGGGGCGGAGTCCGCGGGCTTTAAGGATGTCGACGGCGACCAGCGCCGATGCGACACCCAGCGGACCGTCGTACTCGCCGCCGCCGGGAACGGAGTCCAGGTGGCTGCCGGTGACAACGGCATCCCTGCGGGTGCCGGCGGAGGTGTCCCACCAAGCCCAGATGATCCCGTTGTGGTCCGTGGTGACGTCCAGCCCGCGCCGGCCTGCCTGCTCGGTGAACCAGGCGCGCAGGTCCGTTTCCGCGGTGGAGAAGACCGCCCGTGAGTAGCCGCCGCGTGACGTGTCCCTGCCGATGGTGGAGATGCCCTGCAGCAGGCTGGTCACACTGGATGCGCTCGTTGCGGCAGCAGGCCGGGCATCCGCCGTGGGGTCCGCCGGGGGTACTGTCTGTGAAAGGCTCACTGGTATCCGTTCTATGTGGTCACAGCTGTGGACGACGCGGGCCGGAACCGCGGCGGGACACCGCCGGCCCCGGTGGCGAGGTCCGCAGCCCATTGGCCGATGAGCGGCGCGAACTTGGCCCCGTGCCCGGAACAGGGGGACAGGATGGTCAGGTTGTCCGCGCGGTCGATGATGAAGTCTTCGTTGGGTGTGTTCGTGAAGAGACAGGTGGTTTCCGCGTACGGCTCAGGGTCCAGGCCCAGCAGGTAACGCCGGACGTAGTCCACTACCCGCTCCCGGTTGGCAGGATCAACAACGCCCGTTTGCTGAGCCGCGGAGGGGATGAACGGGCCGCCGTTGTACTCGGCCACCTTTTGCCCGGCAAAGCCTGCGTCGCGCCCGCCGGGAAGGCCGTACGTCTGGATGTCGGCGGCCTTGTGGATGAAGGTGGGCCACTGGCCTGAACCCTCGGGGTCCCGGTATTTGAAGTGGAACGCCTGTTCCTGCCGGACGGTGATCTCCGGCAGCCCGGCAAGGAACCCTTCCGGAAGGGGCAACCGCCCAAGCAGCTCCGGCAGCCAGCCGCCGGCGCTGATGACGACGTTGCCGGCGTCGACCGTTTCCCCCGTGCCGGAAATGAGGCGGTAGCCGCTGCCGTTGCGCTCCATGCTGCGCAGGTTCCAGCCGGTCAGGACCTCGGCGCCGTTCCGCACGGCCAGCGCAACCATGGCATTGACGGCGGTTTCGGCATCGATGACGCCGGCGCCGGGGTGCCAGAGAACCTCGGTATCAAAGGCGATCTGCGGCCAGCGCGTCCTGGCGTCGGAAGGAGAGAGGAGTTCGTGCTCAACGCCGACGGCGGCCAGCACCCCGGCGAGCAGTGCAGGGTTGCGCTCGGGGCCGTAATCCACGGCGCCGAACGGGGTGATCAGCTGTGTGCCGGTGTCCAGGGCGAGCCCGTCCCACAGCGCCTTGGATTCCAGTACCGCCCGCGTGTAGAAGGGGTCCGGGTAGGCGTAGCGGAAGATCCGGGCGGAGCCGTGTGAGCTGGCGTCGTGGCTGGCAGGGACGTTGCGTTCCAGGATGGTGACCTGGTGGCCGCGGGCCGCAAGTTGCCAGGCGGTGGCAGCGCCGGCCAGGCCGGCACCCACCACCACATAATCGGACGAATCAGTCACGAAGTGCTCCTAGCCTGCGCCGGGGATCCAGCTGGTGCCCGCCAGCGGGACGCGGGCCATGGCGGAAGCCTCGATGGTCAGCGCCACGAGGTCCTCGGGTTCCAGGTTGTGCAGGTGCGACTTGCCGCAGGCCCGGGCGATGGTCTGCGCCTCCATGGTGAGGACACGCAGGTAGTTGGCCAGGCGGCGGCCAGCGGCTACCGGATCCAGGCGGGAGGCGAGCTCCGGGTCCTGGGTGGTGATGCCGGCGGGGTCGCGGCCGTCCTGGAAGTCGTCGTAGAAACCGGCGGCGGAACCGAGGGCAGAGTACTCGGCAGCGTAGCGGGGATCGTTGTCGCCCAGGGCGATCAGCGCCGCAGTGCCGATCGCGACGGCGTCGGCACCCAAAGCCATGGCCTTGGCGACGTCCGCGCCGGTGCGGATGCCGCCGGAGACGATGAGCTGGACCTTGCGGTGGACGCCGAGTTCCTGCAGGGCCTGCACGGCCTGCGGGATGGCGGCGAGGGTGGGGATGCCGACGTTCTCGATGAACACCTGCTGCGTGGCGGCGGTCCCGCCCTGCATGCCGTCCACCACCACAACGTCCGCGCCGGACTTCACGGCGAGCGCCGTGTCGTAGTACGGCCGGGAGGCACCGATCTTGACGTAGATGGGGGTTTTCCAGTCGGTGATTTCGCGGAGTTCGCCGATCTTGATTTCGAGGTCGTCCGGGCCGGTCCAGTCCGGGTGCCGGCTGGCAGAGCGCTGGTCGATGCCCACCGGCAGCGTCCGCATCCCGGCCACGCGTTCGGTGATCTTCTGGCCCAGGAGCATCCCGCCGCCGCCGGGCTTGGCGCCCTGGCCCAGCACGATTTCGATGGCGTCGGCCTTGCGCAGGTCGTCCGGGTTCATGCCGTACCGGGACGGCAGGTACTGGTACACGAGGTGCTTGGACTGGCCGCGCTCCTCAGGCGTCATGCCGCCGTCGCCCGTTGTGGTGGAGGTGCCTACCTCCGAAGCGCCGCGGCCCAGCGCCTCCTTGGCGTTGGCGGACAGAGCGCCGAAGCTCATACCGGCGATGGTCACCGGGGTCTGCAGATGCAGCGGCTTGCTGGCGTGCCGGTCGCCAAGCACGACGTCGGTATCGCACTTTTCGCGGTAGCCCTCCAGCGGGTAGCGGGACATGGAGGCGCCGAGGAAGAGCAGGTCGTCGAAGTGCGGGACCTTGCGCTTGGCGCCCCAGCCGCGGATGTCGTAGACGCCGGTGGCGGCGGCGCGCTGGATGTCGGCGATGGTGGCGCGGTCGAACGTGGCGGACTCGCGCAGGCCCAGTTCAGCAATGTTCTGGGTGGGCGCCTGCTGCGGAACGGAGGTGATGGTCATGGGGGCTCCTAGTACGACGTCGAGTTGTCGACGTGGAAGTGGTAAAGGTTCCGGGCTGAGCCGTAGCGCCTGAAGTCGGCGGGGTTGTCCCTGCGGCCGGCAGCGGCGAGCAGCTCCGTGAGCTCGGCGAGGTGCTCGGCCTGCAACGGCTTTTCGACGCAGTCCGCGCCGAGGGAGGCGACAGTGCCCTTGACGTAGATCCGGGCCTCATAGATGGAGTCGCCCAGGGCGTCCCCGGCGTCGCCGCACACCACCAGGCGGCCGGCCTGCGCCATGAACGCGGACATGTGGCCGATGTTGCCGCCCACCACGATGTCCACCCCCTTCATGGAGATTCCGCAGCGTGCTCCGGCGTTCCCGTCGATGACCACCAGGCCGCCGTGGCCGGTGGCCGCGGCGGACTGCGAGGCGTCGCCTTTCACGTGGACCCTGCCGGACATGATGTTCTCGGCCAGTCCGACGCCGGCATTGCCGGTGATGGTCACGTCGCCTTTTTGGTGCATCCCGGCTGCGTAATATCCGGCGTGCCCTTCAATGGTCACTTCGATGTCGGCGGTGATGCCGACGGCCAGGCTGTGCTTGCCGCCGGGGTTGGTGACGGTCCACGCCTGTCCGTCCTCGGCGTTGTGGATGCCCTGGTTGAGTTCCCGGACGGTGCTGGCGTCGAGGTCCACCGTGGTGGCGGCGGGCCCGTCTGCTGCCGGAACGTCCGTCGCGATGTTTTCGGGGGCTGTCAGAGTGACCATGTGTAGACCTTTCCGGGTTCCGGTTCAAAGATGCGGGCGTTGTCGATGCCGGGCAGGCCGGCCAGGGCACGGTATTCGGAGGCCATGGCCACGTAGTCGTCCGTTTCGGCGATGATGGCCGGTTTGCAGGCGATGGGGTCCCGGACCACGGCCATGCTGTCCGCCGTGGTGACCACCAGGGTGTAGAAACCGTCCAGCACCTTGCCCAGGTTCACCAGGGCTTCTTCCAGGGTGTCGCCCTGCTTGAGCCGGGAAGCGACGTAGCGGGCACCCACCTCGGTGTCGTTTTCGGAGTCGAACACCACGCCTTCGCGCTTGAGGTCGCGGCGCACCGTGGCGTGGTTGGAGAAGGAGCCGTTATGGACCAGGCACAAGTCGTCGGCAACCGAGAAGGGGTGGGAGCCGCCGGCGGTCACGGCGGATTCGGTTGCCATCCGGGTGTGGGACAGGCCCTGGCTTCCGGCCATTGCCTCGAGGCCGTGCTCGGCGGCGATGTCCATGGGATGGCCCACGCTCTTCATCACTGCCACGTGCTCGCCGCGGCCGATGATAGTGGCGCCGGGCAGGGTTTCACTGACGGCCTTCACCAGCAGGTCAGTCCCGACGGCGGCACTCACCAGGGTGGTATCCCCCACCACTTTCGTTGCTGCTGCCGTGCCGGCCGGGAGCATGGCGGCGACGCCTGCGGTGATGGCCGCCGTCGTCATGCCCTGGTCCTTGCCCAGGAGGCTGAGGGTGGAGGTGCCGGCCGACACCAGTCCGGGGGTGTTGTAGACGGCCAGGCCGGCGGAGTCCGGCCCGCGGTCCACGATCTGGCACAGCATGGAGGACAGCAGGCTGCCCATCTGGGGATGCAGCGAGGGATTGCGCAGCTGCAGCGCGGCGATTCCGCACATGGTGGGGGTCCTTTACTCGGTGGGGATCAGATAGAGGTCAAGTAGGTGCGGATTTCCCAGTCGCTGACCTGGTTGTGCCAGCTCAGAAATTCCTCTTCCTTGGCGTCTGCGTAATAGGCACCGATCCTGGCGTCACCGCTGAGGCTGGAGAGGATCACAGGGTCTTTCCGCAGTGCTTCCACGGCGTGGAGCAGGGTGGCCGGCAGGAGGTGCGCGTCCGGCCTGGACTCGCCGGGTCCGGAGGGAGCGCCGGGGTCGGCGGCTTTCTCCACGCCGTCCAGTCCTGCCGCGATGGCTGTTGCGATGGCCAGGTAGGGGTTTGCGGAGCCGTCCCCGGAGCGCAGCTCAATCCGCTTGTTGTCCGGGACGCGGATCATGTGCGTGCGGTCGTTGCCGCCGAAGGACGCCTTGCGCGGTGACCACGTGGCGCCGGAGGAGCTGGTGGTGGCGCCCGTGCGCTTGTAGGAGTTGACCGTCGGTGCGAGGAACGCCTGAAGCGCGGGGGCATGGTCCAGGATTCCGGCGATGAATGAATAGGCGAGGCTGGAGATCCCAAGGCCCCGGCCGTCGTCGTCCGGGCTCCCGCCCGCCGGGAACAGCGCTTCGGTTCCGGACCAGAGGGACAGGTGGAAGTGCAGGCCGGTGCCGGTGCGGTCCGTGAAGGGCTTTGGCATGAACGTTGCGGTCATGCCGCGCTGTTCGGCCAGGATGTTGAGGATGTAGCGCAGGGTCACCACGCGGTCAGCGGTGGTGAGGGCGTCCGCGTAGTTGAAGTTCTGCTCGAACTGGCCCGCGGCGTCTTCGTGGTCGTTGGCGTAGTTGCCCCAGCCCAGGCCGTTGATCGCGTCCGAGATGGAGGTGAGGTGGTCATACATGCGGGTGACGCCGCGCGCGTCGTAGCAGGGGCGGGGCGAGTCGTCCCGGGCGTCGGCGGTACTCAGCGTCCCGTCGTCGTTCTTTTTGACCAGGAAGTATTCAACCTCCGCCCCCACTTTGGCCTGCATCCCCTTGTTTGCGAGGCGGGCGAGGGTGTTCTTCAGGATCACCCGGGGGGCGTAGGGCCAGGGCTTGCCATCGACGTATGGGTCGCAGTGAATGATGGCCAAGCCCTCCTTGATAAAGGGCACCGGCGTGAAGGACGCCAGATCGGGAACAGCGATCAGGTCAGAGTCCTGCGGCTTCTGCCCGATAAGGCCCGCGGCGTAGCCGGCAAAGCCCATGGCACCGTTTTCGAGCTCATCGGCGGCTTCCACCGGCACCAGCTTGGCGCAGGGCTTTCCCGTCATGTCCACGAAAGTGGCCAGCAGGAAGCGGACGCCGTGGGCTTTGGCAATATCCGCCAGGGAAATCCGGCCGGCGTCCGCTGCCACCGGCTCGGCCGCCTGTACTTCAGGGGTTGCGAGACTTGTCATCGAAACTGTCCTGTTCGCTTGCTGTTGCTTCCTATGAAACCTTGTTGAACCAGAGTAGTCAAAAGCGTGTTTCCAATGATGGCCCCATTTGTTAACTCTGGATGTCGCCTGCAGCGACCGATGGCAACAGCAACTTAACTCCCCGGAAACCTACGCCTGTTCACTCTGGTGAATCATCGTTTCATCCCACTATCAACAGGAGGAACCGTGGAAGCACTGACAGGCACCATCACGAAGGCTGGATCAATCCAGAAGGTAGAAGGCGGTTTCATCGGCCTTCCCTCGATGAATGAACCCGGCGTCGACGCCGCGATTGGCGATTCGTTCTCCAACCCCGGCGGCTCCGCCATCAGC
Source organism: Pseudarthrobacter sp. TE3704 (assembly GCF_056279405.1). NCBI lineage: Bacteria > Bacillati > Actinomycetota > Actinomycetes > Micrococcales > Micrococcaceae > Pseudarthrobacter > Pseudarthrobacter sp. TE3704. Next base: position 567,408 of record NZ_JBWCCJ010000003.1, read on the forward strand.
GCCGGCTTCTTCGAACTCAAAGCCTCCAAGCCCCTTGTTTACGAGTACACCTATGACGAAATGAAGGTCGTCGTGCAGGGCGAGTTCATCCTCACCGACCAGGCGACCGGCGACGTTGTGCGGGCGAAGGAACGTGACGTTCTGTTCTTTCCCAAGGGCACCACGGTGAAGTTCGAGACCCCGGACTACGCTCTGGGCTTCTACACCGGTCACCGCTCCTTCGCGCCGTAGGACGCCAATGAAACCCGCATACGTGAATCCCTCGGCAGTGGCTGGCCCGGTCCACGGCTTCCGCGGCGTCATTTGCGTGTCCTTTGGACAGGCAGAGTCCCTTGCGCTTGAAAACACGGATGGGCTGCCGCAGCAGGACCTTCACTTCACGTCAGCTGATCACGAAAGCCTCAGGCAATTGAAGTCGGTGCTTGCATCGACGTATGTGGGGATGCGGCTCGTGCTCGCCGGGCCGACAGCCGATATCCAGGCAGCTGCAGCGGTCGCGGCAGAGTGCGGGCTCGTAGAGGAGGAGATGAGGCTGCTCGGCCAGGGACCGGGGGTATCGGTGGTGTTTTGCGGACATTGCCACACAAAGACTCCGTCCCTTCAGGGGCCGGGGTCGGAGGTTCATTGCCAAGGCTGCGCCACCACCCTGGCGGTCTCCGGCCACTTTTCGCGGCGAAAAGCCGCCTACCTCGGATTCGCAGCCCACGCCGAGGAGTCAGCATGACCACGACGGCGCTTGAAGCCGGTGTCCATCCGGCAGTGCAGCAGGGCCTCCACCTGGAAGTAGCTGCTGTGAGCATTCAAACGGATTCGATCACCAGCATCACTTTCAAAGATCCGACCGGCGCTCCGCTGCCCCGTTATGTTCCTGGAAGCCACCTTGTGGTCCAGTATGGGGGCGGCGCGAACGCCTACTCACTGACCGGTTCCGGCAGCACCCCCTCTGAATACACCATCTCTGTACTCAGGGTTGAGGGCGGTTCAGGCGGTTCTTTGGTGATGCACGGCCTTGCGGTGGGCGACCGGGTCCGCGTTTCCCGGCCGCGCAGCGCCTTTCCGCCGGTGGCGACGGCAACGCACCATCTGCTGATTGCGGCAGGAATCGGTATCACGCCCATGCTTTCGCATGCACGGGCCGCAGCCGAAAAAAGCGTGGCCGCATCACTGCTCTACGCCTACCGCCCGGGGGCGGGGGCACATGTGGCCGAGGCTCGGGAGCTGCTTGGGCCTGCGCTGAGGGAATGCACTGATCGCCATGTCTTCCGTGAGGAACTACGGGAAAAACTCAGCAACCAGCAAATAGGTACACACCTTTACGTGTGCGGCCCGGCGGCCTTCATGGACACCGTTTTGGAGGCGGCGTTCGAGCAAGGTTGGCCGAAGAGCCGTCTGCACTCCGAACCATTCGGAGGCACAGAACTCGATCCGGGCAAGCCCTTCACGGTGCGCCTGGCCCGAAGCGGTATCAGCCTGGAGGTCCCGGAAGGAGTTTCGCTGCTTGAAGCCCTTGAAAAAACGAGAAAAAGCGTGCGCAACATGTGCCGCAAAGGTGTATGTGGCGAGTGCTCCCTTTCGGTACTGAGGGGCGCACCGGAACACCGGGATCTCTACCTGACCGAGGCGGAAAAAGCCGCAAATACCACCATCATGTGCTGCGTCTCGCGCAGCTTCGACCAGGAACTGGAGCTGGACCTTTGAGTACCGACGTCATCGAGGCAGGCCGTGGGGCTGCCGTCATTCCGGCGCGAATCGCCCGGTTTCCTTTCCCTTTTCCCGCTGACAGCTACAGGTACAGCACCAACGTGGAACCTGCCGCCATCCCGGTACGGACGGAGGCCGGTACGTGGGGAGCCGGCATTCTGGACATCGACGGACATTACCAGGAGGAACTAAGGCAGCGCGAGGAGGTATTGAACCGGGATCCATCCCGCGCCCACGTGCTGCCCCATATGCGGTTCGCCGTCTGGGATGCCATTGCCACCCTGCTCCCGCTGCTGGCCAAGGAACATCCGGAAAGCTTCTCCTTCACAAGGCATGGAAACGCCTGTAGTTGGCGGAACATGCTGCAGGACCTTGAACTGGAATTCACTTATGGAGACGACGCAACCTTGCCCCAGGGCCCCCTTCGGTTCCTTGGCAGCCAGATACAGGACGACATCGTGCTCCTTGACCAGCGAGAGGACGCTCTCTGGCTTGACGCCGGCGTGGTCACCTTCGCTGCAGATTGGTCCCTGGGTTTTGACGTGGGGATGAAATTCCTGGAAGTCCATGGCCCCGTCCCGCGCGTACATGAGGAGCAAATCGTGGCGCGGGCTCAGCAGTTCCTCATGCGTCTCCAGCCCGGAGAGAACTACCGCAGAACCAACTGGACAATGACTGTTGACCGGCGACTGGACACTTCCACCGAAACCTACCCGGAGTGGGCCAGCGACCGCAGCACTGTGTCAGCAGACCCTGCGCTGCCGGAGCGGCTCCACTTGCGGGTGGAAGTCCAGCACCTCATTCGCCTCCCCCACTCGGGTGCGGTGCTGTTCCTGGTCCGCACCCACCTCCTGCCCCTCACGGACATTGCCCAAGTCCCGGCATGGCGGGAACGCCTCGGCCGCGTCCTGGCTGAACTCCCCGAGGACATGGCCGAGTACAAAGGCATCAACCGCTACCGCAAGGCCGCCTCTGACTGGCTGCTTGCCGGCTGACACCCCATCTATTACAAGCCACCGCACACTAAAAGCTTCCTTCGCTGCGGCCGCGATGTGCCTGGTTCCTGACCGGCAGAACTGCACGAGATTTGGATCAAGCGGGTGGCCTCTTAACGAGAAACGAATTGGAACAGGAAGAGCATGGAAACGATCACGAAGGTGGAAGTTCGGACCGGACTTACCAGCGGCCCGTCCAGGACCTTCGGGCAAGCTTTAACAGCTGACGAGAAAGTTCTGAACGCCCGCCCAGACCGCCCGGGCATAGCTGTCGACCCGAGCGGCAAGTTTTTTCTCATCATTTCTTTTGGCTCCGGCGACAATGCAGCCCTCGCCAAGGCTTGGCTGGCTGAGGCCGCAGAATTAGGGCCGGTTCAGTGGTTGACGTTTGCTGACTTCGCTCCGGAAAGCAGGCGCCAGGTCTCCCAAGCCCTCTCTTCTACCCTCAACGGCGTCCGCATCATGGTTGTCGGTCCACTGTTCGATGTTCTTCAATCCCTTGCCTTGGCGCGCACCGCCGGTGCACTCGAGAATGAAGTCCGCAGTCTTGTCACCAACACGGCCGACCTTCCTGTCTACTGCGCACACTGCCGGGCAACGAGCAGGGTCGTCGGCGGCGTCGGGGATGCAGTGACCTGCCCAGCTTGCGCGAGGACACTCGAAATCCACGCCCACCTGTCCAGCGTGCGGGGAAGCTACCTGGCGTCCGATGCCCTTGCACGGGAACTGCCATGAGTACGATGCTCGATAGCTCACCCCGGGTGTCGGGGCACCTGCACCACTCCTTCGAAACACGTCCCCGGCCGTTGGTTGTCCTTTCCGTTGAACCGGTCACGCCGGAGGTAACGCATTTCGTTCTCGGCGATGCCGCAGGGCGAGTTCTCACCAGTTACGAGCCGGGAAGCCACTTGGTCATCCAAGCCGGCGGAAAGCGCAATGCATACTCGCTCGTTGGAGACGGCGTGAATCCCCGCCAGTACGGGATCTCGGTCCTAAGACATGACACAGGTGGAGGATCCCAGTGGCTGCACGCCAACCTTGGCGTCGGCAGCACGGCTTTGGTTGAAGGGCCCCGGTCCATGTTCTCCCCGGATCCAACAGCCAGGAAACTGCTTCTTGTTGCTGCAGGTATCGGGGTCACACCTGTGCTCTCCCACGCGCGCGCAGCAGCAAGGTGGGGCAGGGCCGCCGAGGTGATTTACATCTACCGCTCCGGTGCAGCCGCACATCTCGACGATCTCCGGATCCTAGCTGCCGAAGGTCGGATGGACCTTTTTGAAGCCGTGGGAAAAGAGGCCGGTATGGAGCTGCTTCGCCAGCGACTTCGCGCGCAGCCCTTGGGGACGCACGCTTATGCCTGTGGTCCCATGGGCATGCTGGAGACGTATAGGCGTGAAGGTTTGGCTGCAGGATGGCCTTCCAGCCGTCTTCACCTGGAGAGGTTTGAGGCACCGAAACAGGACCCAGGCAGGGAATTCCGGGTCAAAATTGCTTCCACTGGTGCGCTTCTCTCAGTGGAGCCGGGCGTGAGCCTGCTGCAAAAGCTCCTGGACGCCGGGCACAACGTGGCCAACCTCTGCCGCCAAGGCGTCTGCGGTGAATGCAAGATACCAGTCAGATCAGGAACGGTTGAACACCGTGACCTTGTCCTGAGCGACGAAGAAAAGAGCACCAACACCACCATGCTCTGCTGCGTTTCGCGGGGCACCGAGATTGAGGTCGACCTATGAGCATGCACGTATCCGAAGGCACGAAGTACACCGCAAACCTGCCATGGCCCTTCGCGGAAGACCAGAAGGACTTCCAGTACAGCGTGAATGTTGAACCTGCCCGCGTGCCGAAAAAGACCGCTGGAGGGGAATGGGGCGCGAACATTGTGGACCTTGGTAGGGACGATTACCTGCACATCATGAAGGAACGCCGCCGCATCCTTGAGGCCGATCCCTCCAGGGTCCAGATCCTTCCCGGCATGATGCCGGCCTGCTGGGACCTGCTGATGTACTACCTCAGGGATCTGGCCATCAGCCATCCGGACCACACGCAATTGGACGAAGACGGTGACCTCGTCCGGTGGCAGAACCATCTTCTTGGCACGGACCAAACCTTCGTTGTGGGCGTTGAATCTTCGCTGCCGTACGACCCCATGACTTTTCTGGGAAGGGAAATCCCGGACGACCTGCTCCTGGTCAAGGAACGCGGCGGACAGCTGCACTTCGACGCAGGCCTGGTCACCTTTGCTGCCGCCTGGTCCGTCACCTTCGACGCGGGCATGAGTTTCAATGAAATACACCAACCGGTGCCGCGCCTCACCAGCGAAGGCATTACCTCGCGGGCAGAGCAGTTTCTCATGCGGCTGCCGGCAGACCAGGTGTTCCGCAGAGTCAACTGGACACTTTCCGCCTCGGGTTCCCGCAAGCTTGACATCAGTCTGGAGGAGCTGCCGGAGTGGGGCCAGGACATCCCGCGGCTCCTGGCTGAACGTGATTTTGGCAGTTTGCAGCTCCGCATTGAACTGGAGCACTTCATCCGCCTTCCAATGTCAGGTGCGGTGACATTTAGCATCCGGACATTCATGGCTTCTCTCAAAGACATAAAGACCATACCCGTATGGCGCGACCAGCTGGCCCAAATACTGGTGTCCACGCCAGAAGACATCGCAACCTACAAGGGAATAAGCGACTACCGGGCCGAAGCTGCCACCTGGCTGCTCAACTGACGAGGCCCCATGTTTGGACTTCGTGAGCCATTCCAGGCCTGTTCAACACTTCAACTTTTCTGATCGGAGTTCTTCATGCCACAGGCAGATCTCGCGTGGCTTCTCGCCGCCTTTGCACTTGTAGTGCTCATGTTCCCCGGCCTGGCCCTTTATTATGGTGGGCTGCTCGGAAAAAACAACATTCTCAACATGTTCATGATGGTGCTGAGCACCCTTGCTGTCACCGCGGTCCTTTACGTCCTGTACGGATACGGCATGGTTTCAGGAAATTCCGTTGCCGGCCTGGGCCTTGTCGGCAACCCATTCGAATTTTTTGGTATGAACGGCTTCGAGATTGATGATAAAAGCGGCGGGCCGCAGTCAATCTACTGGGCGGCCTTCTTCGTCCTGTTCGCCGCAATAACCATAGCAATTGTCGCCAGTGGAGCCGCGGGTCGTATGAAATTCGGTGCGTGGATAATCTTCAGTGCCATTTGGCTGACAGTCGTCTACTTTCCCATCGCCCACTGGGTGTTCACCTACTCCAACGAAGAGACCGGCTACGTCGGCGGATGGCTACGCAACGTGGTTCACCTCCACGACTTCGCCGGAGGCACGGCGGTGCACATGACGGCAGGTGTAGGCGCCCTCGCACTTGCCCTCGTCCTGGGGAAAAGCAAAGCCCCGCAGGCAAAACCCCACAACCTTCCCCTCGCCATCCTGGGAGCAGGCATCCTGTGGTTCGGATGGTTCGGATTCAACGGCGGGTCTGCCGCAGGGGCCAACTTCCTGTCCCAGTACGTCGTCATGACCACACTCCTGGCCGGCTCCGCCGGCATCATCGGATACCTTGCGATCGAGAGACTTCGGGATGGACGGGCGTCTGCGCTCGGACTCGCCACCGGCGCAATTGCCGGCCTGGTCGGGATCACCCCCTCAGCCGATGCCGTAAATCCTCTGGGCGCACTCGCTGTTGGTGCAGCATCTGGTGCGGTTGTGTGTTGGGCCATCACCTGGAAGAAGAAGTGGGGAGTCGATGACACCCTCGACGCCTTCGCGGTCCACGGCATCGGCGGCATAGTCGGCACACTGTGTGTAGTGCTGATCGGAGCAGCATCAGCACCGGCGGGCGTGTCAGGGCTACTTTTCGGAGGAGACTGGAGCATCCTGTGGAGGGAACTGATTGCTATCGTCGCGACTTGTCTCTATGCCTTTGTCGCCACGTACGCCATCGCCTGGACCTTGAACAAGGTAATGAACATCCGGGTTGATGAAGAAGCGGAACACCGCGGCCTGGACCTTACCCTCCATGCGGAAGCTGCCTACGCCGAGGCGGACTGACCAGCGCAACTCAAAACACCAAGGATCACCCGAGGAGCACCATGAAGATTGTCACAGCCGTCATCCAGCCCCACCGGTTAGAGCAAGTCAAGCAAGCTCTGGCCGACACCCTGCACACGGGCCTCACAGTCAGCGACGTCAAAGGCTATGGCGTGCAAAAAGGACACACCGAGGTCTACCGGGGTACGGAGTATCAAGTGGACTTCCGTCCCAAGGTTCGGATCGACCTCATCGTTTCGGATGAAGACGCAGAAGGCGTCATTGAAACTATTGTCATGGCAGCGCGGACTGGAAGCCTGGGTGACGGGAAAATCTGGACACAGGACATCTCCAACGTCATTCGGGTACGCACAGGAGAACGTGGAGTCGAGGCAATCTAGTTGGGTGATGGAAGCGGCCCGGCCCCGCAGGTCATGTTGCGCGGGGCGTGGCCGGTTCTACTTCGCTGCCACAGCGAGGAACCGGATGGGAAGCTCCAGCAGCTCGAGCGGACCGTGCGGCCCTTCTCCGTCAAGGAGCAGCGAGTCCCCCGGCGTCATGGTGTATTCGTACTGGCCGTGGCCGTAGACCATCTTGCCGGCGAGCATGTAGATGAATTCCGTGCCCGGGTGCTGGAAGAGCGGGAAAACGTCTGACGCGTCGGTCAGGGTCACGAGGGTGGGCTCCAGGGCATCGCTGCGGCCCTTGAGGGTTCCCAGGACGCGGTATTCGTGCCCGTGCTGGGTGCCGCTGCGGACGGTGAGGCTGCCTTGGCCACTCTTGGTAAATGTCGCGTCCCGGTCTGTGTCCGCACCGCGGAACAGTGCCGTCACCGGGATTTTGAGTCCGTCCGCGAGGCGTTGCAGGGTGGTCAGCGAGCAGGACGTGCTGGCTGTTTCAATCTTGGAGATCATCGCCTTGGACAGCCCCGTGCGGGCCGCAAGCTCCGCGGAGGACAGGCCCTGGGAAGTGCGGTAATGCCGGAGCTGGGCAGCGATCACCTGTTCGAGTTTTCCGGCAACCTCTTCCCGGGCATGTTCGGTCATGTCAGCCATCTTAGGTGGCCTAACCCCCAGCAGACCTGCCGCCTCACGGGTTTCGCTGCCTGGAGCTTCGCCGCCAACTGCGCCCGGGCCTCGCAGGGCGGCTCGGGTCAGGGACCCGTGGGCGGGCTATGCTGGGAAAACCCGCCACAGCACTGCACGGCACGGGCATGGCAGCGAGGACCTAGGTCATTGGTCGCGGAAGGAAACGGCACATGGCGCGAGCGACAGTCCAGGACGTCGCCAAAACGGCTGGAGTGTCCGTCGGGACCGTCTCCCGTGTTCTGAACGGAAGTCCGGCCGTCAGCGCGGCGAGCAAGGAAAAGGTCACGGGCGCCATCCGCCAGCTCAACTACCGGCCCCTTGCCTCTGCCCGCGACCTGCGCCGCGACCGGACCATGCGCATCCTGGCGCTCGCCAAGAACCTCAACTCCCCCGTGATCAGTGAGGCCTTCCGGGGATTCGGTGACGCAGCGGCCTTGTCCGGCTATGTCAGCCTGATTGCACCCACCTCGGGGGACCTCGAACGCGAACAGCAGCTGGTGGACATGCTGCGCAACGGCTCGGTGGATGGCCTGATCATGTTTTCGCCCACCATGCCGGATGCAGAGGTTGAAGCGCTGGCGGAGCAGTTGAGCGTTGTCCAGGTCTGCGAAATCGTTGATTCCGAAGCGGCATTTGGTGTTTCCATCGATGACCGCCAGGCCGCCTTCGACATCACCCGGCACCTCATCGAGTCGGGAAGCCGCCGCCTGGCGATGATCGGCAACAGGCTGGCCCGCTCCGGCCGGCTGCGCGAGGAAGGCTTCCGGGAAGCGGCCGCCCAAGCGGGTTTGTCGCCGGAACATCTGCTCCTGGCCGAGGGCGAGTTCGACTTCCACGCCGGGCGCCGCCTCGCCAGGGACCTCCTGCAGCTGGACCCGCTGCCGGATGCCGTTTTCTGCGGCAGCGATACGGTGGCGGCCGGGTGCGTCCGGGAAATCACGGACGCCGGCCTGCGGGTTCCGGAGGACGTCGCCGTGGCGGGTTTTGACGACTCCATCCAGGCGGAAATGTGCGTTCCAGAGTTGACCACCATCCGGCAGCCCGCCTATGAGATGGGCCGGGTGGCCTTTGAGGCACTTTTCGCCCGCATGACAGAACCGGGCGGGCACCGCCGCGGGCGCACGTTCCTTCCGCACAAACTCGTGGTCCGCGACTCCACCAGGAACTAGCGCCAGGGGTTGACAGCCGCAACGGATGGCTGCCAGACTTTTGGAATCGATTCCAAAGCTTCAAGAGTGCCACAACACCCCGCACGTTGGAATCGATTCCAATTCCTGCCCCACTCTCCCAGCAAACACGTAAGGAAGCATCTTTTGAACCACGAGCAGCAGTCGTCAACGCAGCCCGCAGCTCTCCCGAACGGAGCACGGGCGCAGGATTTGCGGGTGGGCGTCGTCGGCATCGGTTGGGCCGGCCAGCAGCACCTGAAGGCCTATGAGGCACTGGACGGCGTCAGCATCGTTTCGCTGGCGGGGATGGAGCAGGAACTCCGCGAGTCCCTGCAGGCCGAATACTCCATTCCGAGTGCGTTCGCGGACTGGAAAGACATGCTGGACCACGGCGGCCTGGATGCGATCAGCGTCGCAGTGCCCACCTTCCTGCACGCACCCATCGCGGTCGCAGCCCTGGAGCGCGGAATTCATGTGCTGAGCGAGAAGCCCATCGCACGGAACGCCGTCGAAGGCCAGGCCATGGTGGACGCGGCCCGTAAGGCCGGGCGTGTCCTGGACGTCGCCTTCAACCACCGCCGCCGCGGCGATATACAGGCACTCAAGGGTGTCATCGACGAGGGCGGCCTGGGCCGCCCGTACTACGCGAAGGCATCCTGGCTGCGCCGTTCCGGCATCCCCACGCTGGGCAGCTGGTTCACTAATCCCGAACTCGCCGGCGGCGGGCCGTTGGCGGACATCGGCGTCCACGCCCTCGACTACGCCCTGCACTTGCTGGGCGAACCGAAGGTGGTGGCCGTATCCGCCGCCACCCACTCCGAGCTGGGCCCGCAGGGGCGCGGCGGCGGGAACGAGTACTCTGCCCTCGCCTCCAGCCACGCTTTCGACGTCGAAGACTTCGCCTCCGCGTTCCTTCGGCTTGAGGGCGGCGGAACCCTCCTGGTCGAAGCAAGCTGGGCCACCTACCGGGAATCGGACGACCTCCTGGACTTCACGGTTTACGGCACCGATGGCGGAGCCGAACTCAAGGTGCAGGGCGCACCTTTCCCGACCGTCGGACAGCTTCGGGTGTTTACGGACAAGGACGGCGAATCGGCAGACTATGTCCCGCCGGTGCTGCCGGGCCGCGCCCACGACGGAGTGGTGGAAGACTTCATCACGGCAGTGCGGGGCGGCGAGGCAGTCTGGGGTGAGCATGATGGCTCCCTGGCGCTCTACCGTGCACAGATCATCGACGCGTGCTACCAGTCCGCGCTGGAGCAGAGGGAGGTTCGTCTCTAATGAACGGCAAGCTAAGGATCCGGGTGTGGAACGAAGGCGTCCACGAGGCCATCAACGAGCCGTCCCATATCGGCGAGATCTACCCTGACGGCATCCACGGCGCCATCGCCGCGGGCCTTCGCCCCTACTACCCGGACGCGGAAATCACGACGGCGGTCTTAGCCACCGACGACGAGCACGGCCTGGACGAGGAGGTGCTCGCCGAGACGGACGTCCTGCTCTGGTGGGGACACATGGCCCACCACGAGGTGAGCGACGCCGTCGTCGAACGCGTCCACCGGCACGTGCTGGGCGGTATGGGGCTGATCGTGCTCCACTCGGGGCACTTCGCGAAGGTCTTCACCAAACTGCTGGGCACCAGCTGCTCCCTCGCCTGGCGGAACGACGGCGAGCGCGAGCTTGTGTGGACCGTGAAGCCCTCGCACCCCATCGCCGAAGGTGTGGACAGCCCCATCGTTATCCCCGAGCAGGAGATGTACGGCGAACTGTTCGATATCCCGGACCCGGACGACCTGATCTTCATCAGCTCCTTCGCCGGCGGCGAGGTGTTCCGCTCCGGCGTCACGTTCACCCGCGGCAAGGGGCGGATCTTCTACTTCAGCCCGGGCGACCAGGAATACCCGGTCTACCACCACCCGCAGATCCAGCGGGTCCTGGCCAACGGCGTGAGCTGGGCAGCCCAGCCCGGGCTGCACCGTTCGGCCCCGGAGGTCACCAACCCGCAAAGGGAATGGTTCGAGAACGCTTAGCATTCACGATGCCGACCACAATGCTGCGGTTTCTCCCATAGCCCGTCCGGCCGCCAGCGGGTACAAATGAGAGATGACTACCCCAGCGCTGGTGCTAGGCCCCATGATGCGGTACGTGGACGAGACGTCGGCGAGTATCTGGGTGGAAACCCGTGATACTGCCCTGGTCAAGGTCAAGACCGGCGCCGGGGAGTGGGCAGTCCCCACGTTCGCAGTGCACGGCCACCACTATGCGCTGGTGGAAGTGGAGGGCCTCGGGCCGGGAACGGTGACGCCCTACACCGTGGAGATCAACGGGACACACGTCTGGCCGGCGCCGGAACAGCGCGGGGTGGATGGCTCAAACCCCGACGGCCAATTCCCGCCGCCGGTCATTGCCACCCTCAACCCCGGCAAGCCCCTGCGTTTGGCCTACGGTTCCTGCCGCACCAGCGTCCCGCATGATGCGGCAGGAAACCGGAGCCACGGGGTGGACTCCTTAAGGGCCTATGCGCTGAACATGATCTCCGGCAGCAGCGAGCCGTGGCCGGATCTGGTGGCCTTCCTGGGGGACCAGGTCTACGCCGATTCCACCAGCAAGCAGATGCAGGAGTTCATTAAGGCCCGCCGGGACATCAAGGCACCGCCCGGCGAGGAGCTGAAGGACTACGAAGAATACGCGCACCTCTATTACCTTGCCTGGTCGGACCCGGCCAACAGGTGGCTGCTGTCCACCCTGCCCAGCGCCATGATCTTCGACGACCATGACATCCGGGACGACTGGAACGCCTCACGGTCCTGGCGCGAGGCAATGCAGGATGTTCCCTGGTGGCGGGGCCGGATCAAGGCCGGGTTGGCGTCCTACTGGGTGTACCAGCACCTGGGCAACCTGTCGCCGCAGGAACGGGCCGCGGATATCGTGTGGCAGAAAGTCGCCGCGCACCGGGGCGCGCAGGAGCTCGACCTCAGCGACGAGCTGGACAGCCTCGCGGAACGGGCCAACAGGGACCCTGAGTCCTACCGGTGGAGCTACAGCCGGGATTTCGGGGATACCCGGCTGATCGTGGTGGATTCCCGCGCCGCCAGGAACCTGGAACCGGACCGCCGCGCCCTCCTGGACGACGTCGAAATGGCCTGGCTGGACGAGCGGATGCAGGGCGGCTTCCGCCATGTCCTTGTGGCGACCTCCCTGCCGTTCCTGCTGCCGATGGGGTTGCACCACCTGGAATCGTGGGACGAAGCCATCTCGGAAGGAGCCTGGGGAAAGCCGGCGGCGCGGGCCGGTGAAAAGCTGCGCCAGGCGGCGGACCTGGAGCATTGGGCCGCGTTCCAGAAGAGCTTCCGGCAGGTGGCGGCAATGACGGTTGAGGTGGCCGACGGCAGGCGGGGGCCGGCCCCGGAAACCATTACCTTCCTGTCCGGCGACGTGCACTTCTCCTACGTCTCCGAGGTGGAGCGGTCCTCTGGAAGCCGCATCATCCAGGCAGTATGCTCGCCCATCCGCAATCCCCTGCCGCGCGTGATGCGCTCCTTCGGGGCGCTCATGTCCTACGGCCTGGCCGCACCGGTCGGCGCGGCTGTGGCGCGTTCAGCAAAAGTCCAGGACCCGCCGTTCCGCTGGTCCGGCATCAATGGTCCCTGGTTCGACAACAACCTTGCCTGCCTTGAAGTGGTGCCAGAGGGGCTGAGGCTGTGGTGGCAGAGAGGGGTGGTGGACGGCGGCGATCACCTGCACCCACGGCTGGAACGTGTGGCGGAGATGACCGTCGCCCGCCGCAAAACCGGCGAGCCGGCGAGGGAACGGCTCTAGACGCTGCTCACGCTGGATCCGGCTGCCGCCGAAGCCGCGCCACCAGCGTGGCGGCGAGCATCGCCGTCGTCATTTCCAGCCCGATGACCAGCAGCAGGCGGGCAGCCCCGGACGTGTCAGGGACGTACGACGACGGTCCCCCGCCATGCGCGTGTCCGGCACCTGCCATTCCCAGCAGCAATGCCGCATGCAAAGCGGCCATCAGCACGGCCGTGACGGTCACCTGATGGAGCGCGCCCACCCGGCTGTGCCGCCACACGTGCACGGTGCAGGGCAGGCAGACTGCCGCCATCGCCACCATCAGGACGCCAAGCCACACACCATGCTGGCCGGCGGCCGCCAGCCACACATGCACCAGGCAGGAGACAGCGGTGGCCACGGCACACACGCGGGGATGCAGGACGGGCCCGCAGGCGCGGGCCTGTTCCGCCGTCGTCGTCATGTCCCGGATCCCGCTGCCGGCACTAGTGGCAAGAGCCACCGCCATTGCCCTCGCTGTGGCAGGACCCTGAGGCCGGTTTGTTCGGGTTTGCCGGCACGTCCAGGACGGGGCTGCGGTCAAAAAAGCCTTCGGGGCGGAGCTTGAAGCCCACCGTGTCCACGGGCATGATGGGCCAGTCCTCGACGCGCGGGAAGTGGGTCAGGCCGAAGGTGTGCCACACCACGATGTCCTGGCCGTCGATGTCCCGGTCCTGCGCCACGTAGGCGGGCAACCCTGCGCCGCCGGCATGCTGGTTCACGAAGTCGCCCGTGGGGTACCGCTCGTCCTCGGCGTAGCGGGTGACCCAGAGATCCTTGGTGGCGAAGGCGGCACGCGCGGCAATGGAGGACCCGGGGTCGGCCAGCAGGGTGGGCTGGTTCTCCGAGTGGAGTTTGTAGCCCACGGGCTCGCCCAGCCGGTTGCGGGACTCCGGGTTGGAGATGATCCAGGTCCGGCCGGCGCGGGCGTCGGCTTCCCGGACAGCCTCGGTTTCGCGCGCCAGCACGGTGCGCTTGCGGGAGAACGCGTTGCCGCGTTCGTTGCCGGGACCCATGGCCTGGCGGACCACGTCCTCCTCCTCCACGCGGTTGGTGAAGCCGTCAATGGCCATGTGCAGGCGGGCGCTGAACAGGTGCTGGTGAAAGGGGGCGCCCAGGCCGGGTGCCAACTGCGAGATGTTATCCGAGCCGCCCTCGGGGAAGGCGGATGTGAAGACGATGCCGGTGGCCTTGGCCTCGAATTCGATGGTGCCGTCCAGGTAGAGGTACCAGTAGAAGCCGTAGTCGTAGTTGCCGATGGTGGTGAAGAAGGAGATCACCAGGCGGCGGTTGCGGCGGGTGTAGTTGACGCCGGACCACAGGTCGGAGTGCTTGGACAGGATGCCCCAGTCCTCCTCGTGCATGCAGATGCCGTTGCGGATCTCGCGCGGGTTGCCGAAGGCGTCGCTGATCACCGGGCTGAGGTACGTGATGTCGCCCAGGCAGTCACAGCCCAGCTCCAGGGAGTTCGCGTACTGGCCCACCAGGTATTCGCCCGTGTCGAAATAGTTCTGCCAGGACCGGATGGGCGAGGGGTCCCCGTAGGGAACCACCATTTCCGCAATGGAGGCGCGGTTGATGATGGGGCGCTTCTTGTCGCCGTCCCGGAAGGCGAGGTTGTGCAGGACCACGCCTTCCCGGACGTCGAAGCCCACGTCAACACTCCACTTCTCCCACTCCACATGGTTTCCGCCCGAAACGGTGAAGCTGGGGCCTTCCGGCTGCGTGATGCTGATGGGCTTCTGCGTGGTGCGGAGCGGGCCGGTCAGTTCCGGATCCGTGTAGTTGCCGTGCTCGGCCGGCACCTGCATTGCACCGAGGTCCAGCACCTGGGTGACTTCCTTGTTGACCACGTCAACATAGGCCACCAGCCCGTCCACGGGATGGGCCCAGGCGCTGTCCTCCGGGAATTCCTGGACAAACGCCAGGCCGCGCAAAATCCGGCGGCCCTTTTCCTCGGTGTACTCGAACGAGCCGGCGGAGAGCGGGGCAACCCGGACTTTTTTGACGTCCAGGTCCCGGTCCCCCAGCGCTTTGAGCCAGCGCTCATCTTCGGCCAGGAGCGCCTCGACGACTTCGAACTCCTCCTCCAGGACCGGGAGTTCTCCGGTCACCGCAGTGTCAAGCACGACGGCGGACACCACCTTGTGCTGCGTCAAAGAGACGACGATGTCGCTGGGGGCACCGCCCGAGACGTCGTGGAGGAAGATGCGGAAGCGCCGGTCAACAGTATGTGCCGCGGCTCCCCGGGGTGGTTCCACCAGTCCCAGGTAGGCGATGCGGTGGTGCGGCTCGAGGTGGCCTTCAGACTGCAGGATGGACCGGACCTCGGAAATTTCGTCGCCGGTGGCCAGTTGGAAGGCTGATGTGGCGTGGGTTGGAGCAAGTGTCATGGGGAACCTTTGTCCTGACCCTTTCGGGTCTGCGGATTTATTTTCTATAGTTGTAGAGAATAAACGTCCGTAACATGGCTCACAAGAGTCTGAGCGAAAATATTTCCGGGGAGTGGCCGCGGTGCCGAAGATAGTTGACCATGACGAGCGGCGCCTGGAACTGGTGGACGCCACCTGGCGCATCATCGCCCGGCAGGGCCTGGAGGGGGCAACCATGCGGGAGATCGCCATGGAAGCGGGCTTCGCAAACGGGGCACTCAAGCCCTACTTCCCCACCAAGGACACGCTCCTGGAATTCGCGTTCGGCCATGTCTTCAACCGCACCAACCAGCGGATCGCGGACGTCACCCGGGGCAAGTCAGGGCTGCCCGCCCTGCGGGCCTTCTGCCGCGAAGTACTCCCGCTCGACGAGGAGCGCATCAACGAAGCGCGGATCGTCATCCCGTTCTGGCAGAAGGCGGTCAACGACCCCCAGAAGGCAGACATCCATCAGCAGTCCATGAGCGAGTGGCTGGCCACCATCCGGCGCTACCTGGCAGAGGCGAGGGACAGCGGAGACGTCCGGGCCGCCGTCGACGATTCCGTCCTGGCCGGCCAGCTCCTGAACATGCTGCTCGGCGCGCAGATTGCCGCAGCACTCGGCAACGGCACACCCAATCCCGGGCTCGAGGACCAGCTCGAGGGATTCCTGGCCCTGCTATGACCATCCCGCCCGTCATCGACACCCCGGACATCCTGGTGGACCTCGACATCCTGGACCGGAACATTGCCAGGATGGCTGAAACCGTCCTGGCAAAAGGCCTCACCCTTCGCCCGCACGCCAAAACGCACAAGATCCCGGAGATCGCCGCCCGCCAACTGGCAGCCGGGGCCGCCGGACTCACGGTGGCAACCATCGGCGAGGCTGAAGTCTTCGCAGCCGCCGGGGTGACCGACCTCTTCATCGCCTACCCCTTGTGGGTCTCGCCGGGGAAGGCCAAACGGCTCCGGCGCCTGGCGGACACAGTGACGGTCGCCGTCGGCGTGGACTCGGCGGAAGGCGCAGCAATGCTCGGGGCGGGGCTCGGCCCGGCAGCCGGAAACGTCAGCGTGCTGGTGGAAATCGACAGCGGCCATCACCGCAGCGGCGTCCGCCCGCAGGCAGCGGCGGACGTGGCAAAAGCAGCGTCCGCCGCCGGCCTTGAAGTCGCGGGAGTGTTCACCTTCCCCGGGCACAGCTACGCGCCCGGCATGCCGGTGGAAGCAGCGGCCCAGGAGCAGGAGGCGCTCAGGCAGGCTTCGGGTGCGCTGGCCGCCGCCGGACACAACGCAACCGTGCGAAGCGGTGGATCCACGCCCACCGCACTGCTGACCGAAAACTCGGTGGCAACGGAGGTGCGCCCGGGCGTCTACGTGTTCGGCGACGCCCAGCAGCTTGAGCTTGGCCGGTGCGGCGTGGAGGACATCGCGCTGACGGTGGCGGCGACGGTGGTGAGCCGCCATGCAAGCACCCCCGGCACCCCGGAACGCTTCATCATCGATGCCGGAAGCAAGATCCTGGGCAGCGACCGGCCGGCCTGGGCCACCGGATATGGCCGCCTCATCGATCACCCGGAGGCCCGGATCACCGCCCTCTCGGAGCACCATGCCACGGTCGAGTGGCACGGCCCGAGAAACAGGCCGGCCCTGGGCGACCGGCTGCGGGTCATCCCGAACCACGTCTGCCTGGCCATCAACCTCGTGGACGACGTCGCCGTCACCAGCGGCGGGCAGCTCGTGCACCGGTGGACGGTGGCGGCCCGCGGCAGGAACGCGTAGTACCTCCACTCTTTTTTCGCCAACCGTTGAAAAAAGATCCTGCGGACCGTAACCTGATGGGACTGTGTTGCAGGACACAGCTCCCGGGGAACATCAGATGGCCAGCCGTCGTCAGGAACATCCATGCCAGCACCAGCCCGGCCTGCGGTACATCCCGCCAGCCAAAGCCTTACGTCCAGCGTTGCCACGTCCTTTGACCACTGGAAGCACCTGGTGGCCGAGTCCTTCGTACCCCTCACGGCACGGACGGCAGACGTGAACGGGTTCCGCGGACAGCTGCGCGCAAGGGTGCTGGACCGCATGTCCATTGTCGAAGTCACGGCCACCTCGCACGAGGTCCACCGCACCCCGGCCCTGATCGCCCAGGCCCATGAGCGCTACTTCAAGCTCAACCTGCAGCTGGAGGGCACCGGGCTGCTCATCCAGGACAACCGCGAGGCCGTCCTCCGGCCCGGCGACCTGGCCATCTACGACACCAACAGGCCCTACACCCTGACGTTCGCGGAGCAGGCGCGGATGATGGTGGTGATGTTCCCCTGCGACGCACTGTCCCTGCCCACCGACTTCGTGGGCCAGCTCGCTGCCGTGAGGATGGCCGGCAGCACCGGCCTCAGCGGAATTGTGGGACAGTTCATCCGCCAGCTGTCCGAGAACCTGGACGTCCTGGATGGCCCCAGCGGTTCGCGGCTGGCAGCCAACGCCCTGGACCTGGTGTCCACCATGCTGCACGCCGAAATGGACATGACGCCGGACCGGATGAAGCCGCAGGCGCTCCTGGCAGTGTCCGTGCGTGAATACATCGAGGCCAACCTGGCCGATCCCCTGCTGTCCCCCGCCAGCATCGCCGCCGCGCACTTCATCTCCACGCGCCACCTGCACAACGTGTTCCACGAGTCCGGGACAACGGTGGCCAGCTGGATCCGGAGCCAGCGGCTGGACGGCGCCCGCCGCGACCTGCGCGACCCGCTGCACGCCGCACAGCCCGTGGGTGCCGTCGCGGCCCGCTGGGGCTTCCTGGACGCGGCGCATTTCAGCCGCACGTTCCGCGATGCCTTCGGCGCCTCCCCAAGCGACTGGCGCCGGGGCGCCTAAAAACCTTTCAACGCGGGGTCACTTTTCGCCCACTTTCGAGAGTTTATTGGGCCGGGAGTGACCCCGCGTTGGTGTAGACGTGACTGCCCCGGAGCCGATACCGCTAGATGAGCCCCTGGGCCAGCATGGCGTCTGCCACCTTCACGAAGCCGCCGATGTTGGCGCCGAGGACGTAGTTGCCGGGGTCGCCGTACTCGTCAGCTGTGGACGCGCACCGGTGGTGGATTCCCACCATAATCTCCGTCAGCCGTTCTTCGGTGTGCTCGAAGGACCAGGAGTCCCGGCTGGCGTTCTGCTGCATTTCCAGGGCGGACGTTGCAACGCCGCCCGCATTGGCTGCCTTGCCCGGACCGAACAGCACGCCCGCCTCCTGGAACACCGCGACGGCTTCACGGGTGGACGGCATGTTGGCGCCCTCGCCCACCGCAACGAGCCCGCCGCGCACCAGCCTCGCGGCAGCACCGCCGTCGAGCTCGTTCTGCGTGGCGCACGGCAGCGCCACCGCCGCGTCAACGTCCCACACGGAACCGCCCTCCACGTAGGAGACGCCGGCCCGGCGGGCAGCGTATTCCTTGAGCCGTGCGCGCTCCACCTCCTTCACCTGGCGCAGGAGCCCGACGTCGATGCCCGCCTCATCCACGATGTAGCCGGAGGAGTCGGAGCAGGCCACCACGGTGGCGCCGAGAGCCTGGGCCTTGGCGAGGGCGTTGATGGCAACGTTGCCGGAGCCGGACACCACCACGCGCTTGCCGTCAAAGGACGTTCCGCGGGTCTTCAGCATTTCCTGGGTAAAGATGACGGTCCCAAAGCCGGTGGCTTCGGGCCTGACAAGGGAGCCGCCCCACGAGATGCCCTTGCCGGTCAGCACGCCTGATTCGTACCTGTTGGTGATGCGCTTGTACTGGCCGAAGAGATACCCGATTTCCCGTCCGCCCACTCCGATATCGCCGGCCGGGACGTCGGTGTATTCGCCGATATGCCGGTACAGCTCGGTCATGAAGGACTGGCAGAAGCGCATGACTTCGGCATCGCTGCGGCCGCGCGGGTCGAAGTCGGAGCCGCCCTTGCCGCCGCCGATGGGCATGCCGGTGAGGGCATTTTTGAAAATCTGCTCGAAGCCAAGGAACTTGACGATTCCCAGGTTGACGGACGGGTGGAACCGCAGGCCTCCCTTGTACGGGCCCAAAGCCGAATTGAATTCCACCCGGAAGCCGCGGTTGATCTGCACCCGCCCGGCGTCGTCCGTCCACGGCACGCGGAAGATGATCTGGCGCTCGGGCTCACAGAGCCGCTCCAGGATGGCGGCTTCGAGGAATTCGGGGTGCCTGTCGTGGACGGGGCCGAGGCTTTCGAAGACTTCGACCACCGCCTGGTGGAACTCCGCTTCGCCGGGGTTCCGTGCCAGGACCGTATCCCTGATGGCCTCAAGCCGTGAATCCATGGTTTTCCTCACCTCTGCGCGAACAAGGAACAGCCATAGGTCTGCCTGGCCGCTCTAAAGTTGAGCCTTCAAGCTATCCGATTAAGACCGGCGATCAGTAGGCGGAGCGTTATTTGTCCCTTATTCTCCGTATTGTGACAGTTCTATTCCGCACAACGAAAGGAAGGTGCACAAGGATGTGCATCCGGAAGGCCGCCTGATGGCTTACATCTGCCTGCTGCTTTCGGGAGCAGCCCTGCTCCTCAACGGGCTCGCCACGCTGGGCTTCCTCCCCCGTCGCGACGCAGCCGTGGTCAGCCTTGCCATCGGGACCGTTCAACTGGCGCTCGGCGTCGTATTTTTGCCAGGCGCGGCGGCGCTCGAAGAGGCAGGGCCGCTGTTGGCTGCTGCAGGGATGTTCCTGTTCGGCCTGACGTACGTGTACGTGGGGCTGGACACCCTGCTGGATCTTGGCTCGAAGGGCCTGGGGTGGTTCTGCGGCATGGTGGGCGTCGTCGGCCTGCTGCTCGCCGCCGCCTGGGCTGGACCGGACCCGCTGCTGGCCGTCCTGTGGCTGGCCTGGTCTGCGCTGTGGGCGTTGTTTTTCGCATCAATGGCGCTGGGCCTCACACGCCTGGACCCGTTCATCGGCTGGGCGCTGGTGCTGACCAGCCAGACGACTGCCACACTTCCGGCTTTCCTCGGGCTGACCGGCAACTGGCCACGCGGGCAGGCAGCGGCCTGGACGGCGGCAGCATTGCTGGCCGCACTGTTTGTTGTGGCACGCGTGCTGGCCCGGCGCGGAGCTGCTCCACGCCGGGCCAGTGCCGGACACCCCGTGCAGCCCCCGGAAAGGCTGGCCTCTAACTGACCGGATGCTCCAGGCGTGCAGCCTTCTGCCGGCGCTGCACCTGGGCTTCCACCAGCACCCCGGCCACAAAAACAAGGGGAACAGCCACCAGAAGGGCGGTTGCCGTCTCTGCGCTCCCGCCGATCAATGCCGTGAAGTTGCTGACCACCAGGAACAGGATCCATCCCAGCAGCAGCGCCGCGAGCGTCGGGGCAACCAGCGTCTGCCAGAGCTGGGCACCGGCGCGTTCACGGCGGAAGAAGCCGACGACGGCGGTCGAGCAGAGCATGTACAGCACCAGGAGTGCCGCTACTGCCAGTCCGCTGAACCAGGAGAAGAGCGTCAGGACGGGATCCAGCGCCAGGATGGCGAACGGCGCCACCAGGACGACGGCGGTGGCGGTCTGGATCCAGGCAGCCACGGCCGGCGCGCGGTGCCGGTTGGTCCGGGCCACGATGGCGGGCATGGAACCGCGCAGGGCCAGGGAGTGCAGGTAGCGGTTGATGCCGTTGTGGAAGGCGATGATCCCGGCGAGCAGCGAGGTGACCAGCAGGACGCCGGTGACCACGCCGGCCCACGGACCGAAAAGCTCCACCATGGGCCCCAGGACGAAGGTGGTGGCATCGCCTGATTCGAGGGCGGCGCCCGCCGCGTCCATGACCCGGGACGGGCCGTAGTAGCTGACCAGCATCCAGGAGATGAAGGAGAAGAAGACCGCGATGACGCCCACGGACAGGTAGGTTGCCCGGGCCACGGTGCGGTGCGGGTCCTTTGCCTCGGCTGAGTAGATGGCCGTGGATTCGAAGCCGAACATGGAGGCCACGGCGAACATGATGGCCACCCCGGGGGCACCGGCGGCGATGGCTTCCGGCGAGAAGGAGGCTGCCACACTGATGCCTTCGGGGCCGCCGCCGCTGAACAGGACGGTGATACCGAACAGCAGCAGCACGGCCACCTCAAGTCCCACCAGCAGGGCCAGGACGCGGGCGCCGAGTTCGATGTTCAGGGACCCGAGCACCTGCACGCCCGCCATGGTGGCCAGGGCCAGGAGCCACCAGGGCACGTCCAGGCCCATCGAGGCGAGCAGGCCGGAGAACACTGCCCCATAGAGTCCGTACATGGCAGCCTGGACGGTGTTGTAGGCAAGCAGCGCAAGCCAGGCCGCCCCGGCACCGGTTTTCCTGCCGAAGGCGGCGGTGATATAGGCGTAAAAGGCACCGTTGGCCTGGATTCTGCGGCTCATGGCCACGAAGCCCACGGCAAAGATGACGATGACAATGCCGACGATCAGGTAGGCGCCCGGGGCGCCGGCACCATTGCCAAGGGCCGCCGCGAGCGGCGAGGCGCCCACAATGCCCGTCAGCGGCGCCTGGGCGGAGAGGACAAAAAAGAGGATGCCCATGACGCCGATGCTTCCGGCGCGGAGGGCTGTGGAATGCTCCTTCGCCGGAGCGTCAGTGGTCCGGGACTCGGAATTCGAAATACTCATTGGATCCTTCTTAACGGTCATGAGCGTTGGGGAAATGCTGTGAAATCCAGCTTGGCAGCGGGCGGCCCGGCGGTTTTGTCCGCCAGCGATCAGTTCTTGTCCGTCAGCGCAGTGCCGCATCCGGACGTGCAAAGGGTTGCCGCTTCCTGGGCGGCCTCCATGCCGCTTTCGATGGCGCCGTCGATGAATCCGCCCCACCCGTTGGCGATGTCCGAGCCGGCAAACAGGATGCTGCCGTGTGGTGCCTGCAGGGCGGCCAGGTGCGCGGAGAGGAAACCGGTGCGGTGCATGGGCCAGGTTTCGCCGGCCAGGAGATCCGACACCCAGTCGTGGGTGGCCACGTCCACCACCTCGACGCCGGGCACCAGACGGTTAAGGTGCGCCTGGACGGCGGTCGGGTCCGTGGCGTCGATGTTCGAAGCGTCGGGGCCGAAGCCGACGGCGATCGTGTCGCCGTCGAGCGTGTATTCCACCTGGAAGAAGTTCAACGCCCAGTCGGCCTGTCCCAGCGCGACAAACGGTGTATGTTCACCGCGCAGCCGGATCCAGACCTTGACGCCTTTGGACACCTGGCCGCGCCTGGCTCCGTCCGTCTTGGCGGGCGGCAGCGGTGGGTCAAAGGCGATGCAGGGCAAGACGTGGAGCGGGACGGTAACGATGGCGGATCGCGCGGAGATGGTCCTGCCGTCGGAGCTGCGGACGGTGACGCTGCCGCCGTCGTCCGAAATTCCTGCCACGGTGAAGCCGTAGTCAATCCCGGCTCCGCTGTCCCGGAGGATGGACTCCGCGAGGGCAGCCGTGCCGCCCTCGATCTTGTAGGTTGCGCAGGCCTCGAAGTTGATCGCCCAGTCGCCGTTGGTCAGGGCTACCCAGCGCAGGGCCTGCGTCAGGGCGGCGTCTTCCAGTGGACCGTTGAAGTTCAGGGCCCAAAAGGACTCGAGGATGTCCCGGGATGAACCTGCCGGGAACTGTTCCCTGATGCGGTCCTGGACGGAAATGTGGTCGATCTCCTTGAAAGCGTCCCGGGCCAATGGCCGGAACGGCTCGGGGAAGTACTCGCGGGAGTCCTTCACCAGTTCGTGGTTGTACTTCCCGATCAGCTGCAGGAGAGTGCCGGGGGCGCCTTCCTGACGGCCGCCGTCGGCCCACCAGAAGGCGCGCTCCGGCTCCGGACTTGCGACGGTGCCCAGGCCATAGCGCTTCAGCTCAGCCCAGACATAGGGCTGCGTCCAATGGACCCATGTCCCGCCGATCTCCAGGTCACGGCCGAGGCGATGGTCCAGCCACGTCCTGCCCCCGATGCGGTCGCGCGCTTCGACGATGTGGACCGAAAAGCCCTGCCGGGTAAGTTCCCGTGCTGCGGTAAGGCCGGCGAACCCGGCTCCCACCACGATGACGTCAGGCTTTTTTCGGTCAATGTCCTGCTGCTCCATGATCATGGCCCCTACGAGTAGACGAAGAATTCGATGGTGGGTGCCAGCACGGCCCAGCGGGTGCGCACGCCCTTGTTGAAGGACGCCGAGCTTCCGGCAGTGAGCTCGTAGGCCTCGCCTCCCTCAACCTCTATGCGGAGGTGCCCAGCGAGGATGTGGATGGTCTCATCGGCCTCCATGATCAGGTCAAAGGGCTCCGGCGCCTCCGACGGGTTGATGTGCCAGTAGCCGCAGGCGAGCGCGCCGCGGCCACCCTCGCCGAACCGGCGGACCCACTGGACCTGGCCGAGTTCGAAGGGTTCGTTCCTGGCCGGATCAAGGGCCGAGGACGTGCTGAAGGCAGGTGCAGTTGTCATGAATGGCTCCAGGGGGACGGGCGGGATGCGCCGGAAGGAAGTGGTTCACCCGGCGCGGCATGTGATTGCCGTCACGGATGATGAAGCAATCTAAGCAAGTGCTTAGTTTTAAGTCAATAGCCGCCGTTGGCAGCCACCCCGGTGGCTAGAATCGACGACATGGCCCCTTCCTCCGCCCCCTCCTCCCCGTCGAAGTACGGCAAAGGCCGCGAAGCGCTGCTTCGAGCCGTTGTGGATGTGGTGGCCCACAAGGGCCTTCGGGGACTCACCTACCGGGCAGTGGCAGAGGCAGCGGGAGTCAATAACACCCTGGTGGCACACCACTTTGGCTCGCGCGACGCGCTGATCGCTGCCGCCCTGCAGTGGGCTTCCGAACAGTCGATCGCAGCCTCCCGGCTGCGCGATGCGGCGCAGCAGGAGGCAACATTCACCGAAGCGCTGATGGACCTGCTCCTCACGGACCCCGAGCTGCAGGTATTCCAGTACGAGATGATCCTCGAAGCACGTCGCCGCCCCGAGTTGGCCGGACCTGTCACGGAGCTTTACGACAGCTATGTGGACGCCCTCGCCGAGGGGCTCATGGCTTTTGGGGTCGCTTCAAATGTCCGGGTCGTGGCACGGACGCTGTTCGCTGCACTGGACGGGCTGGTGCTGCAGTACCTGGCCGGGGTTTCACGGGAGGAGATTGCGGCGGCCCTCGAGGAGGTGCACCAGGTGGTCATCCTCCGGCGGGATGGTGCACCCGCTGCCAGCCTCGACTGACCCTTGTCCGGCCCGCCCCCTTGCGGACTGACGGCACCTCCAGCTGCTTTAACGCAGAAAGCCCCTGCTGCCGCGCAGTCGCGCGGCAGCAGGGGCCCTTAAGCCGTTTTTGTTCAGTTGGTTTACGTTGGCGTTCTGCGGCCGTAAGGCTACCGGAGCACCACGGTCCTGTTGCCCTGCAGGATGACCCTGCCCTCGCAGTGCCAGCGCACCGCGTTGGAAAGGGCCTTGCATTCGGTGTCACGGCCGGCGGCCACCAGGTCTTCGGGTCCGTAGGTGTGGTCCACTTCCACCACCTGCTGGGCGATGATCGGGCCCTCGTCCAGTTCCGCGTTGACGTAGTGGGCGGTGGCACCGACGGTCTTGACCCCGCGGGCGTAGGCCTGGTGGTACGGCTTGGCACCCTTGAAGCTGGGCAGGAACGAGTGGTGGATGTTGATGGCGCGGCCGTCCAGCTTCCGGGTCAGCTCGTCGCTGAGCACCTGCATGTAGCGGGCCAGCACCACCAGCTCAACGTCCAGTTCGTCCACCAGCTCCAGGAGCCTGGCTTCGGCCTGCGGCTTGGTATCGGCCGTCACCGGAATGTGGTGGAACGGGATGCCGTGCCACTCCGCCAGTGCCTGGTGGTCGGTGTGGTTGGACACCACCGCAACCACCTCCATGGGCAGCTCGCCGATCCGGGCACGGAACAGCAGGTCATTGAGGCAGTGGCCGAACTTGGACACCATGATCAGGACCTTGCGCTTGGCTCCCTGGCGTTCCAGCTGCCACCGCATGCCGAACTTTTCAGCCACGGGGGCGAAAGCTGCCCGCAGCGTATCCGCTGTGGAGGCATCGCCGTCGGACGCAAAATGCACGCGCATGAAGAAGTGGCCTTCGGAACGTTCGCCGAACTGCTTGTTGTCGATGATGTCGCAGCCATGCTCCAGGAGGAAACTGGAGACGGCGTGGACGATGCCGGGCGATTCCGGGCAGTCGAGGGTCAGCACACGTTCCACCGTGGTGGACTGCTGCGGGGCGGGGATGTGGGTTTCAGTAGCGGTCATGGCTCAGCACTCGATCACATTCACGGCCAGGCCGCCTCGGGAGGTTTCCTTGTACTTGGTTTTCATGTCAGCTCCTGTGTCGCGCATGGTTTTGATGGCCTTGTCCAGGGAGACCTTGTGGCTGCCGTCCCCGTGCAGGGCCAGCCGGGCCGCGTTAATGGCCTTGACGCTGGCGATGGCGTTCCGTTCGATGCAGGGAATCTGCACGAGCCCGCCCACGGGATCGCAGGTGAGCCCGAGGTTGTGTTCGATGCCCACCTCGGCGGCGTTCTCCACCTGCCCGGGCGTTCCGCCCAGCACTTCGCAGAGGCCGGCGGCGGCCATCGAGCAGGCCGAGCCCACCTCGCCCTGGCAGCCCACCTCAGCTCCGGAGATGGAGGCGTTCGTCTTGAAAAGGATCCCGACGGCGGCTGCCGCCAGGAGGAAGCGGACCACACCGTCGTCGTCGGCTCCCGGAACGAACTTCACGTAGTAGTGCAGCACCGCCGGCACGATGCCGGCCGCGCCGTTGGTGGGAGCGGTGACGATCCGTCCGCCCGCGGCGTTTTCTTCATTGACGGCGAGGGCGAACAGGTTCACCCATTCCATCGCCAGCAGCGGATCAGCGGGGGCCTGGACGGGCGACGGCGATGCTGCCGCGGCTTCCGCGCTGGCGGCCGAGGCCGTCAGCGTCCGGAACAGCGCCGGTGCCCGCCGCGTCACGTTCAACCCGCCGGGCAGGATGCCCTCCGCGTTGCAGCCGTTCTCCACGCATTCGCGCATCACAGCCCACAGGCCCAGCAGCTTCTCCCGGAGCTCGGCCTCCGTGTGCCAGACCAGCTCGTTGGCCAGCATAACGTCCGAGATGGACATGCCTTCGCGGCTGCAGATCTCCAGCAGTTCGTCGGCGGTGCTGAACGCGTACGGCAGCACGGTGTCATCCGCCACGACCTTGTCCGCGCCCGCAGCGTCACCGTCCACCACGAAGCCGCCCCCAATTGAATAGAAGCTTCGCTCACTGAGCACGGATCCGGTGTGGTCCAGCGCCCGGAACGTCATGCCGTTGGGGTGGGCGGGAAGGGATTTGCGGCGGTGCAGGACCACGTCCTCGTCCCAGTTGAAATCCACCCGGTGGGTGCCGGCGATGTGCAGCTCGGCGTCCAGCGCGGCGGCCGCCACCTGGTCGTCGGCGGTGAAGGTGTTGACGGTTTCCGGCTCGAGGCCCTGCAGCCCCAGGACAACAGCTTTATCCGAGCCGTGGCCCCGCCCCGTGGCGCCCAGGGAACCGAAAAGTTCCGACTGGACGCGCACGGTGGAGCTGAGCTGGCCGTCGCCCTTCAGGCCATCCGCGAAGAGTTTGGCCGCCCGCATCGGGCCCACCGTGTGTGACGAGGAGGGCCCGATGCCGACAGAGAACAGGTCAAGGACGCTGAGCGCCATCAGGGGACCTCTGGCGAGGCGTACTCCCGCATCGCGTCCAGGAGCCACCGGCCCAGGAACTCGGCGAAGGACGCCCTGGGGAAGATCCGGAAGGACTCCTCGCCGGTCTTCCAGAGGATGGCGGGGATGTTGGCGATCTCGGTGGAGACGGCGGTTCCGGCCTTGAACTCCCGGGGGTGCAGGTCCAGGGAGCAGCCCTTCTCAAGCACCGCCCGTCCCTGGGGACCGGTGAGTTCGAAGGTGGTGCGGTTGGCGGAGAGGTCCACCACCTGGCCTTCACCGTCGCCCAGTGCGTCCTGCAGGGCGCGGATCAGGTCGCCGCCCAGGGATTCGTGCGCCTCGGTGGGTGCCACCACCAGGAACTCCCCGGGTCCCAGCCACAGGACGGAGGTGTCACCGTTGCCGGCCACGTCACCGGACCGGGCGGGCAGGCCGCCCGTGACCGAGGCCAGCCGCTGGGCCGTTTCGGTGCCGGCACCGGCGCGGAGCCCCACCATGGTGAGGAAGGGCAGCTCGGACAGTTCCACGGTGCCCGCCAGGGAGCCGGCAGCGAAGGCGTCCTGCAGCTGCTTCGCCGGGCTGATGCGGACGGCAAGGTTCTTGTCTGCGAGGTTCTTGGCAGAGGTCGGGGATGCTGCTGTTTCAGCCATCTTTACGGGTCCCTTCGGGGTCAAAAAGCACTGTTTCTGCGACAACGACGTCCACCAGCTGATCGCCGGCTGCTGCCACGAGGGTCTCGCCGATGCGGTTGCGGCCGTTCTTGATCAGGGCCAGGCCGAATGACCTGCCCAGTGCTGCGCTGTGGTAGCTCGAGGTGACGAAACCTTCCATGGGCACCGGCCCGTAGGCCGGATTGGTGGAACGGCCCTTTTCCACGAGCTGGGTGCCTTCGGGCAGCCGCAGGGTGCCGTCCACCGGAAGGACGCTGACCAGGTGCTTGCGGTCTTCACGCTGCGCGTCCGCCCGGGAGTAGGAGCGCTTGCCGATGAAGTCCTTGGCCTTGGAAACGATCCACTCCATGCCGGCGTCCTGCGGGGTGACGGTGCCGTCCGTGTCCTGCCCGACGATCGGGTAGCCCTTTTCGGCGCGCAGGACGTGCATGGTTTCGGTGCCGTAGGGGGTGATGTTGAATTCGGCACCGGCAGCCGCAACGGCTTCCCAGGTGTTGAGCCCGTACCAGGCCGGGATGTTGATTTCGTAGGCCAGTTCACCGGAGAACGAGATCCGGCAGATGCGGGCACGGACGCCGGAGGCGAGGGTGGTTTCCCGGAAGGTCATGAACGGGAAGGCCTCGGTGTCCAGGCCTCCGTTCGCGGCCAGCTCCGGTGCCACCTTGGCGATGACCTCGCGGGACTTCGGTCCGACGACGGCGATGGTGTTCCACTGTTCGGTCACCGAGGTGCAGTGCACGTCCAGTTCCGGCCATTCCGTCTGGAGCCATTCCTCCAGCCAGTCCAGCACCTTGCCCGCTCCGCCGGTGGTGGTGGTCATGAAGAAACGGTCCTCGTCGAGGCGCAGGGTCACGCCGTCGTCGAAGATCATGCCGTCCGGTGTGCACATGACGCCGTAGCGGGCGGAGCCGGGGGCGAGCTTCTTGAACGCGTTGGTGTAGATGCGGTTCAGGAATTCGCCCGCGTCCTTGCCGCGGATTTCGATCTTGCCCAGGGTGGTGGCGTCCATGAAGCCCACGGAGTCACGGACTGCGGCGCATTCGCGCAGCACGGCGGCGTCCATGTCCTCCCCGGCCTGCGGGTAGTACCACGGCCGCTTCCACTGCCCCACATCCTCGAACAAGGCGCCCTTGGCGACGTGCCAGGGGTGGATGGAGGTGATGCGTGCGGGGTCGAAGAGTTCGCCGCGCTGGCGTCCGGCCAGTGCCGCGAACGCAACCGGCGTGAACGGGGCGCGGTAGGTGGTGGTGCCGATGTCGCCGATGCCGCGGGACGCCTCGCCGGCGGTCCGGAGCGCGGCGGCGATGACGCCGATCGCGTTGACGCCGGAGGTCTTGCCCTGGTCGTTGGCGGTGCTGATGGAGGTGTACCGCTTGATGTGCTCCACCGAGCGCATTCCGGCACCGGTGGAACGGAGGACATCCGCCACAGACTGGTCACGCTGGAAGTCCACGAAGTGGTGGTGCCAGTCGTCCGGCGTGCCGGTCTCGCCCGGCACCAGCCACAGCTGGCGCGTGGGGGCAGACGCTTTCGGCTCGTCCAGCGGGGAAGGTTCGACGGCGGAGGTGAAGCCGGCGCCGATGGCCGCCTTCGCACCGGCGGAGACGCCCTCGGCGAGGCACTCAGCGGTGTCGAAGGAGCCGCGGCCGGAGCCGACGATCTGCTGGTTCGGAACCTCGGTGCTGGGGACGAAGGCGGCCAGGGCGTCGTCCCAGCGCAGCTTGCCCTGCCGCTGGGAGTGCAGGTGCACCAGCGGGCTCCAGCCGCCGGACACTGCCAGCAGGTCGCAGGCGATCTGTTCGATGCCCGAGGTGAGTTCGCCGTCGTCGTTGATGCTGCGGACGGTCACGCCGTCCAGCCTGCCTGCGTCCGCTCCCTCACCGGTGGCGGCGCTGGTGTTGGCCACGGCGCTGCCGATCAGCACGCGGGTGCCGGCCTCGACGGCGGCGGATGCCACGTCCGTGAGCTTGGGACGGGCGTCCACCACGGCGGCGATCTTGACGCCGGCGGCGCGGAGGTCGGCGGCCAGGGCGTAGGCACTGTCGTTGGTGGTGCTGATGACCACGCGCTGGCCGGGGGCCACGGCGTAGCGGTTCAGGTAGCTGCGGACGGCGGAGACGAGCATGATGCCGGGGCGGTCGTTGTTTTCAAAGACCAGGGGACGCTCGTGAGCGCCCGGAGCCAGCACAACCTGCTTGGCACGGATGTGCCAAATACGCTGGCGGGACACACCGGGGGCGGCCGGGCTGGAGAGGTGGTCCGTACGGTTCTGGACGGCGATGACGTAGTTGGCGTCGTAGGCGCCGAACGCCGTGGTGCGGTTCAGGACAGTGCATTCGGCGTTGGAGACCAGCTCGGCTTCCACGTCCGCCACCCATTCCAGGGCGGGCTTGCCTTCGACCGTCTCGCCCAGTTCCGCTGTCGTGGAGCCGGAGAGCAGGGCACCGCCCAGTTCGGGCTGGTCATCAAGGAGCATCACGCGGGCGCCGGTGCGGACGGCCTCACGGGCAGCGGCCAGGCCGGCGGGGCCGCCGCCAATGACCAGGATGTCGGTGTGGACGTACTTCTTGTCGTATTCGGCGCGGTCCTCTTCGGGGTCCAGCCGGCCGAGGCCGTTGAGCAGTTCGGCCTTCAGGCCGTCCACCAGGGAGATGGTGGTGGCGGGAAGCATCGATTCGGCAACGTGGCCGGGGAAGCGCGGGGCCACCTTGACCAGGGCGTTGGGTTCCTCGACTCCGGCAGCCAGGATGCCCCGGGGCCGGTCCTCGTACAGCGAGTTGCCGACCGCGACGCGGCCGTTGGCGAGCAGCGCGGAAGCCAGCGTGTCCCCAGGGTGGCCGGTGAATTCCTCGCCGTCCACAGTGAAGCGCCAGGAAATGGTGCGGTCGATGCGGCCGCCGGCGGCGAGGCGGGCATTCTGGGAAGTCACTTGGTTGCTCCTTCCGGGGCGGTGGTGCTGGCTGGTGTTGTGCTGGTGCCTGAGATGTCGGGCGCCGCGGTTCCGGTGGTGGTGCTGTCAGCAGCGGTGCTGGCAGTTCCGGATTCGGCGGTTCGCGGGGCTGCCCGGTCGGGCCGGGGCGTGCCCATCGGGTAGATGGCCTGGATGTCGTAGCTGACGGTGTCGCGCAGCATGTTGAACCACTGGCGGCAGCCGGTGCTGTGGACCCAGCGCTCGGCGAAGGTGCCCTTGGGGTTCTCGCGGTAGAAGAGGTACCGGGACCATTCCGTGTCGGTCAGTTCGTTCGGGTTTTCCGGGTAGGCCACGTGGGCCTGGCCGCCGTAGTGGAATTCGGTTTCATCCCGGGGGCCGCAGTTGGGGCATGAGATCAGCAGCATGTGCGTTGTCTTTCTGTGGAGGCGGCGGCTAGTGGGCTACGGCGGCGGCGCCGTGTTCGTCAATGAGAGCGCCGGTTTCGAAGCGCTCCAGGGAGAACGGCGCGTTCAGCTTGTGTGGGGAGCCCGTGGCGATGTTGTGCGCGAAGGTCATGCCGGCTGCGGGCGTGCCCTTGAAGCCGCCGGTACCCCAACCGCAGTTCACGAACATGTTCTCCACCGGGGTGTTGCCCACGATCGGGGAAGCGTCCAGCGTGGTGTCCACGATCCCGCCCCAGGTCCGGAGCACGTGGGCCCGGGCGAAGATGGGGAAGAGTTCGACGGCGGCCGCCATCTGCTGCTCGATCACATGGAAGGAGCCGCGCTGGCCGTAGCCGTTGTAGGAGTCCACGCCGGCGCCCATCACCAGTTCGCCCTTGTGGGCCTGGGAGACGTAGACGTGCACGTGGTTGGACATCACAACGGTGGGGTGGACCGGCTCGTGCAGTTCGGAGACCAGGGCCTGCAGCGGGTGGGACTGGATGGGCAGCTGGAACCCGGCCATTTCGGCCAGGACGGAGCTATGGCCGGCGGCGCACAGGCCCACCTTTTCCGTGTTGATGGTGCCGCGGTTGGTCTTGACGCCCACCACGCGCTCTCCATCCTTGATGAAGCCGGTGACTTCGCAGTTCTGGATGATGTCCACGCCCAGCTCGTCGCACTTGCGGGCGAAGGCCCACGCCACGTGGTCGTGCTTGGCGATGCCGGCACGGGGCTGGTAGGTGGCGCCCATGACGGGGTAGCGGATGTTGTCGCTGATGTTCAGGATGGGGCAGAGTTCCTTGACCTGCTGCGGGTCCAGCCATTCGGCGTCAACACCGTTGAGCTTATTGGCGCCCACGCGGCGCATGCTCTCGCGGACGTCGCCGAGGGTGTGGGCCAGGTTCATCACGCCGCGCTGGCTGAAGAGGAAATCGTATTCGAGTTCCTCCGGCAGGATTTCCCAGAGCTTGAGGGCGTGCTCGTAAATGGCCGCGCTCTCGTCCCAGAGGTAGTTGGAGCGGATGATGGTGGTGTTCCGGGCCATGTTGCCGCCGGCCAGCCAGCCCTTTTCCAGGACGGCGATGTTGGTCATGCCGTGGTTCTTGGCCAGGAAGTACGCGGTGGCCAGGCCGTGCCCGCCGCCGCCGACGATCACGGCGTCGTAGGAGGACTTGGGCTCGGGGTTCCGCCAGAGGAAGTCCGGGTGCTCCGGAAGCTGCTGGGTGCTCACTGGGCGGCTCCAATCAGGTCTGCTTCAACACCGGCCAGGGCGGCATCGTCGTTGAGGTGGGGGTAAAGGGGGAACTGGTCGGCAAGGGTGGTCACGCGGCTGCGGAGTTCGACAGCGGTGTCCTCGTCCAGGGTGCCGCTGCCGGCTGCCGCGATCAGGGCCGTGGCGATGATGTCCGCGACCTCGGTAAATTCGGCGGCGCCGAATCCGCGCGTGGCCAGGGCAGGGGTGCCGATCCGCAGGCCGGAGGAAACCATCGGCGGGCGGGGGTCGAAGGGGACTGCGTTGCGGTTGACGGTGATGCCGATCCGGTGGAGGGCGTCTTCGGCCTGCTGGCCGTCGAGTTCGGAGTTCCGCAGGTCAACGAGGACCAGGTGGACGTCCGTGCCGCCGTTGACCACGGATATGCCGGCGGCCTCTACGTCGGACTGCAGGAGACGCTCGGCAAGCAGCTTGGCGCCCTGCAGGACCCGCTCCTGGCGTTCCTTGAATTCGGGCGATCCGGCCAGCTTGAAGGCCACGGCCTTGGCTGCAATGACGTGCTCCAGCGGGCCGCCCTGCTGGCCGGGGAACACGGCGCTGTTGATCTTCTTGGCGTACTCCTCCTTGGCCAGGATGACGCCGCCGCGCGGTCCGCCCAGGGTTTTGTGGGTGGTGGTGGTGACCACGTCGGCGAAGGGGACCGGGTTCGGGTGCAGCCCGGCGGCAACGAGGCCGGCGAAGTGGGCCATGTCCACCATCAGGTAGGCGCCCACGAGGTCTGCGATGCGGCGGAACTCTGCGAAGTCCAGCTGACGGGAGTAGGCGGACCAGCCGGCGACGATGAGCTTGGGCTTGTGCTCCAAGGCCAGGGCTTCCACCTCGGCCATGTCCACCCGGAGGTCGGATTCACGGACGTGGTACGGAACCACGTTGTAGAGCTTGCCGGAGAAGTTGATCTTCATGCCGTGGGTCAGGTGGCCGCCGTGGGCCAGGGACAGGCCCAGGATGGTGTCACCCGGGTTCAGCAGGGCGAACATGGCGGCGGCGTTGGCCTGCGCGCCGGAGTGCGGCTGCACGTTGGCGAACTCGGCGCCGAACAGTGCCTTGACCCGGTCGATGGCGAGCTGCTCCACAACGTCCACGTGCTCGCAGCCGCCGTAGTAGCGCTTGCCGGGGTAGCCCTCTGCGTACTTGTTGGTCAGGACCGAGCCCTGCGCCTCCATGACCGACGCCGGAGCAAAGTTCTCCGAGGCGATCATCTCCAGGGTGTTCTGCTGCCGCTCCAGCTCCTTTGCTACAGCGGCGGCAACATCGGAGTCCACCTGGGCGAGCGAGGCGTTGAGTACGTTCTGCATGTTTCTCCTTCAGAGGCCCTTCGTGCTACTGATCAACAACTGACCTGTAACTGATATATTAGAACTGACGTAATAGTATGTTCCACATCACGCAGGAGTCAATAGGAACCATGGAGAGCCTCTTAATGAGCCTGACGCTAGAGAACCATCTGGAGGGCGGCGGGGATCTCTCGCTGGCCGAGCGGGCCTACCGGCATCTCCGGGACCGGCTCATCATGCTGGACATCCGGCCGGGCGAAGCCATCAATGACGGTAAGCTTGCAGCCGAAATGGGCATCGGCCGCACCCCCGTCCGGGAAGCCTTGAAGCGACTGGAAAGCGACCACCTGGTGATCTCCTACCCGCGCCGGGGCACCTTCGCCACCGTTGTGGACATCACGGAGCTGGCCGACGTTTCGGAGCTCCGGGAATCGCTGGAGCCCCTCGCCGCGCGGCGGGCAGCCAAGCTGGCCACACCCGCACTGCGCGCCGAGCTGCGCGAAACCGCAGCGGCGATTGCCCGGATGGCCGCCGCCGAGGATCCCTACGACCTGATGCGGTATGACATCAAGGTCCACCGCCTTATCTACCGTGCCGCGGCCAACGCGCACCTGGAAGATGTCCTGATCCGCTACGACAACCTGGCCACCCGGATCTGGTGCATGGTGCTGGAGAAGGTGCCCGCGGTGTCCGAGCACATCTCGGAGCATGTGGAGCTGCTGGAAGCCATTGCCGACGGCGACGCCGACCGGTCCGGCAAGCTCGCCCTGGAGCACGTCACCAGCTTCGAACACGCCATCCGCGCAGTCCTCTAGGACGCCCTCAGCCGGCTAACCGCCAGCCGGCCTAGGGGTCCAGCCGCCTGCGGAGGAGGCAGAACTCGTTGCCCTCCGGGTCTTCCAAAACGTGCCACTGTTCGTCGCCGCTCTGCCCCACGTCAGCCGGCCTGGCGCCGAGGGCCAGCAGCCGTTCCAGCTCGGCAGCCTGGTCCCGGTCCACTGGATTAACGTCGATGTGCAGGGGAAGACGTCCGGTCCGCGGATTGCTGCTGGGGCTCAGGATGATGGTGGGCTGCAGGCCGCCAAAGCCGGCAGGCGGGCCGATTTCGATGGCACCGTCCTCCCGGTCCAGTTCGACATAGCCAAGGACGTCACTCCAAAACTTTGCCAGCAGTTCGGGGTCGGCGCAGTTCAGGACCAGTTCGCTGATTCGGCATGACATGAGAGCCAGTCTAGGTTCGGGGGGCCCGCGGGAGGAATGCGCCAGGTTCGCGCCTGACCTGCGTCAGGGCCGACTCGATGGCCCCTTTGACCACCACCTCCGCTCCGAAGGTGCTTGCAACCAAGTCCGGGAGGGGCACGCCGGAATCGGTGGGCAGCAGGCAGCGTGCCTGTTCCAGGACAGGTTCGATGGCCCGTGAGATCCCGCCCGCGATGATGACGCGTTCAATGTCCAGGAGGCTGGAAAGCACAACAGCAATACGCGCCAGCCTGGCACCAAGCCGGGCGATGATGTCCCCCGCGAACGGATCCCCCTCCCGGGCGGCCTGGAACACATCCTCGGCGTTGATCTCCCCCTCGGGTATGTGGCGCAGTGTGGATTGTCCGCCGTGGGAGTGGATCCGCGAGCGCGCCCACTTACGTGCAAGTGCCCCAAACCCGTCCGTGCTGCCCTCGTCGGGCACGAACTTGCCGGCGGTAATAGTGTCGAGGAACCTCATCTCGCCGGCGCCGCCCCGCGGTCCCCGCAGCAGGCGCCCATCGACGATCAGGCCGGCGCCGAACCGCTCCCCTGTCAGCAGCGTGGCCAGGTTGGCTGACGGATTGTGTGCACGTTCGGCAATGGCGGCGAGGTTGGCGTCATTTTCGACAACCACCTTGCCGTGAAGGTGCGAGGCGAATCCGGAATTCATCAGATGCCAGAATTCTCCGTCAGGAGAATTGCCATGGGCGTCGATCGGCGCGGGAACGCCGACAACCGTAAGTAAAACGTCGTCCACCTCGTGTCCGCTGTCGTGGAGGGCCAGGCCGATCAGCTCCCGTCCAGCCGCGCAGCGGCCGGAGCGCCCGAGCATCTTCGAGTCAACGTTCTGGCGGCGCAAACCCAGCTCACGGCCCCGCAGATCCGCCACGATGGTGGTGAAGTAGCTTTCCCCGGCGTCCAGTCCAACAACCACACCGGCAGCCTCCCGCAATTGGTAGCGGCGCGCCGGCCTGCCTTTGTTGGTGCGGGCCGCGGCAGGACTGTCATCCACTTCCTCCAGCCAGCCGGCGTCGACCAGGGCATGGCAAACGCCGAGCACCGTCGCGCGGGTCAACCCCGTCACCGCCATGGCTTCCCCGGCTGTGAAGACTTGCTCCTGCAGGGCAAACCGCAGCAACGCATCGGAATTGATCTGCCGCAACAATTGCGTCGAGCTCGCAGTGGTCTCCTTCATCCCTTGACGATATCCGCACGATGCCTCATCCTCGTATAGGACTTAAATATAAGATCCAAATAAACTCTGGTAGACCCCTTAGGAGCCGATGTTGCCACCTTTGACGTCCAAAGGGACGCGAGTCTCCCGACGCACCTTCCTTGCAGCTGCCGGGGGCGCATTGGCCGCTTTCGGCCTGGCAGGGTGCGCTCCGGGAGGAACCCGTCCCACCATCACGTTCCACCAGTCAAAACCGGAGGCCGTGCCGTACTTCCGCGATCTAGCGGCCAAGTTCACCGCGTCGCAGGACCGCGTCCGCGTCCTTCATGACATGGCGACGAATCTCTCTGCCAGCTTTGTGCGCAGCAGTCCGCCGGACCTCGGTTGCCTCAACTACAACCTTGAAATGGCCCGGTTCATGGAGCGCGGCGCCCTCTCCGACCTTTCCGATCTCCCGGCAGCAGCTTCCATCCGGAACGACGTTCTGGACCTAACGAACTGGTACCCCACCTACCCGGGCCGTACGAGCGTCATCCCCTACTCGGTCATGGCCGCCTCGGTCATCTACAACCGCCGCATCTTCGAGCAGAACGGGCTGGCCGTTCCCACAACCTGGGACGGACTGATTGAAGTATGTGAGGTGCTGAAGGCCGCGGGCATCACGCCCATTTACGGCACTTTCCGCGACCCCTGGACCATCGCGCAGGGCCTGTTCGACTACACGGTGGGCGGCATGGTCAACGTGCGCGACTTCTATAAAACAATGCACGGGATCGGCGAGAATGTCGGCCCGGATTCCGAAGTGTCGTTCCAGAAAACGATGCTCGAGCCAGTGCAGCGCATGGTCCAGCTGACGTCCTACGTCAACCCCGATGCGTCGAGCCGAGGCTACGGTGACGGCAACACCGCCATGGCTCAGGGACAGGCGGCCATGTACTTCCAGGGGCCGTGGGCCTTCGGAGAAATTGAAAAGGCGGGGACCGATGTGGATCTCGGCACCTTCCCACTGCCAATGACCAGCAACCCCGCCGATTTGAAAGTCCGCGTTAACATCGACCTTTCGCTTTGGGTTCCCGAAGCCGGCAACGCACAGGAGGGGGCCCGCGCCTTCCTCCAGTACCTCATGCAGCCGGAAATCCAGAACTCCTACAATGCCGAATTCCTGGGATTCGGCACGGGTAAGGACGCCCCAGCGGTCACCGACCCCCGAATCGTTGAGATGCAGAAGTACTACGACGAGGGCCGTTTCTACATGGGTGCCTCACAGTTCATTCCAAACTCGATTCCCGCCGCCAACTACCTCCAGTCGATCATCGGCGGCGCCGACGCCGAGAGCACGCTCCGCCGGATGGACGCCGACTGGGCGCGCCTGGCTTTCCGCGCGTGATCACACTTCCAACGCACGAAACGAGGACCATTCATGTCATCGACGACTAAGCCTTCCCCTCGAGCGGTGGTGACGGCCCCGGCAGCGGTGAGAGCGGCAAGAGCGCGCAAGAGCCGCATCGATCCGCTGTACTACTTTTTCCTGTTTCCTTCGCTCGTAATTTTCACGCTCGCCGTCACGCTGCCGGCCATACTCGGCTTCGTCTACAGCTTCACGAACTCGGTTGGCTTCGGCGACTTCGACTTCATCGGCATCCGAAACTTCATAGCGGTGTTCCAGGATGAGGGGGTCCTCAGCGCCTACGGCTTCACGCTCGCCTTTGCGCTCGTGACCGTCATCGTCGTCAACATCGTGGCCTTTTTCCTGGCTCTGGGACTCACGTCCCGTGTCCGCTTCCGCGCCGCACTGCGCACGGTATTCGTTATCCCCATGGTGATCTCAGGCATCGTCATCGCGTTCGTCTTCCAATACCTCTTCTCGAACTCGCTTCCGCTCCTGGGCCAAGGCATGGGAATCGAACCGCTGGCGACGAGCATCCTCGCCAACCCCGAACTCGCGTGGCTGGCCATCGTCTTCGTCACGGCGTGGCAGTCGATTCCGAGCGCGATGCTGATTTACATCGCAGGGCTCCTCACGGTTCCCGCCGAGGTTTACGAAGCAAGCTCCATTGACGGAGCAACGCCCTGGCACAACCTGCGGCACATCACTTTGCCGCTCGTCGCCGGGTATGCAGTGATCAATATGGTCCTTGGCTTCAAGAACTACCTCAACGCCTACGACATCATCGTGGGCCTTACCGACGGCGGCCCGGGCGTCGCTACACGCAGCGTCGCCATGTCGATCTTCCGCGGCTTCGAAGGCGGCGACTATGCCTACCAGATGGCCAACGCCGTGATCTTCTTCCTCATCAGCATCGTCATCGCACTCATCCAGCTTCGCTTCACACGTGGCAAAGGAGGGATCGCCGCATGAGCAGCGCACCCAGCACCATCCCAGCAGGACCCGCCGCCGCCGGAAAAAAGCAAAGGATCCGCGCCGGCCATGAACGCAGCAACTGGCCTGCCACAATCGTCCTGATCGTCTGCACGCTCAGCGTGCTCGTCCCGCTCTACGTCACCACCAGCATGGCGTTCAAAACCACCGGCCAGGCGGTGGACGGCAACGCCTTCTCGCTGCCAAGCCCGCTGACCTTCGACAGTTTCGTCCAGGCATGGACGCTCACGAACTTCCCCCGCGGCTTCGCGATCTCCGTGTTCGTGTCCGTGACCGCCGTAGCGGGGGAAATCATCGTCTCGGCGCTGGCAGCCTACGCGATCGTCCGCAACTGGGACCGCCGGCTCTTCCGCTGGTCCTTTTTCTACCTGCTCGCGGCGATGTTCATCCCGTTCCCCGTCGTGGCACTGCCGCAGATCCAGCTCACCGGCCTCGCCGGTCTGGACAACCCGCTCGGCGTCGCGATCCTGCACATCGTCTTTGCCCTGGCGTTCAACACCATGCTGTTTACCGCGTTCCTGCGCTCCATCCCGCTGGAGCTGGAAGAAAGCATGCGCATCGACGGCGCCGGCACCTGGCAGGTGTTCTGGAAGCTCATATTCCCCCTGCTCGCACCCATGAGCGCCACTGTCGGCATCTTCGCTTTCATCGCCTCATGGAACGACTTCATGATGCCGTCGCTCATCATCTCCGACCCGGAACTGCAGACCATCCCGGTGCTGCAGAAGATCTTCCAGACCCAGTTCAGCAACAGCTACAACGTCGCCTTCGCCTCCTACCTCATGGCGATGGCGCCCGCGATCGTCGTCTACCTGTTTACCCAGCGCTGGGTCATGTCCGGCCTGACCCAGGGCGCCGTCAAGTGACCCCGGCCGCGAAACCGACCTCCAGGAAAAACGCAAAGGACCCAGTCTTGCCCTCCATCGCCACCACGGCAACCAGCACCGAACCCAAAACCATGGCAGACCCCAACTGGTGGCGCCAGGCCTCCGTCTACCAGATCTACCCCCGCAGCTTCTCTGACTCCAACGGTGACGGCATCGGCGACATCAACGGCATCACCGCCAAAGTCCCGTATCTGAAGGATCTGGGAATCGACGCGGTCTGGCTGAGCCCCTTCTACCCCTCAGCCCTCGCTGACGGCGGGTATGACGTGGATGACTACCGTGACGTTGACCCCCGGCTCGGCACCCTTGAGGACTTCAACCGCATGGCATCCGCCCTGCACGCCGCCGGCATGAAGCTGATTGTGGACATCGTCCCCAACCACTCCTCGAACCGCCACGAGTGGTTCCAGGAAGCCCTCGCCTCGCCCAAGGGGTCCCCGGCCCGCGACCGCTACATCTTCCGCGACGGGCTGGGCGACAACGGCGACCTGCCGCCGTCGGACTGGGACTCCGTGTTCGGCGGTCCCGCATGGGAGCGCATTACGGAACCTGACGGGACACCGGGGCAGTGGTATATGCACATCTTCGCCAAGGAACAGCCGGACTTCAACTGGGACAACCCCGAGGTCCGCGACGACTTCCTGACCACCCTGCGCTTCTGGTCCGATCGGGGCGTGGACGGCTTCCGCATCGACGTGGCCCATGCCCTGACCAAGAACCTCGAAGAGTCCCTCCCCAGCAAGGCAGACCTTGAAGCCCAGGGCGAGGCGCTTTACCTTGCCGGATCACATCCGTACTGGGACCGTGACG
Organism: Pseudarthrobacter sp. TE3704; assembly: GCF_056279405.1. Lineage (NCBI taxonomy): Bacteria > Bacillati > Actinomycetota > Actinomycetes > Micrococcales > Micrococcaceae > Pseudarthrobacter > Pseudarthrobacter sp. TE3704. The sequence continues at coordinate 607,335 of NZ_JBWCCJ010000003.1, forward strand.
AAGTCCACGGGATCTACGCCGAGTGGCGCAAGGTCTTCAACGAATACAACCCGCCGCGCACCGCCGTTGCCGAAGCCTGGGTGCACGCGGACCGCCGTGCCCGTTATGCCAGCCCGGAGGGGCTGGGCCAGGCCTTCAACTTCGACCTGCTGCAAGCAGACTTCGACGGCGCCCAGTTCCGGAAGATCATCACCAAGAACCTCGCTGAGGCCGAGGCTTCCGGCGCTTCCTCCACGTGGGTGTTTTCCAACCACGACGTCGTCCGGCACGCCACCCGCTACGGGCTCCCCGTGTCAGGGCCCTCGGCCGAGGGCGGGATCATGGCCGGCGAGGCCGGCAAGCACTGGCTGCTCGCCGGCGGCAAGCAGGAAGACGTCGACGCCGAACTCGGCCTGCGCCGCGCCCGCGCCGCATCCTTGCTGATGTTCGCCCTTCCGGGCTCTGCATACCTGTACCAGGGCGAGGAACTGGGCCTGCAGGAAGTGGGCAGCGAAATCCCCGACTCCCAGCGCCAGGACCCGGCCTTCTTCCGCAACAAAGGCGTGGAAATCGGCCGGGACGGCTGCCGCGTCCCGTTGCCATGGACAGCCTCGGGCACCTCGTTCGGTTTCGGGACCGGCGGCGCGCACCTGCCGCAGCCGGAATGGTACGCCGGCCACTCAGTGGAAGCCCAGGAGCCGCAGGAGGACTCAACCCTGTCCCTCTACCGCCGGGCATTGGCCCTGCGGTCACAGCTGCAAACCGCCGAAGTGCTGGAATGGCTGGAAACCGGGAGGGCTGACGTCCTGGCCTTCCGGCGCCCCAACGGCTGGATCTCCGTCACCAACTTCGGGACGGAAGCCTTCGGACTGCCTGACGGCGAGGTCCTGGTCTCCAGTTCGCCGCTCACGGCAGGTTCCCTGCCCGGAGCAGCCACTGCCTGGCTCCAGGCGTAGCTGGTGAAACCTCCCGCGACCGCTGCCGCGTCCTGGTCCAGGACGCGGCAGCGGGGAAGTGTGGCGTGGAATACTTCCCTACAGGTGCTGCCGGAACCGCCGGCGGGAGTGGGAAAGGGCAGTGGGCATGCAGGAATCCGTTAGTGCGGACGAAATATCCCGGCAGCATGTCCTCCCGGCGCTGTCCCGCGAACGGACGGCCGGGCTCCGCCCGGACCCGGTCTTTGACCGGAGGCTGGACCGGCATCTCCCACAGCTGACGGAACTGTTTGGCTCCCTGTACGGTTCCCGGCCTGACTGGCATGAACAGCTGGCAGCCTTGGTGGTCCAGAGCGCCCGGTCCTGGCAGGAGCGCCCGGCTCAGCTCAAGGAACTGGACGCCGAGCGTGAAGGCAACAGCGGCTGGTTCCAGTCCAACACCATGCTGGGCGGCGTCTGCTACGTGGACCGCTATGCAGAGAGCCTGGAGGGAGTGCAGGCACGCATCCCGTACTTCAAGGAGCTCGGCCTCACCTACCTGCACCTTATGCCGCTGTTCCTTGCGCCCGAGCCGCACTCCGACGGCGGTTACGCGGTATCCAGCTACCGTGAGGTCAACCCGAAGCTGGGCACCATGGAGCAGCTCCGCTCACTGGCGGCCGAACTGCGGAGCCACGGGATCAGCCTGGTGGTTGACTTCATCTTCAACCACACCTCGGACGAGCACGAGTGGGCCCGGAAGGCGGCTGCGGGTGATCCTGAGTACAGCGACTACTACTGGATCTTCCCGGACCGCACCATGCCGGACGCCTTCGAGCAGAATGTCCGGGAGATCTTCCCGGAAAACCATTCCGGATCCTTCATCCGGATGGAGGACGGCCGGTGGGTCTGGGCAACCTTCCACACGTACCAATGGGACCTGAACTACTCCAACCCCGATGTCTTCCGTGCCATGGCAGGTGAAATGCTGTTCCTGGCCAACCAGGGCGTGGACATCCTGCGCATGGACGCCGTGGCCTTCATCTGGAAACAGCTGGGCACGCCCTGCGAAAACCTCCCTGAGGCCCACACCCTGCTCAGGGCTTTCAACGCTGTGTGCCGGTTGGCGGCTCCGTCGCTGCTGTTCAAGTCGGAGGCCATCGTGCACCCGGACGAGGTGGCCCTCTACATCGACCCCGCCGAATGCCAGATCTCCTACAACCCCCTGCAGATGGCGCTCATCTGGGAGTCGCTGGCCACCCGGGACGTCTCGCTCCTGGCCCAGGCACTGAAGCGCCGGCACAACATCCCCGAGGGGACGTCCTGGGTCAACTACGTCCGAAGCCATGACGACATCGGCTGGACCTTCGCGGACGAGGACGCCGCGGAACTGGGCATCAACGGCTTCGACCACCGCCGCTTCCTCAACTCCTTTTACGTCAACCGCTTCCCGGGCAGCTTTGCCCGCGGCGTCCCCTTCCAGGACAACCCGCGCACCGGAGACTGCCGTATTTCAGGCACGACGGCGTCTCTGTGCGGCATGGAGGTCAACCCGGCCGAAGCGGTGGAACGGATCCTCCTGGCCCACGCGGTTGCCTTCAGTACCGGCGGTATCCCGCTCCTGTACCTGGGCGACGAAGTGGGACAGGTCAACGATTACGGTTACGCCGATGAGCCCGGCCACGGGGATGACAGCCGCTGGGTCCACCGGCCTCACTACCCGGCCGCGCAGTACACCCGCCGCAACGACCCCTCCACGCCGGAAGGCGCCGTCTACGCCGGCCTGCAGCGGATGATCGAGGTCCGCGGGGCCGCCCCTGAACTCGCCGGAACCACGCTTCTCGATTTCGACACCCACAACCAGGGCGTCCTGGCGTACCAACGCCCCGCGAGCGCGGCCGCCGGCGGCGAGACACGGATCCTGGCACTCGCGAACTTCAGCGACGTTCCCCAGTTCCTGCCGGCGGAAACCTTCGCAGGGTTCCTGCCCGCCGCCGTCGACCTTCTCTCCGAGGCCAGCCTGCACCTGGACGAAGGCGTCATGCTCCTCCCCCGGCAATACGTCTGGCTTCGCGTCACCCCGGTGTGACGCACCCTCCCCAACTGGGTAGCGCCAAGTGTCGTTTTGACCGCCCATAACGACACTTAGCGCTACCCAGTTGGGTCCGTAGGCAGGCGGCGTGAAACCATACGGATCATGGCCCAGAAGATTGCGTACCAGGGTGAGCCCGGCGCCAACTCCAATATCGCGTGCAAGCAGATGTTCCCCGAGCTGGAAAGCGTCCCGTGCGCCAGCTTTGAGGACGCCTTCGAACTGGTGGCCAGCGGCGAGGCGGACCTGGCCATGATCCCCATCGAGAACTCGATTGCGGGCCGCGTGGCGGACATCCACATCCTGCTGCCACAGTCCAACCTGCAGATCGTGGGCGAGTTCTTCCTGCCCATCCACTTCGACCTGCTGGGCATCCCCGGCAGCACCATCGAGGACGCCACAGAGGTCCACAGCCACATCCACGCTTTGGGCCAGTGCCGGAAGCTGATCCGCGAGCATGGGCTCAAACCGGTCATTGCCGGTGACACCGCAGGCTCGGCCCGCGAAGTGAGCGAATGGAACGATCCCCGGAAACTCTCCCTCGCTCCCCCGCTGGCTGCCCAGATCTACGGCCTGGAAGTGCTTGCTTCACGGGTTGAGGACGACCCCTCCAACACCACCCGCTTTGTGGTCCTGGCCCGCGAAAAGGAACTGCCGGCCCGGGACGAACTTCCCGGACCGGCAGTCACCAGCTTTGTGTTCCGCGTCCGCAACGTCCCCTCCGCCCTTTACAAGGCGCTGGGCGGCTTCGCGACCAACGGCGTGAACATGACGCGGCTGGAAAGCTACATGGTGGGCAACGAATTCGCTGCCACCATGTTCATGGCGGACGTCGAAGGCCACCCCGAGGACCTGCCGCTGAAGCTGGCCCTCGAGGAACTGGACTTCTTCACCACCGAGGTGCGGATCCTCGGCGTGTACGCAGCCGCGGAGTACCGGACGGCTCAGACAGCGGCGGCCTGACGCGGCTTCGCCAGCGGCGTTTTCAGGAGCGGTCCGAAGAACGCGCCGAGTTCGGCCGTCGCGGTCAGGGGCAGGACGTTGGCCACGTACTGGTCCGGGCGGACAACCACTACCACGCCGTTGCGGTCCAGGCCTCGCAGCTCAAAGATGTCCGAGGACGGATCGGTGGCGTACACCTTCTCGTAGTCGGTCAGTTTGAACGGGCCCACCTGCGGCTTGAAAGCGGCGGGAACCTGTCCGATGTCCACGGCCGTGTGGGGCTGCTGGTAGATCACCTTCACGTCGAACCACGCGTCGGGGTCAGCGCCCGACGGCGTTGCGGCCAGCGGCGAGTCCGGCGAGTTGGCGATCCACTCGGCAAAGTCCGCCACACCTGAGTGCCCGCCTGCCGGCGCTGCGTCGGCGAAGACGTAGATGCGCCAGCGGCCGTCGGCTGTGGCGTGGTGGCCGAGGTGGAGCGGGTTGGTATCACCGACGCGGACCACGGGCGCGGACTTGAAGCGCTTGCCCACCGGGAAGCCGGTGGCAAGGTCCTGGTGCTTGGCGGGTGCCACCAGCATGGACGGCGCGTATTCGGTCATGAAGCCGGCCGGGAATTCGGCAGTGCGCACGTAGAAGTCCTCGAGGTCCGAGGGGTTTTCGAACTCCTCGGGCTTCTTGGCCATCATGGTGGACCATTCCTTGTCGAAGTCGATCAGGTTCTTGGCCACCACCTGGCGCTCCGCCGAGTAGGTGGACAGCAGGCTCTCCGGGCTGCGGCCTTCGAGGACGTGCCCCAGTTTCCAGGCGATGTTGAAGCCGTCCTGCATGGACACGTTCATGCCCTGGCCGGCTTTTGCGCTGTGGGTGTGGCAGGCGTCGCCGGTAATGAAGACGCGCGGCGTGTGGGTGCCGCGGTCCTCCGGCAGGACGTCGTCGAACCTGTCTGTGAGCCGGTGCCCCACCTCGTAGACGCTGTGCCACGCCACGTTCCGCACGTCCAGGGTGTAGGGGTGGAGGATCTCGTTGGCTTTGTCGATGATCTGTTCGATGCTGGTGTTGCGCACGGCGTGGTGCGTGGCCGGGTCCACCTCGCCAAGGTCCACATACATGCGGAACAGGTGGCCGCCTTCACGCGGGATCAGCAGGATGCTGCCTTTTTCTCCCTGGATGGCGCATTTGGTGCGGATATCGGGGAAGTCGGTGACAGCGAGGGTGTCCATCACACCCCAGGCGTGGTTGGCCTGGTCGCCGGCGAGGGTGCAGCCAATTGCCGCACGCACTTTGCTCCGGGCGCCGTCGGCCCCCACCACGTACTTGGCGCGGACAACGCGCTCCCGGCCTTCGTTCGGGCCCGCGGTGTGGAGCAGCGTCACGGCCACGGGGTACTCGCCCTGCTCCGTAACCTCCAGGCCCTGGAACTCGTAGCCGTAGTCAGGCTTCAGGCGGCTGGGCGAGTTGGCTGCAAACTCGGCGAAGTAGTCCAGAACGCGGGCCTGGTTGACGATGAGGTGCGGGAATTCGCTGATGCCCATCTCGTCATCCACGGCGCGGGCCGTCCGGATGATGTTCGAGCGGTTGGCGGGGTCCGGCTTCCAGAACGCCATCTCGGTGATCCTGTATGCCTCCGCAATGATGCGTTCGGCGAAACCGAAGGCCTGGAACGTCTCGACGCTGCGCGCCTGGATACCGTCGGCCTGGCCGATCGCGAGCCGTCCAGGACGGCGTTCAATAATCCGCGTGGTGACATTCGGGAACACGGACAGCTGCGCGGCGGCAAGCATTCCTGCAGGACCTGTGCCGACGATCAGCACGTCGACCTCGTCCGGAAGTTCATCGGGGCGGTTGAGTCCGACGCCGGCGGCCGGCTTTACCCGCGGGTCTCCGGATACGTAACCGTGATGGTGAAACTGCACGGGATGTCCTCACTTCGTTGTGTGGCTGGGAAGCCAAGAGGTGTTCGATAATAGAACTGGGGTTTCCATATGAGAAAACCTGCTGTTGGAGCATCACTGTACGCCACCTGTGACGCAGACGACAAGAGCGCCGAAAAAGGCTGAAATGCAGGGGTTGACAAACGCCCGGTATCGAGCGAAGGTAATCGTATACGATTTCGTACCTGATAAGGGAGACAGTTTTGGAGCAGGTCAACGGCGACACCCTGGCTGCGGCACGCAAGGTGATCGCGGTGCACATCAACTACCCAAGCCGGGCTGCCCAGCGGGGACGCACCCCGGCGCAGCCCTCCTACTTCCTCAAGCCGTCGTCGTCGCTCTCCCTGACGGGGAACGCCGTCGAACGCTTCGCGGGCTGCGAACTGCTGGGCTATGAGGGCGAGATTGCCCTCATCATCGGCAAGGCCGCACGCCGGGTAGGCATCGATGACGCCTGGAGCCACGTTGCCGCCGTCACCGCCAGTAATGACCTTGGCGTCTACGACCTGCGCTGGGCGGACAAGGGTTCCAACCTCCGGTCCAAGGGCGGCGACGGCTTCACGCCCGTAGGCCCGGCACTTATCCCGGCAGACGCCGTCGACCCCGCCCAACTGCGCATCCGCACCTGGCACAACGGCCAGCTGGTGCAGGACGACACCACGGAGGACCTGCTCTTCCCGTTCGCCCGGCTGGTGGCGGACCTGTCCCAGCTCCTGACGCTCGAAGAGGGGGACATCATCCTCACCGGCACCCCCGCCGGCGCCTCCGTCGCCAAACCCGGTGACGTCCTCGAAGTGGAAGTGGCCGCCGGCGGCCTCACCACGGGCCGCCTGGTCACCCGGGTGGAGGAAGGCACGACGCCGTTCGCTGACTTTGGTGCCGGACCGAAGGTTGATGACGTGCAGCGTGAGGAGGCGTGGGGCTCACGCGAGGCTGCCGGCCTTCCTGCCCCTGCCAGCACCCTCACCCCTGAGCTGAAGGCCAAGCTGGAGAGCGTGGCCACGGCCACCCTGTCCTCCCAGATGCGCAAGCGCGGCCTTAACAACGTGAGCATCGACGGCCTGCAGGCCACCCGGCCGGACCGCCGGGTGGTGGGACTGGCCCGTACCCTGCGGTACGTTCCCAACCGTGAGGACCTCTTCAAGACCCACGGCGGCGGGTTCAATGCCCAAAAGAAAGCCATCGATTCCGTGAACGAGGGCGAAATCCTGGTCATGGAGGCCCGCGGCGAAAAGGGCACCGGCACCGTGGGCGACATCCTGGCCCTGCGCGCCCAGGTCCGCGGCGCCGCCGCGATTATCACCGACGGCGGCGTCCGCGACTTCACCGCCGTGGCAGGCCTGGACATGCCCACCTACTTCGCCAACCCGCACCCGGCCGTGCTGGGCCGCCGCCACATCCCGTGGGACACAGACATCACCATCGCCTGCGGCGGTGCCACTGTCCAGCCCGGCGACATCATTGTGGCCGACTCCGACGGCATCCTGGTGATCCCGCCGGCCATCGCCGAAGAACTCGTGGACGACTGCATCGCCCAGGAGCAGGAAGAAGCGTTCATTTTCGAGATGGTCAAGCAGGGCAACAGCGTGGACGGCCTCTACCCGATGAACGCCGAGTGGCAGGCCCGGTACGAGGAATGGAAGGCAGGCACGGCGAATGACTGAAACTTTGGCTGAGTTTTCCGCTGCGGCCCCTGCCGGCAGCAAGTCCGAACAGGCCTACCAGGCCGTCAAGGCACGTATTGTGGAGGGCACCTACACCCCCGGCTACCGGCTGGTCCTGGGCGCCATCGCCAAGGACCTCGGGTTCAGCGTGGTTCCGGTCCGCGAAGCCATCCGCCGGCTGGAGGCTGAAGGCCTGGTGACGTTCGAACGCAACGTGGGTGCCACGGTGGCCGGGATCGACCCCACCGAATACCTCTACACGATGCAGACCCTCAGCATCGTGGAAGGCGCCGCCACCGCATTGTCCGCTCCCCTGGTCGATGCTGTGGCCATAGCCAGGGCCCGAGCCGTGAACGAGCAGATGCGCGAATGCCTGGACCACTTTGATCCCGTCCGCTTCACCCAGCTCAACCAGGAATTCCACAGCGTCCTGTTTGAGCACTGCCCCAACCCGCACATCCTGGACCTCGTCCACCGCGGCTGGAACCGGCTTGCAGCACTGCGGTCCTCCACCTTCCGTTTCGTCCCCGGCCGCGCCCGCGATTCCGTGGACGAACACGAAGCACTCCTGAAGCTGATCGAATCCGGCGCCGATGCCGACAACATCGAGAAAGCCGCCCGGCTCCACCGCTCCGCCACCCTGGACGCCTACCTCGCCCAGGCCAAAACCATCTGACACTCCCCACCCGTTCAGAAGCAGTAAGGAAACAACAATGACGTTCACTGCAGCAGAAACAACCGCCCATTACGTGCCCCAGGATCTGCCCACCCACATCCAGCACTACATCAACGGCCAGTTCGTTGACTCCGTGGGCGGCAAGACCTTCGATGTGCTGGACCCGGTCTCCAACCGGAACTACGCCACCGCCGCCGCCGGCCAGAAAGAGGACATCGACCTCGCCGTTGCCGCCGCCCGCGAAGCGTTCGTGAACGGCCCCTGGCCGAAGATGAAGCCCCGCGAACGCGCCCGCATCCTGAACAGGATCGCAGACGCGGTCGAGGCCCAGGAAGCCCGGCTCGCCGAGCTCGAAACGTTCGACACCGGCCTGCCGATCACCCAGGCCAAGGGCCAAGCCCTGCGTGCTGCCGAGAACTTCCGCTTCTTCGCGGACCTGATCGTGGCCCAGTTCGACGACGCCATGAAGGTCCCCGGCTCGCAGATCAACTACGTGAACCGCAAGCCGATCGGCGTCGCCGGCCTGATCACGCCGTGGAACACCCCGTTCATGCTTGAGTCCTGGAAGCTCGCCCCGGCCCTGGCCACCGGCAACACCGTGGTCCTCAAGCCCGCCGAGTTCACCCCGCTCTCGGCCTCGCTGTGGGCCACCATCTTCAAGGATGCCGGGCTCCCGGACGGCGTGTTCAACCTGGTCAACGGCCTGGGCGAGGAAGCCGGCGACGCCCTGGTCAAGCACCCGGACGTGCCCCTGATTTCGTTCACCGGCGAGACCACCACCGGCCAGACGATCTTCCGGAACGCCGCAGCCAACCTCAAGGGCCTGTCCATGGAGCTCGGCGGCAAGTCCCCCTGCGTTGTGTTCGCCGATGCCGACCTGGACGCCGCGATCGATTCGGCGCTGTTCGGGGTCTTCTCCCTCAACGGCGAACGCTGCACCGCAGGCTCCCGCATCCTCGTCGAGCGCGCCATCTACGACGAGTTCTGCGAAAAGTACGCCGCCCGCGCCAGGAACATCGTGGTGGGTGACCCGCACGATCCCAAGACCCAGGTGGGCGCCCTGGTCCACCCGGAGCACTACGAAAAAGTGGCCTCCTACGTGGAAATCGGCAAGTCCGAAGGCCGGCTCCTGGCCGGCGGCGGCCGCCCCGACCACCTGCCCGAAGGCAACTACATCGCACCCACGGTCTTCGCCGACGTCGCCCCCGACGCCCGGATCTTCCAGGAGGAAATCTTCGGACCCGTCGTGGCCATCACCCCCTTCGAGAACGACGACGAGGCCCTCGCCCTGGCCAACAACACCAAATACGGCCTCGCCGCCTACATCTGGACCCAGAACCTGACCCGGGCCCACAACTTCTCGCAGAACGTCGAGGCCGGCATGGTGTGGTTAAACAGCCACAATGTCCGCGACCTGCGCACCCCGTTCGGCGGCGTGAAGGCCTCCGGCCTGGGCCACGAGGGCGGCTACCGCTCCATCGACTTCTACACCGACCAGCAGGCCGTGCACATCACCCTCGGCACCGTCCACACCCCCAAGTTCGGCAGCATCGAAACCTCCGCCGCCAACGAAGGCTAAACCCCTTAATACTGAAGAACCTGCTCAAAGAAGAGAGACCATCATGACCAACTTCGTCCCCACCCCTTCCGTCCCGGCACCGGACATCGTCCGCTGCGCCTACATGGAAATCGTGGTCACCGACCTCGCCAAGTCCCGCGAGTTCTACGTTGACGTCCTGGGCCTGCACGTCACCGAGGAAGACGAGAACGCCATCTACCTGCGCTCCCTCGAGGAGTTCATCCACCACAACCTGGTGCTCCGCAAGGGACCCATCGCCGCCGTCGCCGCCTTCGCCTACCGGGTGAAGTCCCCCGCCGAGGTGGACGCCGCCGAGGCCTACTACCGCGAGTTGGGCTGCCGGGTGGAGCGCCGCAAGGACGGCTTCACCAAGGGCATCGGCGACTCCGTCCGCGTCGAGGACCCGCTGGGCTTCCCGTACGAGTTCTTTTACGACGTGGAGCACGTGGAACGCCTCACCCAGCGCTACGACCTCTACTCCGCCGGCGAACTGGTCCGCCTGGACCACTTCAACCAGGTCACCCCCGACGTCCCGCGCGGCCGCGCCTACCTCGAGGACTTGGGCTTCCGCGTTTCGGAGGACATCAAGGATTCCGACGGCGTCACCTACGCCGCCTGGATGCACCGCAAGCAGACCGTCCACGACACCGCCCTGACCGGCGGCAACGGACCGCGCATGCACCACGTCGCGTTCGCTACCCACGAAAAGCACAACATCATCCAGATCTGCGACAAGATGGGTGCCCTGCGCATCAGCGACCGGATCGAACGCGGGCCAGGCCGGCACGGCGTGTCCAACGCGTTCTACCTCTACATCCTGGATCCGGACGGCCACCGCATCGAGATCTACACCCAGGACTACTACACCGGCGACCCCGACAACCCCACCATCACCTGGGACGTCCACGACAACCAGCGCCGCGACTGGTGGGGCAACCCCGTGGTCCCGTCCTGGTACACCGAAGCCTCCCTCGTCCTGGACCTGGACGGCAACCCCCAGCCGGTCATCGTCCGTGAGGAAAAGAGCGAAATGGCCGTCACCGTCGGCGCCGACGGCTTCTCCTACACCCGCAAGGACGGAGCCCCGGAAGACGACCGGACCGGCTTCAAGCTGGGAGCGCAGCTGTAGCCATGCTGGATGACAGGACGATCGAGGCCATCGCGGACGAGCTGGTGGAAGCCGGCCGCACCCGCACCCCCGTACCGCGGCTCACTGCCCGGTACCCGGACATGACCGTGGAGGACTCCTACGCCGTCCAGCAGTTGTGGCGCCGCCGGAACGAGGAAGCCGGCCGGACCCTGGTGGGGCGCAAGATCGGCCTGACGTCCAAGGCCATGCAGGCGGCCACGGGCATCACCGAGCCGGACTACGGCGCCATTTTTGACGACATGGTGCTGGAGACCGGCTGCTCGGTGGAGTGGGACAAATACACGCACCCGCGGGTGGAGGTGGAGCTGGCGTTCGTGCTCAAGGACGGGCTCAAGGGCCCCGGTGTCACCATCTTCGACGTCCTGAAAGCCACCGACTACGTGGTTCCGGCCCTGGAAATCCTCGATTCCAGGATCGAGATGGAGGGCCGGACCATCGTGGACACCATCTCCGACAACGCAGCCATGGGCGCCATGGTGATCGGCGGCAACCCGGTGAAGCCGGACGCCGTGGACCTCCGGTGGGTTTCGGCCATCCTGTATAAGAACCAGACGGTGGAGGAGACCGGCGTCGCCGCCGGCGTCCTGGACCACCCCGCTAACGGAGTGCACTGGCTGGCCAACAAGATTGCCGCCCACGGCGATTCGCTGAAGGCCGGTGACATCATCCTCGCCGGTTCCTTCACCCGCCCGCTCTGGGTTTACAAGGGCGACACCGTTCACGCTGACTACGGACCTCTGGGGAGTGTCACATGCCGCTTCGAATAGAGGACACCTTCCGCGACGCCCTCGCAGAGCAAAAGCAAAAAGGTGCAGCAGGCCGGCCGCTGGCCGGGATGTGGGTCTGCTCAGGCAGCCCCCTGGTCGCCGAACTCTGCGCCGGGTCCGGGCTGGATTGGCTCCTGGTGGACGCCGAGCACAGCCCGAACGGCCTCGAATCCGTCCTCGCCCAGCTCCAGGCGATCAACGGCTACCCGGTCCATACACTGGTCCGCCCGCCGGTGAATGACACGGTGGTGATCAAGCAGTACCTGGACCTCGGCGTGCAGAACCTCCTCATCCCCATGGTCAACTCCGTCGCCGAGGCCGAGGCCGCCGTGGCGGCCACCCGCTACCCGCCGGTGGGCGTTCGCGGAGTGGGGTCAGCCTTGGCCCGCGCCGCCCGCTGGAACCGGGTGCCGGATTACCTGGCCCGGGCCGGCGAGACCATCAGTGTCACCGTTCAGATCGAGTCGACGGCGGCAGTGGACTCTGTGGCGGACATCCTGAAAGTCGATGGCGTAGACGCCGTCTTCGTCGGGCCCTCCGACCTCGCCGCCTCCATGGGCCTGCTGGGACAGCAGGAACACCCTGAGGTGCGCGCCGCCGTCGAACACTGCCTCGCCGCCGCGAAAGCCGCCGGAAAGCCGGCCGGTGTGAATGCCTTCAACCCGGACACGGCCCGCCACTACCTGGACCACGGCGCAGACTTCATCCTGGTCGGCGCCGACGTCGCCCTCCTGGCAAGAGGCTCCGAAGCCCTCGCCAAGCAGTACATCCAGAAGGCCGACGGCGGCACCCCCGCCAGCTACTGATCCTCCCTTCTTAAGGACTATTTCAATGACAGTTACTTCTGCGCTGCCCCCTGCCATCTCACGGGAGCGCGAAGCCGCACTCCTTGCGTCCGTTCCAACCGGCCTTTTGATTGGCGGGCAGTGGCGCGGCGCGTCCGACGGCGGCACGTTTGATGTGCACGATCCCGCCACCGGCGAGGTCCTCGCCACCCTCGCCTCCGCCACGAGCGAAGACGCCATCGCCGCGCTCGACGCCGCCGAGGCCGTCCAGGCGTCATGGGCGCGGACCGCGCCGCGGGTGCGGGCCGAGATCCTGCGCCGGGCCTTTGACCTGGTGACCGAACGGGCCGAGGACTTTGCCCTGCTGATGACCCTGGAGATGGGCAAGCCGCTGGCCGAGGCCCGCGGCGAGGTCACCTACGGCGCCGAGTTCCTGCGCTGGTTCAGCGAGGAAACCGTCCGCGACTATGGCCGCTACCTCACCACCCCCGAAGGCAAGAACAAGATCCTGGTCCAGCACAAACCCGTTGGCCCCTGCCTGCTCATCACGCCCTGGAACTTTCCCCTCGCGATGGCCACCCGCAAAGTAGCCCCCGCCGCCGCAGCCGGCTGCACCATGGTCCTCAAACCCGCCAAACTCACCCCCCTCACAGCCCAGTACTTCGCGCAGACCATGCTCGACGCCGGCCTGCCCGCCGGAGTCCTGAACGTCGTCGCATCCTCTTCTGCCTCGGGGATCTCCGGGCCGCTGCTGAAAGACTCACGGCTGCGGAAAGTCTCCTTCACCGGCTCCACCCCCGTCGGCAAACGCCTGATGGCCGACGCCGCCCAGAACGTCCTCCGGACCTCGATGGAGCTCGGCGGGAACGCTCCCTTCATCGTCTTCGAAGACGCAGACCTGGACAAGGCCGTCGAGGGGGCCATGGCGGCGAAGATGCGGAACATGGGCGAAGCCTGCACCGCCGCCAACCGCTTCCTCGTCCACGAATCCGTCGCCGCCGAGTTCACACAGAAGTTCGCCGCCGCGATGGGCGCCCTGGCCACCGGCCGCGGAACGGACCCCGCCACCCAAGTAGGCCCGCTCATCGACGCCGGCGCCCGCGAAGACGTCCACGCCCTGGTCAGCGCCGCCGTCGACGCCGGAGCAGTGGCCGTCACCGGCGGGGCACCCGTGGACGGGCCCGGCTACTTCTACCAGCCCACTGTCCTCGCCAACGTCCCCAACAACGCGGCGATCCTGGGCCAGGAAATCTTCGGACCCGTCGCCCCCGTCACCACCTTCACCACCGAGGAGGACGCCATCCGCCTCGCCAACGCTTCCGAATACGGGCTCGCGTCCTACCTCTACAGCCGCGACTTCAACAAGCTCCTGCGCGTAGCTGAGCAGATCGAGTTCGGCATGGTTGGGTTCAATGCCGGCGTCATCTCCAACGCCGCAGCACCCTTCGGAGGAGTGAAACAGTCCGGCCTCGGCCGCGAAGGCGGATCAGAAGGCATCGCCGAATACACCACCACCCAATACATCGGCATCGCCAACCCCTACGCCGGCTGACCCCGGACAACGCAAAAATCGACGTCACGCACGGCACGCTTTTGATCCACCGCGATCGCAGGACCCCCGGGAAACCGGGGACCCGCCATCGGTCGTCCCGCAAAACGGTGCCCTGCGTGACGCAGGTGCTGAGCAACGCGCCTGAACGTTCCCTCCACGCCAACTGTCCTGCGCCCATAGACAAGAGACGCGCGGGAAGCTCGGCCAGACTGGGAAGCAACCCGCCGGGCCGTCCGGCCGGCGCCCTTGCTACTCGAAGTGGAGTAAACCTTGGAAACCTACGATGCGCTCCTCGCGTCCATCACCCCCACGTACGGCCCCACCCGGACCATCCTGGACCCGGCAACGGGCGAAGCCGTGGGCGAGGCTCCGGTCCACAGCCTGGAATACCTGGAGCAGGCCGTCGCCACCGCCGTCAAGACGCAGCCGGCATGGGCTGCGTTGGGCCACAGCGCCCGGTCCGCCGCGCTCCTGAAAGCAGCCGACGCCGTCGAACGCTCCGCCGAAGAACTCGCCCAGTTGCTCTCCCGCGAGCAGGGCAAACCGCTGAACGGCCCCAACGCCCGCTTCGAAGTGGGCGCCTGCGCTGCCTGGCTCCGTGCCACCGCCAACACCCCTCTGGAGCCCGAAACCATTGTGGATGACGGCCAGACCCGGGCGGAGCTTCACCACAAGCCCATCGGCGTTGTGGGGGCGATCGGCCCGTGGAACTGGCCCATGATGATCACCGTCTGGCAGATCGCCCCCGCCCTGCGGATGGGCAACGCCGTGGTGGTCAAACCCTCCGAATACACCCCGCTGTCCGTCCTGGCCCTGGTCAAGGTCCTTAATGAGGAACTCCCCGAAGGCATCCTCTCAGTGGTGTCAGGCAACCGCGACGTTGGTGCCCGCCTCGCCGGGCACCCCGCCATCGGCAAGATCATGTTCACCGGCTCCACAGCCACCGGAAAGGCCATCATTAAGTCCTCCGCGGACACCGTCAAACGGCTCACCCTGGAACTGGGCGGAAACGACGCCGGCATCGTCCTGCCAGACGCCGACCCCAAAGCCATCGCGGAAGACCTCTTCTGGGGGGCCTTCATCAACACCGGCCAGACGTGTGCAGCGCTGAAGCGCCTCTACGTCCACGAAGACATCTACGAGGCCGTCTGCGAAGAACTCACCGCCGTGGCCAAGGCCATGCCCATGGGCCACGGCCTGGACGAGGACAACGTCCTCGGTCCCCTGCAGAACAAGGCCCAGTACGACGTGGTCGCCAACCTCGTGCAGGCGGCAAAGGACTCCGGTGCACGCGTGCTGCTGGGCGGCACCCCGGACACCAGCCAGCCCGGCTACTTCTACCCCACCACCCTCGTGGCGGACATCGACAACAACAACCCCCTCGTTGCCGAAGAACAATTCGGCCCCGCTTTGCCGATCATCCGCTACAGCACCATCGACGAAGCAGTGGAAAAGGCTAACGGACTCGACGTCGGACTGGGCGCCTCCGTCTGGTCCTCCAACCCCGCTGTGGCCCGCGACGTGGCGAGCCGCATCCAGGCTGGCACCGTCTGGATCAACAAACACGGCGCTGTGGACCCCCGCATCCCCTTCGGCGGCGCCAAACAATCCGGCTACGGCCTCGAATTCGGCGTCGAAGGCCTCAAAGCCCTCGGCATCCCCCAGGTCATCAACGGCTAAGCCAAATACCGGCGTGCTGCCCTGGCGACGGGATTACCCCATCGCCAGGGCGGCGGCGGTCCGGCCGGCAAACTGCCGCCGGGCCCACCGGGCGAGCTTCTTGCCCTTGCCCTTCCACCAGTTGTCCTCGTCCTTGTCGTGGTGCAGCCGGAAGATGATGGCCATGAGCACGAACATGCCCATGACCACATCGATCCAGGATGCCACCACCAGTGCGATGAGGACCGTCAGGCCGTTGGCGATGATGGACGGGATGGCCAGGGTCCGGAAAACGGTGCTGGCTACATAGCGCCGGTGCGACCTCGGGACGGACAGCGCCCGCACCATGTCGAAGCAGACGCACACCACCACGATCGTTTGCCCAATGGCGAGCAGGAGCTGGCCGGGGACCGAGCCGCTGAACGCGGACACCGCCTCCATCCCCGGGCTCATGGCCGGGCCTTGTTGGAACCACACATGGAAAACCCCCAGAAACTTGGAACCACTGCTGATCCAGCGGTGGTTCCATTGAAGTTTCCGGGGGTGGAAGGGTCACGAGTAGTGGGTACTCTATTTTCGACCCGTGACCGATATCAGGTACTTATTGCCCTGTGCCCAATTACTGCCCGATGGCCCGGGGCCGCCAGAGCACCACTGCCTGGGAGCGGGGCCGCGGACGCTGGCCGCGGGCCAGGCTCACCACATCGCCGGCCGCGCCTGCTGCAAAGATGCGGGAATCGAAGGACTGCGGCCGGCGCGTGAGTTCCTCCGTGAGTTCGGAGACGCGCCGCTGCAGGGCCGCCACCTGGTTTTCGAGTTCCAGGATGCGCTTGATCCCTTCCAGCGAGACGCCTTCCTGCGACAGCCGCTGCACCTCCCGGAGCATGTTGACGTCCCGCTGGGAGTAGCGGCGGGACTTTCCGGGTGCACGGCTGGGCGAGACAATGCCCAGCCGGTCGTACTGCCGGAGCGTCTGGGGGTGCATGTCCGCAAGCTCAGCTGCCACCGAAATCACGAAGATTGGCTGGTCAGCATTGATCTCCACGCAACACCTCCGCTCCTACAACCGGGCCTTGGCGGCCAGGCCCTCTCGGACGTCGGCACCGGCCGTGGCTTCGGCAAACGCCTTGACCGCAGCTTCGGCTTCCTTATTAAGGTTCTTGGGAACGGCGACGTCGATGGTCACCAGCAGGTCGCCGGTGGCCTTGGACGTCTTCACGCCTTTGCCCTTGACCCGCAGGGTACGGCCCGACGGCGTGCCGGCCGGAACACGGACCCGCACCTTTTCGCCGTCGATGGTGGGCACCTCGATGTCGGCGCCCAGGGCAGCCTCCGGGAAGGTGACGGGGACGTGGATGCGGAGGTTGTCGCCGTCGCGCGTGTAAAACTCGTGGGGCTTGACGGCAACGGTGACCACCAGGTCGCCGTTGCCGGCCGGGCCAGGCTGGCCCTTGCCGCGGACGCGGATCTTCTGGCCGTCCTTGATGCCGGCGGGCACACGGACGTCAATGACCTCGCCGCTGGGTTCCCGCAGGCCGATGGTGGTGCCCCGGATGGCCCCTGAGAACGAGATGCTCGTGGACGCGGTGCGGTCGGCGCCCTTGGAAGGCGCCCGCTGGAAGCCCGTCTGGCCGAAGCCGCCGCCGAACAGGTCGGCGAACTCGGGCGGGATGCCGCCGGCGGAGGGGTTGAACCCGCCCGCATGCCGGCCGGTGTTGCCGGTGAACAGGCCGCCGAACATGTCCTCGAACCCGCCGTTGCCGCCGCCGGCACCGCCGGGAGCGAAGCGTGCCCCGCCGCCCATGGCGCGGATGGCGTCATACTGCTGGCGCTCGTCGGGATCCGAGAGCACCGAATAGGCCTCGGAGATGTCCTTGAACTTCTTCTCGGAAGCAGTGTTCCCCGAGTTGGTATCAGGGTGGTGCTCGCGGGCCAGCTTCCGGTAAGCCTTCTTGATATCGGCGTCGGAAGCGTCCTTGGCAACACCAAGGATCTTGTAAAAGTCCTTGTCCACCCAATCCTGGCTAGCCAATGGCGTTTCCTTTCAAAAGTTATGGGTCGGTGGTTGAGCTTACCGAAATCTGGTTTCGACAAGCTCAACCACCGAAGTAGTACTACGCAGGTACAGCGACAATCACCTGGGCTGCGCGGAGGACGCGTTCGCCTGACTTGTAGCCTGAGCGGAGCACCTGGCTGACGGTGTCAACCTCGATGTCGTCGCCGGGCTGCTGGATCAGTGCCTCGTGGATCGTGGGATCAAACTCCACGCCGGTTTCATCGATGCGGACCAGGCCGTAGGTCTTCAGCGCGTTCTCCAGCTTCGTGGCGATCGCGGCGAAGGGCCCGTCGGTGAGGTCGCCGTGCTGCCGGGCGGCGTCGACGTCGTCCAGGACCGGAAGCAGGGAATTCAGGACGCCGATGACGGCCATCTCCCCTGCCACGGCACGGTCGCGTTCAACGCGCTTGCGGTAGTTGACGTACTCGGCCTGCAGGCGGAGGAGGTCGTTCTTCAGCTCCGCTGCCTCGGCCGTGGCTGACCCTGCCGGAACCCCCTGTGCCACGGATTCCTCGGCCGGCACGTCGATGCCGTTGAGGATCTCCTCGGCCTGGGCGAGCGCGTCGCCGTCGGAATCCGTTTCCCCGGCCGCAGGGGCGGACTGGTCGCCCTCCGGGTGCCGGGCCTGGCCGGTCACCGGGTCAACCTTGCGGTTGTCCCGGATGACCGGTTCCTGGCCGTTGCCCTGCTGGCCCATGCGCTCCTGGTTTGTGGATGAGTTGTGCTCTTCCTCGTTACCGTGGTGCGGCATGGCTACTTCTTCGCTTCGTCTTCGTCGATGATCTCGGCGTCGACGATGTCCTCGTCAGCCTTGGAACCTTCGGAACCGGCTGCACCTTCGGCACCTGCGGCACCGGTGGCGCCGTCCGGCGAACCGGCCTGGGCGTAGATGGCTTCGCCCAGCTTGCCCTGCGAAGCCTGCAGCTTCTCGAAAGCGGACTTCACTGCGGCATCGTCGGTGCCTTCGAGGGCCTTCTTGAGGTCGTCGACGTCGCCCTGGACCTCGGTCTTGACCTCTTCGGGCAGCTTGTCTGCGTTGTCGGCGATCAGCTTGTCCACGGAGTAGGCGAGCTGCTCGGCGCTGTTGCGGGTGTCGGTTGCCTCGCGGCGGGCCTTGTCCTCGGCTGCGTGCTCCTCGGCGTCACGGACCATGCGGTCGATGTCTTCCTTGGAGAGCGCGGTGCCGCCGGTGATGGTCATGGACTGTTCCTTGCCGGTGCCCTTGTCCTTCGCCGAGACGTGGACGATGCCGTTGGCGTCGATGTCGAAGGTGACCTCAACCTGCGGGACGCCGCGCGGAGCCGGCGCGATGCCGGTCAGCTCGAACGTGCCCAGCGGCTTGTTGTCGCGGGTGAACTCACGCTCGCCCTGGAAGACCTGGATGGCCACGGACGGCTGGTTGTCGTCAGCGGTGGTGAAGGTCTCGGACCGCTTGGTGGGGATGGCGGTGTTGCGCTCGATCAGGTGCGTCATCACGCCACCCTTGGTTTCAATACCGAGGGACAGCGGGGTGACGTCGATCAGCAGGACGTCCTTGCGCTCACCCTTCAGCACGCCGGCCTGCAGGGCTGCGCCAACGGCCACAACCTCATCCGGGTTCACACCCTTGTTGGGCTCCTTGCCGCCGGCGAGTTCCTTGACCAGCTCGGAGACTGCGGGCATACGGGTGGAGCCACCCACGAGCACGATGTGGTTGATGTCGGAGAGCTTGATGCCGGCTTCCTTGATCACGTCGTGGAACGGCTTCTTGGTGCGCTCCAGCAGGTCCTTGGTGAGGTCCTGGAACTTGGCGCGGGTCAGCTGCTCGTCCAGGTGGACCGGGCCGTCGGGGGTGACGGACAGGTACTGGAGGGAGACGTTGGTGCTGGTGGAGGAGGACAGTTCCTTCTTGGCCTGCTCGGCAGCTTCGCGGAGGCGCTGCAGGGCGATCTTGTCCTTGGAGAGGTCGATGCCCTTGACCTTCAGCTGGTTCAGCAGGTACTCAACGACGCGGTTGTCCCAGTCGTCGCCGCCCAGGCGGTTGTCACCGGCGGTGGCGCGGACCTGGATGGTGGAGAAGTTGTCCTCGTCCTTGCCGACTTCGAGCAGGGAGACGTCGAAGGTGCCGCCGCCGAGGTCGAAGACCAGGATGAGTTCGTCTTCCTTGCCCTTGTCCAGGCCGTAGGCGAGTGCTGCGGCGGTGGGCTCGTTGACGATGCGCAGGACGTTCAGGCCTGCGATTTCGCCGGCTTCCTTGGTGGCCTGGCGCTCGGCGTCGTTGAAGTACGCGGGAACGGTGATCACAGCGTCGGTGACCTTTTCGCCCAGGTAGGACTCGGCGTCGTTCTTCAGCTTCATGAGCGTACGCGCGGAGATTTCCTGCGGGGTGTACTTCTTGCCGTCGATGTCCACCTTCCAGTCAGTGCCCATGTGGCGCTTGACCGAGGCGATGGTGCGGTCGATGTTGTTGACGGCCTGGCGCTTGGCGATTTCGCCGACCAGGACCTCGCCGGACTTTGAGAATGCAACGACGGACGGCGTGGTGCGGCCACCCTCGGCGTTGGCAATAACGGTGGGCTCGCCACCTTCGAGAACGGAGACGACGGAGTTTGTGGTTCCGAGGTCGATACCTACTGCACGTGACATGTGTTGCTTCCTTCTTTCCTTGGAAACTTGCTGGCGCCCTGATATTGAGCGTTCTGCACTCAACTTTACTCAGGGCGCTTCCGATGTCAACCAAAGTTGAGTGGAGTACGCTCAACTTCTGTTCTTGCAGGAGGGCGGAGAGTCTTTGCATTCCTTGGAATGCCGCGGTTTTGCCATATAAAAAGGGCCGACGGCGGCTCTCCTGTTTCGCTATGGGAGAACCACCGCCGGGCTGCTGTCGGCGGGCGTCAGTGCACCAGGGGTTACCTTTCGACGTTCCCGTCGCCGTGCAGGGGGCCGCGCTCGTCGGCCGTGGTGTTGACCTGGCCGTCCGTGAGCCGCTCGCGGATGGCATCCTCCTGGCGGGCGGAGCCGACTGTACCTGCAGGTCCGTAATCCCCGTCCGGATATTCTCCGTCCGCAAGGTTCTCAGTGGGGCTTTCCACGGAGCCGGTATCGCTGTAGTCCCCGCCTTCGCCTTCCAGGCCCGGGGCAGGGCTGCCCTGGCGGGGCTCCTCATAGGCGTCGTATTCGCTCATGTGGCATCTCTCCTTCGAGTTCCGCGTCCATACGGGCACATGCGCAGTTTATCGAGCAGCGGACCCGGTCGACAGGGCCCGGATACGGCCTTCCGCAAAGCCCCGCGGCTTTACCGGCGGCCAGCACCTTCCAGGTCTGTCTCCGGGCTGGTGCCGGCGCCGGAGCGCGCAGCAGTATCCGCCTCCGGCCGTCCCAGCTTGCTCGGCCACCAGATCTTCGGGCCGATGTCGTAGGCCAGGGCAGGTACCAGCAGCGAGCGCACCAGCACGGTGTCCAGCAGCACGCCGAAAGCCACAATGAAGGCCAGCTGCACCAGGAACATGATGGGGATGACCCCCAGCGCGGCGAACGTCGCGGCCAGCACCACACCGGCCGAGGTGATGACCCCGCCGGTGACGCCCAGGCCGCGGAGGATGCCGGGGCGGGTGCCGTGCTTCAGGGACTCCTCGCGGACCCGGCTCATCAGGAAGATGTTGTAGTCCACGCCCAGCGCCACCAGGAACACAAAACCGAACAGCGGAACGGTGGCGTCGGCGCCGGGGAAGCCCAAGATGTTGTTGAAGACCAAGGCTGACACGCCCATGGCTGCGGCGTAGGACAGCACGACGGAGAGCACCAGCAGGACCGGGGCCACCACCGAGCGCAGCAGCAGCATCAGGATGAAGAGGATCACCACCAGGACCACCGGGATGATGATCACCAGGTCACGCTGGGCGGTGGTGTTGGTGTCCAATGCGGTGGCCGTGACGCCACCCACCAGCGCCCCGGGGTCCACGGCCTTGACGTCGTTGCGGAGGGCCTTGACGGCTTCCTCGGCTTCCAGTGAATCAGCGGCAGAGCTCAGGGTGGCATTGATCAGCACCCTGCCCTCGCGGACGTCCGGCTCGCTGGGAGTGCCCGGGGCCCCGGTGATGGGCACACTGCCCTCAGCCAACAGGTAGGCCTCGCCCACGCCGTCGGCCGCCTTCACGCTGTTGAGGACCTCCTGGGCCTTGCCCTGGTCCGCCACCACGACGGCGGGGCTGCCGCTGCCCGCGTCGAAGTGGCGAGCCAGGGCGTCCTGGCCGTCAACAGCATTGGAGGCGGAGAGGATCACGTCCGTCTGCGGCACGCCGTTGGCCTTGAGCTGCAGGACGCCGGCCGAGGCCGCCACGAGCAACAGGACCGAGGCAACCCAGATAGTTCGCGGCCTCCGCGACACCAGGGAGCCGGTGGCGCGCCACAGCCCCTTTTGGCCTTCCAGCCCGGTGACCAGTTCCGGTTCTCGCTCTTCGGCGGGCACCAGCTTGGGGCGGAAAGGCCAGAAGGCTGCGCGGCCCAGGAGCGCCATCAGGGCGGGCAGGAGGGTCAGCGCGGCGAACAGCGAACAGAGGATGCCCGCGGCGGCCACGGGACCGAGCGCCTTGTTGGAGTTGAGGTCCGAGAAGAGGAGGCACAGCAGGGCAATGATCACCGTGGCGCCCGAGGCCAGGATGGGCTCGAAGGATGCTTTCCAGGCTGTCAGGACGGCCCCGGTGCGGTTGGTGGTGTGTGTCAGCGCCTCGCGGAAGCGCGCCACATACAGCAGGGCATAGTCCGTAGCGGCGCCGATCACCAGGATGGAGAGGATGCCCTGGCTTTGGCCGTTCAGCTGGATCCAGCCGGCCTTGGCCATTCCGAAGACCAGGAGGATGGCGGCGCACAGCGCAAAGACGGACGTCAGGAGGACCATGATGGGCAGGAGCAGCGACCGGTAGACGATCAGCAGGATCACGAACACGGCGGCCAGCGCCACCAGCAGCAGGATCCCGTCAATGCCGGCGAACGCCGCGGTGAGGTCGGCCGCCAGGCCTGCGGGGCCGGTGACGAAGGCCTGCATCCCGGCAGGCGCCGCTTCAGCCACCGTGTCCCGCAGCTCCTGGACGGCTTCCTTGATTTCCGTCGATTCATTGACCGGGACGATGAACTGGACGGCTTTGCCGTCTTCGGACGGAATAGGCCCGACGACGGCGCTGCCCAGTTTCAGCTCTTCCAGTTCCGTCCGGAGGCCGGCCACTTCGCCCAACTGGGCCGGGGTGAAAGGTGCGCCGCTTTCAATAACGATGACGCCGGGAACCTCGTCCGAATCCCGGAACCTTGCCTGCCAGTCCTGGGCAGCCGTTGCCTCGGCGCTTGCCGGCAGGAACGAGGCCTGGTCATTCGAGGACACTTCCTCCAGCCGTCCAAAGGTGGGTCCGCCCACGCCCGCGATCGCAAGCCAGGTGAGCACCAGGATGACAGGGAGGAGCCAGCGCAGCCAGAACGGGACACGTTCCTTGCCAGCGGTGTGATGTTTCATGATGCCTTCCGGAGGGGACAGGGGCGTAGACTTGTTCCACAACAGAGTATCTCCATAATAGAGATAAGTGCCAGTCAAGCTTTTTTCTTTTGCTTCACCGGTACACGGGTCGCTGGGCTGCTGAAGTAATATCCGTCAGGACGGTCCGGCAGATCCGGTGCGGGTGAGTGACGAAGAATGAAGGAGGTGGCATGGCAGGCAAGGAACCCTCCGGCGTGCAGGCTCCTCCCGCAGGCCCCGTACCCAATGGCGGCCCCCACCCCCTGGTCCGGCTCCTTCAGGACTTCACGATCGAAGCCAACCGGTACGTCGATGCGGCCGGGGGCCGGAAAGACATGCACCGGACGGACCTGAACGCCCTGGCCGTCATCATGCGGCACACGGCCAAGGGCAGCGTGGTCACGCCCGGCATCCTCCGCAAGGAGCTGCACCTGAGTTCGCCGGCCACCACCGCCCTGATCGACAGGCTGGACAGCTCTGGCCACGTGGTCCGCGAGCGCGGCACCTCGGACCGGAGGCAGGTCCAGCTCAAGATGACGCCCAAGGCATACCAGGAGGGCGGCGCCATCTTCGGCCCGCTCGCACGCCACATGGGGACCGCCATGGCCAGCTTCTCCGAGGATGAACTGGAGACCGTTTCCCGGTTCATGACGGCGATGGTGGAAGCAACGGTGGCGGCGCGGGACGAAACCTCCAGCGAGTAGCGACAAACGCGCTTTTCACGACGTTAAATGCAGCCCGGTTGGGGGTAGCGTTTGGTTATGAGTGCCCAGCAGCCTGAAGACGACGTTTACACGCACGGACACCACGAATCGGTGGTCCGCGCCCATGCCGCCAGGACCGCAGAGAATTCCGCCGCGTTTGTCCTGCCGCACCTGACGCCGGGCTCGGACGTCCTGGACGTCGGCTGCGGCCCGGGCACCATCACCTGCGATTTCGCCACCCTTGTCAGCCCCGGAAAAGTCACCGGCCTGGACCGCTCACCGGACATCATCGCCCAGGCGCAGGCCCTCGCCGTCGAGCGCGAGGTGCCCAACGTGGAGTTCGTGGCCGGAAACATCTATGACCTGGACTTCGAGGACGAAACCTTCGACGTGGTCCACGCCCACCAGGTGCTGCAGCATCTTACCGATCCGGTTGAGGCTCTCCGGGAGATGCGCCGCGTGGCCAAGCCGGGCGGCATCGTTGCCGTGCGGGACGCCGATTTCCACGGCATGAGCTGGTATCCCGCCATCCCTGAACTGGACGAGTGGATGGACCTGTACCAGCGCATCGCGCGGCGGAACGGAGCAGAGCCCGACGCCGGTCGGCGGCTGGTCAGCTGGGCCCAGGCGGCGGGCTTCACGGACGTCGCCCCCACCAGCAGCAACTGGCTTTACGCCACTGGCCAGCAGCGCCGCTGGCAGGCGCGCGTCTGGGGCGAGCGGGTACTTCACTCCGCCTTCGCGGAGCAGGCACTGGAGTATGGCTTTGCCAATCCCGCGGACCTGGCGCGCATCTCAGCAGGCTGGCACCGCTGGGGGTCCACAGACGACGGCTGGTTCCTGATCCCCAATGGAGAGGTCATCGCCCGGGCATAAGTCCTTGTCCACATAGCCTGTGCTTGTACTCCCGCCTGCAACTCCGGGTCCATAGCATCGAAGCATGATCATCCAAGCAGGCTTCGACCTCGAGTTCCTTGCACGTCTGCTGATAGCTCCCGCTGGCGAACTCCTACCCCGGCTCGTCCTGATTGAGCTGGACGCCGACATGCAGTTTGGAGACATTGCGCTTGTCAGCTGCCAATTCGACGGGAGGCTCAAACCCCATTACGACACCATCCTGCGTCATTTGGATCAGGACTCGACGCGGTACTTTGCGATCGCACATGCCGGGTGCTGGCCGGAGTGCGCTGACATCCATGAACCGGTCCTCGTAGAAGCGGAGGAGTTGCGGGAACTGGCCCTTCACCGTGGATTCGTCATGATCGGACATTTCGGCCTCGATGATGCCGGGTACATGTCGAACGGACCCCACTACTATTTTGACCGCTATCGCCTGGGCCTGCCGTGCACAATGGACCATTGGGTGCATTCAAAGCACGGGAAATGCGGCTGACCTTTCGGGTGACCCACCTGGAAAACCGCGCCTCCAAACGACCACATTGTGGTGACGGCTGTCGCCGCACGTGTGCCGAGTAGGATTGTGAGGTGCAATTTTCCCTTTGGCTGGCTCTGGCCGGCGCCGGCGCCCTGATCAGCTTCACCCCGGGCGCGGGGGCCATCAACACCATGAGCAACTCGCTGAACGCCGGTTTCCGGCGCTCGATGTGGGGAATCCTCGGGCAGCAGGCAGCCCTGGTGGTCCACGTGGTGATCGTGGCCCTGGGGGTGGGCGTGCTGGTTGCCAGCTCCCCGGTGGCTTTCAACGTGATCCGCTATGCAGGCGCCTCGTACCTCGTGTACCTGGGGGTCCGGCAGTTCCTCAGCAAGCCGGACATTGAAGAGGACAAGGCTGAGGCCCTGCGGAACGAGCCGGCCTGGTCGATCTTCCGGCGCGGGTTGTGGGTCAACCTGCTCAACCCAAAGGCCATCGTCTTCTTCCTCGCGTTCATGCCGCAGTTCATCCGGCCCGAACAGCCCCTCTTCGCGCAGTATGCGGTGCTCACCGCCACCATTGTGGGCATCGACATCCTGGTGATGTGGTTCTTCTTCGCCGCCACAGCCAGGTCCTTCCAGCGTTTTACCCAGACCAGCCGTGGACAGTTGCTCCTCAGCAAAGTGTTTGGCGTGCTGTTTGTGGCCGTCGGAATCCTGCTTGCCCTGATCCACTAGCCCGTCCGGGGCGGCTCAAAAGTGCGGGAATGGCACGGATAGTCATCGTTCTTTACAAGCCTGTCAACATTTATGAATCGGGCCCTAGCCAACAGGGCCAATTAGCGCGCATGCTTACTTTCATGAACTCAGCGTCGAGCCCATACCGCGTCATTGCCGTCTGCACCGGCAACATCTGCCGCTCCCCCATGGCTGAACTTATGCTGAGGGCGGCCCTGGAGCGGGAAGGGCTGGACAGAATGGTAGCCGTGGACTCGGCCGGAACCACAGGTTATGAGGCGGGCCGGCCCATCGATCCCCGCGCCGCCCGCAAACTGGCGGTTACGCACCTTGCTTCCGAACTTCACATTGCCCGGGAATGGATTCCCGACTGGTTCCGTGAACGGGACCTGATCCTGGCGCTGGACGTCGACCACTACGCCTGGCTGAGCGAGGCGGCCCCGGACCGCGAGTCACTGGAAAAGATCCGCATGCTGCGCAGCTTCGACCCCAAAGTGGCCGGCCGGGACATGCTGGACCAGGGGATTGAGGACCCCTGGTACGGCGGGCAGGCCGATTTCGACACTGTATGGCGCCAGATCAGCGCCGCCCTGCCAGGCATCGTGGACCACATCAGGACGGCAGTGCTCCGGGACGTCCACCGGGAGAAACAGACCCTCTGAAGTTCCGTCCGATGGAGGGCCTCCACAGGCAGGCACAACACGGCGTGCGGGACTGACGTGGCAGCGCTTGTAATTGAGAATGATTCTCAACTACTCTGCTTGCATGCACCTGATCGTTGTCAGTTCCCTTGATGCCCTCTGCCGCCAGCAGGCCTGCGAGGGCCTGGCTGCCGCCCACCCGGGAAGCCTGGTGATCCTCCACGACCTTTTGGAAAACGGACTCGTCATCCGCCGCGTGTACAGCGGCTCCATAATGCTGGAACGGGACGAAACCACGCTGGAGCACGGCTGCCTCAGTTGTGCGGTCCGCCTGGACCTGGTCCCGGCCGTCGACCGGTTGATTGAGGAAAATCGGGGTCAGCCGATCATCATCGGCCTGCCTCCGGCCGTGCCTGCGTCGGTCGCCGTTTCCGCATTGGACCGGGGCCTCAGGAGCCCGGCCCGGGTTTCCTCCGCCATCCTTGCCTGTGCCCCGGACGCGGTGGAGGACCACATCTGGGACCCGCACACGCTGTTCGAGTCCGGGTTTACTCCGGTGGCCGATGACGAGCGCACACCCGGTGAATTCCTGCTCGGCGAACTCGCGTTTGTGGACACCGTCCTGCCGGCAGAACCGGATATCGTTCCGGCTGATCCCGTGGGGCGGAAACGTGGCCTGCACCTGATCCGGGAAGTGGCCCCGCATGCAGACATTGCACCCGGCGCCGCAGCTGTCCGACCCGGCCTGCACCGGTATGCGGAGGCCGTGGCAAGGACAGCTCCGGGGACCATCCAGGAGCCCCGCCCGGACGGCAACGGCGCCGGCTCGCCGTTCACCACCGTGTTCCAGCATGTTGAGCGCCCCCTCCATCCCGGACGTTTCCGCCGGGCGCTGGGCATCCTCGCCCAGGGCTGCTGCGTCCTGCGGGGCCAACTGTGGGTCGCCTCCGCGCCCGAATGCCGGATAGCAATCCAGGGCATCGGCCCGCGGGTCTGGCTCGAAAACGTGGGCGGCTGGCCGGAGGGGCGGCCCGGGAAGCAGTCCGCGGTGCGCGCACTGGCCCCTGCCGCCGCCACCGTGATTGCCGCAACGGGAGAGGACCTGGATCCGGAGGAGTTCGAGAGGCTCCTGCGGAACTGCGAGCTCACCGACGAGGAACTGGCATCCGGTGAGGGCCTGCACGACCCCTTCGGCCTCCGGCCTGCCAGCTAGCACCCGCCGATTCATCATCAAAAAACAAACAAAGGAAGAACACCATGAAGGTACGCAATTCACTACGGGCACTGAAGAAGATCCCGGGGGCACAAATTGTCCGCCGCCGCGGCAGGACCTTTGTCATTAACAAGAAGAACCCCCGGATGAAAGCCCGGCAGGGATAACGGTACGCTCTAATCCATGAGCCCAGCCCCCGTCATCATCGCCGTCGACGGGCGCTCGGGCGCAGGGAAGACCACACTCGCCGTCGAACTGGCGGCCCGCCTGCGCGTTCACCACAAGGTCTCCCTCTTCCACCTCGAAGACATCTACCCCGGCTGGAACGGCCTCGCGGCCGGCGTCGAACGCTACGTCTCCACCGTCCTCGGCCCGCTGAGCCGGGGGGAGGCGGCAACATGGATCAGCTGGGACTGGGAGAAACATTACGACGGCGACCACAAGGTAACGCTTCCCGCAGAGATCGTCATCGTGGAGGGAGTGGGGGCGGCAGCGGCGGAAGCGCGTCCGCTCCTGAGCGCCGTGATCTGGGCCGAGTCGCCGGACGACGTGCGGCGGACCCGGGCACTGGACCGCGACGGTGACACCTATGAACCCTACTGGGACCAGTGGGCGGCGCAGGAAGAGGAATGGCTGGCGCGCGATGACGTCCCGCGGCACGCGGATGTCCGCGTCAACAATCTCGCAGACGGTTCCGCGGTGACCGACCTGCTGCAACTCCTCCCCTACCTCCCGGCACTGGCCCCGGTCCTGGCACCCGAACTGTCCGCCCGCCGCGGCCTCAGCCTCAGGGCAAGGCGGCTGGACCGGCTCCCGGACGCCCCGGCCCTGTTCCGCTCCCTCTATGGCGGCTCGGCCAACGCCGTCTGGCTGGACTCGTCCAACGCCGCTGCCGCTGGTTTCCAGCCAGGCGGGGAGGACCTGGCGGAAAAGACAGCCGCCGGGCGCAGCCGCTTCAGCATCATGGCGGACGACGGCGGCACTTTCGGCCAGGCAGTGACCCACCGCTCCGGGGAAAGCCTGATCAACACGAGCTCCGCGGCGGTCCGGGTGAACGGACCGTTCTTCCGGTGGCTCGACACCGTTTGGGGCCGCCGGGCCGTCCGTGCGCCCGAAGGCTACCCGGGCCACTTCACACTGGGCTGGCTGGGGTGCCTGGGCTATGAGCTCAAGCGCGAAACCGGTGGTACCGACCTGCCTGCACCCACCCCTGACGCCGCGCTGATCTTCGCAGGCAGGGCCGTGGTGCTGGACCACGCCGAGGGCACGGCCTGGCTCCTCGCCCTGGAGGCTCCGGACGCGGAGGACTGGCTGGACGCCGCGGCAGCGGCCGTCGAAGACGCGGCGCAACGGCAAGAAGGAACCCCTCCCGGCGGCAGCACCGGCGTCGTACTCCCTGCAGCGCCGGCCTTTCACAGCCGCGACACAGGCGTGGAATATCGGGAAAAGATTGCCGCTGCCCAACACGAGATCGCCGAGGGAAACACCTACGAGGTCTGTCTGACCACAACACTGTCAGCCCGCGTGCCGGCCGACACCTTGGACCCGTGGAGCATGTACCTGGCGCTTCGCCGAAGGAACCCCGCACCCTTCGCGAGCTTCCTCCGGCTGGGCAACGTCACGGTAGCCAGCACCTCCCCCGAACGGTTCCTCAAGATAGCGTCCGACGGCGGCATGCGCGCCGAACCGATCAAGGGCACCAGGCGCCGGGCTGCTGATCCGGCCGAGGATGCACAGCTGCGCACCGATCTGGCCACGTCATTGAAGGACCGCGCGGAGAACATCATGATTGTCGACCTGCTGCGGAACGACCTCAGCCATTTCGCCGCCCCAGGTTCCGTCACGGTTAGCCGGCTCTGCGCCATCGAGAGCTACGCCACCGTGCACCAGATGGTCAGCACCATTGACGCCCGCCTCCTGCCCGGATCGTCCCGGGCGGAGGCAGTTGCGGCCTGCTTCCCGGCGGGCTCGATGACCGGCGCGCCCAAAATCAGCACCATGGCCATCCTCGACCAGCTGGAAGGCGAACCGCGGGGGCTCTATTCCGGCGCCATTGGATACTTCTCGCTGAACGGCGCAACGGACCTCGCCGTCGCCATCCGGACCCTGGTGATCAGCGCAGACGGGAACGGAACCGCGGAACTGACGCTCGGCGTCGGCGGCGCCATCACCGCCGACTCGGTGCCGGACGAGGAGTACGAGGAGATCCGCACCAAGGCATATGGAGTGCTGTCCACGCTGGGTGCGGAGTTCCCGGGCGCCTGATGTGCCGCGCCGCGGCAGGCACAGCCTCAGGTTGTCTATCCCTCCAAGGCATGGATCCTAAACACGAGCTCATGCGATTGGCCGGACTGCAGGACAACAAGGTCGTGACCCGAGTTGAAAGCGTCGGGCGGGCAGCTCATCGGCTCAACAGCCAGTCCCTTACGGCCGCGCAGCTCTCCCGAGTAGAGCTGCAGCCACGGCGCCTGGGCTCCCGTCGATTGCACGACAGCCGCAAGCTGCAGGGCAGGGTTGCGGAGGGTGACGTCCCACTCCCCCTCCGGGAGGCCGGTGAAGGCATGGTCCAGCGACTGTGAAGCGATCATGCGGGCGTCCGAGAAATCGAAGTCGGTGCCCTGGGTGTCAACAAGCTCCGTGGGCCGGAGCTTTTCGTCAGTCAGGAGTACTTTGCCCGCCCGGAAGCTCAACTCGCAGTTGGAGATGTCCTCACCGCCCACTGTGAGGTAAGGGTGGGAGCCACAACCGTAGGGCGCCGGTGTTGTGCCGACGTTGACAGCACTGAGCGCGACGCGAAGCCCCGTGTCCGCGTCAAGCGCATAGGACGCTGAGAGCGCGAGCGGAAAGGGATACCCGGGTTCGCCGTGCAGCAGGTGCGCCAGCGTCACGGCGGCCTGCGTGCGCTGCTCCATCCGCCATTCGCTCCATAGGGCAAGCCCGTGCAACGCACTGCCGGTGGCCACCTCGTTCACCGGCAACTCATAACGCTGCCCGCCAAAGGAATAGGTTCCACCGTTCACCCGGTTTGGCCACGGCATAAGCGTCTTGCCTGCGTAAGCGGGAGGCAGTTCGTCGGGAGGGAAGGGCAGGACCAGGTCTTGCCCCCGGAAAGACAGGCTGTGCAGCCCTGCCCCCACTGTGGTGACAACTGCTGTGTAGTCTCCTGCTTCAAGGGTGACGAGCTCACCGTTGGTGTTGACAATGGACGGCATCAGGTTTCCTTTCTCAAGGCGGCAGTCAGGATCAGCTCTGGTTGGCGTGGTTTTGTTTCCCGCGGGTCTTGCCCAGTTACTTACTGCACTGTTTTTCCTACTGCACCGTTGCCGTCAGCCGGGCCACGTTGTCCACGTACCGCGCCGCCAGCGGACGGTTGAGCCAGTCCGCCAGCCGTAGTTCATGGGAAATGTCCCGGTAGGTGTCCTCCACCGCGCGCATCTTTGCCACGATGTCGTCACCCAGCAGCATCACGGACACTTCAAGGTTGAGCGAGAACGAGCGCATGTCCATGTTGCTGGAGCCCAGGACCGCCACTTCGTCGTCGATGGTGAAGTGCTTGGCGTGCAGCACAAACGGTGCCTTGTAGAGGAAGATGCGCACGCCCGCCTCCAGCAGCGCCTCGTAGTAGGAGCGCTGGGCGTGGTGGACCAGGAACTGGTCGCCTTTCTCGGAAACAAACAGTTCCACGTCCACACCGCGCTGGGCGGCCGTGGTGATGGCGTAGAGCAGCGAATCGTCCGGCACGAAGTAAGGGCTGCAGATGGAGATGCGGTGCTGGGCCGAGTAGATCAGGGTATTGAACAGCCGCAGGTTGTTTTCCGTGATGAAGCCCGGGCCGCTGGGGACCACCTGCGCCGTGACCTCGCCGGGATGGGGGTTCGCGGGGAGGTGCAGCTGGTGCTCCAGGGACTCGTCCGTTTCACTGAGCCAGTCGGTGGCGAAAACAACGTTCAGGGTGGTGACGATGGGGCCGCGCAGGCACGCCATCAGCTCCACCCACTCGCGGCCGGCCTTGCGGTGCCGGGGGTTGTTGTAGGAGGGCTCGATGAGGTTCTGCGACCCCGTGAAGGCGATCTCGCCGTCGATCACCATGATCTTGCGGTGGTTCCGGAGATCGGGCCGGCGCCACTGGCCATGGATGGGCATGAGCGGCAGCATCCGCTTCCACTGGATTTTGCCGGCCTTGAGGCGTTTGAGGAGGTTCCTGTAGCCCTGGACCCGGAGGGTGCCGATGTGGTCGAAGAGCACCCGCACTTCCACCCCGCGCTCGGCCGCTTCCTCAAGGGCGGTGAGCAGGTCATTGGTGATGTGGTCCGTGCTCATGATGTAGAACTCGGCGTTGACGAACTTCTTCGCCTTCCGCACTGCCTCCGTCATGGCCAGGATGGAGTCCGGGTAGCCGGGAATGAGGTCCACCGCGTTGCCGTCCACCATGGGCAGGGAGCCCAGCCTGCGGTTCAGCTCGGCCGCAGACTTCACCCATTCAGGGCCGGGGTAGACGCTTTCGACGTCGGCGAGGGAGGAAATGCCAGCGCGCACCCGGTCATTGACCTGCTGCTGCTGCTCGCGGCGGCGGCTGGACAGCTTGAAGTTGCCAAAAAGCAGGAACAGGACGATGCCCACAAAGGGCACAAAGAAGATGCCCAGCAGCCAGGCCATGGCGGTGGTGGGGCGCCGGTTTCCCGGAATGATTCCCAGGGCAAGCACCCTGATGGCCAGATCGGCGACGGCAAGCAGCACCACTACCCACATCGGCGCGGAGCCGGCAAGCGAAAATGGCCACAACACGAGAAAACCCCCGGAACATGGGCTCCCGGCGGGCGGTTCCGGCCGGGGCACTCCGCCCAGCTTATCCGCGTGGCGCCGCACTAAGCTGGAGCCATGACCTCTCCAGCTTCCGTGGTTCTCGTTTTCCTCGACCCCGCTTTCCCCGACGGCCGGCCGGCCGACGCGACCAAGCCGCAGCTGATGGTCACGGACCAAGGCGCCACACGGGGTGACGGTATCTTCGAAACCATGCTGGCCGTGGGTGGGACGGTCCGCAAGCTGCAGGCACACCTTGACCGGCTTGGCGGTTCCGCCGAGGCGATGGACCTTAGGATCCCGGATCAGGACGCGTGGCGGCGCGCCATTGCGACCGGCCTCGCGGAGCACCGGTCCCAGTACCCGGCGGCCTCCGCTTCCGAGGATGAGCTGGTGGTCAAGCTGATGGTAACCCGGGGCGTCGAAGGTGCCCCCAACCCCATCGCCTGGGTGCAGGTGTCACCCGTAGGGGAGGCAGGACGCCGGCAACGCGAAACGGGCATCGATGTCATCCTCCTTGACCGCGGCTACGACAGCGACGCCGCCGAACGTGCCCCCTGGCTCCTCCTCGGTGCCAAGACCCTCTCCTACGCTGTGAACATGGCCGCCCTGCGCCACGCCCATAAGCAGGGCGCAGACGACGTCATTTTCTTCTCCTCCGATGGTCGGGTCCTGGAGGGCCCCACGTCCACCGTGCTGCTCGCCCATGTGGAAAAATCCGACGACGGGACTTCCGTTAAGCGCCTCATCACGCCCCAGCTGGACAGCGGCATCCTGGCCGGGACATCCCAGGGTGCCCTGTTCACCGCCGCCAAGGCTGCGGGCTGGGAGCTGGGTTACGGCCCGCTGGAACCCCGGGACCTCCTCGACGCTGACGCCGTCTGGCTGATCTCGAGCATCCGCATGCTTGCCCCCGTGAACCGGATAGACGGCAAGGAGATCGGCACGCCTTCGCTCCAGAAGGAGCTGACCGCGGAGCTGAATGAATTGTTCGCCGGTATTCAATAACGATTTTCAGGGCCGTAGGGTGTGGTCATGACTACTCACGAGCAGCCCACCGGGAACCTGACCTTTGATGAGTGCTGGGAATTGCTTGACGGTGACACCCTTGGCCGGCTGGCCGTTGTGGTGGACGACCACCCCGAGATCTTCCCGGTCAACTACGTAGTCCACCGCCGAAGCATCGTTTTCCGCACCTCCGGAGTCACCAAGCTCTGGAACGCCAAGGAGGAACGGCCCGCTGCCCTCGAAATCGACGGTTACGATCCCCACACCGAAGAGGCCTGGAGCGTGGTGGCCCGCGGCGGCACCGGAGTCATTGAGGACCAGGCTGACAAGGACGCCGTGGACAGCACGGGGCTGGAGGCATGGCAGCCGGGCGAGAAGGTCCACTACATCCGCCTGTCAGCACGCGCACTCACCGGCCGGCGTTTCAAGGTCACCCGGCCGGATGTCTGGAACACGCGGGTTCAGGACCGGAGACGGGCCTCGTTCGAGTAGGTGCGCGGGTGCGTCTCCGCCGCAGGCGGGGCAGCTAAGACGGGGAATGCGCAGGCTGCAGCGAGAGCTGGGATTCCAGCCCGGACAGCAGGATGGTGAGCCCCTGGTCGAGTTCGGCCGAGCCGTCGTACTCCGCGAGTGCCGGCGCCAGCGCGCGGAGCAGGGGGAATTCCTTGGCAGGCAACCGGTGGAGCCCCAGCCGCAGCAGTACCTCGTTCTCCTCCGGGTCCACCACGAATTCCTGCAGCTCGTTCAGGATGTGGCCATACAGGAAGCCGTAGTATGCGCGGTAGACGTGCAACGCGTCCGGCGGCGAAAATCCTGCCCCGACCAGCAACGCGAGGATCTGTTCGAGCGGACGCAGGGTGCCGAGCGGCCGGAGGCCCAGCGGCGTGGACAGCGGCCGGGTCACCAGCAGCGGCACCACGTTCGGGTGCTGCAGCGCCAGCAGCCGCAGATTGTGGGCAATCTGCCGGAGCTGGGCTTTCCAGTCCGGGTCTTCTTCGTGGACAGGGAGTTCGTTGAGCACCAGTTCTGAGACCCCGTCCAGCAGTGCGGCCCGGTTCTCGGCGTAGCGGTAAAGGCTCATGGGGTCCCGGCCAAGTTCCTGGCCGAGGCGGCGCATGGTCAGCGCGTCCAGGCCTTCGGCGTCCACGAGTTCCAGGGCCGTGGCCAACACCAGTTCCCGGCTCAGCCTGGCCTTGCGGTCGGCAGCCGGAGCGCTTTTCGGGGAAGCCATTGTTTCCATCCTGGAGGGGCGGTGCAGGGTCCAGCGGTAATTCCAGACGCTTGCTGTATTTGTAGTCTACGAGTAAAGTCTACATTGTAGATGCAGCGTTTACGCCGCATCCGGACCTCATTTCTTTCGGGGCCCACCTCACACTCCATTGCCCCGTGCACGGCAGTTGAGGCTTGCTGCTGTAGCCGAACGGCGGCGCCACGCACTTAGCGAAGGGACGCCGTCATGGCTAATTCGCAGTTCGACCTTTTCCTCCACGAAGCCACCTACATCGATCAGTCCTCGGACTCGACGCTCGACCAGGACCGCCTTTACGGCCTCTACACCAGCTGGTGCTTCATCAACCAGCAGGCCCCCGGTCCGGAGTCAAAGTTCTGGGCGGCCATGAAAAACAGGATCACGCCGGGGCACACGGGCCTTCGAATGAAGGGCCCCGCCGCTGCGGACTACATCATGACCAGCTACCCCGGACTCGTCTAAGAGCCCACACAAAAGGGCGTGAACCGCCGGCACCTGGCCGGCGGTTCACGCCCTTTCAGTTTGTTAGAGCCCGCCTACGTGGGAATGATCCGGAAGAGGAATCTGGTCCGGACCATGACCCACAGGAGCCCCAGTACCGCGGCGTAAGCGGCAGTGTTAAGCAGCACGTTCTCCTGCTGCAGTGCCGGAATGTTGGCCACGACGGCGATCAGCACCACATGCATGATGAACACGTACAGGGTGGCGCGGCCCAGCGGAATCAGGAACCAGCCGAGCGCGCGCTGCACTGGCTTCCAGTACGCGGTGAGGAAGGCGTAGGCCGCCACCACCAGGACCAGGACGTTGAGCAGCCGTCCCGGCGCAAGGTACGTCCGGGCGAACAGCCCGTCGTAGAGCGACCGGTACAAGGGGTCCGGGATGATGGCCAGGCGGGTGTCAAAGCCGTTGGCCAGGTAGGGGT
The DNA here is from genome assembly GCF_056279405.1 of Pseudarthrobacter sp. TE3704. Classification (NCBI taxonomy): domain Bacteria; kingdom Bacillati; phylum Actinomycetota; class Actinomycetes; order Micrococcales; family Micrococcaceae; genus Pseudarthrobacter; species Pseudarthrobacter sp. TE3704. Next base: position 643,212 of record NZ_JBWCCJ010000003.1, read on the forward strand.
TGCCCCAGGAGAGGAACGCAAACAGCAGTGCGACGGCGGTGCACGCGGCCACCACCCAGATCCTCGCCGAGAGCCAGGCAACGATGCTGTGCCGGTGGTACCCCGCCACCAGTCCGATCACGAACAGCACCTGCCATACGAGCAGCGGGAACGAGTCCTCGAACTGCGAAGGAAGGAGCCGGAAACGGGTCAGCGAGCCTGCGGCGTAAACCGCCAGGGCACCGGCCAGAACCCAGACGGCTTTGCCGCGGTTGAGCGCCGCAAGGATCAGCGGGCTGACCAGGAGCAGCACCACGTAAAGTCCCATCACGTTGAACTGCCACGGGCCAAACTGCAGCAGCAGGATGGCAGGCAGCACCTGCGGCGGCACCGGGAACTGGAACAGGGACTCCATGCCAGCATAGAGGTCGTAGGTTCGTCCGGCGCCGTCGTGCCCAGCGCCGCCGGTTCCCTGGTCCACGAAGGTGGTCAGGGCGTCGGTCCGGAAGATCGGCAGCAGCGAGGCCAGGAAGACGCCGATGAGTACTATCAGCGCGGTCAGGTAGAGCTTGCCCGCCCTCCGAGAGGTGAGGTCCACCACCGTTCCGAAGTCATCCTTGGCCCTGGGCCCGTACACCATACCCACCACCAGGCCGGAGAACAGGACGAACAACTCGGCGCCCGAGACGAACCCCACCGCTTCCTGCGTGAGCAACTGGAACAGCGAGGTCATACCCAGGTGGTTGACCACAACAAAAACAATGGCCAGGCCGCGCAGCATATCCACCCGGGAGTCCCGGCTGGACGGGTCTGAGTATCCCCACGCCGTTGCGGCATTGACCCGGCGGGGAATCTGCCACAGGGCGACCAGGAGGATGAGGAGCGCCGCCCCCACTGTCCACGCAGCCGCCCCGGTGAGGGTGTTGGCCCGCACGAACGCACTGCCGGAGCTGACCTCGGTGACGGGGCCGGTGACGATGGGGGACGCTTCCAGCCTGCCCAAGGCGGCCTTGGCGATGCCCGGGTTTCCGGTGAGCAGCCAGTCGATGCTTGCCACTCCGGTGTCCCGGGTACTGGTCCGCTCGTCCCACATCACCGCCCCCGTCATGCGGAACTTGGCATCAGTGGCCGTCCCCACTACCTGGTCCCACCAGCTGGTTTTGATGTCCGCTTCCGGGGCTCCACCGGAAGCCGGGCTGTAAAACGCGGCGGTCTGCAGGAGGAACGGCTTGTCCCGCCCCTCCGAATAGGTGGCGTAGAAGTTCTCCCCGCCGGAGGCCGTCAGCATCTCCTGCAGCTCCCCTGCGCGGGGGACGGTATTGACCGCCGCACCGCCGGCTGTGTCGTCGTGATAGGCGGTCAGGCCCACCCAATCCACGGCATCGTCCCCGGGATAGTAGGGGGCATAGGCTGAGTCTCCGCCGTCCCACTGGCCGTCACCGTTGGTGTTAAGCAGCGCGAACCCTTCACTTCCCTGCGCAGGCGCGTTCCGGTTCCGGCCGAACGGATAGTCCGTGCCCAGGTACGGTTCCCAGACCATCACCGTGCCGCCGTCAGCCTCCCGGAACGCCGCCGTCACGGCCTGGAACGCGCCGCGGTAGGCAGCGGGCTGCTGGCCCCACTCAACCCAGCTTGCGTTCATGTCCGGGGCAAACCGGATCAGCAGCTGGCCCTTGAAGGTGGAAGCAAGCTCCCGCACCTCGCCGGCGAAGGCTTTCGCGGCCGCGCCGTCAATCTGATCCAGCGGCACCGTCGGTTTCACCGTGAGCATCGCGTGGGCGCCCTGCAGCGAGGACTGCTCCAGGAAGCCCTCAATGTCGTCCTGCTCCGATGGACGGTAGGGAAAGGTGATGTCATGGCCAAAAACGGCCGGTGACGCACCCAAGCGGCCCGCAAAATCGGCGGCGGTATCCTCGCCCCATTCAAGGACTGCGCCCAGCAGCGGCTTCCCCTCTTCCGGAAAGCTCCGTGCGGCCTGCGCGGGCCCGGCGGGGAGCACTACGGCGATGAGGGCCATCAGCACCACGGCGAGGAGTGCCAGGGTTTTCCGGTGGAGGGGCACGGTGGATGACCCGGCGCGGACTCGAGGCACGGCTGTACGCATGCTGATGGGACCCCCTGCTGATGACCTGGTGACGGGGCGATGCCCCACGTGAACTCTATCCGGACGCAGGCCTGGCGGACGGTAAGGAACGCCCGCCCACCTGCGGCGATACCGCCGTCGGACGTTCCCTCGCTTAAGTGCGCAGCGTCGCCCACCACGCGCCGGACCGTTCAGTTACGGAACATGACGACGGCGGCGGTGCGGCTCCGCGTGCCAGATGTTACGTTTTTGGGGAGTAATGAGTACCGGCGCCAAGCCCTGACTGGCCGGTCGGCAACCCTCCCTTTCGCGGCGGGGTGCCTCAGGTGAATACTCGGCATGTCGACCGATTCGAGCTGCAAGCGTGAGAGAAGGAGATCCGTCGTGTCTGACGCACCTGCCCCTGAAGAAAAGCTGTCCTACCGCCTTATCAGTGGCCCGGACGACCGCGCATTCTGCGAGCGGATCTCAACCGCGCTGGCCGAGGGCTATGTCCTGCACGGCAGCCCGGCAGCAACGTTCAACGGCAGCAGCGTCATCGTTGCCCAGGCCCTGGTCCTGCCGGCGGCCATCGCTTCGGCCGACGCTGCCGTCGCCACTGCTGTTGACAACCTGGAGTCAGGCACCGAGGACCTCGAGTTCGACGGCGAGGGCCACGCATGAGCTACGCAGGAGACCTGACGCCTGAGGAAGCCTGGGCCAAGCTGGAGCAGGGCGCCATCCTGGTGGACGTGCGCACCGAGGGCGAATGGGCCCACATCGGCATTCCGGACACCAAGACCACTGACAACGATCCCCTGTTCATCCAGTGGACGTTCCCGGGAGGCATTCCCAACCCCGATTTCATCAAAGACCTGAGCCAGCAGGCGCCGGAGGACAACGGGACCGAGCTGCTGTTCATCTGCCGCTCCGGCCAGCGCTCCATCTCCGCGGCCATCGCCGCCACGCAGGCCGGTTTCACCTCGTACAACGTCCTGGAGGGCTTCGAGGGTGAGCCGGACCGCTACGGCGAACGCACCGTCAACGGCTGGAAGAACCGCGGCCTGCCGACCAACCTGGGAAAGAACTAAGTGACCTTCAATAACGACGCCGCCGGCTGGAGCCCTGACACCCAGGCAGTCCGCGGCGGGCTGGACCGCACCAATTTCCAGGAAACCAGCGAGGCCGTGTTCCTGAACTCGGGCTTCGTGTACGAATCCGCTGCCGCCGCCGAGCGGGCATTCACGGGTGAGGACGAGCGCTTCGTCTACTCCCGGTACGGCAACCCCTCGGTGGCCACATTCCAGGAGCGGCTCCGCCTGCTCGAGGGCACCGAAGCGTGCTTCGCGACGGCGTCGGGCATGTCCGCGGTGTTTACCGCACTGGGCGCGTTGCTGGCTGCCGGCGACCGCGTGGTTGCCGCCCGTTCGCTGTTCGGGTCCTGCTTCGTGATCCTGAACGAAATCCTGCCCCGCTGGGGCGTGGAGACGGTCTTCGTGGACGGCCCGGACCTGGAGCAGTGGCGTGAGGCCCTGTCCCAGCCCACCACCGCCGTCTTCTTCGAATCGCCGTCCAACCCGATGCAGGAGATCGTGGACATCGCCGCGGTCAGCGAACTTGCGCACGCCGCGGGTGCCACCGTCGTCGTCGACAATGTCTTTGCCACTCCCCTGCTGCAGCGCTGCGGCCAGCTCGGAGCCGACGTCATCGTTTACTCCGGCACTAAGCACATTGACGGCCAGGGCAGGGTGCTGGGCGGCGCCATTCTGGGCACCAAGGAATTCATTGACGGACCCGTCAAGCAGCTGATGCGCCACACCGGCCCGTCGCTGTCCCCGTTCAACGCGTGGGTGCTCACCAAGGGCCTGGAGACCATGGCCCTGCGCGTCAACCACTCTTCCGCGACCGCCCTGCGCCTCGCCGAGTGGCTGGAGCAGCAGCCCGCTGTGAGCTGGGTGAAGTACCCGCTCCTGAAGTCCCACCCGCAGTACGAGCTTGCGGCCAAGCAGATGCGCGCCGGCGGTACGGTGCTCACCCTGGAGCTTGCTCCGTCCGGCGGCCGCTCGGGCAAGGAAGCCGCCTTCGCACTGCTGGACGGTCTGCGCATCATCGACATCTCCAACAACCTTGGCGATTCCAAGTCCCTGATAACGCACCCTGCCACCACCACGCACCGCGCCATGGGGCCGGAAGGCCGTGCCGCCATCGGCCTGAGCGACGGCGTGGTGCGGCTGTCCGTGGGGCTTGAGGACGCCGACGACCTGATCCGGGACCTGGAACAGGCCCTCAAACAGATCTAGTTCTGCGGAGCATTGTCCGGCTGGAAGTCCAGCCGGACTTCCACGGTGTCCCCGGTGCCGATCCCGGCTTTGTCCCTGACGGTCTTCTTGACCGGCAGGAGATAGGTGCCGCGTTTGGTGTCGGGGAACAGCGAGGTCTGCCAGGAGTGGCCTCCGATGTCGGCTGTCACCTTTACCGCTCCGAAGGCCTTGCTGCTGGCAGCGGTCCGCTCCTTGATGTCATCCGCCACGTCCGCAGGCAGGGTGACGAAATGCCAGCCCGCTTCGCCGGGGTTGAGCCATACCTCGGCGTGGAATTCGTACGACGGCGTCACGCGCCTGAGTATGCCACGTCGCCTTCCCGGCGTGCTACGACCCGCGGCCCTGCCAGCTAACGGCCAGACGCCGGTTACCCTGACCACCGGGCTGGATGCGCTGCCCCATGCTTTGTCAGACCCCCCTGTCATAGTTTGGGTATGGCGGGCAGGGCGGCATTGGAAGCGTTGGAGGTCCTTGAGGCGTCCCTTGCTGAGCTGGGTGCTGTGCTTCGTGGGAGCGGTGAGGGTTTTGATCCGTTGCGGGAGCAGGCTGATCGGAGCTTGGACGGGCTGGCCGGGGTCGCCCGGCTTGAGGCCGGGACTGCTGCGTTGAAGGTGCATCTGGCTGCAGGGTATGCAGAAGCTGCCAAGGCTGTGGCGTCACGGGCAACGGGGCCGTCCGGGGCGGTGGCGCAGGAAGCGTCGATGGTCGCCGAAGTCGCGGGTGTGTTGACCATTGGTGCGAGGGCTGCCGGTGTGCTGCTGGAGCAGTCGCAGGTACTGGCCAATGTTTTGCCGTTGACCTTGGCGGGTTTGCAGGACGGGAGCTTGTCGTGGGCGCACGCGAAGGTGGTGGTTGAGGAAACGGCCACGCTGGATCGGGCCGGGGCGGCGGCGTTGGAGGGGCATTTCCTGGGCCCGGACGCACCGAATCCGGCCCGCGGGTGTGCGGGGCCGGGGGAGTTGGTGCCGCACCGGTTCCGGCATAAGGCCCGGACCTGGCGGGAACGCCACCATCCCGAATCCCTTGAAAAGCGCCACGCGAGGAGTGTTGCGGAGCGGCGGGTGGAGCACCGTCCGGACGTGGACGGGATGGCCTGGTTCCACGCTTACCTGCCGGCGGACACGGCGTCGGCGATGTGGAACCGGACCAGGGCGCTGGCCCGGGGATTGCAGGGCCCGGACGAGTCCCGCACCCTGACCCAGCTCTGCGCCGACATCTTCGCCGACGCCGTCCTCAGCAACGGACAGGGCGGGCAGAACGGGCAGAACGTGCAGGATTCCGGCGGTACGGTTGCGGATGTCCGCACTCCGCACGCGGAGGTCCTGGTTACGGTGCCCGTGTTCTCACTCCTTGGCCTGACGGATGAACCGGCGATGCTCGACGGCCACGGCCCCATCCCGGCGTCAATGGCCCGGAAGCTCGTCGCGGGCGGGGCTGGCTCGTTTTACCGGGTCCTGGTGGACCCGCGGGACGGGGCGCCGCTGGAAATCGGCCGCACCAGCTACCGGATCACGAAAGCCATCCGGCGGTGGCTGCGGCTGCGGGACGGCAAATGCCCCTTCCCCGGCTGCAGCAACAACTCCCTGGACAACGAAGCAGACCACATTCTCGCCTGGCATCACGGCGGGACTACCGGGATCAGCAACCTGGGCCAGCCCTGCCCGAAGCACCACCGCCTCAGGCACACCAGCGGCTGGACACCCACCCCGGCCACAAAAAACGAACCACCCGGCTGGATTTCACCAACAGGCCGCCGCTACAAAAGCGAACACCAGGACTGGGAACCACCGCAATGGCCCGGGAATCTGAGCGCGGAGCCGAAACCGGTGCCGACTTCAAATGCGAACCGGTCACACCCCGCACGGTGTGATGCAGTGGACGGCTACCCGGACTTGGTCCACCTTGGGCCGTCCCCGGGAGAAGACGCCCTGGAACAAATCCTGTACTCCGGCGGTTGAACTCCCGGCTGAGCACCCCCTCACTTGCCGTGTGGATCCGCGCCCTCATTCAGCGGTCTCCTAGCCAAGAAGCCCCAACTGGTCCGGAGTGTCGATGTCCTCGCCGGTGGACCGCTCCGGGTTCTGATGTACCCGGCACCTCCACCAGAGGAACCACCTGGCGACAACCTCCTGGACATCGACGAACTGCCACCCGACGATCCGCTGTGGGAGGAGTTCTACGCCATGCCCGTTGTCCTGCCTGAGGACCCCTGCAGAAACTGGGAACTCCTACCGTCCTGGGTGCCTGTGCCTTTGCCTGTGCCTGTGCCGGCAGGCCACGGGACCGTTGACCCAATATCGAGCAAGGAGTAGCTTCGGCCTCATCTGGCCGATACCAGTGCTTCATTCCACCGGCCAGGGCGGGCGTCAAAGGAGTCGGGTTGTGAGCCAGCTGAAACCGTACCGCCGGGCAGGAGCCGTTATCACCGCTGCGAGCGTGTGCTGGGGGCTGGGAATCGCCATGGTTGGCAATGTCCACGCCATCCATGACCCTGCCGTCAGGCTGTCTACCCTGGAACGCCACCGCGGCCTCTGGATTCTGGGCCAGTTCCTCGCCGCTGCCGGCACCGCCGCGGCCCCCCTGGGCTTCGCCAGGTTTGCCCAACAGCTCGGGCGGGCCCAACAGCACCAGTCCGGCCCGTTGAAGGATTCCGGAGCCGGACCCGGACCAGCGCAAAAGCTGGCCACTGCGTCGGCCGCTGCATTCCTGGCGGGCAGTCCCATGTTCGTCGTGACCCTCGCCGGACGGGCCGCTGACATCGAACGTTTCGCTTACCGGCGCGGCCCGGCCTGGCCATTCCTCAGCTATGCGGGCCTGCAGACCTTAGGCGTTGGCGCGCTGGGTGGAGCCCTCCTGCTTTCACCGCTCAAAGGGCCCACCGCCACAGGCGCAGCCGCGAGCGCCCCGCTTTTCGCCGCCATTCTCCTGCGCTACAAAGACCTCCCGCCTTTTGTTTTCTACGCCGTGGAACTCGCCGCGGGAATCAGGCTGATGCGCTATGCCGCGGGACCGGAAAAAGCTTCCCCTAGGATTGCCGCACCCGCAGCAGCTCCGGAACCGCATCAGCCTCCGGTAAGTCCGCGGCTCCGCTCATAGTGATGTTCACGGCATGCCTGACCACTGCGCCGAGGCCCATGTCTTCAGGCGGTGGTCCTGCCAGGAGTTTGTCCCGGACCCGGCGCTGTTCAGCTGCCCCGGTCCCCCGGGCGATGATGTCTTCCACGCTTTGCCGCACCAGGCCGAGCTCTCCCTGTTCGTCCAGAACCGGAGCGAGGTAGTCCACCAGGGAACGCACCACATCGGCCGCACGCTTTGGCCGGAAGTTCCCGAAGTCCAGGAGGTCACCGCTGAGCCCGGCGCTGCTCGCCTGCCACGACGCCATCCGAAGAAGCACCGTAGGTACGGGGGCCGGCTCGACGCCGGCATGCCACTCCCTGCTGGCCGACTCGACAAGTGCACGCACAAGCAGGGCGATGAGGGCAGCATCCTCGGCACGAAGGCAGACGTCGGCCACCCGGACTTCCACGGTCGGGTGATTCCGTGAGAGCCGGGCGTCGAAGTACAGCATCCCTTCATCCAGCATCACGCCGCTGTCCAGCAGCCGCGTGACCACCCTGCGGTAGGCCGGATAGGTTCCGTAGATACCTGCAGGACCGGCCGTGGGCCACCGGTTCCACGCCTGCGTGCGGTAGCTCTCGAAGCCCGTTTGAAGACCGTTCCAGAACGGCGAGTTGGCACTCAGAGCCGTCAGCACGGCGAGTTTGTCGCGGATGCGGTCCAGCACCGCAACACCCTCCTCGGGCGACTCCACGTAGGTGTGGACGTGGAAGCCGCAGGTCAGCTGCTCTTGGGCAGTAAGTCCAAAGCGCTCCAGCATCCTGGCATAGCGCGGATCCGGAGTGGTGTGGGTGGTCGAAGCCAATGGCGAGGTTGCCAGGGCTGCCACCCGCGCATCGTTCTTCCGGGCGGCCTGGTCAGCCAGTGCCCGCCCCGCCCGGATCTGTTCAAGCAAGGTGCCGGAGTCCAGGCACGGCCTCGTCTGGGTCTCGATCTGCTCAAGCTTAAGCTCGGCACTCAGGCCCATTTCGTCGTCGTCGTAGACTGTCGTGTCTTCGGTCTCGAGGGCGTGCGGATCCCGCGGGGAATCATCGGCTGCCATGCGCCGCCCGGACAGCAGCGCATCGGCCAGGGCAAGCGGTTCCCCGGTCTCCGGATCAACGATCAGGAGTTCTTCTTCGACGCCGAAAGTACGCATACTCACATTCTGCGGCAGTCACGGGATATTTAGCGGGACCCGGCCCTTCATGACGAACCGTGAAAGGTCAGTCCTGGAAGTACTCGATTTTGGCGCCGATGGTGTTCAGCCGCTCTGCCAGGTCCTCGTACCCACGCTCGATCACATAGATGTTCCGCAGTTCGGAGACGCCGCGCGCGGCCAGCATTGCCAGCAGCAGGCAGGCTGCAGGCCGCAGTGCCGGCGGGCATCCCACTTCCGCTGCACGCCACCGCGTGGGCCCGTTGACGTAGATCCGGTGGGGATCCAGCAGCTGCACCTGCGCCCCCAGCCGGTTGAGCTCCGTGAGGTAGATGGCCCGGTTTTCGTAGACCCAGTCGTGGATCATGGTCTGGCCGCTGGCGTTCGCTGCAATGACGGCGAAGAAGGGCAGATTATCGATGTTGAGGCCGGGGAACGGCATGGGATGGATCTTGTCCTCGGGTGCCCGCAGCTCCGACGGTGTGGTGGTGACGTCCACCAGCCGCGTGCGGCCGTTGCGTGCCATGTATTCACCGGAAATCTCCAGCTGCTGGCCCATCTGGCCAAGCGTTGCCAATTCGATCTCCATGAACTCGATGGGGACGCGGCGGACCGTGACCTCGGAGTTGGTGACGATGCCGGCGGTGATGAGGCTCATGGCCTCGATGGGATCCTCGGACGGGAAGTATTCAATCTCGGCGTCGATCTGCGGGCGCCCGGCGATCTTCAAGGTGGTGGTGCCCACGCCCTCGATGGTCACCCCCAGCATCTCGAGGTAGAAGCAGAGATCCTGGACCATGTAGTTGGGGCTGGCGTTGCGGATGACGGTGGTGCCCTCGCGGTGGGCGGCCGCCATGATGGCGTTCTCGGTGACGGTATCCCCGCGCTCGGTCAGGACGAAGGAACGGTCCTGCCTGTCTGCGGACGGCGCCTGCACCGTGTAGAAGCCGGCGGTGGCTTCCACCGAAAGTCCGAACTGGCGCAGTGCCTGCATATGCGGCTCAACCGTACGCGTGCCGAGGTCGCAGCCTCCGGCGTAGGGAAGCCGGTACTCCTCCGACTCATCCAGCAGCGGACCCAGCAGCATGATCACGCTGCGCGTCCGGCGGGCGGCGTCAACATCCATGGCTTCCAGGTTCAAAACGGCCGGGCGGCGGAGCCGGAGGTCCGTGTCGTTGAGCCAGGTGCACTCCACGCCGATGCTGCTCAGCACCTCGACAATCCTGTTGACTTCCTCGATCCGGGCCAGGCGGCGGAGCACTGTTGTTCCCCTGTTGATCAGGCTTGCACAGAGCAGGGCGACGCCGGCATTCTTGCTGCTGTTCACGTCCACCGCGCCCGACAGGGTCCGTCCGCCCTCCACCCGAAGGTGCGTCATCTGCGGTTTGCCCACGTTGACGATGCTCCGGTCGAAGATGGCTTCCAGCCGCTGGATCATTTTCAGGCTCAGGTTCTGCTTCCCCTGCTCCATCCGTGCCACCGCACTCTGGCTGGTTCCGAGTTCGGCGGCCAGCTGGCCCTGGGTCCAGCCTTTCTCGTTGCGGGCGTCCCGCAGCATGGCGGCAACGTGTTCAGCGGTTTCCTGAGTCATGGAGCAAATATATCATCGATGAGTTATAGCTGGCGAAAAACGGGGGTATGGGCCGGATCAAACGACCAATTACCCGGTACATGCGATAGAAACCTGGCCCGGCCCGCGCCTTGTCCCATCCCACCGTCCGGAGGAAACTGGAGGGGAACTATCTTTTCGAGCACCTAACGGAGCCTACATGCCCCGGACGCCAGCCCCTCTGCCCGCCATCCGGCTTGCGTGGATGCTGGCAGCAGCTCTGATTCTGGTTTTTGCAGGTCCCGCGTCCGCCGTGCCGTCGCCGGGTGAGGGCAGCCAATCGCTCCTCGGCAACGACATCTCCTGGCCGCAGTGCAAAAAGGAACTGCCCAAGGGCCAGGCCTTCGGCATCGTGGGCGTCAACAACGGCCTGGCCAACAACACCAACCCGTGCCTGGAGGAGCAGCTCGAGTGGGCGGAGACGTCACCGGGCCTCCCGACCCAACCGGCCGTGTCGCTGTACGTCAACACTGCCAACCCCGGCAGCGCAGGATCCTGGTGGCCCGTCAGCGACGAGTACCCCATCGGGCGGCACGTCCACAACCCCTACGGACCCTGCGAAGAAGGGGACTACGGCACGGCCTGCGCCTACATGTACGGCTATGCCAAAGCCTACGACGACGCCTACATCCGCGGAATCAGCAACCCGGCAGACTATGTCTGGTGGCTGGACGTTGAGACTGAAAACACCTGGTCCAGCGACAAGGACGCCAACCGGGCTGTCCTGGAAGGCATGACGGACTTCTTCCACAGCATCGGGGTGGAGGGCGTGGGCCTCTACTCCACCGGCCTGCAGTGGGGCCGGATCGTGGGCAGCGTCAGCAGCTCCAGCAACCTCTACCCGCTGCCGAGCTGGCTGGCCGGCTCCCGCAACGCCTACCGGGCGGCGGGCGCTTGCTCAAAGGCTCCGCTAACGGGCGGCGGCAAGGTGGTCCTGACGCAGTTCGTGGCGCGGGGTTTCGACTACAACCATGCCTGCAAGCAGGAACCCTAGCTTCCCAGCCACACCATGTTCCACGTGCCCGCAGAGAGAGCCGCGGCAACGGCCAGGCCCGCCACGAGCAGGCCTCCCGCCAGCACCCAGGCGTCCAGGAGACTGTAGGTGGACTCGCGGGCCCACGTCCGGCTTCCGCCGCCGAAGCCCCGCGCTTCCATGGTGACAGCCAGCCGTGACGCCCGGCGGATCGCCTGCACCAGGAGGCCGAAGCTCTGCCCCAGCGTCGCTTTCACGCGCTGCACAATTGTGCCCCGCGAGCCCACGCCCCGGGCCCGGCGCGCCATGCCGATGGTCTGCCATTCCTCAGCCATCAGGCCCACCAACCGCATCGCGGCCAGCGTGCCCAGCACAAAACGGTGGGGCAACCGGGCCTTCTGCGCCAGTGCATCCGCGAGGTCGGTTGGATCCGTGCAGCTCATGAGCAGCACCGCCGGCAGGGCAATGGCCAGGCCCCGCAGCATGAACCCGATTCCCGTCTCCAGGGAACCCTCGCTCATGGTCCAGATGCCGACGTCGATCAGGGTCCGTCCGCTGTCCGCGGCAAGGATGGAGGTGCTCCAGCCGCCCACGGCAGCGGCGAGAATGAGCGGCCAGCCACGCTGCCACAGCAGCGTCAGGGTCAGGCCGGCAAGCGGAAACAGCAGGAACTCAAAAAACAGCGCCACCGAGGCCGAGACCCAGTCGATGGACAGTGCCAGCACCACCGTGATGAGGACGACGGCGGCCACTTTGCTTAGGGGGTTGGCGCGGGTGAGGAGGGCTTGGTTGCCACGCAGGTTCAGCTGCTGCCTCATGGTGCCACCCGTTCCGCTGCAGCCATCCGCAGCTCCGTCCCGCCCAGCGCGGCGGTGAACTCGGCATCGTGGGTCACCGACACCACTGCGGTGCCCGCGTCCAGCAGTTCGGAGAGGAAGGACGCCAGTTCCGCCCACGTGTTCGCATCCTGGCCGAACGTCGGCTCGTCCAGCACCAGGACCTGCGGGCTCGCTGCAAGGACCGTAGCCACGGAGAGCCGCCGTTTCTCCCCGCCGGAAAGTGTGTACGGGTTGGCGTCCACCAGCGCGGTGAGCCGCAGCCGTTCCAGCAGTTCGTCAACGCGTTCCTCGCCGTGCCCCAGGTGCCGGGGCCCGAACAGCAGTTCATCGAGCACATTGCCGGTAACGAACTGGTGCTCGGGTTCCTGGAACACCGTGCCCACCCGCTCGATCAGCTGCTCGGCTTTCCACTTGTAGGGGTCGATTCCCGCTCCCCGGCTCAGGTCGGTGGTGGCGGAAACCTTGCCGGCGACCGGCTCCAGGAGCCCCGCGAGGGTCAGGGCAAAGGTGGATTTTCCCGCACCGTTGGGTCCCACCACTGCCAGTGCCTGGCCGGCCCGCACCTGCGCGGTGATGTCTTCCTGCACCGGGACTGGCGGGATCCTGCGGAACCCGCTGCGGCGCGGACGTTCCCGGGACACTGCCAGCTTTTCGGCGGCGAGCAGGAGATTTCCCGTCCCGGCGGCCGGCACGGCAGCACGGGCACGGGTGGCGGGCACATAACCGGGCACCCATACCCCGGCGGCCATCAGCATGGTCCGCGCGTCACTCAGTACCTGGTCGGGAGGGCCGTCCAGCAGTACCGCAGGATCAGAGGCCGAGCCGGGCTGCAGGACCACAATCCGGTCCACCAGGTCCTTCCAGACCGCCACCCGGTGCTCCACCACCACCAGCGTTGCGCCGGTCTTGTCCAGGCACCGGGCCACGGCGTCGCGGACCTCCAGCACACCCGCCGGGTCCAGGTTGGCGGTGGGCTCATCCAAAAGGATCAGCCCGGGCCGCATCGCAAGGATGCCCGCCAGCGCGAGGCGCTGCTTTTGGCCGCCGGACAGGGCCGACGTCGGATGGTCCAGCGGCAGGTGGGACAGGCCGACGTCGTCAAGCGCCTCGTGCACGCGGGTCCAGATCGCGTCACGGGGCACGGCAAGGTTTTCGGCGCCGAAGGCGACGTCGTCGCCTACGCGGGAGAGGACAACCTGTGTTTCGGGGTCCTGCTGCATCAGCCCGGCATGGCCGCGCTGCCCGCGGGGGGACGCACCGCCGACGAGCAGCGAACCCGACTCGTCCGAATCGCCCGCCTCGCCGTCGTCGTTCACGTCGCCCAGAACCCCGGCAAGGGCATGCAGGAGGGTGGATTTGCCCGCACCGGAAGGACCGAGCAGGAGCACCCGCTCCCCCGGCGCGATGTCGAGGTCAAGGCTGTGGACCGCAGGCTTGGGGCGGCCGGCATGCCGCCACCCCCAGCCGCGGGCCGTGACGGCCGCCGGCCGCATAGCTCCGGGCCCGGCCTGGTGCGAAGGTGCCTGCATCAGGAGAGGACGGGCTCCGTGGCTGCCTTGCGCGAGGCGAAGGAGCTCAGCACGCCGGTCTTCGCTAGAGCCCGGGTAGCGATCCAGGACAGCGCACCGGCAATGACCGCACCGGAAATCGCGGTGAAGATGATGTAGGCCAGCTTGTCACCGCCCGAGTAGGCGATGTTCCAGCCCCACGGCGCGAAAGAGTCATTCAGGCCGCAGAAGAGTCCCGCCGCCGCGCCTGCCAGCAGGGCAACGGGCAGGTTGAACTTTTTGTACACGAAGATGGCGAAGATGATCTCCGCGCCGAGGCCCTGGACGAAGCCGGAGAACAGCACGGAGGCGCCGTACTGCGATCCCATCAGGAGCTCACCGGTGGCTGCGACGGTTTCGCAGAACAATGCCGCGCCGGGCTTGCGGATGATGAGCATGCCCAGCACCGCCGGGATCATCCAGCCGCCGGCGATCAGGCCGGTCAGGGGCGGGTAAACGGCGTTCATCGGCGCGGAAACCGCGGCCGCACCCTGGGACCAGGCCCAGAAGATGACGCCGCCGGCGATGGCGATCAGGGCCGCCACCACGATGTCCACGACGCGCCAGGACTTGCTGGTGGTCTTCTTGATTGCTGCAGTGCTCATGTGATCCTCCTGGGAAACAGGAGGGGAAAGCACGGCAAGCGGCTACTGCCGTTGCCGGACTTCGAGAACTCGACTCCCTTGCGCCGGTACTAACCGGATCAGGTTCGAGGGTCTGCGGCTGTCCGCACTCTCAGCGCCCACCTGCGGTTCCCGGCCTTGGCCAGTGCCCGACGGCGGCGCTCCCCTGTCGTTAAGTAATGCTCTGAACGGAATAATGCTTAGGTAGAACTGCCCTGCTGGGCGGAGTCCAGTTTACACCGGGACAGGGGTAGATTGTGGGCCATGACTGCTAATCAGCCGCATGTGACCGACTTCGATCCGGACTCTGACGCCGCGCAGCCGGAGGGATCGCTGCAGGCCCTCATCGGCCGCATCGAGGGGGAGATCCATGAGCTCCAGTTCCCCGGCTTCTCCCTGGACGACTCGCTGAACCTTGGACTTCTCCTTGTGGAACTGGGAAAGGAGCGCGGCCTGCCCATCGCGATCGACATCACCAAGGGCGATCAGGTCCTGTTCCATGTGGCCCTGCCCGGCGCCACCCCGGACAACGAACACTGGATCCGGGCGAAGCAGCGCACCGCCGCCCGGTATGAGGTTCCCTCACTGCTGGTGGGGCTTCGCGGCCGGCTCCGGGGCGGCCGGATCGAGGACCAGGGCTGGTTCGACCAAACCCTGTACGCCGCGCACGGCGGGTCCTTCCCGGTCTATGTTTCCGGTGTGGGCGCGGTGGCCACCGTCACCGTTTCCGGGCTCCCGCAAATGCAGGACCATGACCTGGTGGTGGAGGCTATGCGTGAGGTGCTGCGCCCGGCAGGGGCAGACGGCCCGGCATGACCGGCAGGCCCGCAGACAATGCCGTCCGGGCGGCACTGGACAAAGCCGAGGACGAGATGATCTTCATCGGCCCGGACCATCCCTACTATCCCCTGCTGGCCGACCTGGTGTCCGCCGTCGGCAAGGCATGGCAACAGGGGTACGAGCAGGGCCGAAGCGGCGGGCAGCACCCCAACCCCTACACCTGGACCGGCCCGGCGTAAGAAAAGGACGGAACGGGGAAGGTTCCGTATCCCTCAACGCAGAAACAAAGCCTGCTTAGCTTTTATTAGTAATCATGCTTACTATATTGTTTCAGGCGTGAGAGGAGTACAGGACATGGCAGTCAGCATTCGCCCACCGGGCGTCCGAACCGCCCTGCAGTGGTCTGCCGTTGCCGCCGGCGCCGTATTCCTGCTCGTTGGCATCCTGGGATTCGTTCCCGGCGTTACCCGCAACTATGATTCCCTCGGTTTCGCAGGGCCCGGTTCAGGCGCCCTGCTGCTGGGTGTGTTCCAGGTATCCATTCTCCATAACCTTGTCCACTGCCTCTTCGGCGCCGCCGGCCTGCTCATGGCGCGGACCCACCGCCAGGCCAGGAACTTCTTCACCTACGGCGGGGTCATCTACCTGGTGCTCTGGCTGTATGGCCTCCTCATCGGAGACAACACGCCGGCAAACTTCATCCCGGAGAACGGTGCGGACAACTGGCTGCACCTCGTCCTGGGCCTGGCCATGATCGCCCTGGCCATCATGCTGTCCCCGCGCACTCCCGCCGCCAGCCGCGGCAACTGACCTTTCCTGACTGGCCGTCAATGCAGACGGTACCGCACCGGCACACCGCCCGAACCCAAGGAGCACCATGAAACTTCCGGAACCGAGAGGCCCCATCAGCAGCGCCCTGTTGGGGGTTTTGGCAGGACACCCGGGCAGCGCCGGCGAGTCCCTTTCCGGGATGCGCCAACTGGTCGACGGGAAGCTGGCGGGGGTTACGGACATCATCGGCGATGATGATGTCCAGCTCGCGCTTTTCTGCCTGTACGAGCTGCATTACTCCGGCCTGGAAGGTGTGCCGGACGAGTGGGAGTGGGAGCCCGGGCTGATCCAGGTGCGGCAAATGCTGGAGAAGCCCTTCGAGGAAGCCCTGCGCCTCGCCGCCCGGGAGGCCGGCGGGGATCTGGACCTTCCGGCCGGCTCCGACCTGACCAGCGACGCAGTTGCCGACGTCCTGTTCGGCCTGGCGGCCCGGGACACCGGCCCCAGCGTCTCCCGCTTCGTGGCAAAGAAGGCAAGCCTCGGGCAGCTCAAGGAGTTCCTGATCCACAAATCCATCTACCAGCTCAAGGAAGCGGACCCCCACACCTGGGCCATCCCGCGGCTGAGCGGCCGGGCGAAAGCCGCCCTGGTGGAAATCCAGGCAGACGAGTACGGCGGCGGTCGGCCGGACCGGATGCACAGCGCACTGTTCGCCCGGACCATGCGCGGCCTGGGGATGGACGACCACTACGGTGCGTACGTGAACGCCGTCCCGGCCATCTCCCTGGCCGCCGTGAACCTGATGTCCCTCTGCGGACTGAACCGGCGGCTCCGCGGCGCCATCACCGGGCACCTGGCCATCTATGAAATGACGTCCTCCCAGCCCAACCGCCTGTACGGCAACGGCTTCCGCCGGCACGGTTTCGATGCGGACGTCACCCACTATTTCGACGAGCACGTCGAGGCAGATGCCGTGCACGAGCAGATAGCCGGCCGGGACCTGGCAGGCGGCCTCGTGGAGGCCGAACCCGGGTTGCTGGATGACGTCATTTTCGGTGCCACGGCGGTGATGGCGATCGACACCAGGCTGTCCGCCCACCTTTTGACGTCCTGGGAACACGGCCGGTCTTCGCTCAGGGCGGCAGTGCCGGCGGCAGCATGACCTCCCAGGCCATGGAGCAAGGCCTCGAAGCGGCTGAGTACATCCTTCCCCTGCGTTGGGCCGACGACTCCGGCCTTCCTGACCTGGTGGCCTACCTGCAACGCCTGGCCACCTGGATACCGGTCATTGTGGTAGACGGTTCAGCCCCGGACCTGTTCGCCCGCCACCGGGAGCAGTTCCCGCCGGAGGTCCGCCACATCCGCCCCGATCACCCGGCGGGACCGGGACATGACGGCGGGCAGCACGGCAACGGCAAGGTGGCAGGGGTGATGACAGGCGTCCGCGCCGCCACGGCAGAGGTTCTGGTGATCGCCGACGACGACGTCCGCTACACGCGCGCGTCCCTCGCCGCCGTCGTGGGCCACCTGGGGACTGCGGACGTGGTGCGCCCGCAGAACTATTTCGACCCCCTGCCCTGGCACGCATGCTGGGACACGTCCCGGACGCTGATCAACCGGGCCTGGTCCGCCGACTTTCCCGGCACGCTGGCCCTGCGCCGAAGCGCCCTGCTGGCCACGGACGGCTACGAACCCGTCCTGTTCGAAAACCTTGAGCTGATCCGGACGGTGACAGCCGCAGGCGGACGGGAAAAGATCGTTCCGGACCTGTTCGTGGCGCGCCGGCCGCCCCGCGCCAGGCATTTCCTGAAGCAGCGCGTCCGGCAGGCGTACGACGACTTCGCGCAGCCCCGGCGCCTGGCCGCGGAACTTGCCCTGCTCCCGGCCATTCTCGGGGGCACCCTCCTCCCCAGAAGGGCGCGTCTCACTGTTTTCCTGTCGCTGGCGGCCGCCGCGACGGCCGTGGCAGGGATCGGACGGCGGCGGCTCAACGGAACGGACGTCTTTCCATTGCGCGCCGTGTGGTTCGCGCCGCTCTGGGCCATGGAACGGGCCGTCTGCATCTGGTGCGCAGTGGCTTTTCGAGTGGCTGGGGGCGTGCCGTACGCGGGCGCGAGGCTACGGACGGCCGCCCACACCGAAGCTGAGCTCAGGCGCCGCCACCAGGGCAAGCTGCAGGCACTACGGCAGCAACAAACCACATCAACAGCAGCTACGAAGGAGCGGATATGAACCAGGAACCGGCCGAAAGCTCCATTGTGGTCTGCCCCGACGGACCGTTGATCATCAGGGGTGACTTTGAGATCGTTACGCCGTCGGGTGCCCCCGTGCCGCGCGACCGGAAAACAGTGGCCCTGTGCCGGTGCGGGGCCTCGGCCATCAAGCCGTACTGCGACGGCACCCACAAGATGATCAAGTTCCGCACGGAGCCGCCCGCCTCCTGAGCACCTCCTGCGCCCGCGCCTGCCCGCACGGCCGACAGGTCCGGGCCGGTTGACAGCCGAAGGTGTGCCAACGAGGATGGAGCCTCGGAAAGCGTTTTCTCGGGGAGGAGGGCCGGCTCTGTGCCCAGCCGGCAGATTGCTATCGACCGCAGGGCCCTGGTCCGCCGCCACGCCGTGGAACAGGACAGCCTCGACCCCCGGAGCCCGGTGTCGGTGGGGAACGGGGAATTCTGCTTCACGATGGACCTCACCGGCCTGCAGTCCCTTCCGGCAAAGTACCCGGTGGGCGCCCGCGGCGGGCTGCCAGCCGGCACCCTGCTCGGAACGCAGGCCCAGTGGGGCTGGCATTCCATCCCTCCGGAGCAGGATTACACCCTGGCCGGTTCCACCGTCCTCTACGACTCTCCCCGCGGCCCGGTCCCGTACGTGGACATGGCGGGCGGGCTCGTGGACGGCCGCGAAACGGAGTCCTCCCGCGCTGAAACCTGGTTGCGGGCCAACCCGCACCGGCTGGACCTGGGCCGGATCGCCTTCGCCCTGCCGGGACGGGACAGCCCGGGGCAGACCCCGGAAGACGTTGCCCACCCGCGGCAGGTGCTGGACCTGTGGACCGGCACGGCCACCAGCCGCTTCACCCTGCACGGCCAGCCCGTCGGGGTCACCACCGCGTGCCATCCGCACCGCGACGAACTCGGCTTCCGCATTGAATCCACGGCGCTGCAGCAGGGCCTGGCGATCTCCCTGTCGTTCCCTTACGGCTCCGAGGCCTGGCATAACGCCGCGGACTGGACCCGTCCCGAAGCCCACAACACCCGGGTGGAAGAGCTGCCTGTCACCGGCAAGGGACGGAAGTGGCTGATCTCCCGTTACCTGGACAATTCCGGATACCAGGTGGCCGTTGCCGGCGCCGGACTGGAACTGGAACAAACCAGCCGGCACGGCGTGATCCTCAGGGCAGCCAACGGGGCGGAGGTCCTGGACTTCAGCGTGCACTTCATCAGCACCGGCCAGGGCGACTGCCTGCCGCGCGGCACGGGAGGCATCGGCCTGGGCAGCGGGGCCGGCGAAGGGGCAGCTGCCGCGGGCAAGGATCAGGCCCCCGCGCCGGGTACTGCGGTGATCGATGCGTCCCGCACCGCCTGGCCGGACTTCTGGATGTCAGGCGCCGCCGTCGAACTTTCCGCAACGGAAGACCCACGCGCGAAGGAACTCGAACGCCGGGTGGTCCTCTCGCAGTACCTCACCGCCATCAACTGCTCCGGGTCCCTGCCGCCCCAGGAGACCGGGCTGGTCTGCAACTCCTGGCGCGGGCGGTTCCACCTCGAGATGCACTGGTGGCACGCTGCCCACTTCGCCGCCTGGAACCGAACCACACTCCTGCTCCCGGCGCTGCGCTGGTACGCCTCCATCCTGGAACCGGCACGGCAGACTGCCAAGGCACAGGGGTTCGACGGCGTCCGCTGGCCCAAGCAGTCAGGACCGGACGGGCGCGAGAGCCCCAGCCCCATCGGCACCTTCCTTGTTTGGCAGCAGCCGCATCCCATCCACCTCGCCGAACTCGCGTACAGGGCGGAACCCTCGCGCGAACTGCTGGAGGAGTTCGCGGAGATCGTATTCGAGAGCGCCAATTTTATGGCCAGCTTTGCGCACCCCACCGCCCGCGGATTCGAGTTGGGCCCGCCCCTGGTCCCGGCCCAGGAAAGCTACGAATCGATCAGGGGCACGGCCAGCAATCCCATCTTCGAGCTCGCCTACTGGCAATGGGCGCTGCGCGTCGCCTGCACGTGGCGGGAACGGCTGGGGTTGCCGCCCAAGGATAAATGGCTTGCCGTGGCCGACGGCATGGTCCGGCCCAAGGTGGCGGACGGCGTCTACGCGGCGATCGGCGTCGAACCCTTCACCATCCGCACAGACCATCCCTCCATGCTCTGCGCCCTGG
Organism: Pseudarthrobacter sp. TE3704; assembly: GCF_056279405.1. Classification (NCBI taxonomy): domain Bacteria; kingdom Bacillati; phylum Actinomycetota; class Actinomycetes; order Micrococcales; family Micrococcaceae; genus Pseudarthrobacter; species Pseudarthrobacter sp. TE3704. The sequence goes on from NZ_JBWCCJ010000003.1 coordinate 663,354, forward strand.
GCGTGCTGCCGCAGACGGACATTATCGACCCCGCCATCATGCGGGCCACCCTGGCAGACGTGATGGCCGGCTGGGACTGGGACAGCACGTGGGGGTGGGACTACCCGGTGATGGCCATGACCGCGGCCCGGCTGGAGGACCCGGAGAGGGCCGTGGCGGCGCTCCTGCTGGACGCGCCCAAAAACCTGGTGCTGCCCAACGGGCATAACCGGCAGACCGACTCGCTGCCGCTGTACCTTCCCGGCAACGGCGGGCTGCTCGCGGCCGTGGCGCTGATGGCGGCAGGCTGGGATGGCGGACCGGACCGGCACGCCCCGGGGTTCCCCGCCGATTGGACCGTTGCCTGGGAAGGACTGGTCCCGGCACCGTAGTTCAGCCTGCCCCGATAGCGGCACAGGGACGGTTAGGCTGGGTACAGCCCGTTTTCCGCCCGCAAGGAGTACTAGGAATGAACCTCTTCATCAAGCTGCTCGGCACCGGTGTGAGCCTCGGCGCCGGCCTGGTCGGCACCAAACTGGTCAATGCCATCTGGGAAAAGACCACCGGCCGGAAGCCGCCCACCGGCAAGGACGAGGACGTCCCCACGAGCCTCCACTCGGCCCTGACGTTTGCTCTGATCTCAGCGTCCGTGAGCACCATCATCCAGGTGCTGGCAAACCGCGGCACCCAGCGTGCCATCACCCGCTTTGCCAAGAGCCAGGACATTGTCTAAACGCCCAGGACATCGCCCGTCAGTGGGAACATTGCCTGGCGGCTGATCCAGCCCCCGGCTGAATACACCTAGCGCGTTGAGCCGTCGCCGGAACCGTCCTCCTGGGCGGCTTTGGCGGCGGCTTTTTGCACGGCTGCCTTCTGGCCAGCTGCCTTCAAGACGACGGCTTCCAGCTCGTCCGAGGTCAGCAGCTCCCGGTGGAGGTGCTTGGTGCGGTAACCGGCCCTGCCCACCATGTGCGCGGAGACGGGCACGGTGAGGAGCTGGAAAATCCACGCCACCAGCAGTACCGGCCATACCCACCAGGTGCGCATCTGCAGCCCGATCGATGCCAGCAGCAGGAACAGGCCCAGTACCTGCGGCTTGGTGGCGGCGTGCATGCGGCTCAGCAGGTCCGGGAAGCGCAGCAGGCCGATCGCAGCGCCCAGGGACATGAGGGCACCCACCACCATAAAGACGGCGGATACCAGGTCGATCCAGCCGTCCACGCCGGACACATCAGGGTTAGGGCTCATGGGGCTGTTCCCTCCGGTCTGCCACGAACCTGGCCACCGTCACGGACCCGATGAAGCCGATGACCGAAATGGCCACCACCAGCATCAGGTTGTTAAGGTGCCGGTTCACGGCCATGTCGATGCACAGCGCCCCGCCCAGGATCGCGAGCAGCACGTCCGCCGCGAGCACCCGGTCCAGCAGTGACGGGCCCCGGGCGATGCGGATGATTGCGCCGCCGGCGGCGAGTGAGAAGATCACGGCCGTGATGGCCAGGACGGCCTGCATCATGCGGCTGCCTCCGCTCGGACGGCTTCCAGCTCTTCGGCAGTGCCCATGATGCGGATCAGGCCGGCCTCGATGGAGCGCACCTCATTGCGCAGGTTTTCCACGTCCTGCGGGGAGCTGATGTTGATGGCGTGCAGGTACAGGGTGGACGTGGAACGGTCCACCTCCACCACCAGGGACCCGGGAATCAGGGAAATGACGTGCCCGGTGGCGGTGACCATCAGGTCCTGGTGGCTCCGCAGGGTTACCGCCACCACAGCATTGGTCACCGCGGGTCCCCTGGCAATGGCCAGGTACAGGATTTGGGCACTGGCGATCACCACCTTGGCCAGGAACACCAGGGCGAACGGGATGGCGTACAGGATGTTGAAGCGGCCGCTGAGCTCCACGGGCGGGAGGTAGAACAGCCTGGCCACTGCTATGGCCAGCAGCGCCCCGAACAGCAGGTTGCCGGGGCTGAAGTCCTGCCAGAGGGCGCCCCAGACGATCACTAGCCACACCAGGAGCGGCAGTTCCTGGCGCAGCGAAATTCGTTGGCGGCTCATTGCCCTCCTCCCCTGGTGCTGACCGCCGGAACAACGGTGTCCTCACCCATCACGGCCTGGATGTATGGGGACCGGTCCAGCATGTCCGCGGCGGCGCGGTCGGACAGTCCGAACAGGGGCCCGGCGAAAACGGTGAGGGCCACGCCCAGCGCCACAAGGCCCAGGGTGGATCCCACCATGGTCCTGGGCAGGAGCACTGCGGGACGGGACGCGCCGGCGCGCGGCGAGGCGCTGGCGAGCCGCTGGACGCCGCTGCGTGCAGCAAGCATGATGCCGGTCCGGCCGCCGGAGCGCTGGACCGCGTCCTCTGCCCGGTCCGCTTCTTCGGGAACCGCCAGCAGCACCGGGTCCGGGTGTTCGGCGTCTGATGGCCGGCGCCAGAACGCCCGGTTCCAGACCCTGGCGATTGCCAGCAGGGTCAGCAGGCTGGTGAGCACTCCGCCGATGACCAGGGCGTAGGCCAGGGGCGTCCCCAGCTCGATGCCGGCCTGCATGAGCCCCACCTTGCCCAGGAATCCGGAGAAGGGGGGAATGCCGGCAAGGTTCATGCCGGGGATGAAGAACAGGATCGCCAGCAGGGGCGAGAGTTTGGCCAGGCCGCCCAGCCGGTCCACGGAGGAACTGCCGCCGCGGCGTTCGATAAGTCCGGTGACCAGGAAGAGGCTGGTCTGGATGGTGATGTGGTGGGCCACGTAGAACACGGCAGCACCCAGTCCCGCCACCGAGGACATCGCGAGCCCGAACACCATGTACCCGATGTGGCTGACCAGGGTGAAAGAGAGAAGACGCTTGATATCGCTTTGCGCCAGCGCACCGAGGATTCCCACCACCATTGTCAGCAGCGCCGCCACCATCAAGGGTGTGTTCAGCGAGTCGCCGGGGAAGAGCAGGGTCTCCGTGCGCACCATGGCATAGACGCCCACCTTGGTCAGCAGGCCGGCGAACACCGCGGTGACCGGGGCCGGCGCGGTGGGATAGGAGTCCGGGAGCCAGAAGGACAGCGGGAAGACGGCCGCCTTGATGCCGAACGCCACCAGCAGCATGACGTGCAGGAGGGTTTTGGTGCCCTGGTCCAGTTCGCCCAGCTTGATGGCAAGGTCAGCCATGTTCACTGTTCCGGTTGCGCCGTACACCATGGCGATGGAGATCAGGAACAGCACCGAGGACACCACGGAGACCACCACGTAGGTGACACCGGCGCGGATGCGCGGCCCGGTTCCGCCCAGGGTCATCAGCACGTAGCTTGCGGTCAACAGGATTTCGAAGCCCACGTAGAGGTTGAAGAGGTCGCCGGAGAGGAACGCGTTGGACACCCCGGCTACCAGGATCAGGTAGGTGGGGTGGAAGATCGAAACTGGTGCGTCATGGTCGCCGTCGGCCATGCCCTGCCCTGTGGCGTACACCAGCACGGCCAGGCTCACCGCCGACGAAACCACCAGCATCAGCGAGGAAAACTGGTCCACCACCATCACAATGCCCCACGGCGGCAACCACCCGCCGATGGTCACTGCCGCCGTGCCGGCAGTCCACACATGGGCCAGCAGGAGGCACTCCAGCAGCAGCGTCAGGGACAGCAGGCCGATGCTGACCGCCCGCTGCGCCCGGGAATGCCGGATCAGCAGGAAGGTCAGGGCAGCGCCCAGGATGGGAAGTACGACGGCGAGCGGGGCAAAGCTTGCGATGTTCACTTTCCGCCTCCTTCCGGGCCGGGGGCGATGTTTTGGGAGCCGGGCTTTTCTTCCGCGGCGGCATGTTCGGCAAGCATTTCGCGGCCGCCTGCCACGAGGGTGGCCGTGGCAGATCCCGCGTCTCCGGGCGGCCTGTGGTCCGAGATGTCGCGTCCGTTGCCGCCCAGCATGGTGAGCGGGAACTCGGAGGTCTCGGCGGGGATTTCGGCATCGTCCTCAGCATCGAAGCTGGGGGTTTCGGCCACGCGGAGGTCTTCCACGTCATCCTGGATCTCGTCCCTCCGGGCCAGCACCCAGGTGCGGTAGATGATGCCGAGCATGAAGGCCGTCACCGCGAAGGAGATGACGATTGACGTCAGGATCAGTGCCTGCGGCAGGGGGTCGTTATAGTCCCCGGCTGCGATGTCCTTGGAGTACAGGGGAGCCAGGCCCGCATAGCCGCCGGTGGCCAGGATCAGCAGGTTGGTGGCGTTGGCCAGGAGCATCAGGCCCAACAGGACACGGGTCAGGCTGCGTTCCAGGATCAGGTAGATTCCGCAGGCGTACAGGGCCCCCATGACGATCAGCAGGGTCAGGTTGACGCTCATGCTTTGCCCTTCGCGGTGGTTTCTGCCGGAAGGCCGTCCGGCTCCTGGTCCTCGGCAGGTACCGCGGACAGTTCCTCGAAATGTTCATCAATCTCGGCACCGAGGCTCCGCAGCACGTCCAGCACCAGGCCCACCACCACGATGTAGACGCCGATATCGAAGATGGTGGACGTGACAAATTTGATGTCCCCGAACACCGGCAGCCAGAACTCGATGATGGCGGTCTGGAACACTTGGCCGCCCAGGAGCAGGGGCACCGCGCCGGACGCCGCGGCCACGGCAAGGCCGATGCCCAGCAGTGCGCCTGCGCTGACTGGTGTGGCCTCGCGGAGTTCGAACCGGCCGCCGGCCAAATAGCGGATGGTCAGGGCCAGGCCCGCCGTCAGGCCGCCGGCGAAGCCGCCGCCCGGAAGGTTGTGGCCGGCCAGCAGGAGGTACAGGGAGAAGATCACCAGGGAGTGGAAAACCAGCCGGGTGACCACTTCGAAGATGATGGAGCGGCGTTCCGGCGCCAGGGTCCGTCCGGCAACCAGCCAGGCGTCACGGGCAGAGGCTGCGAACTTACGGCTGATGGCCAAAGCGGCGCCGTCGCGGGACCCGGGGTCCACCCCGTGGTGCCGGCCCACCGTGCCCTCGGCGATGCTGGCGGAGGTCTGGATCCGGTCGCCGCGGCCGCGGACAAAAATGAGGCTGGCCACTCCGGTGGCGGCCAGGGCAAGGACGGTGATTTCCCCGAAGGTGTCCCAGGCGCGGATGTCCACCAGCGTCACGTTGACGATGTTCAACCCGCCGCCGCCCTCGTAGGCCAGGAGCGGGAACTCCAACGAGACTGGGCTGGCGATCCGTGCACCCATGGCGAAGATCGCGGCAAACACCATGGTGACGCCGAATCCCAGGCCGATGATCACGCGCACCACCCGGTATTTCCCGCCGGTGCGGTCGCGGAGCTCGGCAGGCAGGCTCCGCATCGCCAGGACGAACGCCACCAGGATGATGGTTTCCACCAGCATCTGGGTCAGGGCGAGGTCAGGGGCACCCTGGAGGGCGAACATCAGCGCGATGCCGTAACCGGTGACGGAGACCATCAGGACGGCCAGGAAGCGCTTGTTTGCCTTCACGGCGGCGAGGGCGCCGATGACGATCCCGGCCCCCACCACAAGCTGCAGCGGGGAGCCCGGATCCACCAGGTAGATGCCCTCGGGCAGCGGCTTCCCGGCGATCAGGATCACCGCCAGGGGCAGCATGAAGGCGACGCTGAGGATGACGGCCAGGTAGTAGTACAGCGAACCGCGCTGGGTACGGCCGGTAACCCAGACGGCGACGTCGTCCAGCGCGCCGATGGTCAGCTGGTAGGCGCGGTCGGCGTCCACCCAGGGCGGGACCAGGGACTGCAGCCGGGCCACCGCGTTCCGGCCAAAGTACATGGCAAGCCCCAGGGCGAACGTGACGGCAGTCAGGCCAAGCGCCGGCGTGAAACCGTGCCACAGCGCAAGGTGCCCTGCCTGTTCAGCCGGCGTCCCGGCGTCGGACGCGGCGGAGGCAAACAGTGCCGCGTACGGCTGGATCCAGGCATCCACGGGGACGGGCCACACGCCGTAGGCAATGGTGAGGAGGCTGAGGATGGCGGGCGCGGCGAGGAAGGAGGGCTTGATGGCCTTGAACGGAGTGGCCTCAACGCCGGGCTTGGCGGCAAAGGCACCCCACATGAAGCGGGCGCTGTAGGCGAAGGTGAGGACGGACCCCAGGACCAGGCCGGCCAGGATGACCGTTCCCCACGGCCCTGCGCCGGGATCCGCGGCATGGTGCACAAACGCTTCCAGCACGGATTCCTTGGCGACGAAGCCGGCAAGGAGCGGAAACCCCGCCATGGACGCGGCACCGATGCCAGCGACAATGCCCAGGGCGCGGGAGGAGCGGAAGACTCCTGAGAGCTTGCGGACGTCGCGGGTTCCGGACTGGTGGTCGATGATGCCCACCACCAGGAACAGGGTTGCTTTGAACAGCCCGTGCGCCAGGAGCATCGCGAGGCCGGCGAGGGCCGCGTCAGGCGTGCCGAGCCCCACCACCATGGTGAGGAAGCCCAGCTGGCTCACCGTGCCGTAAGCCAGGATGAGCTTGATGTCCGTCTGCCGCAGCGCCCGGTAGCCGCCCACCAGCATGGTGGCCAGCCCCAGGCCCAGGACCACAGGCTGCCAGTACGCGGTCTCGGAAAAGCCCGGCGCCAGCCTTGCCACCAGATAAATGCCGGCCTTGACCATCGCGGCGGCATGCAGGTAGGCGCTGACCGGGGTGGGCGCGGCCATGGCGCCCGGCAGCCAGAAGTGGAACGGGACCAGCGCTGATTTGGTGATCGCGCCAACCAGGATGAGCACGACGGCGGCACTCACCATGGTGCCGGATGCACCGCCAACCAGCGCGGGCGCCTGTTCAAGGATGGCGGAAATACGGTAGGTTCCGGCGGCGTGGCCGAGCATGATCAGGCCCACGAGCATGGCCAGGCCACCTGCGGTGGTGACCATGAGCGCCTGCAGCGCCGAGCGCCGGGCTGCCAGCCTGGTCCGGGCGTAGCCGATGAGCAGGTAGGACAGGATGGTGGTCAGTTCCCAAAAGATGAAAAGGAGCAGGAGGTCATCGGCCACCACCAGGCCGAACATGGCACCCGCGAAAGCCAGGAGCTGCGCCCCGAAGGCGCCCAGGTCCTGGTCCCCTGTCTTGAAGTACCGTGCACAGTAGACCAGCACCAGGGAGCCCACGCCCAGCACCAGGAGGGACATCACCCACGCCAGCGCATCCATGCGGAAGGCGAGCTCCAGGTGGAGGCCGGGTATCCACGGAATGACCTCCGCAACTGCCCCCTGGGCCGAGTAGACCGGGGCGTGCTGGAAGAGGAGCCAGGCGAAGGAGGCGGCCGGCACTGCTGCCAGTGCGTAAAACGCGTTGCGGCCCCACGTCCTGAACAGTAGGGGCGCCAGCACAGCCACCGTAAAGTGCACGGCAAGGACTGTGATCACTGGTATCTCCGCAACGTCAGGGATTCGATTGTCAAAAGTTGGAGCAGGCGGCAAAAAGTAAGGTTCGGGAGTGGACAGTTTATCAAGTCCTTATACCCGTTCTGTCGGCGTGGCAGCCGCTGACGCCGTCCTCCCCCGGAGGCCCGGGGGCCACGTCCGCTGGATGTTCGCCACCGGCGGATACGATGCATCGTATGAACACCGCCAGCGCTCCCGGGGCCATGCAGCCGGCCTCGGAACTTGAATCCGGGCACCACGCGTCCAGCAAGGGCCGGATCCTGGCCTGGGCTTCCTGGGACTGGGGCTCCGCCGCCTTCAACGCCGTGATGACCACGTTCGTGTTCACCGTTTACCTGACGTCCAACGCCTTCGGCGGGGAGGACCAGGCCTCGGCGGTCCTGGGCGGCGCCCTGGCCGTGGCGGGCTTCGCCATCGCAGTGCTGGCCCCCGTCACCGGGCAGCGCTCCGACGCCGGCGGCCGGCGGAAGCTGTGGCTGGGAATCAACACGGCTGCCGTCGCTATCCTGACTGCCCTGTGCTTTTTTGTGTTCCCGCGCCCTGAATTCCTGCTGCTCGGAGTATCCCTGATCGCTCTCGGGAACGTCTTTTTTGAGTTCGCCGGCGTCAACTACAACGCCATGCTCGCCCAGATCTCCACGCCCCGGAACATCGGCAAGGTCAGCGGGTTCGGCTGGGGCGCGGGATACCTGGGCGGCATCGTGGCGCTGCTGGTGGTCCTGCAGCTGTTCGTCCAGCCCAGCTTCGAATGGTTCGGTGCCTCCACGGAGGACAGCCTGAATATCCGCCTTGTTGCTCTCTTTTCGGCCCTGTGGTTCTTCATTTTCGCCCTGCCTGTCCTGTTTGCGGTCCCCGAACTGCCGAGGACCGGCCAGGCGGCGCGGCTGGGTTTCCTGGCCAGCTACGGACTGCTGGTCCGGCGGATCAAGGCCATCTACGCCACCAGCCCCCACACTATATACTTCCTGCTGGCCAGTGCGGTGTTCCGCGACGGCCTGGCGGCCGTCTTCACGTTCGGTGGAATCATTGCCGCCGGTACCTTCGGCTTCGAGCTGTCACAGGTCATCTTCTTCGCCATCTTTGGAAACGTGGTGGCGGCAGTGGGCGCGATGATCGGCGGATTCCTGGATGACCGGGTAGGACCCAAGGCAGTCATCATCGGCTCCCTGGTGGGCCTGCTGATTGCCGGCACTGTCATCCTGGTCCTCGGCAACGGCGACTACGTCTTCTTCGGCATGGACTGGGCCGGCAGCACCACCTTCTGGGTGTTCGGCCTCTTCCTCTGCCTGTTCGTGGGGCCGGCCCAGTCCTCCTCGCGGGCTTACCTGGCCCGGCTTGCCCCGCATGGCGAATCGGGCGAGCTCTTCGGCCTGTACGCCACCACCGGGCGGGCCGTCAGCTTCCTGGCGCCGGCTTTGTTCACGCTCTGCATCGCGGTGGCCACGCCGATGGTGGCAGCCGGCCAGGCGCAACGCTGGGGAATCCTGGGCATCATGGTGGTCCTCCTCGCCGGGCTCCTTGTCCTGCTGCCCGTGAAGTCTCCGGGGAAGGCGACCATCGCGGTTGTTCCGGCCGCCTGACCGTACGGAATACCCTGCCTGCGGCAGAGCAGGACAAGCATCCGGATTCCTTACCGGAAGCATTGACTCCTTTTGTTATCGATCACATACTTATGGGTGATAACATTTTGAATGCTTTCAATGACGAGGAGCACTGCCCATGGAACGGACCCCTCCACGCCCCCGGGCCGGAATCATCGGTACCGGCGGGATAGCCCATGCCCACGCTGAAGCCCTCAAGCTGGCCGGGGCCGAGCTGGTGGTTGCCGTGGACATCGCCCCTGACCGGGCCGCCGCCTTTGCGGCAGAGACCGGCTTCGCGCAGACTGCGCCAAGCCTGGCTGCGGCCGCCGACGCCACACTGGACGTGGTGGCAATCTGCACGCCGCCGTCGTCGCACGCTTCCCTTGCCCTGGAGGCACTCGCCCTGGGCCTGAACGTGGTGCTGGAAAAGCCGCCCGCGCTGTCGCTGCGGCAAATGGTTGAACTGCAGGCGGCGGAGCAGGCCTCGGGCAAACACGTCAGCTGCATCTTCCAGCACCGCTTTGGCACGGGCGCGCGCAAACTGGCGGCGCTGCAGGAATCGGGGGCCTTGGGCAACCCGCTCACCGGCTTCTGCAACACGCTGTGGTTCCGCAACCAGGAGTACTTTGACGTTCCGTGGCACGGCCTGTGGGATGTTGAGGGCGGCGGGCCCACCATGGGGCACGGCATTCACCAGTTCGACATGCTGCTCCACCTGTGGGGCCCCTGGCAGGAAGTCACCGCGTTCGCGGGCCGGCTTGCCCGGCGCACCGAAACCGAGGACGTGTCCACGGCCATCGTGCGGTTCGAATCCGGCGCCCTGAGCACCGTCATCAACTCTGTCATCTCCCCCCGGGAAACGTCGCAGCTCCGGTTCGACTACGAGAACGCCACCGTTGAGCTCGAGCACCTCTACGGCTATGACGATTCCCACTGGCGTTTTACCCCCGCGCCGGGACAGGAGCACCTTGCCGGCCTGTGGGCAGACGGTTCAGCCGCCGTCCCCAGCGGGCACCCCGCCCAGTACTCGCACATTGTTGACGCCATCCGCTCCGGAGCCGTCCCGCCGGTCACCCTCGCCGAGGCCTACCCCACCATGGAGCTTGCGGCCGCTATCTACGCCTCCGCCATCACCGGCAAGACGGTTCGCCGCGGCGACATCACTGAAGGAAACCCGTTCTTCGACCGTGGCGACGGCCGGCTGGAACCCTGGAAACTCGAAAAGAGCAATGCATGAGCACCACCGCCCCCGCCGCCGGCACCTCCACCACCGGCCGCCCGTTCAGCTGGACGGACGACGGCGCAGCCGTTGCCGTCGCCCTCGACGGCGTCCAGGTCCTCACGTATACGTATGCCGCCAATGACCCGCAGGAGGAGTCCCCGCGGCCGTACTTCCACCCTGTCCGGACCAGGACGGGGGACCTGGTGAGCGCCTACCGCCCGCACGACCATGTATGGCACAAGGGCATCGCCTGGTCACTGCCGCACCTTGGCCCGGACAATTTCTGGGGCGGGCCCAGCTACCGGCGGGGGGAGGACTACCGGTGGCTGCCGAACAACGGCGCCATGCGGCACCGCGAGCTTCGCCAGGCAACGGACGACGACGGCACATTCCGTTTTGCCCATTCCCTGCAGTGGGTCACGCAGCAGGGCTCCCTCGTGGTGGAGGAGGAGCGGTCCTTCCAGGTGGCGCCGGGGACCGACAGCAGCTACACCCTGGTCTTTGAAACGGCCATGACCAACGTGTCCGGGGAACCCATCCACATCGGCTCGCCCACCACCGAGGGACGGGAGAACGCCGGCTACGGCGGCCTGTTCTGGCGCGGCCCGAGGTCCTTTGCCGGCGGATCCATCATCGGACCGGGCGGCGCTACCGGCGAGGAGCTCCGCGGCCAGCGGGCACCCTGGCTTTCCTTCGTTGGCCAGCACGATGAGACCTGCCGCTTCTCCACGCTGGTCATGGTGGATAACCCCGGCAGTGAACACCCCGAGCCGGAATGGTTTGCCCGGTCGGAGCCGTTCGCCTGCATGGGGCCGGCGCCGTTTTTCAGTCAGGAAGTCGTGTTCGAGGCCGGCGCCACCCTGCACTACCGCTACGGGGTGGTGATCGCCGACGGGCAGTCCGACGCCCAGCGGTCCGAAGCCCTGGCCCTTGCGGCACGGGAACTCCTGGCCGCCACCCAGGGCCGGAACGGCCGGTGAACACCGCTGGCGTTCCCGGCTTACCGGGCGTTCCGGGCTTTCCGGGCGGGACCGCGGTCAGCGGCCTCCGGGTCTATGACTGGGAGGCCGCTGACGGGCTGTGCGGAGGTTCGCCCCACCTGCACACCGTTTCCACCGAGGCGTATGTGGTGACCGGCGGCACCGGCCAGGTGCACACCATCTCCATGGCGGGAGCCGCGGAACATGAGCTTGCCGCCGGTTCACTGCTTTGGTTCAGCCCCGGGACAGTCCACCGGCTGGTCAATTCCCATCAGCTCACCCTTAACGTGATCATGTCCAACGCCGGGCTGCCCGAGGCCGGGGACGCCGTCCTCACGTTTCCCCGGGCCATCCTGGCGGATCCGGACAAGTACGCGCAGCACGCGGTACTGCCCCGCGATCCTGACGAGGCCGTCGTAGCCGCAGCCGCCCGCAGGCGCCGGGACCTCGCCATGGAAGGATACGCAGAGCTGCATACATCCGTCCTGCGTGAGGGCCCGGATGCCCTTGCCGCTTTCCACCGTGCAGCCGCCGTCCTGGTGCGCCCGCGGGTGGAGCGCTGGAAGAAGATCTGGTCGGCAACGGTCCGCAGCCAGGTTGACGCAACGGAGCAGGCGCTGGAGGACCTGGCGGACGGTTCGGCGCGGCCGTTGGCCGGAGCGGCAGTGGCCACCGCCGGCCGCCGCCCCGGCGAGGGGTACGGCATGTGCGGAAGGCTGACCACCTGGGACGATTCCCGGGTGGTATGACTCCCGCGCCAAGTGCGTCCCGGGAGACTAGGCTTGGATCATGAACGTGGATGAAACCAACCTTCCGGGCCTGGGCCGGCGGAAGGACTTCATGACAGCATCCGGCCGCCGGATCGGCGTGGTGGAGCTGCGGGAGGGCCAGACAGAACTTATCGTTTCCACCTGGGACGATCCCGATACCTGCCAGGCTTCAATTCCGCTGACCAGCGACGAAGCAGCCACCTTGGGCAACCTTCTGGGAGGGCAGCACCTGGCCATGAAGCTGACGGAGGAGCATAAGGATGTGCCGGGGATCGTCACCCGGCAGTTCTCCATCGCTCCGGACTCCCCGTTCCAGAACCAGCCGATGGGCAAGGCCTGCATCCGCACCCGGTGCGGCGTGTCCATCGTGGCCATCATGCGTGAAGGCGAGGTGCTCCCGTCGCCGGGACCCGACGTCGTGCTTCACACGGGTGACCTGCTGGTGGCAGTCGGAACCCAGGAAGGCCTCGACTCGGCGGCCGACATCCTGCGCCACGGATAAATCCTATGGATCCGCTGGCCCTGACCCTCATTGAACTGGGGGCCGTTGTGTTCTGCCTTGGCCTGTTGGCCAGGCTGGCCGGACGGATTGGAATGTCACCTATCCCGCTCTATCTCCTGGGCGGGCTCGCTTTCGGTGCCGGCGGCATCGTCAAGCTCGAAGGCATGCACGAGTTCGCACATCTTTCCGGCGAGATCGGCGTCATCCTGCTGCTGCTTATGCTCGGGCTGGAATATACGGCAGCGGAGCTGTTTACCGGCCTCAAGCGGTCATGGCAGGGCGGTGTCCTGGACCTCGTCCTGAACTTCCTGCCAGGCGCCGCCCTGGCGTATTACCTGGGCTGGGGCGGGGTGGGAGCCATGGTGCTGGGTGGTGTCACCTACATCTCGTCGTCGGGGATCGCTGCGAAAGTCATCACCGACCTCGGCCGCCTGGGCAACCGCGAAACTCCCGTGGTGCTGTCCATCCTGGTGTTCGAGGACCTGGCCATGGCCGTCTACCTGCCCATCCTGACGGCCATCCTTGCCGGCGTCAGCTTCCTGGGCGGCCTCACAACGGTGGGCATCGCGCTGGCAGTGGTGAGCCTGGTGCTTATGGTGGCCCTGCGCCACGGCCACAGCGTCTCCAAGGCCGTCCACAGCGAGAACTCCGAGGTCTTCCTCCTGAACGTCCTCGGCGCCGCCCTGCTGATAGCCGGGGTGGCGTCAGCCATGCAGGTTTCGGCGGCGGTGGGCGCGTTTATGCTGGGCATCGCCATTTCCGGAGCCACCGCCCATAACGCCACGCGCATCCTTGAACCGCTGCGTGACCTGTTCGCGGCCATCTTCTTCGTGGCGTTCGGCCTCAATACGGACCCCACATCCATCCCGCCCGTACTGGGGTGGGCCCTGGTGCTGGCCGTCGTCACGGCCGTGACCAAGATGGCCACCGGGATCTGGGCGGCGAAGCGGGCAAATATTGCACGTCCCGGCCAGTTCCGTGCCGGGGCTACGCTGATTGCGCGCGGGGAATTTTCCATCGTTATCGCCGGACTGGCCGTGGCCTCCGGAGCCATTCCCGCGGAACTGGCTGCCTTGGCCACCGCCTACGTGCTGATCATGGCCGTGGTTGGACCGCTGGCAGCCCGCTACGTTGAACCGCTCGCCAGGATGGCGACGGGGAGCCCGGGCGTCGCCGCAAAGGCGTAGCCCCCGATACCGGCCCTAAATGCTGGTGCGGTGGAAGTTCAGGTGGCTGCGGCTGGCTGTGGGGCCGCGCTGGCCCTGGTAGCGGTTGCCGTACCCGCCATGGCCGTACGGGTACTCAGCGGAGGACGTCAGCCGGAAAAAGCACAGCTGGCCGATCTTCATGCCCGGCCACAGTTTGATGGGCAGCGTGGCCATGTTGGACAGCTCCAGGGTCACGTGGCCGGAGAAACCGGGGTCAATGAACCCGGCGGTGGAGTGGGTCAGGAGCCCCAGCCGCCCCAGGGAGGACTTGCCTTCCAGGCGGGCCGCGATGTCATCCGGCAACGTAACAGTCTCGTAGGTTGAGCCCAGGACGAACTCGCCGGGGTGCAGGATAAAGGCTTCGTCCTGCTCCACTTCCACCAGCCGCGTCAGCTCGGGCTGCTCCTGGGCAGGGTCGATGTGCGCGTACTTGTGGTTGTCGAAAAGCCGGAAGAACTTGTCGATCCGCACGTCCACAGATGACGGCTGCACCATCGCCGAATCGTACGGCTCCAGCACGATCCGTTGGGAGTCTATTTCGGCACGAATATCGCGGTCAGAGATCAGCACCGTCCCAAATTACCGCATGCCTTATCCACACCTGTATTTTCCCGTTGTTGCTGTGGCCTAGTGGGGCTAATGTTGCCTCAGATGCACAGGCGCCGGATGGTCTCCCGGATGGCCCAACAGAGCTGGGGATGTTGTGAATAAATTGGTTGCGCCCTCTTTTATTGGTGTGCTCTGCGCCCTGGCGCTGGTCTCATCATCAGCGGGAACGCTGTCCGCGCCGATGCCCGCCAGCCAGTCTGCCGGCGCAGCGGCTCCGCTGGGCGTCTCACTGGAGCCTGCGGTCAACGACGGCGGTGCCTCCGCCGACGGCGGATCCGCCGGGTCCGTCCTGAAACCCGCTGTGGAACCGGACATCCGCCCGGCATCACCTGCTGCTGCGACAGGAACGTCCACCGGACCGTCCGTTAGCGCGTCCACAGATGTCCCCACTGCACCTGCACCCACCCCCGCGGTCACCGAAGACCCTGCGCCTGCCGGCTCTGAAGACCCGGTTCCCTGGATCCCGCCGCTTTGGGCGCCGGACGAGGAATTGGCCTCACCCCCGGCCACCCGCCTGGCGGCCCCCGAGTCCGCGACGGCGATGCCCGCACCGGAGGGCCTGGTCCGGGACAGCAATACCGCAGCTGTCCTCACGGTATTCAACCGGATCAATGAATACAGGGTGGCCAACAAGCTGAACCCGGTGAAATACCATGCCACCGTTGCCGGGTTGGCACAGGAATGGTCCGACAACATTGCCTCGCGTGAGGTGATTGAGCACCGCGCCAGTTTCTGGACGGATTCGCGGGCCATGAATCCGAACAACGGCGCCGGCGAGGTCATCGCCATCCGCACGGACCGCGATGCCGCTCAGCTGGTGGAGTGGTGGAAGGGTTCCCCGGGCCACAACGCCATGCTGCTCGACCCGCGTTTCAACGTCATGGGTGCCGGGATCTCGTACACGGACAGCACGTACAAAATCTGGGGCGTGGTCAACTTCTTCGGCTACACCACACTTCCGGCAGGCACCACCGATTCGCCCGGCGGCGCAGGCTCAGGCAATGCCTTCCCGCCGCCGGTTGCCAGCATGTGCGATGCCCCCGTCAGGCACATGCCGCCCACGCTTGACCTGTCCGCCGCCGCCATCAAGGGCCCGGCAGACCTGGTAACCGTGGATGCGGCCGGCCAGCTCCTCAACCGGCCCTCGCTGGGCGCGCGCTCCTACGCTCCGGCCAAGGTGATCGGCTCCGGGTTCGCCGGCGCCAAGGAGGTCTTCGTGACGGACTGGGACCGTGACGGCGCGTATGACCTGCTAACGCAATGGACCAACGGGAACCTCACGTTCCACCGGGGCATCGCCACCGGTGGATTCCAGGCACCTGTCACGCTCGGAGCGGGGGGATGGCAGTCCTTGACCCTGGCGGTGGGCGGCTGGTGTGCCAACAACCGGATGCCCCAGATCATCGCCCTGGATACTGCCGGCGGCCTTTACCTGTACCCCAACAAGGGCACGGGCGACCTTTCCGGACGCACGCTTATTGCCAGCGGCATCACGGCCAGCCGGCTCTCCATGGTTGATTACGACGCCGACGGATTCCAGGACATCCTGGCCCTGCGGTCCGATGGTGCCGTGCAGCTCTACCGGGGCTGGGGAACCATCGCCCTGCGGGCGGAAGCGAGGCCGACTGTCGCAACGGGGTGGCAGGACGTCACGGGCGTCAAGGCGCTGCGGGACGTCACCGGGCTGAACTCGACGGGACTGGCGCTCCGCCGGGCGTCGGACGTGGTGCAGTACTGGGACCTGACCGGTGGAAGCCTTGCCACGCCGTCGAACATCGCCGGGCCTTGGTCCGGACAGCGGCTGGCCCAGTAGGCCAGCCCGGGCGGCGGCTGCGCAACAAGCTGCGGCCGGCCGCCTACTGGGTGGCGGGCTGAAGTTCCAGGACGTCCTTGAGCCGGTCCAGCTGGACAACCTCGGAGCAGACACTTCGCTGGACCATCCGGTTCAGGAGGCCGAGCCGGTCGAGGAAGCCGAATGAGCCCTCCGGCAATGCTTCCAGCGCGAACCGGACGCGGGTTCCCGAGCCCTCGGTGCTGAGGTAGTAACCGCCCGTGCGGTTGGCGGGGCCGGAGGTGACCTGGAACTCTACCTCCGCCCCTGGCCTTGCCTGGGTGATTTCCAGGTCGGCCGGAATGCTCAGTCCGGACCGCCCTGCCACCATCTGCCGGTACACCGCGCCCTTGGTCCCGGCCGGGCCCTGGAGCAGCTTGACGCTGCGGACGCCCTCGCGCCAGAGCGGAAGATTGGTGGCGTCGAGCAGGTACAGGTACACAGCCATGGCGTCACGTCGGATGAGGACCTCGTGCTCTGCGAATGCCATGAAATTCTTCCTGTGGTTGACGTCGGCCTGCCGCAATAGCCGCCTCCCCCTGACGCCCGCAGCTATCCGGTTCAGGTTAGCCAGCGCATTGTGTCCCCACCTAGCCAGGCAGGGGGACGTTATTGAAGAGTTACTGGATGACGCCGCGGGTAACGGGACACGGCGGCGCGGCTTCGGGGTTGGGCGGCACGCCGCCGCAACTGCGCTAAGCTAAGTTCTGCCCCGCGCGAGTGGGGGCAATGCGGCTGTAGCTCAATGGTAGAGCGCTAGCTTCCCAAGCTTGATACGCGGGTTCGATTCCCGTCAGCCGCTCCGCTCTTGCCCTTGGCGGCACCTGCAGCCCGGAGCCCCTTTAGGCGCCCAGGTGTATCGTCAGTAGTCAGGAACCTTTTCGGTTCCGCTACAGGAGCAATCATGGCTGACAAGTCCCCGCGTCAAACGGCATCAAAAAAGTCCGGCAAGTCCATTAAGGAAAAACGCGCAGATAAGAAGGCCGCCTCCGCACCGGCCAGCTCCCTGGACATCACGTCCGGCAAGGCTCCCAAAAAGAAGTGACCGGCCACCAGAGCCAACTGAGCCTGGGGGTCCTGGCATCAACAAGGAAACCGGACGAACTCCGCCTCCCCATTCATCCCCTGCATTTTGAACGCATTGCCCCGGCCCTGCGGCGGCGCATCATCCTGGAGAAGGGCTACGGCGAGCGCTTCGGCGTCTCAGACCAGCACCTCGCCACCCTTGTGGGCACGATCGCCACCAGGGAAGAGCTGCTGGCGGAAGCGGACATCGTGCTGCTGCCCAAGCCGCAGCCAGAGGATCTCGCCGAACTGCGCGACGGGCAGGTTCTTTGGGGCTGGCCGCACTGCGTCCAGGACCGCGCCATCACGCAGCTGGCCATCGACAAGAAGCTCACGCTGATTGCATTCGAGGCCATGAACCACTGGGCCAGCGACGGCGGGTTCGGCCTGCACGTGTTCCACAAGAACAACGAACTGGCCGGGTACTGCTCGGTTCTGCATGCGCTCTCCCTGACGGGTTCAACGGGAGATTACGGGCGGCGCCTGAGTGCCGTGGTGATTGGCTTTGGAGCCACCGCCCGTGGCGCCGTTACCGCGCTGAATGCGCATGGGATCCACGATGTGCAGGTGCTGACAAACCGGGGAGTCGCCGCCGTTGGCGCCCCCATCCATTCCGTGAACATCGTGCAGTTCGACCACGACGACGAGGCGCCCTTCCTTAGCCAGGTCATCACCGAGCGGGGCCGGGTTCCGCTCGCCCCGTTCCTCGCCGAAAGCGACATCGTGGTCAACTGCACCCTGCAGGACCCGAACAATCCGCTGACGTATCTGCAGACGGAGGACCTGGGCGCCTTCGCCCCGGGCAGCCTCATCATCGACGTGTCCTGTGACCCCGGCATGGGCTTCAGCTGGGCGCGTTCCACCACCTTTGCCGAGCCGATGGTGACCATCGGGGACCACATCAGCTACTACGCGGTGGACCACAGCCCGTCGTATTTGTGGAATTCCTCGAGTTGGGAAATCAGCCAGGCCCTGCAGCCGTTCCTGGAAACGGTCATGGGAGGGCCTGATTCCTGGGCGGGAAGCGACACCATAACCCGTGCCATTGAAATCCGCGATGGCGTGGTGCGCAACCAGGACGTGCTGGAGTTCCAGCAGCGCGATGAGGCGTACCCGCACCGTGTGCGGCAGGTGCAACCGGCTTTGTAAAGCGCACCTTCGTTGAGCGATGCCGGCACGCAGGAAACGTGCCGGCATCTGCATTCTCAGGCGGCCGCGGCCGCTTTTACGATGCGCACCGGGTGGCTCCGGTCCTTGAAGTCCACCTGCAGCTTGAGCGAACCCTTTCGCGCCAGGACGACGGCGACGGTCAGGGCCGCGAGCACCGGCACCCCGCCGGAAACCAGCAGGGCCACGTGCGGGTCCGCATGTTCAGCGATCCAGCCGAGCATGGGTCCGCCGATAGCCTGGCCACCGATCAGCACCATAATGTAGAGGCTCATGACCCGGCCGCGGATGCCCATGTTGGAGCTGACCTGGACCAGTTGGTTGGAACCCGTGAGGAACATCAGGCACCAGAATCCGGACAGGACCATCGCAGCGCCGAACCAGGCCATGGAGGGCGCCCAGGCGGCGAGGCACAGCATGGCCCCGTACATTCCTGCGCAGAACACCACTGACCGGAGCCGGAGTTGCCGGCGGCGGGTGGAAGCCACCGCCCCCGCCAGGGCGCCCAGCGCCACCAGTGCATTGAGCAGGCCATAACCGCCGGCACCCACCCTGAACACGTGGTCCGCGAAAGCGGCAAGCACCACCGGAAGGCTCATGGCGAACACTGCAATGAAACCGGCCATGAGCCAGGGCCAGTAGATGGTGGGCTTGCTCAGGGCATAACGGAGACCCTCGCGCAGCATCCCCTTGCTCTTGGGCGCCGGCGGGCTCACGAAGAGCTGGTCCTTCCGGAGGACCAGCAGCATGGCCACCGTTGAGCAGCAGGCCACGGCGTTGGCGGCAAAAGCCCAGCCGGCACCCACGGCTGTCAGCAGCAGCCCTGCCAGGGCCGGGCCGATCAAGCCACCCAGCTGGAAGGTGGTGGAGTTGACGCTGATGGCGTTGCGCAGGTAGGTGGGTCCCACCAGTTCGTTGACGAACACTTGCCGCGCAGGCTGGTCGAGGACCGTGACCAGGCCCAGCACCAGTGCGATCACATAAACGTGCCATACCTGGACGCTTCCGGTGAGTGCGAGGGCTGCGAGCGCTGCAGCCAGCACCGCGGCAAGGCTCTGGCAGAGGATCAGGATCTTCCGCTTCGCGAAGCGGTCGGCCACCATGCCGCCCCACGGCCCCAGGAGGAGCGAGGGCAGGAACTGCAGCGCCACGGTGATTCCCACGGCAGTCACGGAACCGGAGAGCTGCAGCACCATCCAGTCCTGGGCGATCCGCTGCATCCAGATCGCGATGACGGCGATGAAATGCCCTGCCGCGAAAATCCGGAAGTTGGGGACTCTTAGGGAGATGAAGGTGTGGCGCCAGGGAAGGCGTTCCGAGGCAACCGGCAGCGGCTGGGTCTGATTGTCCGGCGGAGCGGTGCCCGCGGAATCGATGATGGGCTGGGTGACGCTTGCCGATGACGGCGGTGGGGGTGCCACAGTGGTGTCCTCAAAATTGCGGGCGGTCCGGGATGCCCTTAACGCTAGGCTGGGCGGAACGGATTATGGAGGACTATTCTCCCTATAACTCGTATTGCGAACCACAATGAGAGAACCGGCAATGCCGGTCAAAGGAGCCCACCGTGTTCGAACCAGCCCAGCTGCGTTCCTTCCTGGCTGTCGCCGAAACCCTCAGCTTCACCAAGGCCGCCGAGCGGCTGGGCCTGGCCCAGCCCACCATCAGCCAGCACATCCGGAAGCTGGAGACAGCAGCCAAGCGCGTGCTGATCACCAGGGATACCCGCGACGTCCGGCTCACGGACAACGGGGATGCGATGGCCGGTTTTGCCCGGAACATTCTGTCCGCGCATGACGCTGCGGCACGCTATTTTTCCGGGTCGGCCATGCGTGGGCGGCTCCGGTTCGGCACCGCGGATGATCTTGCCATTACCGGACTGCCCCGGATCCTGCGGGAGTTCCGGCAGATCTATCCCCAGATCAACCTGGAACTCACGGTGGGGCAAAGCGACCAGCTGTACCGCAAGCTGAATGCCGGCCAGCTGGATCTGGTGTTCGTGAAATGGGTGGCGGGCGCCAAGGACGGCACGGTGGTGCAGCACGATTCCTTTTCCTGGGTGGGACTTGAGCAGACCACGCTGGAACCGGGTCATCCAGTCCCGCTCATCGCCTACCCCTCCCCCAGCCTGAGCAGGAAACTTGCCATCGACGCCCTCGAGGCGCATGGCAGGACCTGGCGCATCACGTGCACCACCCGCCAGATCAGCGGGGTGCTGGCTGCCGTCCGCGCGGGAATCGGCGTAGCCGTCATGCCGTCGTCGCTGGTTCCCGAGGACCTGAAAATCATCACCCGCCGGTTTGACCTTCCGGCCGTCGGGGACGTGGACTTCACGCTGATCCGCAACCCGCTGGCCAACCCGGAGGTGATCGATGCACTGACGCAATCGATCGTGGGGCGGACCATCAACCGCCAGGGATAACTGCACGGACTAAACGGGTCCGGCTGCCGACATTCCTTGGCGGGCACAGCAGGAATAGGCTGAGTGCAGGGGTTGGATAGCGGGGGCCAGTGACGAAAGGAACCGTGGATCCGTTGGTAAATCACCCCAGCGGGCCAGGCAACCGGCAGAACGGTGCTCCGCGCCGGCTGCCGTGGTTCCTGCTGGCGCTCGTACTGGCGGTTACCCTGCTGGTCATCGCCGTGTGGCCGCTCCTGGGAGGCCCCAGGGGCGGGCCCGGGGCAGAACCTGCTGCACCGGAACTGTTGCCGGGAAGCCGTATCAGCACGGCGCCCCTGCCCGTCGGGACCACTGAGTGGCGGGCGTACGACAGTGGTGTGCTCGCGATTGACGATCGCCGGGCAGCGTCTGCCATGCCGCTGGCAACAGCCCAGGGCGGGATGTGGGGCAAAGCCTACTTCGATGCGATCACCGTCACTGAGTACCGTCCGGATGGCGCGGAGATCAGGCAAATCGTCAGCGACCAGCTGGACGGCGATGCCACCAGCCACTGGTACCCATGGCATGTTGGCGGGAACACGGCGGAGCCGGCGCAGTTCGCGCGGGAAAAAGTCGGATACCAGGACGACGGCTGCCTTTCCATCAGCAATGCCTCAGATCCCGGTTCAATCACGGGATGGAGCAATGAGGCACATAAGTTCACTGTTGTCCCCGGCAACAGGTACCGCATAGCGGGCTACATGCGGGGCGAGAACATCGAACCTGCTGCCGGGCCGGCTCCCCGCATCGGTTTCCAGCTGGACGTATACGCCGGCCCTTAGCACACGAGACAACCCGTTCTCCATTGATGTCGGAACGTTGCATAATCTATGCTGGTTTTCCAGGTCAAGCAGCTGGCCGGTTCAGCAACACGAGCGCGCCCTGAATCACAGCGTCCGCGCCCGGGACAGGCAGCCAATGACGACAGCCAGGAACACCCATTTCAATGCGGCCCATGCACGCCCGCAGAACACCACGCGCCCTTCCACCCGCCAATCCACCCTCGGCGCCGGAATAGCAACCACGGATTCCGGTTATGTGGGCAAGCCAACCTGCGACAAGTGCCGCACCGACGAGTTCGTCTACCTCGAGTCCTACATCCCGCCCACCTACCGGCGTGACGGGTCCGTGGCTACGCTCGGCGAAGTCGCCTATACCTGCACGCGTTGCGAGGATTTCTCCGCCCACAGCGTCCCGGTGACGTGGTCACCGCCGGGGTGGTACCTGGGTTAATTTTCCAAGGTCTCCTGCCGCGCAGCCGGCGCGGACACATGACATCAAGAAGGCCGGGCGGCCACCCCCAAGGGTGGCCGCCCGGCCTTCTGCTTGCCCTAGGGCGTCAGCCCCGGACCTAGATCAAGGCGTCCGAGAGGTGGTTCGGTGTGCCGAAGCGGTGGGCAGTGATGCTGACGGCCTGCTCATGCAGGAACGGCAGCAGTTCAACGCGGCCTGCCTCGGTGACGGGGTGGGCGTAGACCGCAAGGTCAGGACGGCCACCCGTTGCTTCGGCGAGCGCCGTGGCGTCGCCGCCGATGAGGCGGATGCGCGCACCGGACAGCCCGCCCGCCTTGGCGAGCCGGCCCGCGGAAGCCAGCCAGCCGGCGTCGGGCTCCACCGTCACGTCGATATCCAGCGCGGTGAGCACGGGGCGCAGCTGGGCGGGAAGGTCGACCGCGGTGGACACCGTCAGCTCCGAGCCCGCCAGCACGCCGGCTGCGACGGTCCGGACGAGGTCCGCCATGGGCGCACCTTCCGAGAGGCGGATGGTCACGGGAAGGCTGCGGTAGCGGAAGATGTTGCGTTCCGCGCTCAGGCCGGACACGTCCTTGGCGGTCCCGAATTCGTCTGCCCAGGCGTCGGCGTCGGATGCCAGGGCACGCTGGACGGATTCCAGCTCAGCAGGCTCCAGGGCGGCGCCGGCGGCGTTGATGATCCGGCGGACACCGGGGTGGGTGACGGCAGCTGTTGCCGTGCTGCGGGAGGAGGTCCAGTCGCCCAGGCCGGCCAGGTAGTTGGGCCCGCCGGCCTTGGTGCCGGCGCCGACTGCCGACTTCTTCCAGCCGCCGAAGGGCTGGCGCTGCACGATGGCCCCGGTGATGCCGCGGTTGACGTAGAGGTTGCCGGCCTGGATGGAGTCCAGCCAGATTCCCAGCTCCTCCGGGTTCAGGGAGTGCAGGCCCGCAGTCAGGCCATACTCGATCTGGTTCTGGATGGCGATGGCTTCCTCGAGGGTATCGGCCGTCATCACGCCCAGCACCGGGCCGAAGAATTCGGTCAGGTGGAAGTAGGAACCGCGTTTGACGCCGTAGCGCACGCCCGGGCTCCAGAGCTTCCCGGTGTTGTCCAGCTTCTTGGGTTCAACGGCCCAGTTTTCGCCGTCGCCCAGGGTGGTGAGGGCGTTCAGGAGCTTGCCGTTGGCAGGCTCGATGATGGGCCCCATCTGGCTCGTGGGATCCTCCGGGTAGCCCACCTTAAGGGAGGTGACGGCGTCGATCAACTGGTTGTGGAACCGCTTGGACTTGGCCACGGAGCCCACCAGGATCACCAGTGAGGCGGCGGAGCACTTCTGGCCGGCGTGGCCGAACGCGGAGTAGGCCACGTCCTTGGCTGCCAGGTCCAGGTCTGCACTGGGGGTGACGATGATGGCGTTCTTGCCACTGGTTTCGGCCAGCAGCGGCAGGTCCTGGCGGAAGGACCGGAACAGTTCGGCCGTTTCGTAGCCGCCGGTGAGGATCACGCGGTCCACTGCCGGGTGCGAGATCAGCTGCTTGCCGAGTTCCCGCTCACCGAGCTGGACCATGGTGAGGACGTCCTTCGGAACGCCTGCTTCCCAGAGGGCTTCGACCATGACGGCGCCGCTGCGGGCGGCCTGTTTGGCAGGCTTGATCACGACGGCGGAGCCGGCGGCGAGTGCCGCGAGGGTGGAGCCGGCCGGAATGGCGACCGGGAAGTTCCATGGCGGCGTCACTACGGTGAGCTTCGCCGGAACGAACGTGGCGCCGTCGACCTTTTCCAGCTTGCGGGCCGACTCGGCGTAGTAGTGGGCAAAGTCCACTGCCTCGCTGACCTCGGGGTCACCCTGGTCGATGGTCTTGCCGGTCTCGCTGGCCATGACCTCGAGCAGGTCCGCCCGGCGGGCCTCCAGGACGTCGCCGGCACGGTGCAGGATCTCGGCCCGCTCGTCGCCGGAAAGCTGGCTCCAGGCCTTGCCCTTGTCCAGGGCGGTCTGGATGACGGTGTTGAGTGTGGCCTCGTCCTTGATGGATGCTGCCGCCACCGATGCGTTGCCGAGGGTGGAGGACGGGACGCGCCCCAGGATGGCCCGGCCCCAGTTGCGGTTGGCCGGCAGCGACGGATCCGTGTCGGGGGTGTTGTCGAAGCCCTCGTGCGGCATCGGGGCCGGCGGCAGGTTGCGGTCCTGCCGACGGTTCGGCAGGGGAACGCTGTTGTCCAGGGCCTCCAGGGAGGAAAGGAAGCGCTGCTTTTCACGTTCGAAGAGGGCTTCGTTTTCGCTGAGTTCGAACACGGCGGACATGAAGTTGTCCTGGCTGGCGCCCTCTTCGAGGCGGCGGATCAGGTAGGCGATGGCGACGTCGAACTCGGCCGGGTGCACCACGGGTGTGTAGAGCAGCAGCGAGCCGACGTCTTTCTTGACCGCTTCAGCCTGGCCCTGGGCCATGCCCAGCAGCATTTCGAATTCGATGCCGGATTCCACGCCGCGCTGCTTGGCCAGGAGCCAGGCGAAGGCGATGTCGAACAGGTTGTGGCCGGCGACGCCGATCCGGATGTTCTTGATTCGCTCCGGGTGCAGGGAGTAGTTGATGACGCTCTTGTAGCTTGTATCGGAGTCCTGCTTGGTGCCCCAGGTGGCCAGCGGCCAGTCGTGGAGGGAGGATTCCACCTGCTCCATGGGCAGGTTGGCGCCCTTGACCACGCGGACCTTGATGCCGGCACCGCCGTTGGCGCGGCGTTCGGCGGCCCAGTCCTGCAGGCGGATCATGGCGGACAGCGCGTCCGGAAGGTAGGCCTGGAGCACGATGCCGGCCTCGAGGTTCTTGAACTCCGGCTTGTCCAGGATCCGCGTGAAGACCTCGATGGTCATGTCCAAGTCCTTGTACTCCTCCATGTCCAGGTTGATGAACTTGGCCTTCCCGCCGTCGCGGGCAAAGGAGGCGGCGCGCTGGAACAGCGGGGTGAGCTTCTCGACGACGTGTTCCACGGCTTCGTCGAAAGCCCAGGCGGAGTGCGGTGCCACGGTGGAGGAGACCTTGATGGAGACGTAGTCGACGTCGGGACGTGCCAGCAGGGTGTGCGTGCCTTCGAGCCGGCGGGAGGCTTCGTGCTCGCCGAGGACGGCCTCGCCCAGGAGGTTGACGTTGAGCTTGACGCCGTCCTTGCGGATCTTGGCGATGGCCGGGCCCAGCTTGGCGTCGGTGGCGTCCACGATCAGGTGGCCCACCATTTCGCGGAGGACCTTGCGGGCGATGGGGATGACAACCTGCGGCAGGACCGGTGCCATGGTGCCGCCCAGCTGCACTGCGCTGCGCATGTACCAGGGCAGGAACGCGGGAACCTTGGGGGCCAGGGCGGCGAGGTTCCGCGCGGCGACATTCAGGTCCTCGGGACGGACCACGCCGTCCACGAAGCCGACCGTGAATTCCAGGCCGTTGGGGTCCTTCAGGACGCCGGCCAGCTGCTCGGCAGAGGCGTCGACGGGAACCTTCGCTGCCTCGGTCAGCCAGCGGCGGACCAGGGCGACGGCGTCGTTGGCCAGGGCCTTGGCCTGGGGCACGTCGACGTCGACGGTCTGCGGCGCGATGCCGGTTGCAACTGCCGGTTCCATTGCAATGTGGGTCATGGCTTTTCTCGTTCTTTCCTGGGTTTCAAGGAGGTCTTAGAACCAGTATGAGCTTGCTGTCACATAAGATAAAGCGATGTTTTCTAAGCAATACAGGTTAGAAAACATGAAGCTTTTGGAGCCTCTTGAAGGGCGCCCCCATCCGGCCACAAGCGCACCTGATGCGCCACGCCTTTGTTCGCGTTTCGAACATTTGTACGTTCAATGAACCGCGCTGTACTCTGGCTGACCGTAAGCATGCCGCAGGTCACGTCATCATGTGTCAGGGCTCTCAGCCGGCTGCGCTCCCATCTGTCCCTAATCAATGAGGATTCCATGACAACTTCCCCCTCCACCTCCCCGTCACGGTGGCCCGTGTGGCTCTGCTGGCTGGCAATGGTCCTGGACGGTTTTGACCTCGTGGTGCTCGGCACCGTCATCCCAACCCTCATCAAGACGGGCGAACTGGGCTTCGACGCCGTAGGCGCAACGTTCGTCGCCACCATCTCCCTCGTGGGTGTGGGCCTGGGAGCACTCTTCATCGCCCGCTCTCCGACCGCTTCGGGCGCCGCAACCTGTTGATTGCATGCGTGCTCTGGTTCTCGATTTTCACCCTCGCGGTGGTGTGGGCACCGAACGTCGCCGTATTTGGTGCCTTCCGGCTTCTTGCAGGGGCCGGTCTCGGAGCCTGCCTTCCGGCTGCCCTTGCCTACATGAACGACTATGCTCCGGCAGGTTCCGCCGGCAAGTCCACCACCCGCACCATGACGGGATACCACGTGGGCGCCGTGGCCACCGCCTTCCTTGCATTGATCGTCATTCCGGACTGGCGCACCATGTTCGTGGTGGGCGGCATCGCCGGCCTGATCCTCCTGCCGTTCCTGTGGTTCAAACTTCCCGAGACCCTGCCCTCCGTCCGGACTGCAAGGACGGAGGAGCGGACCGGATTCCGGGATCTGGCCAAAAAGCCCTACCCCCTGGTCGCCGCGGCCATTGCTGCAGCCTCATTCATGGGCCTGCTGCTGGTTTATGGCCTGAATACCTGGCTTCCACAGCTGATGGCCTCCGCCGGTTACCCCGTCAGCGCAGGG
This sequence comes from Pseudarthrobacter sp. TE3704, assembly GCF_056279405.1. Classification (NCBI taxonomy): domain Bacteria; kingdom Bacillati; phylum Actinomycetota; class Actinomycetes; order Micrococcales; family Micrococcaceae; genus Pseudarthrobacter; species Pseudarthrobacter sp. TE3704. Next base: position 689,997 of record NZ_JBWCCJ010000003.1, read on the forward strand.
TTGTCCCTGCTCCTGGTCCTGAACCTTGGCGCCGTTGCCGGGCTCATCATCGCCGGTGTCCTGGCGGACAAGCACGGCACCAAACCCATCGTGCTGCTGTGGTTCGGCCTTTCGGCGGTGTGCCTCGCCCTCTTGAGCATCAAGGTGGACAACGCAATCCTGCTTAACGCCCTGGTCTTCGTCACGGGAGTGTTTGTCTTCAGTTCCCAGGTGCTCGTGTACGCCTGGGTCAGCCAGCTGTTCCCCGCCCGCCTTCGCGCAACGGCACTCGGATTCGCTGCCGGCGTGGGCCGCATCGGTGCCATCGCAGGGCCTGCCGTGACCGGCGGGCTGGTTGCAGCAGGCATCGCCTACCCCTGGGGGTTCTACATCTTCGCTACGGCCGGCGCCCTCGCCGTGGTTGCGCTGCTTGCAGTTCCGCATTCCATGGCTGCCAGCCGTGAGAACGCCGTCGCGCAGTAGGCCTGCCGCCCGGAAACCAAAAGAACCCTTTCCCACAGGACCGTGGGAAAGGGTTCTTTTGTGCCCCCAATATGAGAGGGCGTCGCGTGAAAACCTGCGGAAGCTGAGAGAGCGTCCCGGGGCGGGTCAGCGGAGGGGGCGGTGCATCTCCACGATCTCCTCGTGCCGCGGGCTGGCGGGGTTCATCAGGGAGTTCTTCTTGCCGTAGAAGAAGTAGATCGCCAGGCCCACCACCAGCCACACCCCAAAGCGTGCCCAGGTTTCCCAGTGGAGCTGGAACATCAGGAAGGCCGATGCCAGGACGCCGAAGGCCGGAATGACAGGCATCAGCGGCAGGCGGAAGGTGCGCGGCGCGTCGGGCCTCTTGTAGCGGAACACGATCACGGAGAAACAGACCACAACGAACGCCGCCAGGATGCCGATGTTCGTCAGGTCAGCGACAGCCTTGATGGGGAAGACGCCCGCAAGCAGGGCCGAGGCGACGCCGGCAATCCAGGTGACGCGCTGCGGGGTGCCGTGGCGGTCGGTCTTGGCGAACCAGCCGGGCAGCAGGCCGTCGCGGCTCATGGAGAACCAGACGCGGGTGACGCCCAGGAGGAAGGTCAGCATCACGGTAAGGATGGACAGGACGGCGAACACAGAGATGATCGTGGCGATCACCGGCAGGCCAACACCCGTGAAGGCGGAGGCGAAACCGGCCGTGGGGTCGATGTCCTTGTAGTTCTGCATGCCGGTCAGCACCAGCGTGGCGGCTACATAAAGCAGCATGGCAATGATCAGCGACAGGATGATGGCCTTGGGCATGTGCTTCTTGCCGTCCTTGGCCTCTTCGGCGGCGGTGCTCATGGCGTCGTAGCCGAAGACGGCGAAGAAGACGGTGGCCGCGCCGGCCAGGACGGGGCCAAAGCCGCTGGGCATGAACGGGTTGTAGTTGTTGGTGTCGATGTAGAAGACGCCCAGCCCGATGATGAAGAGGATCAGGAGGACCTTGATGGCCACGGCCACGAGCTCGAACCGGCCAAACGCCTTGGTACCGCGGGAAAGGATCCAGGTCACCAGGAGGCACACCACGATGGCCGGGATGTTCACGATGCCGCCCCGGCCCTCGTCAGCGGTGGAGGTCATCCAGAGGGGCATGTTAATGCCGATGCCGGAGAGGAAGGCGTCGAAGTAGCCGGAGATGCCGATGGCCACCACGGCCACGATGGCGATGTATTCCAGCAGGAGGTCCCAGCCGATGAACCAGCCGATAATTTCGCCCAGGGCCACGTAGCCGTAGGTGTAGGCGGAGCCGGCCCGCGGGATCATGCCCGCGAACTCCGCGTAGGACAGTGCAGCAGCGGCGGAGGCAAGCCCGGCGACAAGGAACGAGATCAGCACAGCCGGCCCCACTCCGGGTGTGCCTTCGCTTCCGGCAGCCACCAGCCCCGCGAGGGAGAAGATGCCGACGCCGATGATGCCGCCTACGCCAATGGCGGTCAGCTGCCACAGCCCGAGTGACTTGAAGAGGCCACTGTGTTTGTTCTCTTCCTCAATGTCGTCGATGGGCTTGCGCCGCATGACCGACTGGCTCATATCTCTAGTACTCATCAGGAACTCCTGCTTGGGGTGCGACCCCGCCGCGGCACGCCGAAAATCGGCTGTGACGGGGGTAACTCGGTCCCAACAGTATGCAAGCATGCTTGCATTAGATAAAGTGACTACTTCTAACCTATATTCGTTAGTTTCAGTAAGGATTTCCTCATGCTTGATGTCCGCAGGCTTCGGCTGCTCCGGGAATTAAGCATCCGCGGGACCCTTGCGGAGGTGGCGGACGCACTGCAGTACAGCCCGTCGTCGGTATCGCAGCAGCTTGCCCTCCTGGAAAAGGAGGTGGGTGTAGAGCTGCTCCGGAAGACCGGCCGCCGGGTGCAGCTGACGCCGCAGGCTGAAGTCCTGGTGGCCCACACGGAACAGCTGCTCCAGACAATGGAACAGGCCGAGGCGGACCTGGCGGCGTCACTGACCACCGTCACCGGAACCGTGCGGATCGCCGTGTTCCAGTCGGCAGCCCTGGCGCTGATGCCGGACACCCTCACACGGATGTCCACCACCTACCCCGAGGTCCGGATCGAGATGATCCAGCGTGAGCCCGAAACGGCGCTCCACGAGACGTGGGCACGGGACTTCGACCTGGTGATCGCCGAGCAGTACCCGGGGCATGCGGCGCCGCGTTATCCCGAGCTGGACCGTGTACGCCTGACCAAGGATGCCATTCGGCTGGCTGTTCCCCCGGCGTCCGACGGCGGCCCGGCCATCCGTGGGCTGGCGGACACCGCGGAACTCGCCTGGGTCATGGAGCCGCGGGGTGCCGCGTCGCGCCACTGGGCGGAGCAGGCGTGCCGCAGCGCCGGTTTCGAACCGGACGTCCGCTTCGAAACCGCGGACCTGCAGGCCCAGATCCGGCTGATTGAATCAGGCAACGCGGTGGCTCTGATGCCGGACCTGGTGTGGACCGGGCGCGGCACCTCTGCCCAGCTGCTGGAACTTCCGGGCAAGCCGCACCGCACGGTCTTTACCTCGGTGCGCCGTTCAAGCGCACAGCGGCCTGCCATCCTCGCAGCCCGCGAAACCCTGGCGGCGGCCGCCGCGGCCGTGGCGAGGGACGACGCCGCGTAACCACCCGCCGTCGTACGTTGCCCTCAGCGGCCGCTGCGAAGTGTTCCCTGCGTCACTGCGGGGAAGCGGGCCCGGCGCTAGACTTGTGCCGTTATGAATCGAACAATGTTCAAGTCCAAAATCCACCGGGCCACCGTCACGCACGCCGACCTGCACTATGTAGGTTCGGTCACCGTTGACCTGGACCTGCTGGATGCTGCCGACATCCTTCCCGGTGAGCTCGTGTCCATTGTGGACGTCACCAACGGCGCCCGCCTGGAGACTTACACCATCGCGGGCGAGCGCGGCTCCGGCGTCATCGGCATCAACGGTGCAGCGGCGCACCTTATGCATGAGAACGACATCGTCATCCTGATTACCTACGCACAGATGACCTCCGAGGAAGCCAAGGCGTACGAACCCCGGGTGGTCCACGTGGACGAGAACAACAAGGTCATCCAGCTGGGCAACGACCCCGCGGAGGGGCTTACCCCGGGGATGATGCGTCCGCCGTTCGCCCTTAACAACGCCGCACTCTAACCCGGAGCGTGAGCCCCGGTAGACAACTCCGCCGCGCCCGGCAGGTTGCCCCGTGCTAGGAGTGCTGGCGGGCTTCTTTGTGGTGTGGTGCATCATCCTGGTGGGCTGGTTTGTGGGCCGGCGGAAAATCCTCGGAGACAACGCCCGCCAGGTCCTCAGCTCCCTCACCTTCTTCGTTGCCAGCCCGGCGCTGCTCTTCGAAACGCTGAGCAAGGCCCGCCTTCAGGAAGTCTTCGCGGAACCACTGCTGGTGACGGCGGTGGCCGCCATGTCCACGGCGGTCATCTTTTTTACCCTCGCCAAGTTCTGGCTGAAACGCTCGCTGCCCGAATCCCTGATGTCCTCCATGGCGGCGTCGCTGGCCAACTCGGCGAACCTCGGCATCCCCATCGCCGTCTACGTCCTGGGCGATGCCAGCTATGTGGCCCCGCTGCTGATTTTCCAGCTCGCCTTCTTCACCCCGCTGTTCCTGATGATCCTGGATTCGAGCACCAGCTCGCACCGCACCACTCCCCTGAGTTTTATCGTGATGATCCTGCGGAACCCCATGATCGTGGGTTCGGCGCTGGGGCTGGTGGTGGCCGGGACCGGCTTCCAGGTTCCGGCGCTGGTCATGGAACCCATCCACCTGATCGGCGGGGCCGCGATCCCCGCCATGCTGATCGCGTTCGGGATGAGCTTGAACGGCAGCCGGCCGCTGCAGGCCGCGGCGGCCCGGCGCCTGGACACCCTGCTCGCGAGCGGCTTCAAGCTGGCCGTCCAGCCGGCACTGGCGTACCTTTTCGCCCGGTTTGCCCTGGGGATGGACGGCCACGCCCTGTTCGCGGTGGTGGTGACCTCGGCGCTGCCAACCGCGCAGAACGTTTTCGTGGCCGCCAGCCGTTACAAGACCGGACTTACAGTGGCAAAGGACACCGTCCTGATTACCACCATTGTGGCTGTGCCTGCGATGATCGGCGTCGCGCTGCTGCTCACGTAGGAACGCACTGACTGCACAACCAGGACCGAGAGAGCAATTGGAGAACCATGCACACCATCCTTGACACTGTGGTGATCGGCGGCGGGGCCATGGGCTCGGCTGCCGCCTGGGCGCTCTCGCGCCGCGGCCGCCACGTGACGCTGGTGGAACAGTTCGGCCCGGGGCACCGGATCGGCGCTTCGCACGGCACCACCCGGAACCTGAACCCCGGCTACCACCGCCCGGAGTACGTGGCCATGCTGGCCGAAGGGCTGGGCCTGTGGGACGAACTCGAGCAGGACAGCGGCGAGAAGCTGCTCACCCGCACCGGCATTGTGAACCACGGCCCCGAGCCGATGCTTCCGGACGTCGCTGCCGCGCTGACCCAGGCCGGCATCCGCGCGGAGTTCCTTCGCCCGGCCGAGGCGGCAGAGCGGTGGGGCGGCATCCGGTTCGACCAGCAGGTGCTGCACATGCCCGACGGCGGCCAGCTCAATCCGGAGGCTGCACTGCCCGCCTTCCAGCGGCTTGCCGTCGCCCGCGGCGCCGATATCAGGCATCACACCAAGGTGGTGGACTTCGAGGTGATGGACGACGGCGTCCGGCTGGGTTTCGAGACCGCAGCGGGTACGGAGGTGGTCACCGCCGCCCAGGTGGTGGTGACGGCGGGCGGCTGGACCGAAAAGCTTTTGGGTGCCGCTGGTAATGCGAAGCTGCGGGTCCCAAAGCTCACCGTTACGCAGGAACAGCCCGCGCATTTCCGGATCACCGACGAGCAGGTTGTGTGGCCCGGGTTCAACCACTACCCCGGTACCGGCGGGGACTACCAGGGCTGGTACTCCCCCGTGTACGGCATGCATACCCCGGGCGAAGGGATCAAGGCCGGGTGGCACGGCGTGGGGCCCGTGGTGGACCCGGACCGGCGGTCCTTCCAGCCCGAACCCAGGCAGCTCGCGGCGCTGCAGGACTATGCCCGGACCTGGCTGCCGGGTGTGGACGCCGATTCCTTCGAGACGATCAGCTGCACCTACACCACTACCCCGGACGAGGACTTCATCCTGGACCGGATCGGACCGGTGGTGATCGGCGCCGGATTCTCCGGGCACGGCTTCAAGTTCACGCCGGTGGTGGGCCGGATCCTTGCCGACCTTGCCACCGGCACCCGCCCGGCGCCGGAGATTTTCCGCGCCTCCCGGTAAGCACTGCCGCTATTGGGTGGTGTCCTCCGCGTCGGCAAGGACCTGGTCCGGCCCCTTCCCTCCGGTGTTGCCGGGGTGGACGGCGGGCATGGCCAGGACCGCGGCGACGGTGACCAGTCCGGCCACCAGCGCGGCCAGGAAGACGGCGCCGGACGCGGCCACCACCGCCGGCCCGCTGCTGTCCCCGCCCGGGGTTCCCGCGTAGATTGCGTTGGCTACCGCGCCGAACACCGCCACGCCCAGTGCGCTGCCGATGGACCGGGCGAACATGTTGGTGCTGGTGACCACGCCGCGCTCATTCCAGGGCACGCTGGATTGGGCGGCGATCAGGGTGGGGGTGGCCACCAGCCCCAGCCCGAGTCCCACCACGAAGCAGCTGCCGGCCACGGACGCCACGTTGGGTACGGCTGCCGTCAGGGCCAGGACCAGGAGTCCCGCCATCGTCACGGAGACCCCGATAAGGGCCGTGGCCTTGAAGCCGATCCGCAGGTACAGCCGCCCGGCCTGTGAGGCGCTGATCGGCCAGCCGACGGTCAGCGCAGCCAAGGCCAGCCCGGCCACCAGGGGCGAGCTGGACAAGGCCCCTTCCAGGAAGGTGGGCACGAAGGAGGTCAGCCCGATCAGCACCGCCCCAACCCCGAAGGACACCAGGGCAGTGGTGCCAAGAAGGCGGCGGGACACCACCCAGGACGGCAGGACGGGCTCGGCCGCCCGCCGCTCCACCAGGAGGAAGAGGGCCAGGAGCACCGCGCCCGCCGCAATGACGCCGATGCTGGCGGGTGAGTTCCACTCCCATGCCTGGCCGCCCTGGAGGGCGCCAAGGATCAGCAGTCCCAGGGAAACTGCCAGCAGCGCCGCCCCGGCGAAGTCCACCCGGTGCTTGGCCCGCTCCACGTTCTCGTGCAGGGTCCGGAGCAGCATCCATCCTGCCAGCAGGCACAGGGGGACGTTGACCAGGAAAATGCCGCGCCACAGGCCCAGGGACGCAAAGATGCCGCCGAGGCTTGGCCCCACCACGGAGGACACGGCCCACACGCTGGCGAGGTAGCCCTGCACCTTGGCGCGCTCCTCCAGCGAATAGATGTCGCCGGCGATCGTGATGGACACCGGCAGCACCGCGCCGGCGCCGAGCCCCTGCAGGGCCCGGAACGCGATCAGCGAGGGCATGCTCCAGGCGATGCCGCACAGGACGGAACCGAGCAGGAACAGCCCGATGCCGGCCAGGATGATGGGCTTGCGGCCGGCCATGTCGGACAGCTTGCCGTAGATGGGCACGGAGACTGCCTGGGCCAGCAGGTAGGCCGAGAAAAGCCAGGGGAATGACGAGAAGCCGCCCACGTCCCGCACGATTGACGGGACAGCGGTGGCCACGATGGTGGAATCAATCGCGACGAGCCCCGTGGCGAGCATGAGGGCGATGAGGATGGGCCCGCGTTCGGAGCGGAATCCCACGCCCTGGGATGTGGTTGTCATGGTGGGTTTCCTGCCTTGGTCTCCGTTGCCGGAACCGTCCGCTGCAGGCACCCGGAACTTCCACTCTAGGCAGCAATCAGGACAAGCGGCTACCTTCTGCCCTGCAGGGCGTCCAGGAGGCGGGCACACCGGATGAAACCGAGGTGGGAGTACGCCTGCGGGTGGTTCCCCAGGTGGGTCTCGGTGCCGGGATCGTATTCTTCGGGCAGCAGGCCGGTTGGCCCGAAGAGATTCACCAGCTGGTCGAAAAGGTCCCAGGCCTCCTCAACCCGCCCCACCGCAACGTACGCCTCAATCAGCCAGGTGGTGCAGATGTGGAACCCGCCCTCCAGTCCCGGCAGGCCGTCGTCGTACCTGTAGCGGAACACGGTGGGACCCACCCGCAGTTCCCGTTCCACGGCCGTGACCGTATCCAGGAAGCGCTGGTCCGAGACGTCCAGCAGGCCAGACAGCCCGATGTGCAGGACGGCGGCGTCGAGATCGGGGCTGTCATACGCCACCGTGTAGGAGGATGCTGTCTCATCCCAGCCATCCCGCAGCACCTCGTCGCGGATGGCTGTGGCCGTAGCTTCCCACGAGGGGTCGGGGGTTCGACCGTGCCTGGCGGCGGTCCGCAGCGCCCGGTCGAGGGTCACCCAGCACATCACTTTGGTGTACACGTGGTGCCGGGGAGCCCGCCGCGCCTCCCAGATGCCATGGTCGGGTTCGTGCCAGCGGGCCAGCACCGCGGAAGCCATCTGGACCATCAGCTCCCAGTGGCCGTCGGTCAGTGCCGATTCCTTTTCGCTCAGGGCATGGATCAGTTCCGCGATGGGGCCGAACACGTCCAGCTGGACCTGGTGGTCCGCCGCGTTGCCGATCCGGACCGGCCGGGAGCCGGCATAGCCGGGAAGACTGTCGATGACCGCTTCGGTTGAGAGCGGCGCGCCCGTCACGGAGTAGAGCGGATGCAACCACTCCGGGCCGGGGGCGTGCTCCAGGATCCGTCCAAGCCAGTCCAGGAAACCGGCCGCTTCCTGCGTGGAGCCAAGGTCCACCAGCGCGTTGACGGTCATGGACCCGTCCCGCAGCCAGCAGTACCGGTAGTCCCAGTTGCGGGTGCCCCCGATCCCTTCGGGCAGCGACGTGGTGGGCGCGGCCAGCACGGCGCCGGTGGGTTCATGGACCAGCGCGCGGAGCACCAGGGCGGACCGGCGCACCAGGGAGGGCTTGACGCCGGGCAGGTCCAGGCTCTGCACCCAGCTGCGCGAGTGGAGTGCCACGCCGGCCCGCCGGTCCGTTTCGCCGCCGGGATCTGCGGGCTGGGGTTCGGTGTCGCCGCACCGCATGTTGAGCACCACGGGACCGTCCTGCAGGTTGACCGCGGCCGTGGCCGTGGCATGCCGGCCGTCCGAGGCGATGGCGAACGTCACGCCCGGGGCGTAAAGGACAATGGGGTCCGAGGTCCCCGCAACATGCAGTTCGTCGCCGCGGGCCTCCATGCTGAACGGCGCGTTGGCGTAATCAGGGCGGGGGGCGAAGACGATCCGGGCCGCACCGCTTCCGGACAGCACCCGCACCAGGCTGGTGATGCCTTCCGGGGCCGGTTCAAGGTAATCCGTGACCGTGACGTCCGCCCAGCGGGTCTCCACGATCATGGTGCTGTCCACGTAGCGCTGGCCCAGCACCTGTGAGGCCTTGACGGGCTCGATGGAGAAGTGCCCTGCCGCGTCGCCGCCGAGGATGTGGGCAAAGAGTGACCCGGAGTCCGGGAGCGGATGGCTCATCCAGCAGATCCTGGCGTCCGGGGTGACAAGGGCCGTGGAGGATCCGTTGCCGATCATGGAATGCCGTTCGAGCCCCACGGCGTCCTCGCCGAACAACCACGCCCTGCGCAGTTCGAACAGGATGGCCAGGACCCGGGCAAAGCACTCCGGGTCGCGGAGCCGGTGCGCGGCGCGGCTCTCCCCCGGGCCCACCCGCAGGCCCATGTCCGGGCCGCGGAGGGTGGCGATCGCGAGCTCGTCGCTATAGGCGTCGCCGGCGTACATGGCGGCGCTGGCGCCGAGCCGCGAACGGAGGTTTTCCAGTGCCTCGGCCTTCGCCGGTTCCACGACGGAAAGGTCCAGGACCGACCCGTCCACGATGAAGAACAGCCCGTGGCTTCGGGCGATTTCACGGGCGGTTTCCGTGACGGCCGCGACGACGTCCGCCGTGGCAGGCCGCGTGTGGACCGAAACGGCCACAGGCTTGCGCTCGATCCAGATGCCCTTGTGGAAGCCCACAGCCTCAGTGAGGGCTGCATTGACTTTGTGCAGGACCGCTTCGGTGGCCAGCGGCTGGACATGCGCGAACTGCATGTCCGGCTCTGCACCGTGCGAGCCGATCAGGTGCACCTCCGCGGGCAGGCGGGATACGGCAGCCAGGTCACGAAGGGAACGGCCCGAGATGACGGCGGCATGGGTGTTGGGCAGCGCCGCCAGGGCGCGCAGGGCGATGGCAGCGCTGCCCAGGGGGAGGGTTTCCGTGGAGATCCCCTCGGCATCGCACAGCGTTCCGCCGTAATTGCATGCAACCAGGAGCCCCGGAACCCGGGCGAGGACCTTGAGTTCCGCCAGCAGGGTGGGAGTCAGCCCGTCGCCGGCCGCGTCAGACTGGATGAAGGAACGGAGCAGCCCCAGCGGGAGGGACCTGGTAAGCAGCGCGGAATCCGCCACGCTTTGGTTCAGCGGCATCGCCATTCGTGCACCCCTTAGGCAGGACGCACCCGGTAAGGCAGCCGCGGGATGGCCCGCGGCGATCGGGTGGTGCCCCTCCCCGAAGGTCCGCCGGAACTCCGGAGGGGACATCCCTCATGGTCCGCCCGGCCGGTTTCCGCCGAAAGTCCCCACCATTGCGTATGTGTAAAAGCACTGCGTATGTGGAAAAGTCCGGCGGTGGATGGCCGCCCCCGGTTACACCCGGGCCAGGCCGGCCGCCTGGGCAAGCAGCTCGACGGACCGCAACCGGGCCTCGGTGCCGGTGCTTTGGTGGGCCACGATGAGTTCGTCGGCGTCGGCGTGCCGGCCGAAGCTGTCGAGATACTCCATCACGGCGTCGGGCGTGCCCACCGCCGAATAGGTCATCATCTGGGAGACGTGCTGGCCCTGCGGCGAGTCGAGGATCATGTCCGCCTCGTCGTCGGTGAACTCCCGCCCGCCGCCGAAGAACAAGGAGACCCTCGCGCGCTTGGTCTCCTGCAGCATGGCCTGCGCTTCAGAGGCGGAATCAGCGGCAATAACATTCACGCCGGCAATCACGTGCGGCGCATCCAGCTGGGCGGAGGGCTTGAATTCCCGGCGGTAGATGGCCACGGCATCTTGCAGCGCGTTGGGCGCAAAGTGCGAAGCGAAGGCGTAGGGAAGTCCCAGCTGGGCAGCCAGCCGTGCGCCGAACAGGGACGAGCCCAGGATGTAGAGCGGCACGTTGGTGCCCTTGCCCGGGGTGGCTTCCACACCCTGGATGCGGGTGGGGCCCGTGAGGTAGCCCTGGAGCTCCAGGACGTCCTGCGGGAAGCTGTCCGCAGACATGGGGTCCCGCCGCAGCGCGCGCATGGTGTTCTGGTCGCTGCCGGGTGCTCGGCCCAGGCCGAGGTCGATGCGCCCCGGGTGCAGCGTTTCCAGTGTGCCGAACTGTTCGGCGATGGTCAGCGGCGAGTGGTTGGGCAGCATGATGCCGCCGGCGCCCAACCGGATGCTTTCCGTGTGCGCGGCCACGTGGGCGATCAGCACGCTGGTGGCGGACGAGGCGATGGAGGACATGTTGTGGTGCTCGGCGTACCAGATCCGCCGGTACCCCAGCCGCTCGGCGCTTTGCGCCATGGCCACGCTGCCTGCGAAACTCTCCGCCGCCGTCTGGCCTTTGCCGATGGTTGCCAGATCAAGGATGGACAGGGGAAGAGTCACGGTGGAGCCGACCTTTCAAAACGTAAAGTTGAGTTTTGCCGGCCGGGTCGCGGCGGGCACTCTTTGCATAACCATGGCGGTACCCGTCTTATTTCTGTGATGTTCGGAATACTCAGCAAGCTGATGAGGTTGCCGCCCCTGAGTGACCAACAGGCACAGACAGGAGCAGGACCATGGCAAAAATTCTGATGGTGGTTTCAGCAGCAGACTCGCTCACTATGAAGGACGGCAGTGAACATCCCACCGGTTACTGGGCCGAAGAGCTGGTGGTCGCCCACCAGACCCTGGTTGACGCAGGGCATACCGTCGATATCGCCACCCCGGGCGGCGCCAGGCCCACCGTTGACCAGGTGAGCCTGGCTGCCGAGGCTGCAGGCGGCGGGGAACGGGCGAAAAGCTTCAAGGACTACCTGGCTTCCATCGACGCCGAGCTCGCGCAGCCACTGGTGCTGGCCGACGTGGACGCGTCCGCCTATGACGCAGTGGTGTTGCCGGGCGGGCACGGCCCCATGGCGGACCTGTACAAGGATGCCGACCTGGGCCGCTTGCTGGTGGCGGCGGACAAGAAAGGCAAGATCATCGCGCCCTTCTGCCACGGCCCAGCAGGGCTCCTGAGCGCAATGGACGACGGAGGCGCCTTCGTTTTCGCCGGGCGTCGCCTTACCGTGTTCAGCAATGAGGAGGAGCTGGGCGGCGGCACGGGGGAGAACACGCCGTGGCTGGTGGAGGATGCGCTGAGGGACAAGGGCGCAGTCATCGGGAACGGTGCGGCCTGGACGTCCAACGTGGTCCGGGACGGCAACCTCATCACGGGGCAGAACCCGCAGTCCAGCGAGGACGTGGCGAAGGAAGTTATCAAGGCCCTGGGGTAGTCTCATGAAGCAGACACGAAGGGGCCATGCCTGACGGCCGGGCCCCTTCGCTGCGGCGCACGTCATTGGGCGCCGGCCTTCCACGCCCTTAGACGGCGCAGCCTCCGTTCCCAATCTGCGTGTCGATGGCATTGATCTTCGTCTGCACTGCTCCCAGCTGATCCTGCAAGCTACGCACCACTGCCCTCTGGGCTTCGATGGTTTTACTGTTGCTCCCCTTCCTGCCTTGCAGGCCGGCCAGCACACCCTGGGCTTCCACCAGCTGCCGGTCAAGCGCGTTCAGCTGGAGCTGCAGGTCCTTGAGCGCTGATTCCGCCGCGGTGATCTCACCTTCCAGAGCGGTGAGCTGGGCCAGAAGCGGCGTCACCCTGCCCTGCAGCACGAGGATCTCCGCTTCCTTGGACTGGATTTCCGCGTTCTTCACGGCCAGGTCAGCCACCAGCTTGTCCATGATCGCGTTCAGGCTTTCGATCTCTTTCGCCTTGCCGGAAACCAGGCTCTGCGCTGCATCAACAGCCGCCTGAAGGGCCGGAAGTTCGCCTTTGAGACCCGAAATTTCCAGCTGTTTGTCCGCCACCGCGGACTCCGCTGCAACACGGGCCGTCTCGGCCTCCGCCAAAGCCACCTTCCTTGCCTCCACCACAGATTTCTGATCAGCAATGGCTCGCTCGGCATCGGCCACGTTCCCGATGAGTGTCGGCAGCGCCGCTTCCAGGTCCTCCAGAATCTTCTCCTGGGCCGAGACCTCACCTGATGCCACAGTGGCTGTGTCCGTAAGCACTGTGAGCTGCTGTTGCAAAGCGTCCAGTTCACCCTGCTTCCCCGCCACGGCACCGTTGGCCTGGTCCACGGCGTCCTCAAGCGCGGGAAGTTCGGCCGCCAGCTTCGCGATCTCGCCTTCCTTGGCCGTTACGGCCGCATTCGCGATGGTCAGGACCGACTGCAGCGGCACGGACTGCGTCTGCAGCGCGCTGCTTTCCTGCTGCCTGGCCAGCAACTGGCTGTTCAAGGACGACACCTGCGTATTCAGGGCTGCCAGGTCCCCTTGGAGTCCCGAAATCTGGGCGTTTTTGTCGGTGATCTGCGCGCTGACGGCAGCCAGCAGGACCTGTTTCTCAGCGCGTTGAGTAATAAGGCCATTGGCGCTGCCATTGTTCTTGTCGATTTTCGCCGTCAGCGAAGCGATCTCTGCTTCGAGTGTGCTCTTGCTTTCCCGGAGCTGGCTCAGCTGGGCCTGGGCCGTTGCCAGCTCACCCTGCGTGGCCGTTATCAGGCTGTTGACGTCGTCGATCCGGCCCTGGAATACCGCTGCCGCCGCTTCGGCAGCAGCGATGTGGTCATCGTTGGATTTCACCGCTGCTGCCGCTGCCGCCGCCTCCGTCTGCAGGGTAACGAGGAGTGCCTCGGCCGCAGCAATTTCTACCGTCTTGGCTGCGAGCGCTGCCGCCGCTGTGCCGGCGGCAGCTTCATCGGCCTCCAGCCCCGCCTCGACGGCCGCGATCTCAGCCTTCTTATCGGCCACCGCTTTGTCCGCTGCCGCCGCCGTTGCCTCCAGTTCCGCGAGCTTCTGCTCCGCCAGCCCGATGGTCTCCCGCTGCGCCTGCAGGGCCTCCTCAGCGGCTTCGCCCGCTGTCTCCCATGACGTGAGGTCATTCTTGGCTGCGGTCAGTTCGTCCGTTGCGGTGGCTACCGCCGCGGCGGCTTCTTGCGCCGCGGTGGCCAGGGTTACCAGATCTTCCTCTGCCGCCTCGATCTGGGCTTCCTTGGCCACCACTTCAGAGGCCGCCTTCCCAGCCGCCTCCTGAAAGACCAGAAGCTCACCGGCGGCGGTATCGATCGCGCGCTGGGCACCGGCCATTTCTGCGGACAGGGCAGCCGCTGCGGCGCGAAGATCGGCAGCCGCCGCTTCCGTCGCAGCCTGCTGCTCAAGCAAGGGTGCGAGCTCGGCTTCAACCCCCGCCTTGTCAGCGTGCAGGACGACCAGGGCCTCCTGGGTGGCTGAAATGGCCGCCAGCGTTGCGGTTTTCTCCCCGTCAAGCCTGCTGATGTCGCCGTCGGCAGTCTTGACGTCTTTCGCCAGCTGCTGTGCCTCCGCCTCGAGGGCCGCCATCTCCGTATTTACGGCAGCCATCTGCTCCATAAGTGCCGCCTGCTGTGCCGCCAGCCCATCACGTTCAGCCTGCAGCCTGGCAATGACATCGGCGTTCTTTTTGGCCGCGGCTTTCAGCAGGTTTTCCTGGACGGTCCCCCGGTGTGCCAGCTGGTTCACCACGCCATTGCAGATCGATCCGTTGGACGATGTCCCGGCGACGGCCGGCTGCACCAGCACCAAGCTGGTGGCCAGCAGGCCCGGCAGGACAACGGCAACGGCGAGGCGGCGTGGAACCGACGGCTTTGACGGGGAAGTGCGCATGTGTGCTCCTGAGACCGGTGAACGGCCCCCATTGGCCGCTGCTAGCCCAACGTTAGGTTGCGGCAGCTGCGGAGCACACGCGTAATCCCACACCTGTCTTTACGCCCCGGGTACTTGTTAATACGCGACACCCGGCGGGCGCGCTACTTGGTTCTTGACTCGGCAGAGGGCCCGAATATGACCGCCGCGGTCTCCCGGTTAACCGGCGTTACTCCCTGTATCTCCGGGTTGCGGCGGCCTTTGATTCCCTTCGCGGCGCTGGCGGATAGTTGCTGCAACGAGCACACCCGATGCATCCGCTACCTACTTCCCAAGGGGGAATCTTGGCCATCACCAGAACGAAACCCGCCGCCGTCGCGGCCCTGGCAGCAGCATTGCTGGGGCTGGCGGCCTGCGCTGATCCCGGCGCGACGGCGGCGACAGCACCGTCGTCGTCCTCCGCCCCAGTGGCGGGGAAGCAGTTCAACCTGTCCCCGGAGCAGGACCGCTTCAAGGTCACCGTTGACCCCGCTGCGGCGGCACTGGTCCCCGAGGCCATCAAGGCCGACGGCAAGCTCACCATCGTGAGCACCGGCGGCACTGCTCCGCTGAGCCTTTTCGCGACCGACAACAAGACCCTCATCGGCAGCGAGGTGGACATCGCCTACGCTGTGGGCGAGACGCTTGGCCTGGAGGTCGAAGCGCTTCCCGTGGCCTGGGCCGATTGGCCGCTGGGCGTTGAATCCGGAAAGTATGAGGCCGTGCTGTCCAACGTGACCGTCACCGAGGCCCGCAAGGAAAAGTTCGATTTCGCCACCTACCGGAATGACCTGCTGGGCTTCTACGCCAAGAGCGATTCAAACATCGGCGAGATCAAGGAGGCCAAGGACGTGGCGGGCAAGCGGGTCATCGTTGGCTCCGGCACCAACCAGGAAGCCATCCTGGTGCGCTGGGACGAGGAAAACAAGAAGAATGGCCTGGCGCCGGTCGAGTTCCAGTATTACGACGACGATTCCGCCTCGTCGCTTGCCCTTCAGTCGGGCCGGGCGGACCTGACCTTCGGACCCAACGCCGGTGCCGCCTACAAGGCTGCGCAGGATGGAAAGAGCAAGCAGGTGGGCACGCTCAACGGCGGCTGGCCGCTGACGGCGGAAATCGCCTTCACCACCAAAAAGGACAACGGCCTGGCCGTGGCTGCCCAGGCAGCGCTGAACGAACTGATCGAAAACGGCACCTACGCCAAAATCCTGGACCGCTGGGGCCTGTCATCCGAGGCAATCGAGAAGTCCGAGCTGAACCCGGCAGGCCTGCCTAAGAAGTAAAGGGTCCTGCCGACGAAGGAATCCCCGCCGGGGCACCAGCCCGGCGGGGATTTTTCATGCCCGGTTCCGGCGGTGGTGTCAGCGCCGGAAACTAAGCTGTGATAGAGCAGATCCAGGTCCACGGAAGCATGAAAGGGACGAGCCATGACGGATGGAAAGTATGACATTGACGGCCGCCTGGCGCAGCTGCTGGCCGCAACCGTCCGGCTGGACCCTGATGCAACAATCGAGCTGACTGTTGTGGTTGACGGCACCATCATTTCGGGATCGGTCGCGTCCGGGCAGGCCTGGGAGCGGCGGCAGAATGACCAGATCAGCCTTGGCAGCCCGGCCATCGCCGACGCCTTCGCCTCCGTTGCCGCCACCGCGGACGAACAGACACTGAACGATGATCTGTACGTTCATTTTCTTGGCCCCGTGCTCGTGACAGGGGGACGCCAGGTCCGCCTGCAGGCAACTAGGGTCGATCTGCGTAAAGTCTCGGCCTGGAGCATCGGCCGTGTGCCCGCTGATCAGGAATGGCACCGCCCTGCCTACGACTGAATTCCCACCGGGACCGCAGGAACTAAAACGGCGGCGGTTCCGGCGGCTTGCCGGGATCAGGCCCCGGATGGACTTCCACGGGTTCGCTGATGTGAACGCGGCCGAATGGTGATTGCCACTCGAGGTTGCCGGACCCAGGCAACTGCCTGTACTTCCAGGCCCCTATGGACTTGAGCGCGTGGTGTCTTCGGCACAGCATTGCAAGGTTTCCGGCGTCGGTAGTCCCCCCGTCCTGCCACTCAACGGTATGGTCGGGTTCGCAAACAGAGACCGGGCGGGTACAGCCCGGGAACCTGCAGGTGCCGTCACGGCTGTGCAGGTACCGTAGCAACGCCTTCGGCGGACGGTATGCCGTCCGCCCCACCCCGAGGGCTTTGCCGGTGGTGCAGTCAGTGAAAAGCCGCTGCCAGTTGGGGGCCAGTGCCGCCAGCTGTCGGGCGGTGGGAGCGTCAATGGGCCCGTAGCCGGCAAGTTCCGCGGAGTCCAGTGTCGCTTCGCTCCCTGTGCCACCCCCGAGTGCCAGGCCTAAAGGAATGGTCACTACAACCCTCGGCCCGGAACACCCCGAACTCCGACTCCCCAGTTCCGCCGAGGAGACGGTGGGCCAGTGCATCCGCCCGGAACTCCGGCAGGGTGCTGGAGCCGGACCGGACACCGCCGCCAACAGTGGCGCCTGAGTCACGGCTATGTTCCGCAACCTTGGCTTTGATCAGCCGTGCGTCGTGGTCGAGCCCGTTGAAAATGGCCAGGCCAACTTCTGCCGGAAGGGAGGCGGTGAGGGTGCACATCCCGTCCGGCTTGGGTGAAAACCACACACCGCGTTCGCGGTGGGCGGCTGCTTTCCGGGACGCGAGGCTCTCTGGATGGAGCCGCTCACGCAGCCTGCGCAGGCAGCTGCGCAGTTCGGCGGCGGTGCGGAGACGGCCGTGGCGGGTCCGCGTGCGTTGCAGGGCCATCCGGGAGAACTTTTCAGCGTGCCCGGCAGGCAGGAAGCGCGCCTGTTCGAGGATGATGCGTGCGTGCGCGTTGGAAATTTTTCCTTCTTCAACCGCTTCCAGGACCTCCCAGTGGGACGTGGTCAGTTGTGCGGCTTCATTCAAGGAGCGTGCGGCTGAACCTTCGGAGACAGCATAGGCGGTAGCCACCTCTGTGACGGCGAGCGCATGGGCCTCGTCCCCGCCAAAACGCACGGGCTGCTCCTCCCGCCTCGCCGGGGTCTCTTCGCCAACAGCTTCTTCGACCCGGGCCAGGGCACGCGTTTTCATGGCCGTTCCCCATGCAATGAGCCGGTCAGCTGATGCGACGAGGCGAAGAGCCTGGTCAGCCGAGAGGAAAGAAGGGAGTGGAAAGCTCACAGTCCCGGCCAGAAGCGGATCCTCATCAGCGAAGGCAACAGCAGGAACCCAGGCATCATCAGCCTCCGGGTCCGTTTGATGCCGCATGCGCTGCCCTCCTTCTGAGACGTCTGGCTTTCCTTATCCGGACGCTTCCAGCCTAGGTGCGGGGTCTGACAAACGCCCTACAGATGCTGCTCCCACACCGTCAGCTGCAGCTGCACGGCCCCAGCGGAAGGCTCGACGACGGCGGCACCCTCCTCGCCGTCGTCGGCCCTTCCACCGCGGTGCCAATTCATCAGGCGCGGACCGTCTCAGCGGAGTGCACGGGCGTCTCCAGCCCCAGGTTCTCCCGCAGGGTGGTGCCCCGGTATTCGGTGGGGTAGACGCCGCGTTCCTGCAGTTCGGGCACGAGATGGTTCACGATGTCGTCCAGGCCGGTGGGAATGAGCCACGGCGAGATGTTGAAGCCGTCCACGGCGCCCACGCGTGCGTACTCGGCCAGCTGGTCGGCCACCGCAGCGTAGGAACCCGTGAAGGTGGAATCCACGCGCGCGGTCCGGGACGTGACGAACTGGCGGATGGAGAGCCCCTTGTCCTTGGCCTCGGCCCGCCACTGGTCCGCCAACTGCCGTGCCTTCGCGCCGTGGAAGCCGCTGCCCCGGGTTTCGGAGGTTTCCTCCACCACGGGATCAATGTCCGGGAGCGGGCCGTCAGGATCGTAGTCGGACAGCTCACGGCCCCAGAACTGTTCCAGGTATGCCACCGCCTGCTGCGGACCGATCTGCAGGCGGCGGACCCACTCCTTCTTCTCCGCCGCCTCTTCGGCGGTGGGAGCCAGGATGAATTCGCTGGCCGGCATGATCTGCACCGCGTTGGCCCCGCGGCCGGCAGCCAGCGACCGCGCCACGAGGTCCTGGCGGAACTCGACGGCGTCATCGAACTTGGGGTGGGCGGAGAAGATCACGTCGGCCTGCCGCGCTGCGAAATCACGGCCTTCCGGGGAGTCGCCGGCCTGGAACAGCACCGGCCGGTACTGTGCGCTCCGCGGCAGGCGGGGGGTGACATCCACGGTGTAGTGCTGCCCCTCATGGAGCACCCGGCGGGCAGGACCGTTCGGGGTCTCCCAGGAGTCCCAGATCCGCTTGGCAGTCTCCACGAACGCTTCGGCGTGCTTGTAGCGGTCCGCGTGGTCCAGGTAGCCGCCGCGGCGGAAGTTCGCCCCGGTCCAGGCGTTGTCCGTGGTGACGATATTCCACGCCGCCCGGCCGCCTGAGATCAGGTCCAGCGACGCGAGCCGGTGGGCCAGATCCGCGGGATCGTTGTATGTGGTGTTCTGGGTGGCCACCAGACCGATGTTGTTGGTGACCGAAGCCAGGGCCGCGAGCATTGTCTGGGCGTCCGGCCTGCCAACGACGTCCAGCGCGTGTGGCCGGCCGAGGTGTTCCCGCAGGCGGAGCCCTTCACCCAGGAAGAACGCGGCGAACAGCCCGCGCTCCGCGGTCTGGGCGATGCGGCGGAACGATTCGAAGTCGGTCTGCGAGCCGGATTCCGGGGCCTTCCAGATAGTTCCCGAGTTGACCCCCTGGAAGAAGATGCCGAACTGCAGCTTCCCTGTCGGCGTGAAAACATCGGATATAGCACGGCTGTGCTGCGTCATGGTTTTTCCCTTACTTTCCGGTGCCGGAAGCGGCGGATGCATAGCGGTTGGCCGGACGCCCGAGGCCCAGCAGGTCGCGGAAGGTGCCGTCCTGGACGGGAGAACGGAGGGCACCGCGCTGCCTCAGTTCCGGCAGGACCAGCCGGGCCAGTTCTCCGAGGTCCACCGCGAGCGACGCCGGGTGGAGCCGCACGCCGTCGGCCTCTGCGAGCAGGGGCGCCAGGAGGTCAACGAGGCCTGCCGCCGGGCCGGCGTACCTGGCCCGGCCGCTGTCGGCGCCAGCCTTGCGGTCCCCCGCAGCCTGCCCGCGGACGTCGAGGACGACGTCGAGCTCGGCAACCACCGCCACGGAAGCTCCGACGCGGGTGCGGACGTCGCGGACCTCGGCGGCCAGCAGCTCAGGGGTTGGTGCGTTCACCAGCACACCGTCCACGGCGTCCGCTGGGACCTCGCCCAGCAGGGACGCCGGAACCAGCACAGGCAGCTGCCCCTGGAGCGGCCTGGGAATAATGGATGGGCCCTTGACCGAATAGGCCGGGCCCGCGAAGTCCGCCGGGGTTTCAAAGTCGGCGTAGTGCAGCTTGTCCACGTCAATGTAGCGGCCGGTGGCGACGTCACGGATGACCGCATCGTCCTCCCAGGAGTCCCACAAACGCCGGGACACCTCGATGGAGGCAGCGGCTTCCTGGCCCAGCGCAGCACCGCTCACGAATTCGCGTCCGACGGCGGCAGCGGCTTCGGGTGATTCCCCTGCGGTAGCGATCCATCCGGCGCGTCCGCCCGCCACGTAATCGAGGCTCGCGAGCTGGGTGGAAACGTGGAACGGCTCGGTGTAGACCGTATCCACCTCCGGCACCAGGGCGATGGTCCGCGTGATGGGGCCGGCGTAGGCCGCTCGCTGCAGTGCGTTGGCACGCCCCGGTGCAGGTACATCGGTAAAGGTGGCTACGTGGAACCCGGCGGATTCGACGGCAAGCACGGCTTCGGCGAGGCTGGTGAAACCGGCACCGTCCCACCCGGCGCCGTCGAGTTCGATCGCCAGGAACCCGGCGCGGGCTGATTCGTTGGTGCTCACTTCTGGTCCTGACGTTCGTAGGGGATCTTCTCGCCGGCTTCGATGGCCACGGACAGCCGGTTTTCGACCGGCGGCAGCGGGCAGGTGGCCAGGTCCGTGTAGGCGCAGGGCAGGTTGACGGCCCGGTTGAAGTCCAGCTCCACCGAACCGTCCGCGGCCGGCACCACAGAGAGCGAGCGGTTGGCTGCGTACGTGGTTTTGCCGGAGGTCTGGTCCGTAAACAGGACGGACAGCGAACCGGGTGCCTGGCCGTTGAACGCCGTCAGCGCCAGTTCCCGGCCTGCCAGCTTGAATCGGATTTCACCCGGAGCCTCGTAGACATGCTGGATGCCTTCGACGGCGGCCCCCACAGTGGTGGGCCGCGGCGCCTCGAAGGGCACAAAGGTCCCGCGGACGGCGTAGGCAGCATCCGGCGAGTAGGCGGGGGTGCCCTGGTATTCGCGGAGCAGTGCGTTCTCCGGATTCCGCGGCCGCACAATGTACTCGCCGCCGCGCTTCGCCACCTCAATGACGGTATCGCCGGACGCCAGGTTGATCCCGCCGCGCTCCTCGATGGATCCCAGCTCAATGGTGGCACCGGAGCCGGCGTTCAACTCCTGCCCGTCCCGCTGCAGGCTTTCACCCGGCTCCAAAACGATGCGGACGGCGTCGTCCACTGCACTCCATGTGCCGGGAACACCGTCCAGCCGCCCGGCGGAGGAGTCCAGCCAGTGCAGGTGCGTGACGGCGAGGAAGCCGTGCGGGTGCGCGCGCTGGCGTTCGTGGGCCGTGTGCCATTCCTGCCAGTCGGCGTCGAAGGACTCGAGGGCGGTTTCAGTGTGCGTAGACAAAGTGGCTCCTTGTGGTGCTGGTGCGGGCGGATTCGGGGCGGTTGCCGTAAGGATCTTCGGCTTCCCACAGCGTGGTGGGGGCGGCCGCCCGGACAGCGGGAATGACCTCCAGCGCGAACCGCTCCAGGATCTCCAGCTGCTGTTCGAACGGCAGCGTGGTGGGCAGCGAGATGGACTGCAGGTCGTGGCCGTACAGCGAGTGGTAGCTGAGGATTTTGTCGACCACCTGCTCCGGGCTGCCCACCAGCGCGGGGCCCTCCGCCACCGCGTGCTGGATGTCCCGGAAGGGTGAGTTGTTGCCCGGCACGTTGCGGTTCGCCGTCAGGGCTTCATACACCGGCCCGAACTGCCGGATGGCCTCCTGGGTGGTGTCCGCGATGAACACCCCGCCGGCACCGCTGCCCGAACCCACGTACTGCTGCCGGGGATCGTGGCCGTGCCGCTCATACTCCGCCCGGTAATGCTCGACCAGCACCTGGTAGTTCTCCCGGGGCTGGATGGCGTTCGCCGTGAACAGCGGGTCACCCCATATGCCGGCAAGGGCGGCGGACGTCAGCGTTGTAGCAGAGCCGTGCCAAATCCTGGGCGGACCGTCAAAGGGGCGCGGCGTGGTGGTGGTTCGCTCTGTCAGCGCCGGGCGGAAGCGCCCTGACCAAGTGACTCCTTCTTCACGCCAGAGCCGGCGCAGCAGCTCATACTTTTCAGCCAGGAGGTCCCACTGGTCAGCGAGGTCCAGCCCGAACAACGGGTATTGCAGCACCTCGTTGCCCTTGCCGATCACCAGTTCCAGCCGGCCGCGGCTGAGCTGGTCGATGGTGGCGTAATCCTCGGCCACGCGCACCGGGTCCAGCACCGACAGCACGGTGACGCCGCTCTGCAGCCGGATCCGGTCCGTCACGGCGGCGATTGCTGCCAGCACCGTGGTGGGCGAGGAGGAGATGAACTCCCCGGCGTGGCGCTCCCCTACGGAGAAGCTGTCGAACCCAAGTTCCTCGGCCCGCCGCGCGGTTTCCACCACCTGGTTGAGGCGGTCCGCTGTGGAGACGATCTCCCCGGTCACCGGGTTTTTCAGGTGCGGGATGATGTCCAGGACCTGGAACTTCATGAGGTCTTCCCGGAAGGAGCGGCACTGGCCGTTGCCTGGGCGGCAGCGAAGGTCTCCTCGGTGATGGTCTTCGACTCCGGCAGCGCCTCCTCGGACAGGCCCCAGCGCTCCAGCACCTCTGCGTACGAACCGTCCTCAATGGCCGAATTCAGGGCCTCGGTGATGACCGGGGCCAGCCCGTTGCCGCGAAGGGTGGTGGCTGCCACCAGGGTTTCCGAGGGCCAGCCGGCGTTCACCTTGCCCACCACCTTCAGGTCATCCCGGGTGTTTTCCCGGTACACCGTGGACGGGTAGGGGGCGATGTTCAGGTCCGTCCGCCCCGAGGAGAGAGCCAGGATGGTGTCCGCGTCCGACGAGTAGTACTGCAGGGTGGCGGGCGCCTTGCCCTTGGCCTCGAGTTCCTTGTTCCACGCCAGCAGGATCTTCTCCTGGTTGGTGCCGGACCCCACGGACACCTTCAGGCCGGAGATGTCATCCGCGCCCTTGATGTCATAGCTGGCGGACTTCTTCGCCTCGAAACCCATAAAGGCGGCCCGGTAGCTGGCAAAGTCGAAGAGCTTCACCCGGTCCTTGTTCACACCCACATTGGAGAACACAGCCTCGAAGTCGCCGGACTGGGTCTTCAGCGGCCAGTTCTCCCAGGACGTCACCTGGACATCCAGCTCCAGGCCCAGCTTGTCCGCCACCAGTTGTGCGATGTCCAGCTCGGATCCGATCGGCGTCTTGTCGTCCGTGGCGTGAAAGGACAGCGGAATGGAACCGGCGGTGGTGGCGATGGTGAGCTTGCCGTCCTTGCCAATGAGTTCGGGGACCTTGGCGGCGAGCGCCGGATCCTTCTTCGCCCGGATGCGCTGCTGGTCCGGGGACGCGTTGTAGACCACGCCGTTGCGTGCCGCCGTCGTCTCAGCTCCGCCCGTGGCAGAGCCCGCAGCTGTTGCACCGGGATCGGCGCAGGCAGACAGCGCGGCTGTTCCGAGGAGTACGACGGCGGGCAGCGCCGCCAGGGTGCGCCTGTTGCGGAAGCGTGGGGTGCGGATGCCGGCACGTGAAGAGAAAGCCATGGGAAGTCCTTAGATGTTGAAAGCCGGTTCGAGCACCTTGGAGAAGAAGCTCCTGGTACGCGGTTCCTGGGGGTTGGTGAAAATCTCCTGCGGGGTGCCCTGCTCCACGATCTGGCCCTGGTCCATAAACACCACGGTGTCCGCCACGTCCCGGGCAAAGCCCATCTCGTGGGTAACGATGATCAGGGTGGTGCCGGAGGTGGCAAGCTCGCGGATTACGTCGAGAACCTCGTTGACCAGTTCAGGATCCAGCGCCGAGGTGGGCTCATCGAAGAGCAGGATCTTGGGGTCCAGCGCCAGGGCCCGTGCGATTGCCACGCGTTGCTGCTGGCCGCCGGACAGCTGCCGCGGGTAGGCATCCGCGCGGTCCTTCAGGCCCACGCGGTCCAGCAGCTCCAGGCCGCGGCGCTTCGCCTCTTCCTTGGAGGGGCGTGTTTTTCCAGGACGCTGCGCGACGACGGGCGCTTCCGCCACGTTCTCCAGTGCGGTGAGGTGCGGGAACAGGTTGAAGTTCTGGAACACCATGCCGATTTCGGTCCGCTGCTTCAGGATGTCCTTTTCGCGCAGCTCGTGCAGCCGCCCGCCCCGGACTTCGTAGCCCACCAGTGTGCCGTCGATTGAGATGTGGCCGCCGTCCACCTTTTCCAGGTGGTTGATGGTGCGCAGCAGGGTGGACTTTCCCGAGCCGGACGGGCCAACGATCACGGCCACGCCGCCCGGCTCAACCGTGAGGCTGACGCCTTTGAGGACCTCGGTGGCCCCGAAGGACTTGCGGACGCCGGTGATTTCCACCAGGCCGCGGGTGGCTGTAGCAGCTGTAACGGTCATCAGAAGCTCCTGGTCCGGTTGGCCACTGCGTGGGTGGCGAAGAATTTACGGGCTTTCTGCAAGGGCGTCAGCGGCAGGTTCCGCACCGCACCCTTGGAGTAGTGCCGTTCGATGTAGTACTGGAAGACGCTGAGGACCGAGGTGATCACCACGTACCAGAGCGTTGCCACCAGGAGCAGCGGAAGGACCTGCTGCGTGCGGTTGTAGATGACCTGCACGGTGTAGAACAGCTCGGAGTAGGCCAGGACGTAGACGATCGATGTGCCCTTGACCAGGCCGATGATTTCGTTGAAGGCAGTGGGCAGGATGGCCCGCATCGCCTGCGGCAACACAATCCGGGTGGACCGCCGCCAGGCCGGGATACCCAGGGCCGCCGCGGCCTCCAGTTGCCCTTGGTCCACGGAAAGGATTCCGCCGCGGATGATCTCGGCCGAGTAGGCCGCCTGGTTCAGGGTCAGGCCCAGCACTGCGGCCGCGAACTGGCTGATCAGCGTGGTGGTCTGGACCTCGAAGAACCTCACGTCGGTGAAGGGGATGCCCAGGCTGATCTTTTCGTAGAGGTAGCCCAGGTTGTACCAAAGGAGCATCTGGACCAGCAGCGGCGTGGACCGGAAGATCCAGGAGAACGTCCAGGACACCGAGACCAGCAGCGGAGAGGCGGACAGCCGCATGAGCGCCAGGATGAAGCCCAGGACGAACCCGAGCAGGCCCGAAATGGCCGTCAGCTTCAAGGTTTCCAGCAAGCCGTTGATCACGGACTGCGCGGTGAACCACTGCGCCACCACGCCCCATTCCCAGCGCGGGTTCGTGGCCAGGGACCACGCCACCGCGAGGACACCGAGCGCGACGGCGGCTGTTCCCACCCAGCGCCAGGGATGCCTGGCTGCAACCACCGGGTAGCCGGAGTAGTCCGTGGCGGCCCGGGCAGGTGGCGCAGGCTGCGGAGCTGCTCCTGCAGTCTGTGCCGGCTGTGATTGTGCTGACTGCGCCACCTTCGTTGCTGCTGAACTCATGCGCCACCTCGCTTCTCGAATCGGGTTGGAGCCACCGCCCCGGTACCGGTCCTGGCTGGCCCGGTTGCTGGCTGCAAATCTAGGACCGCCCGGAAGAGGCCAGCAAGGCGCCAAGTTGCATATCGTCACGGGACTTAGCACGGCGTCATGAGTCGGTTTTTTGCGTCCCTTGACGCGCTGTGACGCGGAGTTAACGGGCGTGACCGGGCGCTCGACCGCCGTCGTCACCGCTGCCTAGCATGGGCACTCCGGCGGCCCTTCCAGGCCACCGCATCCCCGTCCGCCCACGCACCGCCGTCAGGAGCCCCATGCCAGCGAACATTCCGGCCGTCGTCTTCATCGGCGGCGGTCCCCGGGCGGCCGGCGTGCTGGAGCGGATTGCCGCCAACCGGCCGGAGATCTTCGCCGGCGCCCTGCAGATCCACGTGGTGGAGCCGTACGTCCCAGGATCCGGCCGGATCTGGCGGTACGACCAGCATCCCGGGCTGCTGCTGAACTCGACGGCGGCCGACGTCACCATGTTCACGGACGCGTCCGTCGCCTGTGACGGTCCCCCGGCGTCCGGCCCCGGGCTGGCGGAATGGGCGGCCGGCGTACTCGACGGATCCATTACCGACGTTCCGGACTTCCCTCGGCAGCTGCGGGACCAGCTTCACTCCCTCACGGGCTCCTCGTTTCCCACCCGGCAACTTCAAAGCCAGTACCTCGAATGGTTCTTTCGCCGCGCTGCCCGGTCCCTCGGCAAGAGCGTGACCGTGCACCGGACCACGGCGGTGGACATCGCCCCGCTCGGCGGCGGCGCGCATGCCGTGGAACTGGCCAACGGGCGGACTTTGCACGCCGACATCCTCGTCACCGCACTGGGCCACACCGACTCCCGCCCGGACGCAGCCTCCGCCGGCTGGTCCCGCTTCGCCGCCCGCCACGGCGGGTTCCATGCGGCGCCCAGCTACACCACCGACGTCGACTATTCAGCCATCGCCCCCGGGCAGGACGTGATCGTCGCCGGCATGGGCCTCGCGTTCGTCGACCTGCTGGTCCTCCTGATGGAGGGCCGCGGCGGGCGCTTCGAGGAAACGCCCGACGGCGGGCTGCGCTACCTTGCGTCCGGCCGGGAACCCCGGCTGTGGGCAGGGTCGCGGCGCGGCGTGCCGTACCACTCCAAGATTTCGTCTGCCCTCCGCGGCCAGGCACCCGGTCCACTGCTGTTCTTCACCGCGGACGCCGTCGAGGCCCTGCTCCGGCGGCACGGCGAACTGGACTTCAGGAGCCACCTCTGGCCCCTGATCGCCAAGGAAGCCGGGTACGGCTACTACCGGGAGCTGCTGACCGGCAGCCCGGAGCGGGCCGCCATGGGCTGGGAAGAGTTCACCTCGCGCTACTCCGGCCTGGACTGGTACAGCTCCGCGCGCGCCGAACTCGTGGCTGCCGCCGTCCCGGATGCCGGCCTGCATCTCGACCTCGAGCGGCTGGACCGGCCCTTTGACGGGCGCCGCTTCGCCGGCCTCGGGGAAGTACAGTCCGCCGTGGCAGGGTACATCGGGCACGACCTCGCCCTGCGGGACAGCCCGGACCATCCGGAGACCCTGGCACTCTTCCTGGCCCTGCTGCACGTTTACATGGAACTGGGGCGCGTGGTCCCTGCGGAACGGCTTAATGCACGGTCCCAGCAGACCGTCCACCGCTGGTGGCACGGGTTCTTCAGCTTTGTCGACTCGGGCCCGCCGCCCCACCGCCTGCGCCAAATGCTGGCCCTGCACCGTGCCGGGCTGCTCCAGTTCCTGGGCCCCGGCCTCGAGGTGACGGCCGACGAAGCCACCGGGCTGTTCCGGGCCACCTCCCCGCATCATCCCGCCGCCATCACGGCCAGCGCCTTTATCGAGGCCCGGCTGCCGTCCACGTCGGTCACCCGGTCGCTCAATCCCGTGCTCGCGTCCCTGCACGGCAGCGGGCTGGGGACGGAGCAGCAGCTGCTCACGGCCGACGGCATCCACTCCACCGGCAAACTGCTGGTTTCCGCCCGGCACCAGCTGGTGGACGCCGCCGGAAACCTGCAGGAAACCGTGTTCGGCATCGGGCCGGGAACCTCAGGCTGGGGCGCGGGAGCGTTTGCCCGGCCCAATACCAACGCCGCACCGTTCCGGGAAAACGATGCCCTGGCCCGGACCATCCTCACCGTTGCACGCGGCCTGTCCGCCGAACCCTCCGCCACAATAACTCCAGAACCAGCCGCCGTCGGAAAGTACTGAACCCGTGACCGCAGAACCCGAACTCAAGCGCAGGCCCCTTGACCCCGCAGCCCTGGCGGTCCTGAACCTGCCCATGCACGATCCCCGCGTCCGGCCGCTGCTGGACGAACTCGCCGTCGAATACGACACCCGCTACGGCGACCTTTTTGGCCGGGGCGCTGCCGCAGAGGAGCTGAACCGCTACCCAGCCGCCGAATTCGAGGAGCCCCACGGTGCGCTCCTGGTGATCCAAGAAAACGGTGAATCCATCGCCGGCGGGGCTTTCCGCCGGTATGACGCCGCCACGGCGGAACTGAAGCGGATCTGGACGCACTCCGCGCACCGCCGTCGGGGCCTTGCCCGCCTGGTCCTCGCCGAACTGGAAGCCCTGGCTGGCCGCCGCGGATACACCCGGCTCTACCTCACCACCGGCCCGCGGCAGCCCGAGGCCAAGCACCTCTACCTCACCACCGGCTATGAGCCGCAGTTCGACCTGGCCGCCGACCCCGAGACCATCGGGCCGCTGGCGTTCACCAAGGAACTTCCGGCCGCGCAGAACTGACCGGCGGAGTGCCGCCGCGCAGGCACCGGGCGCCGCTAAGCTGGCGCCATGGCCAACAAAACCACAGCAGAGAAGCTTGCCACCATCCAGAAGGGCTACACGCTGGACGGTGCCACCATCGAACTGGGGGCCGCCATCATCGACGGCGAACTCCACAAGGACGCCCCGGTGCGCCTGCCGCTGGCCATGATGAACCGGCACGGCCTGGTGGCTGGCGCCACCGGTACCGGCAAAACCGTCACGCTGCACATGATGGCCGAGCAGCTCTCCACCGCCGGCGTCCCCGTCTTCCTGGCGGACATCAAAGGTGACCTCTCCGGGCTGGCGACCGCCGCTACCGGCAGCGCTAAGCTCACCGCCCGCACCGAGGGCATTGGACAGGCCTGGCAGGGGAAGACGTTCCCGGTGGAGTTCCTGGCTCTGGGCGGCGACGGTAACGGGGTCCCCGTGCGGGCCACGGTATCGTCCTTCGGGCCCATCCTCCTCTCGCGGATCATGGATCTGAACGACACGCAGGAATCCAGCCTGCAGCTGGTGTTCTACTTCGCGGACAAAAACGGCCTGGAACTCATCGACCTCAAGGACCTCCGGGCCGTGATCCAGTTCCTGACGTCCGCCGAAGGCAAGGACCAGCTGGAGGAGCTGGGCGGGCTGTCCAAGGCGACCGCCGGTGTCATCCTCCGCGAGCTCGTGAACCTCGAGGCGCAGGGGCTGGAGAAGTTCTTCGGCGAACCCGAGTTTGATACCGCGGAGCTGCTGCGGACCGCGCCGGACGGCCGCGGCGTCATCACCTGCCTCGAGCTGCCCACGCTCCAGACCAAACCGATGCTGTTCTCCACGTTCCTCATGTGGCTGCTCGCCGATCTCTTTGAGGACCTCCCGGAAGCAGGGGACCTGGACAAGCCGAAGCTGGTGTTCTTCCTCGACGAGGCCCACCTGCTTTTCAACGGTGCGTCCAAGGCGTTCCTGGAGGCCATCACCACCACCGTCCGGCTCATCCGGTCCAAGGGCGTGGGCATCTTCTTCGTCACCCAGACTCCCAAGGACGTTCCGGCCGACGTCCTTGGCCAGCTGGCCAACCGGGTGCAGCACGCCCTGCGCGCCTTCACCCCGGAGGACGCCAAGGCGCTCAAGGCCACCGTGTCCACGTTCCCGGTCAGCGACTACGACCTTGAGGAAACGTTGACCTCCGCAGGGATCGGCGAGGCCGTGGTGACGGTCATGAACGACAGGGGCGCGCCCACTCCTGTGGCGCTCACCCGGCTGCGGGCGCCCGAGTCGGTCATGGGACCCAGCGATGACGCCCTGGTCCGGAGCACCGTGGCCGGCTCGGCGCTCCTGCCCAAGTACGGAACCGCGGTGGATAACCACTCCGCCTATGAGAAGCTGACCGGGAAGGCTGCCGCACCCACCGGTCCCGCGGCGCCGCCGCCGGTTCCGGGTTACGGCGGAGCTGCGGACGTGGACGCCGAGGCCCGCCGGATTGAGGAGGAGATCCTCGGCCGGCCCAGCAGCAGGCCGGCTCCCAGCCGGAACACTGTTCCCCGTACGCCGGCCGGGGCGCCCCGGTCTTCGCGGCCGGAGCCGGGCGGCGGGATGATGGACGACCTTGGCGGCGCGCTCGGTGGCGCTTTGGGCGGCGGCCTGAAGAGCATGGCCCGGTCCATCGGCACCCAGCTGGGCCGTGAACTGCTGCGGGGTGTGTTCGGCACGTCGTCCCGGCGGCGCCGCCGCTGACCCTGGCCGCTCCCAAGGGGCTGCGGACGCCTGTTCCGGCTTCCGCCGTCGGGCCTTAACACCGCGCTTCTCCCCCACAAAGGGTAGACGCCGACTTCAGTGCGCGTTCGCACTAACGTTAGTGTAAGGAACGTGCAGATGAGTCAAGCGTTGGTGAGGATAGCGGCCGGATGGCTGCTGGGCCTCATGCTTGCCGTGGCCGGAGCCGTTGTTGCCGTGAACCTGGTGAACAGGACGGTGGCGAGTCCGCAGCAGCCGGTGCGTGAGTATCTGGATGCGCTGCAAAGCGGTGACGGCGGGAAGGCGCTGGGATTGTTGCGCGCCACCGTACCGCCCAGCAATGCCGCCATGCTCGACGGAACAGGGCTGCAGACCGCCGCGTCCCGCCTGACCAACGTGGAGATCGGCGAACCGGAGGAGCGCTCCGGAAACCAGGTCATGGTGCCCATGGAATACACCATCGACGGCAGCCGGCTCCGCACGGAATTCATGCTGCAGAAGACCGGCACGGAATGGATCTTCTTCAACACCTGGGCCTTCGTTCCGTCCCGGCTGCCCACGGTGGACATCACGGTGGTCAACGGCAGCGAGGCCAATGTCAACGGCGTGCCGGTGAACATGCCCAACGGCAGGAACTCCTTCGCGGTGTTCTATCCGGGTGAGTACGAGGCCGCCCTGAACGGCCAGTACTTCTCAGCCCCCGCAACCCGCGCCACAGTCACCGCCCGGGACGTCCCCGTGGCGCCGCTCAACCTGCTGACCCAGGCTACTGCCAGCCTGAAGAAGGACGTGGCGGACAAGGTCAAGGAATTCCTGGATGGCTGCGCCGCGGAAGCGGTCAAGGAACAGAAGCTCCAGCCGGACTGCCCGTTCTACTACGCCAGCAACAACAGGGTCCAGGACGGCACCATCAAGTGGACCGTCACCGAGTACCCAAACGTTGCCATCGAACCCTTTGACGGACGGTGGGTGGTGGCACCCCTGGACGGCAAGGCCAAGGTGGAAGCACTGCAGCAGAACTCCTTCACTGGAATCTGGTACCCGCTGGAAGAAGAAGTGGACTTCAGCTTCACCACCCGCCTGGACGTCTCCGGCGGCGCAGTCAGGGTCACCCCCGTACTGAGCTTCTAGGCCGCGCACGCCGCTCTGGCCCGGTTTTGGAGCCTGCCCCCAATTAGTAGCCGCGGCTACGGGCCCGCTGAGATTGATAGCTGGGCCAGAACAGAGTCCGGCGCGTGAACTACATCATCGTAGAAGAACCGCAGCACCGGTAGACCCTGCAGTATGGCCGAGTTGTCCCTTCGCCTGTCCTTCTTGAATTGCCGTGCCTCCAGGTGGAAAGCGATGCCGTCAATTTCCACAATCAGAAACCCTTCCAGGAGAAAGTCCACGCGCCCGATTCCGTCAATCCATACTTGGGTCGCGGTGTGAATGCCGGCGTCCCTGAACAGCACTCTGGCCAAGGACTCAAGGAGGGAGTCGGCGCCGCGTTCAACCTTGGACACCACGTTCCGCGCCTTGCCGCATCGGTTCCCGGAAAGGTGGCGGAGAAGGAATGAGAGGTCGATGTCACCCCTGTTGTAGGCACATTCGACCATGACCAGGGATTCGAGTTCCGGTAGGCACAGCAGTGCGTGCAGAAGGACATCCGGAAGGGCGGCAAGTGTCCCGTGGCTGGGAGACTGCGTCAGTGGAAGCCTATGACTGACACAGCCGGCGGGCTTCCGTCCGTTACTTTGCCAGTAGTGTGGCTGAACCGGGGGACGGAGCCGCCAGAGGCTGAATGCCGGTGCGGCGGACACACATGTGAGGAGGCCACGGGCACGCCCTGCGGCCACTAGCTCCGGATCAGCGTCCGCAACCGCCAAGAGCCCCCGCTCGAGGCGGACCACGTCGCCTCTTCGAACCGCCCGGCGAAGGCCGGCTTCCGTGGCACCGGCAGTCAGCACGTCCCGCGTTAGCAGCACTCCGCCAGCCGACCTGAGGATCTCCGCTGGGTTCATAGGGCCCACAATGGCGTCCGCGGCGGTCTGCAGTCAGCCCCGCGACGGGCTATGTGGATAAGCCAGCCGACTGACCTGCGAACGAACTGGCCCACTTTTGGCAGCAGCGAAGACAAAAATGGCCCGGCTTTCCACCCTCAGGGATTGAAAGCCGGGCCATTTCAGTGGACGACGGCGGCGCGTCAGTCCATGCCGCGGAGGTCCAGTACCAGCTCCGTGTCTCCGTCGGCCTGCAGCAGCACGGGGATGCCCCAGTCCTGCTGGTACAGGTGGCAGGCGGCATGATCGGGGATCTCGCCGTCCTCGGTCTCCGGCCCGTCACAGGCGGCCGCGCGCGCGGTGATGTGCAGGATGCCTTCGGGCACGTCCTGGGACAGCTCAAGGGTCCGGAGAAGCCCCACCGATGTTCCGCCGCCGGATACCAGCAGCTCGGGGGGCGTAGAGGAGATCTTCAGCTGCGTGGGATCGCCCCAGCGGTCATCCAGCTTCTGCCCGGTGGGGGCGGTGAAGCGGACGGTCAGCTCCAGCGGGCCCGGGGCCACCGGGCTCTTGGGCCGGTGCGTCTGGGATGCGCCCTCGTCCACCTGCTGGGCTTCCTTGGGGATGGGGACGTACACCAGCTGGTGCTGGTTCGCCTCAACCACCACCAGCAGCGGCTCGGAGCCGGCTGCCTTGGTGTGGTCCACGATGACGTCGGAGGGTTCGGCCAGGCCGCGGGCCAGCGTGGAGACGGTCTTGGTGGCGGGGTCGTAACGGCGGACCGCGCCGTTGTAGGTGTCCGCGATAGCCACTGAGCCGTCCGGCAGGACCGTCACACCCAACGGGTGCTGCAGGCGTGCCTCTGCGGCGGCGCCGTCCCGGAAGCCGAAGTCGAACAGACCCTTGCCGACGGCGGTTTCCACGGTGATGGTGCCGTCGTCGTCAATTGCCAGCTTGCGCAGGGCAGACGTTTCGGAGTCGGCCACCCAGATGCTGCCGTCGGCGTCCTCGGCCAGGCCCGAGGACTGGGCGAACCAGGCCTCGTGGGCCGGGCCGTCCAACAGTCCTTCGAGGCCGTTGCCGGCAATAATGTCCACTTCACCGGAGACGGGGTCGAAGCTGAAGATCTGGTGGGTTCCTGCCATGGCCACCACCACGGCGTTGAGCTTGCGCGACCATACCAGGTCCCAGGGCGAGCTCAAGGAGACTTCCAGGGGATGGTCGCTGAGGCGGCCCGTGAACCCGGCGGCGTCCTCGTCCACCCGCGCGGGGCCGGTCTCCAGCAAACGCTGGACGCCGTTGCCGGCCAGGGTGGATGCCTTGCCGTCTGCCAGGGACAGCCCGCGAAGGCGGTGGTTGACGGAGTCGGCAATAACGACGTCGTAGCCCACCTTGGCTGCCACGTCTTCCGGCAGCAGGACAAGGCCCTGGGGTTCGTTGAACTGTGCGGTCGCGGTGTCACCGGCGGCCGGACCGTCGGCGTAGCCCTTGGTGCCCGAGCCGAAGGTGGCCAGGACGGCCTGGAAGTCGGTGCCGAGCTCCACCAGGCGGTGGTGCCCGGTATCGGTGACCAGCCATGAACCGTGCGATGCGGCACCTGCTGGCGCGCCGCCGTCGGAAGCTTCATCTGCGCCGGAACCACGGCCGGCGGGAAGGAAGAGCGCCTTGCCCGGGAACCGCAGGGTGCCGGACGTCGGCTCGGGCGCCACGTACGGGCCTGAGCCGCGGTGCAGGGTGCCCTTGGCCTCGTGTTCGGCGATGAGCTCGGGAATCAACACGGCCAGGCCGTCCGCGTGGCCCTCCCCGGAGAGGTGCGCCACGATGTAACCCTCGGGATCGATGACCACCAGGGTGGGCCAGGCACGGGCGGTGTACGCCTTCCAGGTCTCAAGCTCCGGATCGTCCAGGACCGGGTGGTGGATCTCGTAGCGCTCCACAGCGGCGGCCAGCGCCACCGGGTCCGCCTCGTGCTCGAACTTGGGCGAGTGGACGCCCACGGTGACCAGGACGTCCGAGTACTCTTCCTCCAGCGGGCGCAGCTCGTCCAGGACGTGCAGGCAGTTGATGCAGCAGAAGGTCCAGAAGTCCAGCAGCACGATCTTGCCGCGCAAGGCTTCGAGGTCCAGGGTCTTGCCGCCGGTGTTCAACCAGTTACGGCCCACCAGTTCAGAGGCACGGACCCGGTGGTGGGTGCGTACGGTTTCGCTCATCAGCGTCCTTCCAGCTTGTTGCGGTCAGCCAGCTTGGCATCGCGTTCGGCCAATTTGGCAAACATATCGTTGTAAGCGGTGAGATCGGCGTCGTTATTCCTGTCGGCCGCCCGGTCCACCCGTTTGGTTTCCCGCGCGTCGGACCGGGACCACATGATGGCGACGCCGATCGCCACCAGGAGGGTGGGCACCTCGCCGATGCCCCAGGCCACTGCGCCGCCGGTCTGCTGGTCCATCAGTGCGGACTGTCCCCAGTCCCGGCCCAGGTTGCCGAAGTAGTCGGCGGCCAGGAGGTTGGTGCCGCCCATGATCGCCACGCCGAAGAACGCGTGGAAGCCCATGGTGGCCAGGAGCAGGAGCAGCCGCATGGGGTACGGCGCCCGGCGCGGCAGCGGGTCCGAACCGATCATGCTCAGCACGAAGATGTAGCCCGTGAGCAGGAAGTGCACGATCATCAGCTCGTGGCCCACATGCTCGCGCATCGCGAACCCGAACAGCTCGGAGTAGTAGAACAGCACAATGGAGCCGGCAAAGTTGGCGGCCGCGAACAGCGGGTGGGTGACCACCTGCGAGAACTTCGAGTGCACGAAGACCAGGATCCACTCCCGGGCTCCGCGTGAACCGTCGCCGCGGGGTTGCAGGGCGCGCAGAGCGAGCGTGACCGGGGCGCCGAGCACCAGGAAGATGGGGGCCACCATGGTCAGCGCCATGTGGTCCACCATGTGCGCCGAGAACAGGACGCGGC
Source organism: Pseudarthrobacter sp. TE3704 (assembly GCF_056279405.1). NCBI lineage: Bacteria > Bacillati > Actinomycetota > Actinomycetes > Micrococcales > Micrococcaceae > Pseudarthrobacter > Pseudarthrobacter sp. TE3704. The sequence goes on from NZ_JBWCCJ010000003.1 coordinate 724,688, forward strand.
CATAGACCGACGGCGGCCCGGAGGTGATGTAGGTGAGCACCACAAGGCCGATCACCCAGTTCACGGACCGGAACCACTGCCACCTGTCGCCCCGGCGATAGACCTTTGCCACGCCGAGGAAGTAGGACACCAGCCCGAACAGGGCCACGGCAATCCAGAGCCAGTCGAGGCGCCATTCCGTCAGCCAGCGCTCCGGCGTCAGCTCAGGCGGCAGTTCGTATCCGGTCAGGATGAAGGCCGGCGACGCGTCCGGCGCATACGTTGTGGGCTCCGGCGGGGCCGAACGCCCCAGGGCAACGGCCACGCCGGACGTCAGGCCCATCACCAGAAGTTCTGCCAGGACCAGCTGCCACAGCACGCGCCGCGAGGACATGGTGGAACCCTTGCGGCCTAGCTGCGGGATGACCCATTGGCGGTGCATGAAGCCGATCCCGCCCAGGACCAGGGTGGCTGCGGATTTTGCCAGGATCAGTTGGCCGTAGGCGGAGCCGAAGAGGTCTCCCCAGTTAGTGATCCTGATGCTGGCATTGATGACCCCGGAGGCGAACACCAGGACAAAGGCGAAGCCAGCCAGGGACGAGAACCGGCGGAGGGTGGATTCTGTGATGTCACCGGCTGCCCCTGCCTTGGAACCGGTGAGGATGCCGGAGAGCAGGGCCAGCAGGATGATCCCTCCCACCCAGGTGCTGACACCCACCAGGTGTAGGCCGAGGGAGTTGATGGCACCCTCGTGGTCCGACGAGCTTGAGGAGTGGCCGATCAGCGCCGTGGGGACCAGCCCAATGAACGCCAGGACCAGGGTCAGCGCCAGCCCGCCGAGGGACCTGACGCCGAACAGCGCTGTGGTGACTACGGCGGCGATGATGGTGACGGCCAGCCAGGCGCGCCCCGTCTCGATGTCCGTCATGAAATACACCAGGGCCTGCGTGAACTCCGCGTCCCCCGAGAGCCCCTGCCCGGCGACGTCCGCGTACGTCAGGACCAGGACGGCGATTGCGGACAGGGTCCAGGTTGCGCCGGCGGCGGCTGCCACAGCCAGAGCACGGCTGAAGGCGGGGTGCTCGCGGCTGCCGTCGGCTTCGGACGCTTCCCTGGCCCTGCTGCGGGGCGCCAGGCTCCTGGGCAGGATTCCGACGGCGAAGATCAGGCCGCCGATGACCGTTGCCAGGGAAATGTTGTGGATGGCCTTGCTGGCGGGCAGGCCCCAGCGCACCAGGGCCCCGGGGTCGGCGACGCCGCGGGTTGCCGCGGCACCGGAGAAGATGAGGGCAGCAACAAGGCCGAGGAATACTGCGGCCAGTCCGGCAAGCTGCCATGCGCGTGGGATGCCGGAGGCGCCGCTGTCCTGCCCCTGTGCTCCCTTGCCGGGAGCGGACTCGGGGGTTATGGAAGGGGGTTTTGCGGCAGAAGACACCATTCCATTGTCCGCTACGCCTGCCCGGGCGGCGAATCGGCCTTAAAAGCAAAAGGAGCGGCAACCTCCCGGTCACCGCTCCTTTTCCACGCCGGCTCTGGGCCGGGGAGGAAGAAGCTTACTTCTTGTTGGAAACCGCAGCCTTGAGCTTGGAGCCGGCGGTCAGCTTGACGCTGTGGCCTGCTGCGATCTGGATGGTCTCACCCGTCTGCGGGTTGCGGCCGGTGCGTGCTGCACGGTCGGTACGCTCGACGGCGAGCCAGCCCGGGATGGTGATCTTCTCGCCCGCGGCGACAGAAGTCTCGAAAACCTCGAACAGTGCGTCGAGGACGGAGTTGACGGCTGCCTGGCTGGTGCCGGCCTTGCCCGCTACCTCTGCAACAAGTTCACTACGGTTCTTAGCCATTTATGTCCTCCTGGACGGTCATCTTTATGGAGCCTGCACGCGGCGTGCGCACAAGCCACTGTTCGAAAACTTACCAGCTTGGGCGGTCGAGGTCCGCAAATTCCGCGTGTTTCCGCGACTTTTTGAGGTTAATCACCGGATTTCGGGGGGTTTTCGGCCCCGATTGTGCCCTCAGCGGACGCTCTCTCACCTAATGCAGGTTCCCGGGCGACGCTCTATCAGTTGCTGCAGGTTTCGGTAAGACGCTCTATCTGCTGGTCGGGGGGGGCTATCTGAACGGCATCCCGGGCGTTGGTGTTGTTAAATGCGGGAGGCCCCGACCAGTTGCCTGGTTGGGGCCTCGACCTTAATGGTTGTCCGGCGGTGACCTACTCTCCCACACCCTCCCGGGTGCAGTACCATCGGCGCTGTGGGTCTTAGCTTCCGGGTTCGGAATGGGACCGGGCGTTTCCCCCACGCTATGACCGCCGTAACCCTTGCTCCGCACCCCTGTGGGGGGTGGGAAAACTTTGTGGTTACAACTTCTGCTGTTGAAGGCAGTTGTGGTGTTGTTATGTAGTTGTCGGTTTCCTTGCAACAAACGGGTTTGTTGGTTGGGAACCACATAGTGGACGCAAGCAGTCTTGTGTATCTTTTTACTTTCTTCGGGGTGTGAACGTCTTTTGAATCCGTTCACGAAGAAAGTGTGTGGTGTAAGTTATCGGCCTATTAGTACCGGTCAGCTTCACGAGTCGTTAGTCCTCGCTTCCACATCCGGCCTATCAACCCAGTGGTCTGGCTGGGGGCCTCTCACACAC